>CANJNZ010000074.1 GCA_947476045.1 Chthoniobacteraceae bacterium
CGCATCAACCGGACACCCGTGTTCCAAAATGAAAACCTTGATCCGCTTATTGTTCACACTGCTCGCTGCTGCGACTCCTGTCTTCGCACAGCTCACTTTACTGGAAGAAGGCGGCACGTTTTTGCCGGGGAATCTCGCGCCTGCCGGGAGGGTATCGGCGTGGAAAAAGGCGGCATTTTCGCTGAAAAACGGGTGTTTTTCATCAAAACCAGTGCATTTTGAGCGAAAAAATAGGCTTTTAGCGTGAAAACCAGAGTTGCTCGCGCTCTTGGCAGAAACTCTAGCGTGAAAACCAGAGTTGCTCGCGCTCTTGGCAGAAACTCTAGCGTGAAAACCAGAGTTGCTCGTGCTCTTGGCAGAAACTCTAGCGTGAAAACCAGAGTCACTCGTGCTCTCCGCAACTCCGGCATAGCCCAAGCAACTACCAAACACCAGCAACCGCCCGCCCTCTTCCCTCAAGCCTTCCCACTTCTTCGCTCCTTTGCTTCTTCGCGGTAAAAAAATTCCACGGTTTTCCCGCAAAGAATCCATCTTTTGAACAAAGCGCCCACCCCTCCGCGAACTCCGTGTCCTCCGTGCGAGCAAATACTTCCCCTTTTTAGTGCCTTCGTGTCTTCGTGGTGAAAAATTCCCGCCCACCACCCGCAAGCGATCCCCCATTTCCCCAAGGCAAAACCGCCCCGCCGGGACCGCGCCTTGGTCCACTGATTCCATTTTTTGCAAAGCTGGAAGATGAGCATTCATCCGTTCCGAGAGTGCCGCGATGAAAGCAAATGACTTATAGGGATCAAGCACATTTTCACCCCGCCCCGCAAAAAATCCCGCACCGCTGCCATAAACAACCGCACCCACATCGAATCCGACTACTCCGTCGCACGGGAAAAGTGCCGCACTCGCCCCGCGTCTTTGGTTTGCGAGAGCTTCGGAAACCGTCATTGACACCCCACTCCCCGCCCCGCTACCCCATCCGCAATATGCGCCTCAAAAAATCTCCCAGTCGCACACTCACCAGTTAGGCGTCGCTAGCCGTCACCCGTGAAACAAGCCGCATGAGCGCCAAAGAAGCAGACATCAACACCATTATTGGCAAGGTCATCACTCGGTCGCACGCCATCGAGAAGCTGCTTCGCACACACTACAAGGTAACTGGTCGCGGGCTTCACAAGGCCATTGACGACCTTTCGGACACTTTGCCAGCGGTCTTGGCGCGCACTATTCGGGTTGTCGCAATCGCTCGTAACGCAGCCGCACACCCAGATGGATTCGAGGCTGACGACGTCCCGTCAGATTTTGAGCGCCTATGTAACGAAATTGAGCTTCTCATCCCTTACTTTGCGAGTCAGCAGCACACCAAGCCTACTGAATCACCCAAACAACCAAAGCCCCCTGTCGCCCAGCCGCAGACGGCTACTGCAATTGCGAAGCCAGTTCAACCGCCCAACGGTATTGCGACCAAACCATCCGCGAAACAATCTCAGCCGCCTTGGACGCCCGCCGAATTAAAGCAGCTGACCGATGGATTTGAGGCGCATGCTACCATCCCGGAACTCGCCAAGGCGCTCAATCGAGGTATCGGCGGTGTTCAGAAAAAGCTTATCAAGCTCGGCAAGCTCACGGCAGACCAATACAAGACTTACCCTCCTGAATCCCAATGACCGCAACGGCTAACCAGTCGCTGAGCTTGGGTCGTTGATTCACGCATCATGCTCTCCGACGGAGCGCTTGCGAGCCCTGGCACTTCTATTTTGCCGTCTTGAGCTGTCGCTCGATGCTTTTCGGACGGATGGTAAAAAAGTCGCGAATCCTTTTGATCTGATTCGGGTATTCGGCACCGGCCTTCGCATCCACGCTGGTGATCGCCGGTTGGAGGAGGGCCTGGAGTTCGTCGATCCGCTTGAGCCATTTTTCCGTGTTCATGATCGTGGTGTTGATCTCCGCCATGCGCTGCAAATACTTGGCCTTGCCCTCGGGGGTGTTATAGACGGCGCTGGCGACCATGCCTTGCATCGGCGGAACGAGCGAACCTTGGTCGGGATTGCCAAACTCCTGGTCCAGGCCCGATGGGAGAAAGACCAGCTTGTTGCGCTTGGGATCGTGATAAACGCGGTAGTTGCACTTGTGGAAGACATAGCCGTCCCAGTCCCCGAGAATGGCCTGGATGCAGAAGCCGCTGATGAAAACATCCATGTCGAGCAGCTTCTCGAGCAACTCCCAGCGTTTCTTCGCATCGGGTTCGCGGCAGGCGGCAACCAAAGCCTTGAGGTCGGCGCGGTCTTTCACATCGCCCTTGCCACGCAAAAGTTCGAGCGGATTGTCGATATCTCGCTGCCAGATGTGGACGCCACCTTCCAGTGATCCCCCGTCATAAAAATTGCCGGTCGGGTCAGGGAAGTTCCTTTTGAAAAAGTGGGAGTCGTAACCTTCCTTCAAACAGTAGAAGCCTTTGGGCTGGCCGTTGAGCGTGACGATGGCGTGTTTGATGCGCAGGGCGGGCACACCTGCGGCGCGGAGCATTTCGTTGGAGATGAGTTCCGAGATGTAGCTGCCATCCTGCGCCGAATTCATGAGATACCACTTGCCCATGCCGTGAAAGCTCAACTTACCTTCGAACTTATCCATGTTGATGGTGAAGCCGGCTTTTTCTCCGACGGGGCGGAAGCTGCCGAGCCCACCACGAAGATGAACACCGACCCCCGGATAGACATTGCCCCCCTCGGTGATGGTGGCCTTAGCATACTTCCGAGGCTCGGCGGCCAGTTGAGAGAGCGGCTTGACTACACCGGGGGAGGGCTCGATGACGACTTGGATGCTGGTTATCGCTTTGTTTTTAAAGTAAGCGTCAATTTCCGCGTCCGCCTTTTTGGCCTTCAGGTCAGCTTCTTCCTTCGTCGGCTTCTTTAATGGTTCCGCACCGACGGCGGGATGTTCCAGCAAATTGGCGGCGGCTAACGAAATCAAAAAACTCAAACTTATCAGGGATTTATTTTGCATGGTTGGGGAGTAAGCTGGCGGAGGAATAGACCGTCAACTGGAATCTCGATGATCTCGGTTGCTAGGGAAACGCTGATGTATTGCACGATGCACTTTGGGAACGCTAATCTACGCTGATTTTCGCTAATCATTGTGAGGCACATCTCTGGAAAATCAGCGGAGATTAGTGGAAATTAGCGGTTCAAAAACCAAGACCTGATTAAATCAGCGTTTCCCTAGCTCGCTGGCCTGCGTTGCATTTGCTTTTTCCAAACGGCCTTGAGCGGGACGGGTGGCCTTTTTGTTTTGTGGCGATGGCGGAACAATGGTGGTGCGGGGGAAGGGGAGTTGTTGATGACAAAAAGAGTGCTGGCAAAAGCGCCGTGATTCTCCATTTTCCCGCCCGCATGAGCACCCCGCTCGATTCCCAACCTTCACCCATTTCCACTTTTCGTAAAAGACGCCTCGGCGTGTTTGCGGCGCTCCTTCTTGCGGCGACGCCTGCCTTCGCGCTTGTCGGCAGCAATTCCGGCACGAGCATCTTTAACGGCCTCTACATCAATGCGGCCATCGGGGCCGACCTCTACTACTACGAGGGTTACTTCGGTGCGGATGCCATCGTGGCGAACATCGAGGCGGGCTATGTCTGGAACGGCCACGAGACGCTCACGCAGGTCAGCACTTTCCTCAGCGACCCCGCAATCACCGGCACTTCGCTGGGGCAGTTCGACTGGCACGCGACGATGGTCGGTCAGGCCATCAATGGGAACGGACTCTACACATTTCAAGACGGCATCGCACCGCAGGCCACGCTCTGGTCCTCGGCCATCGCGACCCAGTGGAACGGCGGCCCGACTGACCAATATGTAGGCAGCTTCGAGATCACGGATGCGAGTTTCCTCTACGGCTACACGAAGCCACTGCTCACCGGCGTGAATGGACACACCGCGAACGTCATCAATAGTAGTTGGGGTTTCAGCGAACCTACCGGCGCGAATTTTGAAACAGTCACCATTGACGCGATTCTGCGCGCATCGGGAGCGGTCGGTGTTTTCGCAGCGGGAAATGAAGGGCCGACTATTGGCACAGTGGGCAGTCCTGCTGCGGGCTTCAACGGGATCTCCGTTGCCGCCCTCACCGGCGACACTGGTCTCAATCCCTTTTCACTCGTCGCCAGTTTCTCCAGCCGCGGGCCGAATGACTTCTACAATCCCGTCACAAACATCACGCTTTCGCACGTCCGTGCCGCCGTGGACATCGCCGCGCCCGGCGACAACCTCTCACTTGCATTTTACGGGGGGCTCACCGGTGGACACATCCACGGCAGCGACCCGACTGTCGGCGCATTCCAAGGCCAGTATTATATTCCCGACATGGGCGGCACGAGTTTCGCCGCACCCATCGTCGCCGGAGCCGCCGCGCTCATGGTGGACGCGGGGAAATCTTTCGGCGGTGGTGAAATCAACGACCCCCGCGTCATCAAAGCCATCCTGATGACCGCCGCGACGAAGACACCCGGATGGGACAATGGTCAGCATCTCGATAGCGGTGTCATCCGCACCACGCAGGCGCTCGACTATGTCGTCGGAGCAGGTGCACTCAATCTCGTGGACGCATACCGCATCCAAATTGGCGACCCACTTCCCGCCGGCATCCGCATCCTCGGCCTAAATACCACCGCCGGACTCCCCGGCCTCGGCGGCGGTAACGTCCTCCGTCGTGGCTGGGACTACGGTCAAGTCAGTTTCGGCAGTCCTGTGGATTACATCATCACCGAATCCATCCTCGCCGGCGACACCTTCACCGCCACGCTCTCATGGTTTGCCGACCGCACTTTTGATCAACTCACCCAGACCAGTGTGGACGCCAGCCTGGATGACCTCAGTCTTCAGATCTGGCGCACCGACGAAAGCAACCTCTCCACACTCATCGCCGAAAGCGTTGCTCAATACACCAGCGTCGAGCATTTAAACATCACCGCCCCAGCGAACGGCAACTACAGCATCCGTGTCGTGTGGAGCGGCGAGGTCTATGACTCCATCGCCGACGCCAACACGCAGCCCTACGGCATCTCATGGAACGTCACCAGCGTGCCCGAGCCCGCCAGCGCCAGCCTCATACTTATCGGTTTGCTCACGATGACGCGCCGTCGTCGGAAGTAATCGCGAACGATATCAGTCCGCCCGCTTGGGCGACAGTTCCGCTCTCAATGGCGTCTGCTCCTGCTCGAGCGGCGCCTGCGTCTATGTTCGTCCACAGGAGGAGGAGCGCTGTCTTTGGAGTATGCCCGCACCAGTGCGTATATCCAGCCAGCTACAGTCCAGCCGCTGAGGAGATTGATTAAAAACACTTTTTTTAAATCGTTCCTCTTCAGGCTAAGTAGCGTGGGAATGAAGTAGAGGAAGATACCGCCTACGATATAAAGCGGCCACTTGAAATCCTCCCACAACTCTTCCTTCCGGATTTCTTTCCTAGTATCTTCTATGTCCGCATTGTCCTTATGGCCGTTCAAAGAGCGCATTTTTGTAGCGAGTTGGTCTTGCAGTTCACGCTCAGTCGCGGTCTTTGGATCTATCGTCATGAGGGAGTGGGGATCATTTTCAGGAAGGGGCCCTTTCTGTTCCTGTGCGCGGTTTTTTTGGGGTGCCTCCTGCTTTACAGTCAAAGCAGGGCCTTCTTCCTTTATGAGCGTAGGCACCTGTTGTCCGGATGGTTTATCGGAAACTATTGGTGCGGTGCCGGCGGGCAAAATTTTACTTTGATCCGCTGGCTCACCCAGCGCCAGTGCCGTGGAAATTGATAGTAAGCAGGAGAGGAGTAACCAGCGCATTTTTTAAAACACAGCCAGAGCTGAAGTTGAAAGCAAGCTTGGGTTGGCTGTCTGAGTGGTTGAAATGGCTCCGGGGGTAGGATTTGAACCTACGACCAGTCGATTAACAGTCGACCGCTCTACCACTGAGCTACCCCGGAATCGCGGATGCGAGGGCGCGCAAAATAGGTGTGGCGCTCTCTACGGCAAGATTTTTTTGCGCCGATGGGTGATTTATACTGAGAAAAGCAGGCCGCTGGCTGCGTTCTTGACGCCTTCGCATGGGCTCCTACTCTGCGCGCTCTTTTTCACACTTAGAAAAACACACCAATGAATCTCAATACATCTGCTCTTTCCCGCGCCGCCAATGAAGCCCGCGGCCTCGCCATGGACGCCGTTCACGCCTGCAACTCCGGCCATCTCGGCCTGCCGCTCGGCTGCGCTGAGATTGGTGCGGTGCTTTATGGTCACGCTCTTTCGCATAATCCCGCCGACCCGAAATGGCTGAATCGCGATCGCTTCATCCTCAGCGCGGGGCACGGCTCGATGTTCCTCTACGGCTGGCTGCATCTCAGCGGCTACGCGAGCGTGGATCACGAGCAGGTGAAAAAATTCCGCGCGCTGCATTCGCGCACGCCGGGACATCCGGAGTTTCACGAGACTGCGGGAGTCGAGGCGACGACCGGGCCGCTGGGGCAGGGGATCAGCAACGCGGTCGGCTATGCGGTTTCGCAGAAGATGGCGGCGGCGAAATTCAACACGAGCGCGCATACGATTTTTGACAACCACATCGTCGCGCTCGCGGGCGACGGCTGTATGCAGGAAGGCGTGGCGATGGAGGCGGCGGGTTTTGCAGGTCACTACAAGCTCGATAATCTGATTTTGATTTATGATTCCAATGACGTGACGCTCGACGCGATGGCGGCTGCTTCGCAAAGCGAAGACGCGGCGAAGCGTTTCGAGGCCATCGAGTGGAATGTGCAGACGGTGGACGGTCACGACATGGCGGCGTTCCTCGTTGCGTTTGAAAAAGCGAAGGCAGCCACGGGCAAGCCGCAGCTCATCATCGCAAAGACACTCATCGGGAAGGGGATTGCTGAAGTCGCCGGAACGGCGAAGGCGCACGGCGAGGGTGGCGCGAAATTCATCGAAGGCGCGCGCAAGGCGCTCGGACTGCCGGAGAACGAGCACTTCTTTGTGAGCGCGGAGACACGCGCTTATTTCGCCGAGCACGCCAAGTCACTCGCTGCAAAATACGCAGCGTGGAAGACGACCTTTGCCGCGTGGCAGCAGGCGAATCCCGAACTCGCAAAACAGCTCGACGCGCAGGTCCCTGCTGACTTGCTCAGCAAAATCCCCGCATTTCCAGCCGATGCTAAAATCGCCACGCGCAAAGCAGGCAGCGACGTGCTCCAGCCAGTCGCCGACGCTGTGCCGAATCTCATCGGCGGCAGCGCCGACCTTTACGGCTCCACGCTGAACTACATCAATTCGAGCAAGGACTTCACCCCCGCAAACTGGAGCGGTCGCAACATCCGCTTCGGCATCCGCGAACACGGCATGTGCGGCATCATGAACGGCATCGCTTACGACGGCATCTTCCGCGCAAGCGGTGCGACATTCCTCGTATTTGCCGACTACTGCCGCGGCAGCATTCGCCTCGCGGCGTTGAGCGGGCTCGGCACGATCTACATTTTCACGCACGACAGCGTCGGCGTCGGCGAAGATGGTCCAACGCATCAGCCGGTCGAGACCGTCAGCGGCCTGCGCGTAATTCCAAATCTCGACGTCATCCGTCCCGCCGATCCCGAGGAAACCGCCGGTGCATTCGCAGCAGCGCTTCAGCGCAATACAGGCCCCACACTGCTCTCGCTCACGCGTCAGGTCGTGCCGATGCTCAATGAAGCCAGCGTGCAGACCCGTCGCGAAGGCGTGCTCAAAGGCGGCTACATTTTGGTGAAGGAAACCGGCGCATTGAAAACAATCCTCCTCGCCGCTGGCAGCGAAGTGCAACACGCCGTCGCCGCAGCCAAGACCCTCGGTGAAGGCGTCCGCGTTGTCAGCGTTCCGAGCTTCTATCGTTTCGATCAGCAACCGCAGAGCTACCGTGACGAAGTGCTCCCTCCTTCGTGCCGCAAGCGCGTCGCCATCGAGGCGGGCGTCTCCGCGCTCTGGTGGAAATACGTGGGACTCGACGGCAAAGTCATCGGCATTGATCGCTTCGGCATCAGCGCGCCCGGCAACAAAGTCATGGAAATCCTCGGCATGACCTCTCAGTCCGTCGTCGATGCCGCGAAGTCGCTCGCGTAGCTATTGCGGGAGCGTGAGTTCGAGCTGGTTTTCCTGCGCGAGCGCCCATGCCTCGACACCACGTCTGCGCAAGTCAGCGGCAAACTCCGCTGCGAAGCCATGCACTGTGAGCACGCGCTTCGGCTGCACGAGTTCGACGTAACGTAGCAACTCGTCGTAGTCCGCGTGGTCGCTCAGCGGAAATGCTGCGTCGCAGCCGTAGCGATAGGTCACGTTCTTATCGAGAGCCCATCCGGTCACGACAGCGGTCCGCTTTTTCTTGATGCGATCCAGCACTTTCTCCCTCGCAAGATGTGGAGGAAAGACGAGCACCTTGCCCTTCGGGTCTCCCGCGTCGAAGCGCACCGAGCCCTTTGGAAAATCTGGACGCAACTCGTGGTAGAGCTGCGTCATTTGCCAGACTTTGTGATGCAACATTGGCACCAATCCCGCAGCAATGAGCGCGCAAATAATCTCCTGCGCCTTGCCGAGCGCGTAGCCGAGCAACACCGGAGTCACACCATCGGCGAGTGCCGCGCGACACCACTCGACCATCTCCGCGAACACTTGTTCTGCTGGCGGCATACGATGCTTGGGCAGACCGAAGGTTGTTTCCATGATGAGCGTCTCCGCGTGTCGCCACTCGCACTTCTCCGCGCTTAATCCGGTGCGCAGTTTAAAATCACCCGTGTAGAGCAGCGAGCCGCCTTCGCCCTCGAAATACAACTGTGCCGAGCCGAGCACATGACCCGCCGGGAGCAACACAGCGCGTCCATCGCAAACCTCCCAGACTTCGCCAAACTCCGGCGTGTATTCGCTGCGTTTCCCCGGCACTCGCTCACGCATCAAACGCGCGGTTGCCTTTGTCGCGAGCACGCTGGCGTGTCCTGCTGTGTGATCGCCGTGTGCATGCGAGACAAAGGCAAAGTCTCGTCTGCGCTCGGGGTCGAGCCACAGATCGTGGGCGGGCAGATACAGTCCGCGTTGGTGGACGACTTCGATCACGGCGCCTGCCTCCATGTTCTGCGGCGCAGGAAAATATCCAGCGGCAGCAGCAATATCGCAGCGATGAGCAGCCAGTCGGTGATGTCGCGCCTACGCTGGAGCGGGTGTTCCATCCGTGTGAAGATTTCGCTGGGCTGTGGTGCGAATTTCCCGCCACCCGCAGCGGCGACTTGTTGCAGTAGGGATTCATTCGTATCCGTGCTGAGGAATTCGCGCGGGTAACTTCGCGTGTGAGCGAGTGCGAGGCCGCCGTCGGGAAGTTCGGGCGAACTGATGTTGATGACGGTCGTGCCTTCCGCAGGCAGTGCGAGCGATGCGCGGTAGCTGCCGGGCGCGTCCTGACTGGCGGTCACGCTTTGCGTAGCATCATCCGGCGTGCGTGCAGTGATTGTGATCGGCAGACGGTTGCGGAAAGTGCCGTCTGTCGTCACCGCATCCACGCGCAGTTCCAGCCGGTCGCCTTCCTCGCGTCGTGTGACTTCAAACGCAGCAGGTCCGCTCTTGCGAAGCAGTCCGCGCACGAGCTGCGTCCAAAATTTCCCGTATCCCGTCCACGCCAGCCATTCGCTCGCCCATCTCGCCTTCGCATCGCTTGTGAACGCTGCTGCATTGCCAAGCCCATAACGCCACGTCGCCAGCAACGGTTCGCCGCGTTCGGTCGCGAGCAGCACGTCGGCGGTCGGTTTCGGTTTCGTCGCGTTGTAGCCGAGCAGCAATGGCGACTGCGCCCAGTCAATGCCGGCTGTGAGTGCGCTCTTCATCACGGGCACGGCCTGCGTTGGTTCCTCGATGAGCGAGGACTGCGAGACTTTCATCGTCTCGGTTGAAAAAATTTGCGGCAGCGTGGTCGCATCGCTCGTGAGGTAAAAGCGACCCTGCCCGCGCTCGGCGAGTTGGTGGAGGAATGACGTGTCCTTGTCCTGCTCGGTGCCGAGTGCGACGACGCTCGTGGTGATTTTTGCTGCGACCATTGCAGACACAAGATCGAGTGCTGTGCCGCTGCCTTGCGCACCGTCGGTCTGTTCGCCCGCACTCTTTTCCTCTGCATCCGCAGCGTCGGAGAAAAGGATGACGTGTTTGATGCGCGCGTTCACGTCGCGCAATGCCTGCAAACTTTCGGCGAGCGAAGTGTAGATGTAGATGCCGCCGCCGCCCGCTGTGATACTCAGGATTTTTTGAACGACAGGCTCCTTTGCTCCGTGCTTTGCGAGGGGGGCGACGACATGGGCGCGCGTGTCCACCGCGAGCACGCCGAAGTAGTCGCGCGCGCCCAGCACATTCAGCGCGAGCGCCGCGCCCTGATCGGCGAGCGACATTTTTGTCTGCCCGGCGACCTGTGTGGACATCGAGCCGGAACGGTCGAGCACGATGAGCAGCGCGACACTCGGCAATTCCTCGCGGTCGTTGTGCTCCATGCGAACCGGCAGCATTTGCTCGATGGGTGTGCGAAAATAGCCGCCGACTCCGTAGCTGTTTTCGCCGCCGAGCAAAACAAAACCTCCGCCGAAATCCTGCACCCAGCGGCGATATAGTTCCATCTGCTCGCGACCGAGCGTGAGCGCGGAGAGGTCGCTGAGCAGGAAGAGATCGAATTGCTGCAAGTCGTCCAAAGTGCGCGGTGCGCCGTTCGGCCCGCGCAATTCCACGGCAATCTTATCGGCACGAAGGATGTCGGCGAGCGGCCGCGCTTTCTCAGAATCCCCATCCACCAGCAACACTCGCGGTTGACCGCGCATACTTGCAACGGCGGTCGCACGGTTGTTCTCAATCGTGGTGTCCTGCTCCGGCACAACTTCGACTTCGTATTGGACGAAGTTCCCATCGGGCTTAAGACCCGGCGTCCGGAAATCATTGTCTCCGACTTTCAAATTCATTTCGCGCTCCGCGATGAGGAACTGGCTTTGATAAAGCCGCACCTTCGCGCGCGTCGCGACATTGCTGCGGATGTTCGCAGTGAGGTCGAACGGCTCGCCGAGTTTCATGCGCGATGGCACGTCCACGCGCTCGACGAGCACCTCGGGTTTCGTCGGATTGCGAAGCGGCACAGTCCACACCTCGATACCTGCGCGTGCGAGCCGGGTTGCTGTTTCCAATGCGCGCCCGCCCGTGTCGTTGCCGTCGCTCAGCAGCACGACGCGCGGCGATTGATCGGCGGCGAAGAGCGCACTGGCAAAATCGATCGCGCCGCCGATGTCGGATGCCTTCGCATCGTGAAGAGGCGGCCATTCCAGTCGCACAGCGTTTTCTATCGGAGGCTGCCACACCTCGGTGCTTTTTCCAAAGCCGACAACGCCCGTCTGGTCGCCGGTCCGCTGTGATGACAGTGCAGCACTTACAAAGTCACGCGCCGTTTTCGCTGCCTCCGGCGAAATGCTTGCAGAGCCATCCACGATAAACAGCACGCCAAGCTCCGATGAAGGAAGCAACGCTCGCACCCCGGCCATCGCGAGTGCAATGAGCGAGAGGATGAGTGCGCGAACCGCAAGACACGTGCGGCGCTGAGATGGTGTGAAATCCGCGAGTGAGCGTCGCTGCCCCAGTAGCAACAGCGGTAGCGCGAGCAGCGTGAGGAGAAGCCACGGTTGGGCGATTTCAAAATTCATTCCGTCTTCCTCCGATGAAAAAACCACCACTCTGCGACGAGCAGCGCAAAGGCTGTGAATGCAAGCCAGCGCCAAAACGACCAGTTGCTGAAACTACCCAGTGCAATGGAGGGCGGCGACGTCTGTATATTGCCGCCGCTGGTGCGTAAGTCGGACTCGTCCGCGCTGAACGTATTCACAGCGATCCATCGCATGTTATCACCGTCGCTGAGCGCGTAGTAGCCGTTGTTCATGGGCCGGAAAAAATGAGCGATGTCCGGCTTTGATACCGGCTCGTTTTCCGAGGTGACGGGATTCGCGCTGATGCGTTGTCCTTCGGTGAGCGTGATGGTTTCGCCGCTTTGCGCGGACTGCTGCATCCCTGACTGCTCGCCAGCGAGCCAGTGCAGCGTGTTGTTCATCAGCAGCGGGAACGCGACACGCAGCGGTAGATCACTTTCCAAAACATCGAATGCGAGTGCGGCGATGCGTTGCTGCTTGCGTTCGCCGGTGATGAGCAATGCGTGATCGAACGAGCGGAGCGGTGCGGCGAAAACCCATCCGTCGTGCGGCTGTGGAAGCGTGAGCGCGGCGGCATGGAGAATGGAGACGTTTTGCAGGCTCACATTGCGGGTTGCGGGATGTGCGGCGTCCACGTCGGTGACGAGCGGCTGCTCCAGCGGCGTCGCTGCGGCGAAGGGCGTGCTCTTTAGAAAGAGGAAATTTCCCTGCGTGCTGGCGAGGTTGAAGTCGGCGGGCAGTGTGTTGTCGAAAATCACGGCTTCGAATTTCGGCGCGAGCGATGGCTGCCATGTTTCAGGCGCGATGAGTTGGAATTTCACGCTCGCATCCACGGACAGGAATTTTCCCAAAAAGGCGTTACCACGCGAGACAAGCAGCACTCGCGCTGTGCGGGTGGTGGGGAGCGTGGCGTAGGCGACGTTGTCGAGCGTGAGCGCATCCGGCGTGCTGATGCGGGCCTTGAGCCAGCCGCGCGCGGAACGGGCGGGGCGGGGGACTGAGGTGAAAGTTTCGAGGCGACGTTCGCCGGGTGCGAGGGTGAAGGGCTTAACATCGAGGAGGCGCCCGTCGTAGGAGAGTTCGACATCGGTGCTGGCTGTTGCGCGACCGAAATTCTGGATCTCCAGCAGGAGTTCGCTTGTCTCCGGGCTTGCGGGCAACGGGCGCGTGGCGAAGCGCGTGATGGCGAGATTATCAAGCGAAGTGGCAATGTTGAGAGCGGAGAGCTGAGAGCGGAGAGCGGAGGGCTGCGGCTCGCGGTCGCTGATGAGCACGATGTGATTTTTGCCTTTGCGTGATGCGAGCAACGAGTCGGCGAGTGCGAGCGCGGCGTTCAAGTCACCAGTGGCTTCGGTGGGGCGCGCTGAATTTAGCGCATCGAGCAGAGGCTTTTCATCGGAGGTGAATGGAACGGCGACTGTCGGCCTTGCTCCGAGAACGATGAGCGCGAGTTGCTGCCGGCCCGAGATTTGGTGCGCGTGCCCACGCGCCACGGACAGCGCCTTCGCAAAGCGCGTCTGTCCGTCGTGCTCGACGGCGTTCATCCTCGCACGGGCGTCGAGGATGAGGACTGTGCTCGCACCGTTCTGGATGCTGTGCTCCAGCAGCGGGCGCGCGAGCGCGGCGATCAGCAGTGTGAAAATGAGTAGGTTTAGCAGGAGTGAAAGCAGGTGGCGCAACCGCTGGAAGAACGAGCGACGTCCGCTCTGATTGACGATGCGCTGCCAGAACATGAGCGTGCTGACGGGAAGCGCGCGCCTTTTCAGCCGCATGAAATACAGCAGCACGATGAGCGGCACGCCCGCGAGAAACCACGCAGCCCATGGATGGAGAAATGTCATGCGAGGCGCGTTTTCATTGGAGCATCATGCCGTCGCGCAGAATTCGGAGAACGATGTCCTCGAAGGGGACATCGGTCGTCACGCGGGCGTGGGCGATGGCGCGCTGGAGGCAAAAGTTTTCGAGGCTGCCGTTGAACGTGGCGATTTCGTCGCAGTAACGGCGGATGAGATTTTCGCTGACAGTGAGATCGAGCGCTTTGTCAGTTTCCGTTTCGAGCAGCGTGAGGTCGCCGACGTGGGCGGGCGAAAGTTCGGCTGGGTCGAGGATTTGGATCGTGTAGACTTCAAACTGGCTGTGACGCAGGAGGCTCAGCGCTTCTTCGTAGCCGGCGGGATCAAAAAAATCGCTAAGCACGAAGACGAGGCCGCGCCTTTTCACGCGCTGCGTGAACGCACGCACACACGGCAGCAGTTGTGTCGGGCCATCGGGAGCGGGGGCTTTGCGTAGAAAATCGAGGACGCTGTGGAATTGCGCTTTTCCACGGGCGATTCCGAGTTCGCCAAGAATATCCGAAGCGAAGCAGTGAATGTTCACGCGATCCAAATTAGCGAGGGCGATGTAGGCGAGGGCGGCGGTGATGCGGGACGCTGACGCGAATTTCGAATGACGAATGTCGGATGACGAAGGCGTCCATCGCATCGAGGCGCTGGCATCTAGGAGGAAGTGGACGGGCAAATCCTGCTCCTGTTCGTAGAGTTTTACGAAGAGGCGATCGAGGCGTCCGTAGGCGGGCCAGTCTATATTGCGGAGTTCGTCGCCGGGGGAGTATTCGCGGTGGTCTGCGAATTCGAGGCTGCTGCCCGTCTGGCGCGAGCGGCGTTCGGCGCGGTGTTCACCGCGGAAGAGCTTTTTCGCGAGCAGATGGAGTTGCTCAAGTTTCGCCAGAAAGGCAGAATCGAAAAGCGCGGCGGCTGCGACGCTCACCGGACGTCGAATTCGATTTTATAGAAGTTGCCGCTGACAGTTCCGTCGAGGGTCACGTTGGTGAATGAACGGTCCGTAAGACTCAATATTCCTGTGATGCGTTCGTTGGCGATTCCACCGCGCACATCTAGGCGGACGTTACCGCTCCCCGCATCCCTCCATGTTCCGACGTAGCCGAGATTGATTTCCCCAAAAACATTTAAGTAGACGCGTCCTGTGTCGAAGAGTTGCACAAAGGCGTGCGTCAGGCGGTAGGGTGGTGTTCCCGCCATGTGAAAGACGCCCCTGCCTCCGCGTGTGGAATTAATGAGCTGGGTGGGTGCAGGCGGCGGGACAACCACGACGGGCGGATGTGGACGCTCCTGAACGATTACAGGCGCATCGGCTCCGGTCTTGAAGCGGGCCTTGATGACTTCACCGCGCTGCGTGCCTGCGATTTTGATGCTATCGATGCGGTAGTTGCCGCTTTTTGCTCCATCCAATTCAATTTTGCCAGTAGCCTCGGCTGAGCGGCCCCAAGCGGAGGTGACCTCCAGGTAGATGCTGTTTTTGTCCGCAGCCTGCCATGTGCCGTTGAAGTTTACGACGTTTGCGCTGATGAGATTCAGACTGAAAGTGCCGTCGCGCTTGAGCGTAAGATTCGCCTGTGCCACGCCGTTCTCCCTGTTGCCACGTTCCAGATTTCCGCCCCCGTCTGCGCTTGTTACAAGTTCGCGAGGGGCAGCATTGACGGCCAACGCGCTGGAAATGATGAGGAGCGTGAGTCGGAGCAGTTTGGAGAGGTTCATAAGGAAGTGTAGTGGCAGTGCTTTTGGTCTAGTGTGATGTGAGAATCGAAGAAATATTATTTCGGCAAAGTGTTTTTTTCTAAGGCAGCTCGACACTCGCGACGGCCATCGCTGCGATGCCTTCCTGTCTACCGAGGAAGCCGAGTCGCTCGTTGGTCGTGGCTTTGATGCCGACTCGCTTCGGCTCCAGTGAGAGGACAACGGCGAGGTTGCGTTTCATTGCGTCGAGGTGCGGGCCGATTTTCGGAGCCTCTGAGATAAGGGTGCAGTCGATGTTGTTCAAGCGTCCGCCCTGTTCGGTGACGAGTTCGACGGCACGGCGGACGATTTCGAGGGAGGACATGCCTTTGCATTCCGGGTCGGTGTTTGGAAAATGATGGCCGATGTCTCGTTCGCCGATGGCTCCGAGGATGGCGTCTGCGATGGCGTGGCAAAGCACGTCGGCGTCGCTGTGTCCATCGAGGCCGTGCGTGTGCGGGATGTTCACGCCGCCGAGGATGAGTGCGCGATTATCCGCGAAGCGGTGGACGTCGTAGCCAATTCCGACGAGGTTCATTCGTGTGGGAGGAGTTGGATTTTTCCGTTCCATGCGCGGATGGAGAGTTTATCCGGGTTTTCAGGGCGCGTGGTCATTTCAAAGGTGCCGCCTGCATTTTCGAGCAGGAGTTTTCCGGCAGCGACATCCCACAGCGAAACGCTTTGCTCAATATAGGCATCGAACCGCCCGCAGGCGACGTAGGCGAGATCGAGCGCCGCGCTGCCCATGAGGCGGCATTTGCGGACGCGCTCGATGTATTTTGGCAACAACGCCATGCCGGCGTTGATGGTCGTTTTGTTTTTTGAAAAGCCGATGCTCACGATGGACTCGCTCAAATCGGTGTGGTCGCTCACGCGCACAGGGCGTCCATTCAACAGCGTCGGTCCGCCGCGAACGGTCTGCCACATTTCATCGCGCTGCGGATCGTAGATGACGCCGAGTTGGATTTCGCCCGCGCGACGGAGCGCGATGCTCACGCAATAGTGGGGGATGCCGTAGTAATAGTTCACTGTGCCGTCTATCGGGTCCACGATCCACTGCCACTCGCTGGCTTGATTTCCGGCGATGCCCTCCTCTCCGTAAAGCGCATGGTCGGGGAAAGCGCCGAGCAACCGGCGCGCGATGAGTTCCTGTGTCTGCACATCAAGGGCGAGTTTGATGTCGTGGGCGAGGAGTTCGTTCACCTCTGGTGGCTTGCCGAAATGTTCACGTAAAAGCACGCCGGCTTCCCGTGCGGCGGTGGTGGCGATGTTGAGTTCGTTGGTCATTTTCAGGGATAATCTGCGTTCACGACGCGGCGATTGGAAGCGCGATGTATGAGGGGAAAAGAAATGGGAGGCGAACCATAGATTCGCCTCCCATGAATTGAGAAACAGGTGTGAACCTTATTTCTTTTTCTTCGCTGCGGCTTTTTTCTTTGGTGCAGCTTTTTTCTTCGCTGCGGCTTTTTTCTTAGCGGCCATTGTTCGTCACCCCCTTTCTGTCCGTGTTAACGGAAATCGGAAATTTTCGGAGGGATTTTTTGCTGGCAGAGTATCGGAAGGACATCGCTCTGGGGCGCAGGGAGTATCCACAACCGATAGACTGGTCAACAAGTTTTTGCACAAGCGAGGCACAAGATATTGTGATCGACGAAAATAAATTAGTGAAATCAGAATCGTGGATCGGCTGTGGAACTTGACTGGCACAAGCGCGGCGGGTGATCCGTCTTTTTCGCGGCGCGAAATTCTTGTGCACAAAAATATTTTGTGTGAATGCGCTTTTTTTCTACGCGCGGAAAAAATATTTACGAAAAAGCGCGGGAAGATTTGCGCGCGGATGAAAAAAACCGCGGGATGGAGCGACTACTTGCGTGCGATTGCGAGTGCGCGTGCGACGATTGCATCCACTTCCGAGAGACGACCGAGTCCCTCGTATCCACATGCGAGCTGGCCTTCATCGGGGCCGATAAATTCCACGCCGCGCGATTTTAGCGTCGCGACGTTTGTTTGCGTGGCGGCGTGCTTCCACATTTTGCCATTCATCGCGGGTGCGATGAGCACGGGAGCGAGTGTTGCGAGTGCGATTTCGGCGAGTGGATGCGCGGCGAGGCCGTGGGCCAGCTCGGCGATCACGTTTGCGGTGGCGGGTGCGATGAGCAGGAGATTCGCGCGGTCGGCGAGGTCGATGTGGCCGGGTTTCCAATTCGTCTGCGCATCATGAGCGGAGGTGACGACGGGATTGCGCGAGAGTGTCTGCATCGTGAGTGGCGTGACGAAATCCGTGGCATGCCCTGTCATCACGACGTGAACCTCTGCGCCCGCTTTGATGAGTTTGCTGGCGATGTCGGCGGCTTTGTAGGCGGCGATGCTGCCTGTGACGCCGAGGATGATGACGGGTGCGCTCATGTTTGGATCAGAAAGGGAGCGTCATGCGCTCGCTGCGCATCCGCTCGGCAAGCATGATAGCGCGGAAATTCTCAAAGTCATCCATCGGTGAGCCGCTGAGGATTGCGTAGCGGTAGGAGCGCCACTGCGCCATTTCATCGGCTGCATTGGTAAGGCGCAGAGCGAGTTGCTCGGCGGTCTCGGTATTTCTGCGGCGGAGTCGGCGTTCGAGTTCGGCCATGCTCGGTGGCATGAGGAAAATATCCACGAGCATTTCGCTCAACCGTGCATCGGCATTTGCGCGGATTTGCGCGGCGCCCTGAATGTCCACGTCCATCAGCACATCGTGCCCTGCGTGCAGACTGTCCTGCACCGTCTTGCGGAGCGTGCCGTAGTGGTTTCCGTGAACGAGCGCGTGCTCAATGAATTCTCCCGCTGCGACCCGACGCTCAAACTCTTCGACGCTGAGAAAGTGATAGTCGCGTCCGTCCACTTCGCCCGCGCGCGGCTGGCGTGTGGTGCAACTCACCGAGTAAACGAAGTCTGGTTCATCACCGAGCATTCGGAGGAGCGTGCTCTTTCCGCCGCCGGACGGCGCGGAAATCACGAAGACGATGCCATGGCGCGTGCTCACTCGATGTTTTGGATTTGTTCCCGGATTTTCTCCATCTCGGCCTTGCATGTCACGACAAGCTGCGAAATTTCCACATCATTCGCCTTGGAGCCGAGCGTGTTAAATTCGCGCCCGATTTCCTGGCACATGAATTCCAGCGTTCGTCCCACCGGCTCATTTTTACCGAGGTGAATGGCAAATTGCTCGAAGTGGCTGTCAAGCCGCGTGAGTTCCTCGGAGATGTCGCTTTTGTCGGCAAAGACGACGACTTCCTTCACGAGCCGCTCGTCATCGAGTGAAAGATCGAGTCCTGCGCGCTGGATGCGCTCCTGCAAATTCTGCCGATATCGCTTCAGCACGCCCGGCTGGAGTTTGCCTACTTTCTTCGCGGCATCGCGGACGATCTTCAGCCGTTTGCCGAGGTCTTTTGCGAGATGCGCGCCTTCATGCTCGCGCATTTTGAGTAAATCCGCGAGCGCCTCGCCGAGTGCGGCCTCCACGTGCGGCCATGCGGAATCCACGGAAAGTTGCTCCTCGGGAGCCTTCAGCACGCCGGGAGCGCGCAGGATTGTTTCGATGGTGATTTCGCCGCCGACGCCGAGTTCGTTTTTCAAATCGAGCATCGCACGATGATAGGTGCGCGCCAGTTTGCTATCGAGTGCGAGGCTCTGCGTCGTCGCTCCCGCGTGAAAGGCGATCACCACTGTGAGGCGACCACGTGTCACCTCGGCGTTGATGGCGTCGCGCACGCGCGGCTCCAGCTCGGCAAGCTCGCGCGGGATGTTGATGACTACATCGCTCTGCTTTCGGTTCACGGAATTCAATTCCACCGTGAACTTCGCACCTTGAAAGACGCTTTGGCCGCGTCCGTAGCCTGTCATGCTCCTCATGGTTATTTTTTCTCTGCGATCCAAATGTTGCGGTAAACGACCGGCGTTCCGTGATTCTGAAGTTGAATCGGCCCCGGCCCCGGCCCTTCCCTGCGCCCGGATGCGGTGGTGTTGCCATTCACCTCCACTTTGTCCTGCACGAGAATGCCGTTGAGCCGCACCGTAATCACCGCATTCTTCGTTTTCTTGCCGTCGGCGCCCCACTTCGGAGCTTCAAATTCAATGTCGTAAGTCTGCCAGATCAGCGGTGGAAAACACGCATTCAGCTTCGGCTTGCTCTTGGAATAAATGCCGCCCGTCTCGTTGTTCTCGCCTTTGAGGCCGAATGAATCGAGCACCTGGCACTCGTAGCGATCCTGCACGTAGATGCCGCTGTTGCCGCGACCCTGCCCGCGCGCCGACGGCATGAACGGCGTGCGAAATTCCACATGCAGCGTCGCATCGCCAAACTCCTGTTTGCTCAGCACACCACAGATGAGGTTGTTTTCCTTGTCCATCTTGCCGTTGTTCCATGCGTCCGCATTGGTTCCGTCGAAAAGCACCACCGCACCCGCTGGCGGCTTCGCACCGAGCGTTGGCGATTTGCGCTCCGTTTTTTTCAGCGTCCACGGTTTGCCGTCCTCGTTCACCCCATGAATTTCGCCATTCGTGATGTCGCCCTTCCAGCCGTTGTTATTAAAGACCACCTTGTCACCCTCGCGCGCCGCATCCACATCGGCTTTCTTTTTAAAATCCGCGACCGCACCGGGCAGAGCGGGTTTCCAGCCGACGATGTGAAATTTTCCATCGCCGAGCGCGATGACCTGCGCCGCGCAGTTTTCGCCGACGTATTCGCCCTGCACCGCAAAATCCGGCCCAGCGTTCGCCGGATCTGTGAAGGAATCACCTGCAATTACACGCGCGGCAAAAGTGAGACCGCAGATGGCGGAAAGAGAGAGCAGCTTTTTCATAGTCCGCCCCGTGTATCGGGCGAAATGCTCTGCGGCAAGCGTGTCAGCAATCTACCGCGAAAACGCGCTCGCATTGATGCCCGTGTTGGCGTGGAGTCGGTGCGATGGAGATTTTCGTGATGAACAAGCAGCGCAAAGTGCGCTTCGACCTCGCATGGCTGCGCCGCGCGGCGGATTCGGCGCTCGCTGAATGCGTCCTCCACTCGGGTGACGAAAATTTCTCACTGCAAAAACTCCTGCTAGTGGATGTCGCCGTCGTGAGTGACGCGACGATAGCGCGAGTTCACGTGGAATTCATGGCGATCCCCGGCCCGACGGACGTAATCACTTTTGATCACGGCGAAATCGTGGTGAGTGCCGAAACCGCGCTCGCCTGCGCAAAAGAGCACCACCACAGCGTAGAGCACGAACTCGCGCTCTACATCATCCACGGCCTGCTCCATCTGAATGGCTTCGACGACACCACCCCGGCTGCGAAAAAAAAAATGTTCCGTGTGCAGGAACGCGTGTGGCAGCGCGTGATGAATATCCAGTGAGCCGCGAAGTAATTCTGTGAATAAAACGGGATTCCGTTTAGTCAAAACGCCCGCACTCCCGATATGAAACGAATCATCCTCCTCACCACAGTCGTAACATTTGCATCGCACGCTTCCGCGCAAACCGGGGACGCGCCACCCGTGGACGCGTCCCAGCTTTTGCAATCCATCAAGCAACTGCGCGAGGTGAGCGAAACCGCGATCAAGAACCGTCGCAATCAGACATTCGGGCAAATATCCGCCGCTGCCCAGAGCGCCGAAAAGGCCGTGGCACTGTGGAAGGACGCGGTAAAAGCGGTGCAGTTTGATGGTGCAAAAAACGAAGGCACGGCGATGCACAATTGGAAGGAGGGCGAGGGGGACGCGCTGGGGAGCAAGCTGTGCGCAAATGCGGTGAAACTACATCTGCAATGGCTCGCCCTTTCACTCCAGCATTCAAACGGTGCCGACACCAAGCAACTGCTCCCGCAGGTGATCGAATACACCAAACAACTTCAAATGGACACCGCCGCCATTGACCGGCTCGACGATCAAATCACGCGCGAGCACGAGCGCGGAGGCCCGATGCAAAAAAAGAACATCGAGGACGCCGCAGTGAAACGCATGCACGATCAATTGCTGCGCACTTCCATCAACGAAAGTCCTGTTTCCCGCTGGTTGCAACTCGGCGACCTGCTCAGCGAATACACTAGAAAGAGCAAGACGGAATCCGCAGGCTGGGAAATGACCCCGGGAAATATGGAGGGCATCTATCAAACCATCATCCTGCCCCAATTCCGCGCCACCAGGGACTCTAGACTACTCGAATACTGGGACATGACCATCAAGCGCGAAACCGAGCGTGCAGCCGAACGTAAACTCGACATCGAACAGCGCGAATGGACGCAGGTGAAACGCCCTGCATTGCTCTGGGCGCGCTCACAGGATGTTCTTCTTCTCGGCTTCCGAAATCGCGCCATCGGCGAAATGTTCAACATCCTCAAAACCTTTCCCCAACACCCGGAAGCGCAATCATGGGTCGGCCAGTTGGAGCAACTCATCAAATCAGCAGCCCCAAGTCCGGCCCTATCGGTCCCGCAGTCCGCAATCCGGAGCAGTGCTCCACCGTCTGCGCCCGCCGCAACGACTGTGCCCGCGCAGACCGTGCCGCCTGTGTCTGCCCCATAGCACGCCGCCGGATTTGCCGTTTAAAAATTCATAAGACTGAATGGTTGAGGGTTCCGGATTTTAGAAAATTGTATCGGGAAAATCTGCAAAACCGCTTGCCAAGAAAAATGACGCGTGCATTCTCCGCCCCCTCTCAAAGGCTGGATAGCTCAGTTGGTAGAGCAGAGGATTGAAAATCCTCGTGTCGGGGGTTCGATTCCCTCTCCAGCCACCTTTCTTTTATTCATGCGGGTTTACGGGCGATTCGATGGGTGTGAAAATAGAAAGTAAGACCAATAAGTAAACACCCCGCCGTTTTTCACCCAAACCTGCCACGGCGCCGGGAGCCTCTCCGTCCCGGTTGAGCGCGTGTTTGTCTCACCGATGATTGGGTCGAAATACACATCCGTATTGGTTGCGCTTGCCGACTGCGCGCTCTTCGCTAAGACCTCTCACGCACTTGTAGCTCAATTGGATAGAGCATCGGTCTTCGAAA
>CANJNZ010000075.1 GCA_947476045.1 Chthoniobacteraceae bacterium
ACATTGCACAGAACTTTGCAACTTCTGAGCGTTCATCCATTCGAGAAAATACCTCTCCATGAACTACTTGCAAAACATGACTTTAACCCTTCTACACCACAAGATTGCAACCAATTACTACTGTGGTAGTTACTGCCGGACACTCGTGGAATTAAGCATGAACATCCCGCAGAAGAGCGGGGCTATGCCTGTTGAGCAACCAGACCCAGGGGCGGGTTCGCAGGGCACCCGGAACAACCCGCAGAAGAACGAGGCCATATATGCAGCGGCAAAGGACTTGGATGCGGCTTCCAAATTACAGCAAATACGCTTCAACACTGTTGTCAGCGATTTATCGAAAGTGCTGCGCCTGCGCTTGAGCGACACGGTGCTCGGTAAACCAAAACCGGAGGAAATCGCCACCTTGATTCAAACGCTTGAGCGGATTCAGGGCAGAATGCAGCGGAGAATGCTCAACTCCGTAGAGGGCCATGTCTCGAGCGAAAATCTCATCGCCATATTGAATGCAATCAAACAACTCGCCGAGGCAGAAAAAGACCGTTCCATAATCGCGATCTCTACGGCGATCACGGCTTTCCGGATTAGTGCCAGAAATGTCAACTTGTTCAAATCAGATGAAATAAGTAATATCATCACTCCCTATCTTGAACCGATTCGCAAAGCCACCGAGGAGCAAGGTGCCAGCATCGAGGCCATGATCGAAGCTCGCAAGCCCGCTCAGGAAATCACCACGGCTGTCGAGACCTACGCCCAAGCCATCAGGCAGTTCAATAGCCTGCCAAGTGATGGGGATTATAATGCGACAGGAACACGTATTTCTGAGGCAGTCCCAGATTTCTACCGCATCGTCATCGCTGCTCTCAAATCTTTGGAGAATGGCGAGTATGATCAGGCCGATCAATACTTGAAGAGAGCGGCAGAAATGGAGCGGCAACTCGCGCCTTCAAATTACGGAAATCGAAATAAGAACGTTGGTAATTCTGAAGCCAGAGCGCAAATTGTCGGAAAGATTCAGAAAGAACTGGCCGAAAAAGTCGCCAAACTTCGTGAGCAGGCCAGCGCTGATATCATCTCGCGCATTTCGGCTGTAAAGGAAGCTGCTGACATCACTGCGCTCATGTCGGAAATCGAAAAACGCTCACGCCAGTCGCGCATGAACAGCGATGGTTCAAACAACGATGATTTGGCACGACTGATTGAACTACTGAGAGATCTGCACAGGGCTTGGGTGACGAATAACCCGCAAACCATAGCACGGCTGGATCAGCAATTTGCCATGACACAGCGAGAACCACCGGCAGCCTTTCGGAAAGAAATTACTGCGCTCCGCAACCGTATTCTGCGAATAATTTTCGCGACCACATTCAATGCGCCCGAACTCAACGCAGCTCCCTATAATGACAAGGAGCCAGAAGTAGGCATCGAGGCCTTTTGCGATGACCTTATGCAGCGTGGTGAGTGGCGGCGATTGCTCGAAATTCTCCAACTCCGCACACCTGCCGCAGCGCAGAGAGCTGGCCAGAGGGAAGACGAGGCTATCCCGGCCATTCGTTCCTATCTGGCTGGGAAAAACTGCGAGTTGGCTGAGCAATGGGCGGATGCTGTGCTGACTTACAAGGTGGTCCTGCGCAGCAGTGCTAAGCGCGCTCCAATCCAAGCCGCCTCCGAGAGCATCAAAGTGATTACCAAAGCACACCCAAAGGCTATCACAGAGGCAGCCATCAGGGAAAAAAACGATACCAAAGTCTCACCCCCTGTTACCCCCGCTGAAAAGCCCCCAACGAGATCCCCTGCCGCTCGGCCAGCATATAGAGGGAATCAATAGCCATCCCACACTTTCGCAAAAGTAGATGACGGCTCCATCTGTCCCCGCGCATAGTGCGGGGGTGAATGGAAAAATTCTAAACATTGCCGCATACAAATTTGCTCCGATGATGGAGCTGAAGGCGTTGCGGGCGCGGTTGCAGGAGTTTTGCAAGGCGCACGGACTGAAAGGGACGATTTTGCTGAGCCCGGAGGGGGTGAATCTTTTTGTCGCGGGACTGCGCGCGGATGTGGAGGCGCTGATGGAATTGCTGCGGGCGCTGCCGGGGCTGGAGGGTTTGCAGGGGAAGCTGAGCGAGACGGACGAGCAGCCATTTCAGCGGATGCTGGTGCGGCTGAAGCGCGAGATTATTGCGTTTGGCGTGGAGGGAATCGCGCCCGCCGAGCGCACTTCGCCGAAGCTTGCGGCGAAGGAACTCAAGCAGTGGCTCGACGATGGAAAGCCGGTGACGTTGCTCGACACGCGCAATGATTACGAAGTGAAGTTGGGCACTTTCCGCAATGCGTTGCCCATCGGCGTGGATCATTTCCGGGATTTTCCAGCGGCGGTGAGGAAGCTGCCGGAGGAACTCAAGGAGACGCCGATTGTGATGTTTTGCACGGGTGGCATCCGGTGTGAAAAGGCAGGGCCATTCATGGAGCGGGAAGGTTTTAAAAAAATCTTCCAGCTCGATGGCGGCATCCTGAAATACTTCGAGGAGTGTGGTGGCGCGCATTACGACGGCGAGTGTTTTGTTTTCGATCAGCGCGTGGGTGTGGACCCGAGTTTGCGTGAGACGGATTCGGCGCAGTGTTTCCATTGCTTGTCGCCATTGACTGCCGCCGAGCAGGCTGACCCGCGTTATGTGGCGGGAAAGTCGTGCCCGCATTGTTTTCAGACACCTGCCGAGCAGATGCGCGCGGCCATCGTATCGCGCACGGAGACGATGCGGAAGCTCTTCACGCCGCTCCCCGGCAGCACGCCCTACGATCAATTCAAGCCGCTGAACATCCCGCAAGTTTGCGACGGGCAGACTCTCCTAGAGGCGCTCGCACACGTGGTAAAATCATACACAGAAGAGCAATGGCTCGCGCGCTGCGAAGCAGGTCGCATTTTGGATAAAGAACACCGTCCTGCCGAAGCGTCGCGCATCGTTCGTGCAGGCGAGCGTTACTTTCACAAGGTCGATCAAATCATCGAGCCGGACGTGAATCCGAACGTCGAAATCCTCCACGAAGACGAGGCGGTCGTCGTCATCAACAAACCCGCGCCGCTGCCGATGCACCCCGGCGGACGATATTTCCGGAACACGCTTCAACATCTGCTGAGCGCCGCCTATGCGCCGGAGAAGCCTCACCCCGCACACCGGCTCGATGCAAATACGACGGGCATCGTGCTCATCACGCGCACGCGACATTTTGCGGGATTGCTCCAGCCGCAGTTCACGCGCGGCGAGATCGAAAAAACTTACATCGTCCGCGTGCAGGGGCATCCGGCAGCCGATGTGTTTGCGTGCGATGCACCCATCAGCGAAGAGGCGACCAAACTCGGCGCACGCACTGTGGACGCCGATGATGGGCTTACTGCGCGCACGGAGTTCCGCGTTTTGCAGCGCCTGCCCGATGGCACTGCGCTCGTCGAGGCTCGTCCGCTCACTGGCCGCACCAATCAGATCCGCATCCATCTCTGGCATCTCGGCCATTCCGTGTGCGGCGACACCGCATATCTTCCCGGCGGAAAAATCGGCTCCCAGCAAACTCTAGCCATTACCGACCCGCCGCTTTGCCTTCACGCATGGCGCATCGCATTCTCCCACCCGAAGACAAAGCAGCGCATGGAATTCACCGCCCCGCCGCCTGCGTGGGCTGATGAGGCGAGGCTATCCTAGCGACGCGAAGGCGTGTGACCGATGGGCGCGAGTGAGTCGCTGAAAACCTGCCGTGGATTTTCGCGGAGATGCTTGGTGATGGCGTCCATGAACTGTGCGCCAAACTTGTCCATCTTTTGCACGCCGACACCGTTGATATTGGAAAACTCGCGCTCGGTGGTGGGATAATCACGCGCCATTTCGCGCAGCGTGACATCGCCGAAAACAATGTAAGCGGGCACGCCCAGACTGTCGGCAATTTCGCGCCGCAGCGCGCGCAACGTATCGAAGAGCGCTTCGTCGCACGGGATTTCACCTGCACGTTTTGTCTTCGGCTTGACGGGTTCTGCCTTCGCTCCGCGCGCGGGGAGTTGCGTGAGTTGCACAGGCGTGCGCGTCTTCAACGCCTGCAATCCCTCATTGGTGATCTCAATGGTCGGAAACTCTCCACTTGCCAGCCGCAGCAGGCCGAGCCGCACCAGTTCGCGTCCGATGAACTGCCACTCCGAACGCGTGTGCTCCTTGCCGATTCCGTAGGTGGTAAGTTGGTCATGATTCCATTTGCGGATGCGCTCCGTATCCGCGCCCGTCAGCACTTCTGCATGGTGGTTCACACCAAAACTCGCGTCCTTGCGGTAGCTCGCCTCGCGTGCGCGCCACACGCTGCTCAGAAATTTCTGCGCGGCCAGGGTGCCGTCCCAGGTTTCGCGTGGTTCGAGGCAGTTGTCGCACGCTCCGCAATTTGGCTGGGTAAATGTCTCGCCGAAATAGTTCAGCAGTTCGCGCCGGCGGCACCCCGCGTTCTCTGCGTAGTGGACAATCTGCTGGAGTTGTGCGCGCGCGATGCCTCGCTGTTCGGAGTCGCTGATTTCATCCAAAAAACCGATCTGCTTTGCCACATCACTGGCCGCGAAAAGCAGCAGGCAATCCCCCGGCAGTCCGTCGCGTCCGGCGCGTCCGGTTTCCTGATAGTAGCCCTCCACGTTCTTCGGCAGGTCGTGGTGAATCACAAAGCGCACGTTCGGTTTGTTGATGCCCATGCCGAAGGCAATCGTCGCGCAAATCACCGTCACCTCGTCGCGCAGAAACAACTCCTGATTTTCCGCGCGCTCCTTGTCTCCAAGTCCCGCGTGATACGGACGCGCGGCAATACCGTCCTCCGCCAGACGCTCCGCGAGCGACTCGCAACTTTTCCGGCTCTGGCAGTAGATGATTCCGCAGTCTTTGCGCCGACCTTTCAGAAATTGCACCACCTGCCGATACGGCCCGTCTTTTTGCACCACGCGATAGGTGAGATTCGGGCGGTTGAAGCTCGCAACGAAAACGTTTGCCGACTTGAGGCGCAGTTGCGTCACGATGTCCTCGCGCACGCGCTCCGTCGCTGTCGCTGTGAGCGCCATGAACGGCACGCCGGGCAAGTGTTCGCGCAGCATCGCAATCTGCCGGTATTCCGGGCGAAAATCGTGACCCCATTCCGAGATGCAGTGTGCCTCGTCAATCGCCACCAGCGCGATTTTCCACTCGCGCAGTTTCCCCAAAAACGAATCCACCATCAGGCGTTCCGGCGCGACGTAGAGAAGATTGTATTCGCCATTATACAGCCCGCTGAGCCGCGCCCGTGCTTGTTTCTCGGTCAGCGTGCTGTTCAGAAAAGTCGCCGCCACGCCCGCAGCCACCAGCGCGTCCACTTGATCTTTCATCAGCGCGATGAGTGGCGAAACCACGATCGTCAGCCCTTCGCGCACGAGCGCCGGGAGTTGAAAGCACAGCGACTTCCCGCCGCCCGTGGGCAGCAGCGCAAACACATCCTCGCCCGCCAGCGATTTCTCGATGATCTCCTGTTGCAAAGGCCGGAACGAGTCGTAGCCGAAGACGGATTTCAGCGTGGTGTGTAAATTGGGCGTCACAGCGGGAACATCCACCATTCGCTGCCACTGAATCAACGCGTGATTTCTGCCGGGCATTCTCCATCATCCACGAATGCAAATTGTCGCATGGCTTGTAGCCGCACTTGCGCACTTCGATGCGCCGCCAGTTCCGCCAAATCCTGCGCACCTGCCCGTCATTCTCGTCCACGGTATTTTTTCGAGCGGAGCCGACATGGGCAGGCTCGCCAGGCACCTTCGCGCCAATGGTCGTGTAGTTTTTACGCCTACGTTTATGCCCGCTGGCGGCACGGAAAAACTCGAAGACCTCGCAGCCAGACTCGCCGAATTCGTCGCGCAAAACATTCCCGACGGTCGCTTTGATCTCGTCGGTTTCAGCATGGGCGGACTTGTCTCTCGCTACTACGTCCAGCGGCTCGGCGGCGTTGAGCGTGTTAGAAATTTCGTCACGATGGCCGCGCCGCACAACGGCACCGTGTTCGCGCATGTGCATCGTGCTCCCGGCTACTTGCAGATGCGCCCCGGTAGTGAATTTCTCCGCGACCTCGCGAGCGACGCCGACTCGCTACGGCGCGTCAATTTCACAAGCTTCTACACGCCGCTCGACGCCGTAGTCGTCCCCGCCCGCAGCGCCGAGATGCCGCAAGCCCGCAACATCCGCATTTGGGCCGCGACGCACCCCTCGTTCATTATGGAAAAGCGCTGCATCCGCGCCGTGGCGGGTGCGCTTGGAGAGTCTGCTACCAAACCACGCTGACGGGGTAGCGTTTGAAAGCGCGGTCGCTGGTGATGACTTCCAAATCCTCGCCCATTGCCTGGGCGATGAGGAGACGATCAAAAGGATCGCGGTGATGCAGCGGCAGCACCGAAACGGTTTCCGTGTGGGAGGGCTGTATTGGCAGGAGTTGAAAGCCGTGGTTTTGCAGCGCACGCACCCATTCCGTGACACTGCCATCCAGCTTCAGCTTTTTGAGGCGGATTTTCACTGCAACTTCCCAAACGCTCGCGATCGAAAACCACACAGGGCGGGTGCCGTCCTCCAAGGCTTTCCGTGCTTTTTTACTCAGGTTCTCCGGTTCTTCCGAGGCCCAGAGCAGCACATGTGTGTCGGCGAGGTAAGCCATCACATGTATTCCTTGAAGTCATTCAGCGGCGCGTCGAAATCCGCCGCAATCGAGATGCGGCCCTTCCAAAATCCCAGTTCACGTTTATTCGGCTTCTCCACAATCGGGCGAATCTCCGCGATGCGTTTGCCGCGCTTTGTGACGTAGTAGGTGTGCCCGTCTGCGACATTCCCGAGAATGCCGGAAAGATGGGTCTTGGCCTCAAAAGCTCCAACTTCATGCAAAAGCGGATGCGACTCCTGAACGACTGAAGTCTGTTCGCCTGAACTGTCCTGGCTGCCTACTGATTTAGTTTTCGCTTTCACGCCAACTAGTCTGTTCAACTAGTTGATACATTCAAGCTCCGATTTTGCCCTGCGACACCATTCACAGCCCCGCAATCAATGCGTGATATTTGCGAAAGTTCATCAATGGAAACGTGCTGTGGGAGGTAGGTGAATCGGCAGGATATGCGGAAGTTATTGCTCCGCCAAATGTGCGATGTGCTGCATCACGCGGAGGTGGACGTGGCGGACGACGTCCTTCGTCCAGATATCAAAATACCAGTTTGGCGAGACGCGTAGCGTATACCAACTACGGCCGATGAGCGTTGTCGTTCCATCGTGGTTGTCGCGGAGTTCGAACTGTCCGGAGTGCAGGAAAAAGTGGCCGAGCAATTCGGGATCACGTGGCTGTTCGGTGACGATGAACGTCAGCTTTTGATTCGGCACCAACTCGGTTATGCGCTCGGGAAAAATCAGTCCGTTGCTGAAAATGCACTGGCGGTTCGCTCCGACGAATGCGCCATCGCTCGTGCTCTGAACGGGCTCGGGTAGACCGAAGTGATTTAGCCAATGAGACTGCGCATCCGTGATGGGCGGGAACTGGACGACGAAAGGAAACACCTTGTTCGGCGGCACGTGAATCAGGAGTTCGTCGGTGATCACCGTGTTTTTCTCCGAGGGATGGAGCGCATCACCCGCGATTGCGAGGAGCAGCAGTGGAAAAATTGAGAGGTGAAGTTTGGAGCGCGATCTCCTGAACCACGCGTCACCTGCGAGCGTGCCGAAAAAAATGAACAGCCACAGCAACGGCGCGGCGATGACAAGACATACTGTGCCCTCATGAAACACGGCTGCCGCACCCAGAGAAGAAACGAACCAAATCACTACTGAGCGGATGAAGCGCTCGGTCTTGTTAAAACCGAGTGGTTTCCAGACATACGCCGCAACGATCCCCATTCCGAACGGAACAAGAAACATACTCGGATAACCGACGTATTTGACTGCGTCATTTCCTGTTTCACAAAGGGACACAAGCCACCACGTAAACAGGATCAGCGCATAGCCGCTGACGGCGCTCAGGCCGACACCGAGCCAGTAAGTTTTGCGGCGGCTCATGATCCGATCATTGCACCAGCGGCAGCAGCCTGCCTAGTAGGTCGCTGATTTTCACGCGCTCCTGCGAGCCGTCGTCGCGGTGGCGGAGGGTGACGGTGTCGAGCAGTTCCGGGCCGCGTTCACCGAGGGTGTCGAAGTCCACGGTGACGCAGAACGGCGTGCCGGCTTCGTCCTGACGGGCGTAGCGTTTGCCGATGCTGCCGCCTTCGTCGTAGTCGGCGGCGAGATGCTTCTTGAGCAGGTCGTAAACACCGCGCGCTTTGGAGACGAGTTCGGGCTTGTTTTTCAGCAGCGGGAAGACGGCGACTTTCTTCGGCGCGATGCGCGGGTGAAAGCGCATGACTGTCACAGTTTCCTTCGCGCCCTTCGCATCGGTCTTTTCGATTTCCGTGTAGGCGAGCGCGAGCACGGCGAGTGCGAGACGATCGAGACCGGCGCTGGGCTCGATGACGTGCGGAACGTAGAAGCCTTTGAGTAGCCGTTCGCAGAAAAGCGTGGCGTCCTCACGGGACTTGTTGTGGTCGTTCCAGTCCTCCTGCACTTTGGTGATGAAGGCGGCGCGCTGCTCATCGGTGAGCTTCACGGCGGCGGCGCGGAGTTCCTCGTCGAAGACCTCCAGCGGTTTGCCGCTGTGCTTCTGGTGCTGTGAGAGATCGAAGTCACCGCGAGCGGCGATACCTTCGAGTTCTTCGGTGCCGAATGGGAACTTGAACAGGATGTCCACACACGCGCGGGCGTAGTGAGCGAGGTCGGCTTTCGACTGCCAGTAGTAATCGAGCACATCCGGCCCGAGACCGATGCCCGCATAGTAGGCTGTGCGTTGTGCGACCCAATAGCGGTGCCACATCTCCCAGCCCCAGTTGGGCTGCGGTGTGGAAAGATCCGCGCCTTCGCTCCAAGTGGAGACATTGCCGTGAATAAGTTGCACGACCTCGTCTGGTGGGATGAAGAACTCCAGTTCCATCTGCTCGAACTCGCGTGAACGGAAGGTGAAATTGCGGGGCGTGATCTCATTCCGAAACGCCTTGCCGATTTGGCCGATTCCGAAGGGCACCTTCACGCGCGTGCTGTCCACAACGTTCTTGAACTGCGCGAAGATTGCCTGTGCTGTCTCCGGGCGGAGGTAGCAGAGATTGTCATCGCTCTCGATCGGGCCGTAGTGCGTCCGCAGCATGAGATTGAACGGACGCGGTTCCGTAAGTTCGCCGCCGCAGTGCGGGCATGGCGTGACGAAGCCGGTCACGTTGCGCTGCTCGGTGGCGAGATAGAGGTAAAATTCGCGCGCATCCTGCGGGCGCTTGCCCTGCTCGTGATCCTGCGCCAGCCAGGACAACGTGATTTCCGGATTCCGCACGAGCGCGAGATTTGGCGCGAGCTGCTTGCCCTTGCCCTTCGCCCATTTTAGCAAGTCGCCCGTGTGAAACGCATCGGTGCCCGGCTCCACGAGCGCCGCGAGCGACTGCACCCACGGTTGCTCGCACATCATGGCCCACCATTGATCGGAGCGGACGAGCTTTTTGCAGCTTTTGCACGTGCTCATTGGGTCGGCAAAAGTATCCACATGGCCCGACGCCTTCCAAATCGCCGGGTGCATGATGATCGTGGCATCAAGCGGCACCACATCCTCGCGTTCGCGCATCATCGCGTTCCACCAAGTCGTGCGCAGGTTGCGCTTCAGCTCCGCGCCGAGCGGGCCGTAGTCCCAGAAGCCGTTGATGCCGCCGTAAATTTCCGAGCTTTGAAAGATGAAGCCCTTGCGTTTGCAGAGGCTCACGATTTTTTCCATCAACGGGATTTCTTTGGTCTGGCTCATAGTAGTGTGAAAAGGGCGCGGAAGATGGGCGGAGAGAGGGTGGAGTGCAAGTTCAAGGACGCGGCGCGCAAAAAACTCGGGCCTTTACGGACGCTTGCGCTCGCCGTTTGCCCGGCATACCGTCCGCCCATGCCGCGCTACGATGCATACACCGCGCAGACGCCCAGCGTTTCGCCGACGAAGGGCTGGTTCATCTCCGCACTCACGGGATCTCTGGTCGTTCACCTTGGTCTGTTCCTTTGGTTTTACGAAAAGCAGATCGAGAATTTCGGGCCGTCCGATCAGCCCGTGGTGAAGCACGAGACGCTGCAGCGCGTGAAGATTTACGAAGACAAAAACAAAAAGCCTGATGAGTTGAAGGCCACGCTGCCGGAGACGAAGAAGTCGCCGAAAAAGGATCTCACGTTGCCTGCGGAGTTGCCGAGGCCCGACGAAATCAGCGTCACCCCGCAGCACAAGTCGGTGGATACGGACAAGCTGTTCGCCAACGAAAAGCCGGCCATCGAAATGGCCAAGCTGGAGACGAAACTGAGCACAAATCCCGACGAGCAACTGCCGAAATTGCCGGACGATATGTTCACCGACCGCACAGGGCCGAAAGTCACAGCGCGCAGAGCCACGGACTACGGTGCGGATGGCGACGGCTACTCAAAGGCAGTGCAAGTCGCCGGGCAGGGCGTGGATCAAATCCTCAACGGTCTATCGGCTGGCACCGGCAACGCGCGCCGTCTTTCACTGCCGGGCAATCTGACTTTTGCCCACGACAGCTTCGAACTCAGTGCCGATGGGCAAACTGAGATGGCGAAAATCGCCGAGGCATTCCGCAAATTTCTCGGAGCGGATTTGAACAAGGCGACCTTCATCATCGAGGGACACACCGACCCCACCGGCACCATGGAATACAACCAGAAGCTCAGCGAACAGCGCGCGGCGTCCGTGCGCGATTGGTTCATCGCCCATCTCGGACTGCCGCCGGAAAACGTGCAGACGAAGGGCTACGGTTCCTCGCGTCCCGCCGAGGGAGTGCCGTTGGAAGGAACAGTCGAGCAACTCCAAGGACATCGCCGCACAGAGATCATCGTGCGCCGGGCGAAGCGCTAATTGGTGGCTGCGCATTCCCGAACGAAACAGATTCCCTCTTTGCAACCTGCCGCTCTCTCCGGCATCGTCCGCCCCATGCCGAAAGCTGTTCAGTTTGATTCCATCGAAGATGTCCTCCGCGATTTGCGCGCGGGGAAAATGGTCATCGTGACCGACGACGAAGGTCGCGAGAACGAAGGTGACCTCATCATGGCAGCGGAAAAAATCACGCCCAAGGCTGTCAATTTCATGGCCACGCACGCACGCGGCCTCATCTGCGTGCCGCTCGCCGAAGCGCGTGCGAATGCTCTCGGGCTCGAACGCATGGCACGCGAAAATCGCGAATCGCACAAAACCGATTTCACCGTCGCAGTGGACGCCGCGCGCGGCATCAGCACGGGCATCAGCGCCGCAGATCGCGCCCGCACCATCGCCGTTCTCGCCGATATAAAATCACAACCTCGCGATCTCGTGCAGCCCGGCCATGTCTTCCCGCTGCGCGCGAAAGAGGGTGGTGTGCTGCGGCGGGCAGGACACACCGAAGCAGGCGTGGATCTGGCACGACTTGCGGGACTGCAACCAGCGGCGGTCATTTGCGAAATCATGAACGCGGACGGAACGATGGCGCGACTGCCGCAGCTCCTCGCTTTTAAAAAGAAACACAAGCTCCGTATGGTGAGCATCGCGGCGCTCATCGCTTACCGCCGCAAGAGCGAGAAGCTCGTTATTTGCGAGCAGGTGGTGAAAATGCCCACGGAATACGGCGAATTTGATCTGCACCTCTATCGTTCGCTGGTGGATGGCGCGCATCATGTCGCGCTCGTGCGCGGAAAACTCACAGCTTCCAAGGCAACCTTCGTGCGCGTCCACAGCGAGTGTCTTACGGGCGACATCTTCGGCTCGATGCGCTGCGATTGTGGAAACCAACTCCACGCCGCATTGCGTCAGATCGATCGCGCGGGACACGGCGTCCTTTTATACATGAGGCAGCACGAAGGGCGCGGCATCGGCCTCGCTGCAAAAATCCACGCCTATAAACTCCAGCAGGAGGGCTTCGATACCGTGGAGGCGAACATCAAACTCGGCTTCCCCGCCGAACTGCGCGACTACGGTGTCGGCGCGCAAATCCTTCATGATCTTGGCGTGAGGAAAATGCGCTTCCTCACCAACAACCCGAAGAAAGTGATCGGCCTCGAAGGCTACGGGCTGAAGATCGTGGAGGTCGTCCCGATCAAATCCACGCCGAACAAACACAACGCAAAGTATCTTGAAACCAAGCGTCTCAAGATGGGCCATCTGCTGTAAACATGCCGCGCGGAAAAGCTCTCGCAGTGTTTTTCCTGCTTGTTGCGGGCCTTGCAACGGGTGCGTGGATTTATTCCAAATGGCACCAACCCCCGCTCATGGTGAAGCAACAGCGCGCATCCTCGCCGCTGGATGTTCTCAGCACGGAAGAACGCGTGCTTTATGATCTCGTCGAGCGTTCGGTGGTTTCGCCATCGGAAACATGGCTCAACCCCATCGGGCAGCCTCTTCCCGGGGAGAAAGTGGATGCATCGAAGCGATTGATGATGGAGTTCGAGGCGCGTGCCGCCGCGGCGAACATCCCCGCGAAAGGTCTTCGTGAGCGACTTGCCGGCGTGGCTGCAAAACTGCGCGCCCAGCCGGTTCGCGCCGCTGATGTGGACGCCGTTGCTGCGCTCGCCGCATGCGATTTCGAAGCACTTAACAAACCCGAGGCCGGCAGCGCTTCCGCATGGTGTGTATGGCTCGCAATAGCGAAAGCGCGTTTTGCAGAGTGGCAGTTGCCCGAAACCACGCTCGCATTCGAGCGCGCCCTCGCGTTGTGGCCGGAGGACGCCAGCACCGAGTGGAAGCGCCATGTCGTCATCGTGCTTGGGCGCGCTTTCGTGATGCAACGACGATTTACCGAGGGGGAAAAAGCCATGCTTGAGAACGGACCGCATAGTGGCGGCGGGCCGTGGTCCGTTGAGGAGGAAGGCTGGTGGGCGAACGAACTTGCGAACCAGTATTTGGGCCAGGGCAAGCTTGTTGATGCGGAAAAGGAGATGCGCCGCGCGCTGGAGTTTGCGGAAAAAGTTTATGGCCTTGTCCACGTGAACATCGCCACCTGTGCCGCGAATCTCGCCGTTGTGAGCGCGATGCGCGGCAACTTTGGCGAAGCGCTGCGCTTCATCGATCGCGCCGAGGCCATCGGGGAAAAAGTTCTTCAGCCCGCCGATCCCCGCAACGCCGAATGGGCCATGCACCGCGCTGGAATTCTCAACGGCCTGAATCGTTCCGCCGAGGCCGTCGAGTATATCGAACGCGCCATTCTTCATGCGCAAAAGCACTATGGCGTCGAGCACGTCCTCACCGTCCAGCTTCGCAAAGTGCAGGCTGATGCCGTCCGGCGTGCGGGCGGGATCGGCAGGGCGGAACGCATGGAAAAGGACGCGATAGCGGATTTGGAGGAGTTGCTCGGTGAAAAAGACCCCGCGCGCGTTGTGATTCTTCGCGAGCAGTCGTCACGCCTTGCCAGTCGCGGCGACCGCGCCGGCGCCGAACGTATTTTGCGCCATGCGCTCGATATTCTCCCGAAGGATGGATATAGCGCCGAACGGGGCGCCGTCCTGGCTGACCTCGGTGAACTCATCCTCGCGCAGCGCCGCACTGCCGAGGCTGCGACCCTCATTGAAAAAGCAGTGACCGCGATGGAGGCGGGTGGCGAGACCACTAACGAATACCTCCGCCTGCTCCGCGTTTTTGCCCGCGTCCGGCAGGCGGAAGGCAAACCCGCGCTCGCCCGTCTCCTGCTCGACCGCGTTCTCTCGATCTCGGAAAAGAACAACGGACCCGAGAGCCGCGCAGTGGTGGATGCCCTTGCGGCAGTCGCGACCTTTCAACGCGAGGAGGGACGTCTGGCGGACAGTGAAGCCGCGCTCCGGCGCATTCATGCCATCATTGTGAAGATCACCGGCGTGAACCATCCCGATTCGCTGCGCGCAAAATTTGCCCTCGCGGAATGCATCGTTGCCCAGGGGAGGACGAAGGAGGCAATCCAGCAAATGCAGGAAGTCATCACCACTGCGGAGGGTGTCCTGCCGGCGAACGATCAGGGATTCATTTACTTTTGGACAAAGCTCGCGCGTGCCCATCAGGAACTGAATCAACATGCCGAGGCCATTCCGTTCGCGCGGCGTGCGCTCGCACTGGCTGTGGAAATCAATGGTGAAAACCACCCCGACACCGCCACGACCGCCGCCACGCTGGCCAGATCTCTTTATGCCGGGGGGGCGCAGGAGGAGGCCGAGAAACTCCTGCAAGCGGCAGTGGACATCGCACGCAAGACCGTCGGCACCACTCATAGTGATCTCCCGATCTGCCTCATGGAACTTGGCCGCATCCGTGCCGCCAAAGGAGCCTTTGAGGACGCGGAGAAACTCTATCGCGCATCGCTTTATCTCTACGAAACGCAACTTTCACCCGACCATCCTGGATTGTTTATGCCGCTGGCGCTCCTTGGTGACGTGCTCGGCTTGCGAGGGCGGCATGCCGAGGCCGCTGCGCTACTTCGCAGGGCCCTCATCCTGCACAGCCGCACGCTGATCGCAGGCGCAGCGATTCCCGCGGAGATTGACAGTTGCCGGGAAATCTACGCGCGCTCCCTTCGTGCGCAGGGTCTTTCGGAGCAGGAAATCGAAGCCCGCATCCGCGAAACCGCGCCGCAAGTGAAGTGATGCAGGCTTGATTTCAGTAGCTGAAAGCTTTGTCACTCGGGCCCAAAGGTCTTGTGCGTCACGAAGCGTTTCGCAATATGGCCGTGATTGTGAATCGCTTCATAAATTACGCATTCGCGCCTTTCCGCGATCCCCGCACCCGGGAGTTCCTCCTTTTTTGCCTGCCCGCGCTTCTCATCGGATTGGTGCTGCGTGTGTCACTCTGCGTCCAGATGCCGATGGGCGTTTATCACGATGACACCCCGGATTTTCTCTGCACGGCGGATCGTTTACTGAACGAGCACAAGTGGCAACTCCACGAGAAGAAGACTTTTCTTGTGCCGATCGCATACACGATCTCATTTCTGCTGCCGCTGCCTGCGCTGGTCAGCATTCCGATTTTCCAGCATGCGCTCGGGCTCGGTTTGATCGTGATTATCGGGCTGCTCTGCCGGCTGTGGTTCACACATTGGAAATGGTTCATCGTGCCGCTCACCTGCGTGGCTGCGATAAATCCGTTCATGCTCTGGTATGAACACACGCTGATGGCCGAGTCGCTGTTTGTCTTTTGCACGGCGATGGTCGCTTTGGCTGGCACACTCTACGCGCTAGTGCCGTCGCGGCGGCGGTTCATCTTTCTCTGCGTCGCACTGTTTCTCGAAGCCGGGGCGCGACCCGAGGGAAAACTGCTTTTTGGTTTCGGCATCCTTCTGGTTGTGTTGATCCACGCCCGTGCATGGCGCACGGAATGGCGTCGTGCGGCATTCATCGTAGCGCTCGGTATCGTCACGCATTTGGTGACGGGCACCGCGCAGGCCAGTCTATTGCTCTACACGTCAGTCGCGAAAATGACGCCTACGGATCTACGCTGCGCGCCGGGTTTTGATCCCTACATCGCATCCATCCGCACGGATTTGCAGACACGCTGGAAGGAGCAGTTTGCCTTTCCAAAAGTGCGCGACCGGCGTGCAGTAGGCTTGGCCGTCACGCAATATTTGAATGAAAATCCCAGCATCAAGAATTTAAAAAAGAAGCCGACCTAAAGCAGCTTCTGCCTCCGCATCGCGATGGAAACATGCAGGAGAAATATTCTCGCGCTACCCGAACACGTGTATCGGAAATTCCGCGCAGTCGCGCTCGAATCGCCGGCTGGCGATTTGGGAAAGGAATGGCTTTTTGATATCCAGCGCGAGGGCTTGCTTGGCAATTTTCCGCTAGTCTCCCATCTCGGGCACGGACTTACTGGACGAACAATCACAAGCGCAGAGGACATTAATGCTTTCGTGGACACGAGCTATCGGGTGATCCATTGGTTCAACATACTGAGCGACGGATGGCTCGATACGGTGAACAGCCTGCGTTTTCCCGATACGAAAATCCCCGCTGTGCCGGGCAAGAGCATGGGATTCGATTACTACGGAGTCCCTTTGTATTTTGCCGCTGGCGCGCTCGGCGTTCTGGCTGTGATGCTGCGTCGCTGCAAACTCCGCATGTTCCATTTCTCGTGGGGGCTAGCGCTTTTCGGTTTTTTCTTCGTGATCATGCTCACTGCAAATGTGCGCCCCCGCTTCCGTTTCGTCTTTGAGCCGTTTTGGTTTATTTACGTGGCGATGCTTGCGGAGGTGGTGTTTATCGGGGCAAAATCACTCATCCGCCGATTAAAAGCGGTTTCATGATTGATGTGCTCTGTTGGCTATTCCAGCCGACGTGCTTTTTTCAGGAGCGGTCAATGCAATGGAATGCATCGGTTCGCTTACGGCCTCGACTTGCTCGCCTTGTCATCCGGGAAATCGGCGGGGACTTTTTGCGTCACCTTACCGGTTGCGGCCCACTCGACTCCGCGTTGCAGCGTCACTGCGAAGCCCTGGCAATGCACAGCCTCCATGCCGTGGCCTAGTGCATTGTGGAAGACGCGGCCTTTGCCGTAGGGAATCGCCATGAGCAGTGGCTCTTCCTCGCCGGAGCCGCCTTTTTCTTTGGGTGACATGGCGCTCGCGAGCACGGTCACGTTTTTCGCCGGGCCGCGCAGGCGGTTGTAGAGTTCGTCCTGTCGGTGCATCCACGCTGCGGGCAGACCGGCCATGATGGGATGCTCGGGAGCGCGGGTGGTCATCACGAATTCATGCTGTGCACCGTGGCTGCCGCCGGCTCCGGGCGTGGTGTCCATCGTCCATTTACCATCGCGCAGACGCATATAGGGGCCGCTCTTTTCGTTGCGACCGCCCCAGCCGCCGAGGCCGATCATTTCGTTGTAGGCCTTCCATTCGGGGAAGGAATTATCCGCTGCGTGGATGCTCACGAAGCCGCCGCCCTCGCTCACAAATTTCTCGAATTTCTCCTGAGTCTCCGGCGACCATAGTGCGCCGTTGTAATTTGAGACGACGACTGCGTATTCGGAAAATTTCGGCGACCATGTCGCCACCGCACCACCGCCCGGCGCCGTATCCACGTCCACGCTGAAGATGCCGGGTTCTTCGAGGATTTGTTTCAGCACCGGCGTAGTTTTCCGCCAGTCGTGGTTGTTTTGCCCATCCACGATGAGCACTTTGATTTTGTCCGCAGCGCTGGCGGAGAGTGTGACGAGTGAGAGTAGGGCGAGGAGTTTCATGCGGCAGGGAAAGTGTGCGTCTCCGCTCCCGCTGGCAAGCTCGCGCGAGAAAAGTGTGACCTGCGCGCTGTTCCTGTCTAGCGTCTGCGACCTATGGCATTTGGCTCATTTAGCGATTTCGTCAACGCACTCGACAGGGCGGGGGAGTTGAAACGCATCTCTACGCCCGTCGCGACGGAGTTGGAGATCACCGAGTTCGCCGACCGCGAAATGAAATCGCCCGGTGGCGGAAAGGCGCTGCTCTTTGAAAAGCCGACGATCAATGGCGTGGTGTCGCCATTTCCCGTGGCGGTCAATACGATGGGTTCATGGAAGCGGATGGCGATGAGCATGGGCGCAAATTCCGTGGATGATGTCGCCGCCGAACTCGGTGCACTCCTCCACGCAAAACCGCCCGTGGGACTTCGCCAGACGATGAAGTTGCTCGGTCAGGCGCTGGAGCTCCGCCACGCCCGCCCGAAGCTCGTCAGCACAGGCCCGTGCAAAGAAGTGATCCAAAAATTCGACGCGCCACCATCGCGAAATGAACCGTGGCCCGGCGCGCCGAACATCCAGTCAGCAGTCAGCAGTCACCAGTCACCAACGCTTGCCGACATCCCGATTCTGAAATGCTGGCCGCTCGACGGTGGTCGCTTCATCACGCTCCCGTGCGTCGTCACCAAAGATCCCGACACTGGCGAACGCAACGTCGGCATGTATCGCATCCAGATTTACGACGACAAAACCACTGGCATGCATTGGCAGTTGCAGAAAGTCGCCGCGCGCCACGGACGTCGTTATTACGAAAAGGGCGAGCGGATGCCTGTCAGTATCTTCATCGGCGGCGATCCGATGTTTCCCTTCGCTGCCACCGCACCGTTGCCCGATGGTCTCGATGAGTTTTTGCTTGCTGGCTACTTGCGGAAAAAATCCGTGGAGTTGGTGAAGTGCGAGACGAATGATTTGGAAGTTCCCGCCAACGCCGACTTCGTCATCGAGGGCTACATTGATCCCACCGAGCCGCTCCGCGACGAAGGCCCGTTCGGCGATCACACCGGCTACTACACGCTGCCCGAGCCGTATCCCGTTTTTCACATCACCGCGATCACGCACCGTAAGGACGCCGTCTATCCCGCCACCATCGTCGGCATCCCGCCGATGGAAGACTTCTACATCGGTGGCGCGTCCGTGAAAATTTTCCTGCCTATTTTTAAGATGAACTTCCCCGAGATCGTGGACATCGCGCTGCCTGCGGAAGGCACGTTCCACAACCTCGTCTTCGTATCAATCAAGAAGACCTACCCGATGCAGGCCTACAAGATCATGCACGGTCTCTGGGGCATGGGGCAGATGATGTTTAGCAAATACATCGTCGTCGTGGACGCCGACGTGAACGTCCACAACACCAGCGAAGTCCTCTTCCATCTCTGCGCCAACACCGACCCGCAACGCGACAGCATCTTCACCAAAGGCCCGTCCGACGTGCTCGACCACGCCACTAGCGAAATCGCCATGGGCAGCAAACTCGGCATCGACGCGACGAAGAAAATCCCCAGCGAAGGCTTCAAACGCCCCTGGCCGCCGCTCATCAAGATGGATGCCGCAGTGAAGACGAAGGTGGAGAAGTTGTTCGGACTTTAAATGGCGGCACGATACCACAGCGCTTTCGTTTCAAGCCCCTGTTCCTTGTAGACTTACCAAATCAACCAATGCGTCGAGGTTATCTCTCGATTGTCCGCCAAACTTGGGCAAGGCCCTTGCGTTCGGCAGCTACGATTTGATTCCCATTCCAAACACCATCGCAATCACTACAAGCGAGGCGAGCAGGGCGACAGCGGCTAGCGCGTAGATGGCCATGCCGACAGGGTCTTTCTTAGCCGTCTTCTTTTGAAAAGGAGAGGCGTTCATGAAATTCGACGGTTTGGCACTGCTCTTGGCCACGGGCAGCACATGGTCATCCACTTCAGGCAACTCCTGCGCTTCCTCGCCTGCATTGTCGGGGTCAAAAACGGACTCCACTTTTCCGAACTCGATTTTGTCTCCGGGATTTAATATTTGCTCCTCGTCCGCTTTGAGGGTGACGCCATTCAGCTTGGTTCCGTTTGTGGATCCTAGATCTTTTAAAATAAACCCGTCGCCTTTCGGCGAGAGCAGTGCGTGGTGGCTGGAGACGCTTACATCGTCGAGATGAAATGTATTATCCGGCGCGCGCCCGACGGTCACCGTCTCATCGGTGAGTTCGTGATCCATTTGCGAGCCGTCTGGCAGGGTGATGTGGAGCTTTGGCATGTTGGTGAAATAATCTCATCCCCCATGCGTGGCAAACGCCAAATATGAAATCTGCACGAGGTTTTCAAATTGATGAAATCCCACAGGACAGCAATTAAATCATTACCAATAGAGCCGGCTGGTTTTGCAGGAGCATTCTTCAATCGTCATTTTCAGTTTGGTAATTATTGTCCACACCCGTGTCGTCCAAAACGCTCGCATTGCTGGGAAATTTTACCGCCTTTATTGCGGCGTTTGCGCTGGTATGCGCAGGGGTTGGGGCGTTCTTGCCTGCGCCCAAGGTGCCCATTGTCACCACGAAACTGGATTGGCTCACGGAACACGGGGACAAATACGATGTGCTTTTTATTGGTTCGAGCCGGACGTTTCGTCAGATGCTCCCGGAGATATTCGACGAGGAGATGGCCGCCGCAGGGCAGACAGTGTGTTCTTTCAACGCCGGCGTGGATGGGATGCGCCCGCCGGAGGATACGTATTTGCTGGAGAAAATCATCGCCCGCCGAACGAAACCGCTTCGCCTTGCAGTAGTGGAGTGCAACCCGATTCGCCTGCGCCAGCGCGAGCAGGATCGTGATACTTTGCGGGCAGTGTATTGGCACGACAATGTGCGCATGGGGAGGATGTTTCGCGCGGCCTTTCTTTCAGATGGAAAGAAGCGTTCGTGGGGCGGGCGGCTTGAGAAAATCGGGGAGGCATTGCCGATTTTTGCTGAACATGCGGGTTATTGGATGTGGAAGAATACGAATCTCGGCAGAGGAAACGAATTCTTGGCGGAGTGGATGGAGGTGGCATTCTCAAATGGCTTGCTGGCGGACGATCTCGGCATGCGCAGCGATGGCTTCAAGCCGATCGCAGAGATGGACGCGATGGATGAGGCGCAAATTATAGATTACAAAAAGAGCCTGGCGACGATGATGGAAAAACAAGACCGGGGCGGCACGGGCGATTTGTTCAGCACGTGTGAATTGCGCGAAAAGCAGCTACTCATCGAGCGCGCGGGCGGGTATATGGTGTTGGTGATACCGCCTTTTGTAGGGACGGGTTTTTTCCGACCAAAGCCAGATCAGGGGATGCCACCGGTGTTGGATTTTTCCGACCCTGAAAAATACCCCGAGCTTTTCAGGGTCGAGCACCGCTCGGATTCCGGTCATACGAATTTCGCCGGCTCGCAAATTTATACACGCCTCATTGTGCGCGAAGTGCTGCCGTTGTTGAAAAAGGAGGCTGGAAAAAAGTGACGACCTATCTTCTCGCCAGTCTTCCGCCTGCGCAGCCGATCCTTTTCATTGAGTTTCGATTTTTGTGGATATTCGCGGTGATCTTTTTGGTGAATTGGGCGCTGCGATCGAATACTGCGAGGAAGGTTTGGCTGCTGGTTTGCAGTCATGCGTTTTACACGTGTTTTTTCATCGGGGAGCCGGTGGCGTTTTTTCAAAATATCGCGGCGGGGCGTTTGGGGCAGTTGCATGAGGGGTGGTGGTTTCCGTTGCTGCTGTGGTTCAGCACGTTCATGGATTATTTTGTGGGGCTGGGGATCGAGGCGGCGAAGACGGATCGCGGGCGCAGGCTGTGGGTGACGGGGAGTCTGGTGGTGAATCTGGGGGTGCTCGG
>CANJNZ010000076.1 GCA_947476045.1 Chthoniobacteraceae bacterium
GATGCCTCCCTCCTCCGCCTCGTCTCCGCTCTCCTCGCCGAAACTTCCGACGATTGGGAATCCTCTAAAACTTACCTCAATATGCATCCATCCATCCCACCCTCCGCCTGACACTCGCCTCTTTTACAGAAAATTACTTGCTCGGCCTGATCTCTTCTTCGCTCAGTGCTCGGTTATATATTTTCACCTCATCGATGATGCCATTGAAATAGGATGCATTTGGCGTCCTTCCACCGATGTCGATGGTTGTGTGAGCCGCTCTTATCCCCGCTCCGACCGCCGGGTTTGTGCAAATCAATTTTCCGTCTATGTATAGTTTGACGGTCTTATCCGCATTGAAATCACAGGTCATTGCAACATGATACCACTGACCTGGCGTCGGGCCGCTTGGGGAAACTGCGGAACATTGAGTGCCATCGGAATTCCAGATACCAGCGAAGAATCTGCCTCCCTGAATCCAGATGCCGAAATCAAGGCTCTCGGGTCCGGCAAAAACCAGATTGGCATTCACATTGTTTCCAGCTGACTGGATCCATGCTTCAACGCTTACCGCTTTATCGACAAGTCCACTTCCCGGGCTACTTACATTGGCAAAATCACTCACCCCGTTGAATTCCAAGGCACTCCCGACTACTCCTTTTACCCGCTTGGCCCCGGAAATAGATCCGTCATGTCCGCTTTTGGAACTGTCTTTGACGGCATTTCCGTCTCCCTCATCGAAGCTCCAGCACCCGACAAGTCCTGGTTCTCCACTTGGCGCTACCTCCTCCGCATTAGCACGGTTAATGGCAGTAACCCACGTTGCGCTGGAAAGCGTGGCTACTGAAATAATTGCATGTAATACTTTTCTCATATTTTTTTACTTTAGATCACCGTGACCACCCAAATTGACGGGTTTCATAGTTGTTTTTTCTCTGAGGGACTCCAGTGAAAATAGAAACGAAAGGCTTCGGGTTGCTCACTGAAACTGGGTGCTGGCGCTTCGTTGGAAGTCCCGGCATTTTGCATGGGCCAGCGCTGCCCTTGGTGGCGCCTCAGCGGCAAGACTTGGACGGTGATCGTGCCGGAGGCGCACTTGGCCTGAACTGATGGCAGTTCGAAAATGCCTGGGGAGGGATGCTCGCTGTCAAAGTTGTTATGAAGTGGACTTGTGTTCAGATCAAAGCGGTTGGCAGGCACGTCGATGTATCCGTCCATCGATGATGCACTTTCATCAGGATGGAGAGAGCCTTGCAGCGTGCGGTTTTGGGACTGAATGGAAAAGGATGTTCCATCATTTGATTGAGTCCATGTGATGTGGCCACCGCGCACGATCGGTCTTTGCACGTCAGGAGCAGGACTGGATACTACTTGAAAGGGGGATGCCGAATCATACCGCATCAGCTTGTTGTCGCGACCGAGGGTGAAGTAAATTCTCCCTTCCGCATCGGCTGCGGGAAACTGGGGATAGTCCAGCTTATCAAGCAAAGTTTCCTGTGCTCCTGTGAGGGTATCGATCCGCACGAGCAGGCCTGAATTGCCGTGATCCTCACGGTTCGACTCCGTGCAGAGGTATAGCTGTGTGCCACTAAGCGCGATGCCGCGCGCGCGCCAGAAGCCGCCGGCCAATACGTTGATCGTTCCGTCGGGTCTCCGCACCTTCACGACTCCGGGCGATTCTGGGCGGCTGTAGCCTTCGTCCATGTGTTTGAAGTTCGCATATTCGGAGACATAGACGGACCCGTCAGGGCCGACCGCAATGCCATTCACTGGAGGCTGCGCACTCATGATCTCGCTGGTCGTTCCAGTAGCATGATCCCATTTAAGAATTTTGCCGCCTTCCAGTGCGACAAACAAATTACCGGCAACATCGCAAGCCAACTGACGCGGACGCGTGATGCCCTCAATGATGTGCGCCTCCGTGCCGTCCGCTCCGATGCGGAGCACCTTGCCAGGGTTTCCAATGTCGCCCAGATCGATGCCCACAAAGACATCACCAGTCTTATTCGCGCTCAGGCCGAACATGCCGGGCATCTGTTTCGCGCGCCACACGTCCGTGGTTCCATGGATTGGATTCCAGCGTTTGATCTCGCGATGATTGAACTCGGTAAAAAGCACGCTTCCATCGCTGGTGACTGTGGTGCCAAAACTGTAATGTGCCTCCGCAATCGGAATAGGATCGAAAGCGCGTATGCCACCGGCTGCGGGAATCTTCATCGCATCCTGTTCCGCGGAAGAGGCATGGAGCCCTCCCACCGCGGCCAGCAGCAGAGTCGTAAATGCCGTGCATTTCATGGTTCTATCTTTCGAAGCTAAATTTTGGTGATATCTTGATTTGATTTGAAAAGTTCCTTCAATCATTCTTGGCTCTGCAATGTGACCGGCCCGACCGAGCATTCTTTAGGAGGAGTGGAGTTGTGTTCTTTAAGGAAGGCGCTCTTCAGCATTTATTGAGGGACGGGCAACTTGCCGTGCGCTGATCATGTAGACTTATGGCCATTTCACGGGATCCTCTATGTGATGGATCAGCCAGTATGCGACCCCCGTGATCGTCGCGGCGGGCGATCCATCAGGGTTTGCTTCCGGAAGCACCGGATACGCTTCAAACTGCCCCGCATAGTATGATACCATATACACCTCGGGATCCGCGCCATGGGCTTCCAGATAGCGGACATGCGCCTGGCAATTGGCCAGCCAGACATCGCCTTTTCCCCCACATGTAAACGATGCAAGCATGACGCTTGCGATCTTTCCTTTCGTATGACAGTAGCTTATGGCCGATTCTTCCGCACCTTTATAGCCGCCGCCATCCTCCGCCCAAAGTCCCTCCGGCCCATCTGTGGCATACCCATCTGATGCGTTGATACGATTTAAGGTATTGTTTGCATTCACCGTGCCGGACCCAAGGTTTCCGCCGAGAGCCCATGGCCCCCACATGGACATGACGGGCCGATTCGGATCACGCCATTTCAGCGCTTGGACGTGATCCGAGTAGGTTCCGACCATGGCGGCCGTGCTATCTATGTTTAACGCGGTGTAGGTGGGACCATCAAAGAACTTTCGCAAAATATCGATGTTCGTTTTGTCAGCGTCTATGGATGAACGCACCGCGTCCGTCTCATAAAAGACGTTCTTGTGTGCAAACAACCCTGCGAACTGGCGCAGCCTGAAGTTCTGAGTTTCATCGCTGGGATTGGGATTGAGACAGAAGTTGTTGATGTAGAACCCATCAGCGTTCGCACGGGTCCAGGCCCATTTCTCTGAACCAGTAGTCATATCGTTCCAGCCGAAAGTGTCTCCGCCGATGTATATCTTGGGTTGGACGTATCCCGCTTGAAAATTGGCCATCTGAAACACGTAGTTTCCACAATCATCCATACTCAGCGTATTTGCCACAATCCGAATGGCGTTACACACAACGGTCTTTGGCAATTTGACGACCACATCAGCAGACTGGGGTATTGGCCATGCCAACGTCCCGAACTGATTCCAATTGGTTCCATCGCCCCAATACACAGTGACGGATGTAGGAAACGAGCGCGGTAATCCGCCGATCATTCGCGGAGTTAGTTTGAGGTAGTTGACTCGTTTAAAGCCCCCTAAATCAATATCGAACCATTCTGTATTGTTTGCGTTAGTGTGGACACTGCTGCTCCAACAGGTGCTCATGCTGGCATCAATTCCATTGGAAACAGGCCAACCCGGGTATTCGGAGGAGGCTTTCGCCGCAATGGAAGGAAAGAGGGTATCCGCATTCGCTGCCACGCTCAAACCTATCACCATACACAAACTCCCCAGTATTGTTTTCATCTTGATAATTCTTTTGCGTTTAGTTTGACGGTCTCTGACTGCGCGGTTTGGAATTGGTAGGTTCCCGATCCCGCGCCATAGACGGCGGCATCAGTTGCCAATGACAACCAACTATTTCCCGACTGCATCCAACAAATCGTTTTTTTGGATCGGCGGCCGATTTTCGCATCGCTTTGCACCCAGGCGGAATTCGCCCGCCACACGTCTGTGCTCCCATGTGTTCGATTCCAACGCTTGATTTCGCGATGATTGAACTCGGTTAAGAGCACAGTTCCATCGAGGGCGACCGCAGTGCCAAAGCTATAGTGCGCCTCGGCAATCGGAATGGCATCGCAAGTGTTGACGTCACCAGCCACGGGGGACTTTTCCGGCTCCTGACTTTTGGAAGCAGCAGGAAGCGCATTCAGAGCCGCCAGGAGCAGTGCCGCAACGAGAGTCATGGTGTAGTTCGAGATCAAGGTGGCAGACATTATTACCCCGCACTCAGGCTAGCATGGGCTTCACCACGCTCCCATGCACATCAGTCAGGCGGAAGTAGCGGCCTTGGAATTTGTAGATCAGCTTTTCGTGATCGACGCCGAGCAGGTGGAGCATGGTGGCGTGGAGGTCGTGCACGTGGACGCCGCCCTCGACGATGTTGTAGCCGTAATCATCGGTCGCGCCGACGACGGTGCCGGCTTTCACGCCGCCGCCAGCGAGCCAGAGGCTGAAGCAGCGGGGGTGATGGTCGCGCCCGTAGTTGTTCGCCGTGATTTTCCCCTGGCTGTAGGCGGTGCGTCCGAATTCTCCACCCCAGACGACAAGCGTATCATCAAGCAGGCCGCGGCGTTTGAGATCGGTGATGAGTGCGGCGGAGGCCTGGTCGGTTTGTTTGCATTGGCGCGTGATTCCGCCCACGACGTCGCCGTGCTGGTCCCAGCCCTGATGGAAAAGTTGGATGAAGCGGACATCGCGCTCGATGAGCCGTCGCGCGAGCAGACAGTTCGCGGCGTAGGTGCCGGGCGTCTTACTGTCGGGGCCGTAGAGCTGAAAGGTTTCTTCGGTCTCGCTGGAGAGATCGGTTGCATCCGGCACGCTGGTCTGCATGCGGAAAGCCATCTCGGCCTGGGCCACGCGGGCATCGATTTCCGGATCGAGCTGCTGCTCCGCCTGGTAGCCGTTGAGTTTGCCGAGCGCGTCGAGCATGTCGCGGCGAACGTGCGGCGAGACGCCTTCGGGATTGGTGAGGTAAAGCACCGGCTCCTTGCCCGCGCGGAACTGCACGCCCTGATGTTCGCTGGGGAGAAAGCCCGCGCCCCACAGCCGCGAGTAGAGCGGCTGGTCGCGCGACGCATTTTTCGACACGAGCACGATGAACGCCGGCAGATTGTCATTGAGCGTGCCGAGGCCGTATGAAGCCCACGCACCCATTGAAGGACGTCCGGGCACCTGATTCCCGGAGCAGAAAAAGGTGATCGCCGGATCGTGGTTGATAGCCTCAGTGTGCATGGTGCGGACGAGGCAGATGTCGTCGGCGATCTTCTGCGTGAAGGGCAGCGTGTCGCAGATTTCCATGCCGCAGCGGCCGCTTTTGGTGAAGTTCGCGAACGACCCTGCCATCGGCAGCAGACTTTGGTTGCCGCTCATGGTGGAGAGCCGCTGGTTGCCGATGACCTCTTTCGGGAGTGCCTGGCCGTGGCCCGCGCGCAGCACGGGTTTGAAATCGAACGTCTCCAAGTGCGACGGACCGCCGGCCTGAAAAAGATAGATCACCCGCTTGGCTTTCGGCGCGTGATGGAGTGCAGTGAGCACGCTAGGATGGGCTGCGGCTTGGGCCTGCGGGGCGAGCAGTTTCGCCATCGCGAGCGAACCAAGACCGAGACCGACATTGCCGAGAAAGTGCCGACGCGTGGAGCGCATGAGATCGTCGTAAGTGGGTTTCATAAGTGGTCAGCGATTGGTGATGGCGGCGTCGGACGTGAGCACGGTGGAGCAGACGATGGTGAGAGCGGCGAACGCCGGATTTTCCTCGCCGCACACGGATTTGGCGGCATGCAGGTCGGCGATGTAATGATCGAGCTGCTGCGCATGCAGGGCGCGGAGGGCGGCCATTTCCGGCGCTGCCGCGGGGCGCGAGGTAAGCAGCAGAAAAACGCGCTGCATTTGCGCTTCCACGCCGTCCGGTTGCTCCTTGATCGCGCGCCCGGCGAGCTGCCGCGCACATTCGAAGAAGCTCTGGTCGTTGAGGAAAATCAGCGGCTGTAGCGGCGTGTTGGTCGTCAACCGGCGGGGCTGGCAAATCTCGCGACTGCCGGCATCAAGCATGAGCATGCTCGGCGGCGGCGCGGTGCGTTTGCGAAAGGTGTAGAGGCTGCGGCGGTGCAGGCCCTCGCCCTTGTCGGGCTGGTAATCACCGCCCGACGCTCCCGCCTCCGACCACACCCCCGCCGGCTGCCACGGCTTCACGCTCGGGCCGCCCACCTTTTCCACCAGCAACCCGGCAGCGAGCAACGCCTGGTCGCGGATCGCTTCCCCCGCCAGCCGATACGACGGACCGCGCGAGAGCAGCACATTCTTCGGGTCTTTCTCGCGCTTCTCCTGCGTGCTCGCCGACGATTGCCGGAACGCCGCGCTGAGCACGATGCGCCGGAGCATCCGCTTCACGTCCCAGCCGGTGTGCGAAAAATCGTGCGCCAGCGTGTCGAGTAATTCCTGATGCGACGGCGCGTCGCCCTGCTGGCCGAAGTTTTCCTGCGTGGCCACAATCCCATTGCCAAAACACTGCATCCACAGCCGGTTCACGGCGACGCGAGCGACGAGCGGATTGTTGGCGTCCGTCATCCACTGCGCGAGGCCGAGGCGATTTTTCTGGGCCTTGGCATCGAACGGCATGATGGCCGTAGGCGGTGCGGGCTCCACCGGACGCTTCAGGTCCGGAGAGGCGTAATCGCCGCGCGTCAGAACGTAGAACTGGCGCGGATTGGGCGACTCTTTCATCACCATGATCAGCGGCAGCTTGCCGAGATAATCGTCCTCCAGCTCCTTGCGCGCCGCGATCACCGCCTGCCGGGCTTTGGCCGACGCTTCATCCACGCGAGTCAGCCAGTATTCGCGCAGCGCCACCTTCGCCGCCGCGTCACCGGCCTTGGCGGATTTGAGCGTCGCGTCGAGCGCGGGCTGATGCAGGTCCGCCACTTCCAGCGGCGAGAGCGCCTGCCGGAAAATTTTCACTTCATCCATCAACCCGCCGGCAAAACCCCGGTCGTCGCGCGGCCTCGCGCCCAGCCTCATGATGTCCGTCGCGATGCTTTTATCCAGAGAATCGTGCCGCACTGCCGCAGCCACGGGCTGGCCGTCGTAGTAAATTTTCAACCCTGCAGCCGACGAGGAACCGTCATAAGTCACCGTCACGTCCACCCATTTCCCCACTGGAAAATCTTCCTGCGTCTCCACGGAAGCCGCGCAGCCCGGCCACAGATGGATGCAGCTCCAGCGCAGCTTGCCATTTTCCATAAGCAACTCGAAACCCGAGGCATCCGCCATCTGCGAAAACATCCCGGGGCCGGTGTGCAAAATGACCGCCCGCTCCTTCCGCTCCGGCGAGAAGAGGCGCAGCGAAATGCTCAGCTCCTGATGCCGCGTGATGCCGCTCACTCCGTCGAGCTGCAGCAACGTGTCGCCGTCGAACTGCATCGCGCCACCCACCGCCCCCGGAACCGCCGTGAGCTGGCCGCCGGAGATGGAAGCCGCCGCGCCATTCGCCACCGCGTTTGGCATCTTCCCCTCCGCCAGCGCATCGAGTTGAAAATGATCCGAGGGCGCCGGCGAGGTGAGCGCCGCCGCCGCCGCGAGCCACTGCTCAAACGCGGTGTCCCGGCCAGCCAGCGTCTCTTTGGCAACTGCCTGCGCAGCGTTCATCGCCGCCTGACGCTTCTCAATTTCCGCCATGTGCTCCGGACCGGTCAGACGCATGGAAGGCTCCGGCGCGGTCGTGGAAATGGAGTAGGGATACAGCCCGCACTCATCCACCCGCCCGAACATCGCGGCCATGCTGTAGTAAGCCGTCTGCGGCAGCGGATCGTATTTGTGGTCGTGACATTTGCAGCACTCCATGGTCAGCCCAAGGAACGCCGTGCCGGCGGTGTGCACGCGGTCGGAAACATATTCCTGGCGGAACTCCTGCTCGATGGAACCACCTTCCTGGGTCTGCCGATGGAGCCGGTTAAAGGTCGTCGCCAGCCGCTGCTCCTGCGTGGCATTAGGCAGGAGATCGCCCGCGATTTGCCAGGTTACGAACTGGTCGTAAGGCAGGTTCTTGTTAAACGCGCTGATCACCCAGTCGCGCCACGGCCAGACGAAACAGCCATTGTCCGACTGATATCCATAGGTGTCCGCCAATCGAGCGCCATTCGCTCACCGTAGCGCGGCGAAGCCAGCAGCGCGTCCACCTGCTTTTCGTAAGCATTCGGCGCAGGGTCCCTGAGAAACGCCGCGAGTTGCTCCGGCGTCGGAGGCAGCCCCGTGAGCACGAATGACACCCGCCGCAGCAACGCCGCGCGATCGGCTTCCGCGTTCGGTGCGAGACCCTGATCCTCCAGCTTTTGCAGGATAAAACGATCGATGTCGTCCTTCGCCCAAGCGCAGTCTTTCACCGCAGGCGCCGGATATTTTTCGGGCGGGGAAAACGCCCAATGTTTCGCATAGACCGCCCCCTCGTCGATCCAGCGGGTCAGGAATCCGCGCTCCGCTTCAGACAGCGGACGATTCAACTTCGCGGGCGGCATGATCTCCTTCGGATCGGAGCTGTGGATGCGCTCAAACAGCGCACTCTCCTTCGATTTGCCCGGCACGATGGCGCGTTCGCCACTTTCCAAAAGCGCCGTCGCGCCTTCCGCCGTATCAAGACGCAATCCCGCCTTGCGCTTCTCCCCATCCGGTCCATGGCACGCAAAGCACCGATCTGAAAGGATCGGCCGGATGTCCTTATTGAAAGACAAGGGGGCGGGCTCAGTCGCCATCCCTGACAACGAAACCAGCAACTGAGCCGTGAGGAGCGTAAGTGGATATTTCATGGAGAATTCTAATCTTTTACCAACAACGCTGTCGCAGCATGATGGCTTGCGTATCGGGATGATTTAGTAAATGAAATGCGGCCGCATTTTCATGGTTCGGTAAAACGGTAGTCGAAGCGGGCATCCGGCGCCGCGTCGCCCTTGCTGTAAAAATCCATGATATCTCCTGTTACGGGAATGTTATCCACCCACTTGAAGTCCAGCTTTAGTTTTCCCGCAGCAGCACTAACACCCATAACCTCCCTGGGTATCGAGATGGTTAGTTGATTGTCCGTCCATTGCAGCGGGACCATGACGACCTTTTCCCAAGTCTTGGAAGCTGCGTTGTAGCGCTCTACCGAGCAGGTATTTCCTTCACGGCTGCGGTTGACGAGGAAGTCATGGCCATACCAACCGGTGGTGGGATTGGCATCGGCATCAAGGTAGAGCATCATCCAGTTTTCGTCGGTAGCTGGCGTGAGGGCAGTGGCCGTCTGGACGTGGAAAAACAGGGATTTGTCATCACGGGCCACCTGCGCAAGCACCAGATCGTTTCGCGAACTTTCATCCACGTAGCGGGTTCCCGGCACGGTGGCATCGCAGGCTCGATTCGCCACATCCCCGTTGGCGTCACGGAAAATCGGGAGCACATCTGCCCATGCGGCAGGTTGTTCCAGTTCGATGGTTTTGGGCGGCGATGGAGCGGATGGTCGTGCCATGCCTTTGTAGCGCCGCATGTTCGATACAAACTGCCAGTAGTAATTGTCCCGGTAGCCACCGCTCATCGGTTCGATGTCCCGGTTGAATTCCGAATTGAATTGATCGACCATGTGTCCCTGGCCAGCGACCGTTTTGCGATTCATGAAGACCACATCGGGTGTTTCCCAAACGGCTGCTGTCCACTCGTTCCAACCGGTGACCATCAACATCGGTGCGCCGACTTGATTCGCCACTTTCCATTGTTCCTCAAAAAACAGGCCTTTGGGTGCGTCTTTGGAAACCCATTGGTCGTTATACACCGGTTCATAACCCGGCACACAACTCACGCTGGCGGTTTTCATGTTGTTCCAGAGCGGAGCTCCCAACGATTTCGAAACACACAATTGCTCGACTTTGCCGTCCGGTCCCAGTGCCGGGTGTTGCGGATGGGAATCCATGAATCGCCATGTTGTGGGTGCATTCTTGCTATCGAAAAACGCCCATGTCGGACGCCAGGTGAAATATCCCTGGACCGCGGGTAGCAGCGCAGGCTCATTGAACTTCGCGCCATCGACGGGCACGGGTGATAGAATCAGCGGCTTTCCCTCCCAACGGAACCACATGCTCTCGTGTTTGCCGGGTTGATACCAATTCTTGTAAAGAGCCTCGGCTTTCCACTCGAACTCGTGATTGAGGAAGAACGAAAACAAAGGAACCTTCACCCCTTTCGCCTGCAGTTCCTCCCCGATCTGGAGCAGCACGGTGAGTTCCTCATCGTAAAGATGGGCATTCGTCGTATCGAAGATGAGGTAGTCCACACCGGCATCGGCAAGCAGCACGAGGTGTTTGCGGATGACCCATGGATCGGCGGAACGATAGTATCCGAAGAGTGGTTCGGCCCAATAGAACTCCGGATAGTCAGGACCACCGGGCGGGTGAGCGCTTAAGTCCATAAAGCCGGGCCGGGTTTTAAGATACTCCGTCATGTTGAAGTTGCCCGGCATGTGCCTCAAGTTTTTGTGCCAGAGAGAATAAAACAGCCCCACGCAGCGATCACTTTTCGGAGGGCCGGCTTCTTCAAAGGTCGGCAGTTTGCGACCAAGGTCATCTGTGCCGGACCAGTTTGAATTCTCGATGACAACCGCCTTGGTGGTTTCGGCGGCAAGTGGCATTGGGGCAACCAAGACGGCTGCAAGCGCAGTCGCTATCAATAAGCGCGGAATCAGCGGAATTTCGAGACGGCTGCGCCTGAAGGTCTGGACTTTGGGGAAGATGGACGCCTTTGAAATGATCGGCAGGATGTGTTGGGGCATTAATTGTTGCTGGAAATATGAGGGCTTGAGGGAATTTGTCATGTGACGCAAATGCGTTACGCTGCCGTTTTACTTGGCTTATTTCCGGCGGGGTTGTTTGCCGATCCGCTCGACGTGGTGTTCACGAATCCGCCGCCCGCAGCGCGGCCGGCGGTGATGTGGATGTGGATGGGCTGCAATAGCAGCAAGGCCGCGATCACGCGCGATCTCGAAGCTCTGCACGACCCCCGGGGCGCATCCGATCGTGAAAAGCGCCGCCTGGTGCACTTCGATCTTGAAGGGAATTGGATTGGCGTATTCGCCAGCAATCTGCGCCGCCCTTGTTCCGTTGGTTTCTTCGGTGACGTCCTCGCTGTTGCTGAACTCGAATCCCGCGTGACCATCATCGACAAGACCGGCACGCCAATCTCGTTCCTCGGTGACAATCCGAATCAGGCTCAATGGGCGAATTTCGGAGTTCCTCCACAGGAGCAGAAGCTCGGGAGCTTCACCGCTCCACACGGACTTAGCTTCGACAAAACGGGGAATCTTTACGTCCAAGACTGGAACCAAACCGGTCGCGTCACCAAGTTGACCAAGCTCTGAAACGGTCTACTTGCTGAAATCAGGGTGCTTCTCGTCGCTCATGGATTCGAGGTAGGCGAGCAGGTCGAGGATTTCGTCCTCCTTGAACGTGTTGAGCAGGCCCAGAGGCATGAGCGACACTTTGGACAATTCGCTCGATTTGATATTCGTCTTGGCAATCGTCTGGGTTGCGCTGGGGTCGAAGGGATTGGTCATCACCACGACCGTTTCGTCGTTTTCCAGACCGATTCGACCGGCAGTGGTGGTGCCATCTTTCAGGGTGAATTCCGTGGTCATGTATTGTTCGGAAAGAACCTTTGAAGGTTCCACGATGGACTCCAGCATATCCTGACGTTTGAAGCGGGTGGCCACATTCGTGAGGTCCGGGCCGGCGGCACCGCCCTGATCACCGTAGCGATGGCAGAGGATGCATTGCGCGGATGCGAACGCCGCTTTACCGCGGGCGAAGTCGCGTCCCTTGCCCACTTGATTCAGTAGCGGCTGCAGCTCTGCGGTCGTCCACACCTTCACGAAGGTGCGGGCCTCTGCTGGGGGGATGATGGCGGACTGCACCTTGGTAATGTCACCCAAGGCGGCGATTTCCGCTGGCGTCATGCTGTCCATGGCATCCTTCCGTGCCTGTTTCACGAATCCATCAAAGCTCGCACCGTTGTTGAAGTTGACCCCGGCGTCCGTGAACCATTTCACCACTTGCAGAGGGTGCTGGTTAGAGCGTGCGCCATTGAACCATGACAGATAATCGCGACGTAAATTTTCGGTCCAGCCGGTTTTGATGTTTCTCAACGCAGTGACATAAGTGACCTTTTCTTCCTGCGTGGTTGCAGCCCGCAGCAGAGTGACCGTCCTGGACACCGCTTCCGGGGCATTTAAGGCGAGCAGGATCTGACACAGCTCCCGATTCGCATATTCCGTTTTCGCGGGATAAAGCGGGTTCACTTCCGCGAGCACCATATTGGCCGCCTCGCCGGTCGGGACTCCCTGACGCGCGATCGAGACGGTGATCACCCGCAGCTTGTTCAGAACCTGTTCTTCAGTCAGCGAGGAAAACGGAAATGCTGTTAGTGATTTGAAAATGGCGGGTTGTGTCTCGGCCGCTCCCAACCGGGCCAATGCTAGCAACGCGGTCAACGCGGCATCCGGTTGTTTTTCCTGCAATGCTTTCGCCTGCCATTCGGCCACTGGATTCCGCTCAATCGCGAGCCGGGCCGCGTAACGGATGGAGCGGTCGGAGCTGGAAAGGTGTGGCCATGCGGCAGCGACCGTTGCGGGATCAGGCGCGACATTCATGGCCTCGAGCTTATGGCGCAGTTCGCGTGACTCGCTGCCTTCTTTATCATGCAGCGCACTTGCGACAAGTGGTGCTGCGGCCTCGGTGCCTGCGTAGGTCACGCGGAACAAATTGGCCTGCGTCCCACGTCCACCAACTGTAAAATACATCGACCCGTCAGCGCCGATTAACACATCCGTTAGATTGAGCGGAACTTTCCCGCTGCGGGCTTTCAACGATTTTGGAGTCACGAAGTTCTCACAGGTGGCACCGTAGCTGGCTCCCTTGGGTGCAAGATGCACGGCGATCAGGCGGCCATAGGTCCAATCGCAGATGTAGAACGCTTTCTGATATTTTACCGGAAACTTCGCGCTGGTTCCGAAGACCACTCCGGTCGGAGAGCCCACGCCGATATTCACCACCGCTGGCAGGCTGTCGGCATAATACTCGGGCCATTTGGCGCTGCCTTCACGAAAGCCATGGTCGCCACCACGCACCGCATGGAAAGCGCGAGTCGGTCGATACCATGGATTGCCCCAATCCCATTCCATATCACTATCGAAGCCGAAAAGCTCGCCATCCGCATTAAAGGCGATGTCATAGTTGTTGCGCTCCCCTGACGAAAAGAGTTCCGCATTTTTACCATCGAGATCCATGCGCAGCACATAACCTCCCGGCGGCTTTGCACCCGCGCCGAATCCATTGCCGTCCTCCATGCGCTTGAGCGCCAGGTCATCCCCGTAGTTCCGATGCGGCGAACTGGCCACGAGATCATTTGGCACCCCGGTGAAATTCCCGCAGACCGCGTAAAGCATGTGGTCGGTTCCCAGCACCAACCCGTGTGCCCCGTGTTCACCGGATCCACCTTGCCACGGACGGAGAAACTCGACGTCGTCATAGCTGTCATTGCCCTTGGTGTCCTTGCAGCGATAGAGGCCGAAGCCATTGCTGCCGCTGCCATTGAGGTAAAGCACGTTACCAACAAAGAGCATCCCCATCGTTTCGCTGACTGGAATCTGGAGGATCTCCTCTTTGACGCACTTACCATCCTGAAGCGTCACCCGGGTGATCGGCTGATTCGCTTGTCCACCCAGCAGCAGGCGTCCTGTCGGATCATTCGCCATGCAAATCCACGAGCCGTTCTTCGCACCATCGGCCTCAAGGACATGTTCGACCTTGAAGCCGGGTAAAGTTTCCAACACTTCGCCGGGTGTCTCCGTCAGCGTGACGGGGGTGGATCCATCCACCGGACCATACGTGGCCTTGAGGATGATCAGTTTTTTGCCGGCAGGTGCCGAAATTTGAACTCTGCCGCCTTCGGGTGCCTCGCTCGTGAGCTTTTCATCACCGGCCTGGTATTCAACGGTTAGTTTTTTTGGAACACCATTTGCGGTATCACCGAATAACTCATTGCTTGCCGGAATGGAAAGACTTTCATCCTTGATGGCGGCATTGACTTTGGCCGTTACGTCGGTGGAAATCTTGGCAGCAAAAGCAGAATCCGTTGCGATGAGAAAAGTAGTTATAAGAGTTAGAAACGAGCAGTTCAGTCGGTATGTTAGCATTGGAGTAATGAGTGAGTTGATGAGAGTGTTGAAATCAAGCGAGGATGTTCTTTACGACGTGGCCATGGACGTCCGTTAGCCTGAAATCGCGGCCTTGGGCGCGGTAGGTGAGGCGTTCGTGGTCGAAGCCGAGGCAGTGAAGCAGGGTGGCCTGGATGTCGTGGATGTGGACCGGGTCCTTGACGATGTTATAGCCGAGATCGTCGGTAGCACCGTGGATGACGCCGGGTTTGATGCCGCCGCCGGCCATCCACATGCTGTAGGCTTTGGGGTGGTGGTCGCGGCCTCGCGAGCGTCCGAGTGCGGCGTTGCTCTCGACCATGGGTGTGCGGCCGAATTCACCGCCCCAAGCGACGAGGGTTTCGTCGAGTAAACCGCGGCGCTTGAGATCGATGACGAGTGCTGCGCTGGCTTGGTCGGTATCCTTGCAGTTTTTGCGGTGGTTTCCGACGACATCGCTGTGAGCGTCCCAGCCTTCATGGAAGATGTTCACGAAGCGCACCCCGCGTTCGATCATTCGGCGGGCCAACAAACAGGCGCGGGCGAACGAGGGAACGGCGGGATCGCAGCCATAGAGGTCGAGGGTTTCCTTGGTCTCGCTGCGCAAATCCATGAGCTCCGGCGCGGAGGTCTGCATGCGGAAGGCCATTTCATAATTGGCCAGGCGGGTGGCGATTTCCGGATCACCCGTCGCATCGAGACGCTTGTGGTTCAGGTTGCTGACGAGGTCAATGGTATCGCGCTGGAGCGCGGGGTCGATGCCGGCCGGATTGGTGACATTGAGGATCGGATCGCCTTGGTTGCGGAAACGCACGCCGGTGTAGATGCTGGGCAGGAAGCCACTCGCCCACAGGCCGCTTCCGCCGCTGATGCCGCCGCCGGTGCTGAGAACGACGAAGGCCGGCAGATCGCTGGTGACGCAGCCGAGTCCATAGGTGGCCCACGATCCGATGCTCGGGCGGCCGGGGACGGCGAAGCCGGTTTGGAAAAAAGTCTGGGCGGGAGCGTGGTTGAATTGATCGGTGTGGCAGGAGCGGATCAGGCAGATGTCATCGACGATCTTCGAAAGATAAGGCAAAGCTTCGGAAATCTCCATGCCGGACTGGCCGAAACGGGCGAACTTGAACTGCGGTCCCATGACGGCGGCATCCGCGCGGATGAACGCGAGACGCTGGCCTTCCGTGACCGAAGCCGGGAGCGGCTTACCGTCCATCTTGGTGAGGTCCGGCTTGAAATCGAAGAGATCGAGATGGCTCGGAGCACCCGCCATGAAGAGGTGGATGACGGCCTTGGCCTTGCCCGCGAAGTGGGGAGGATGCGGGGCCATGGGGTTGACGAAAGCAGGAGCAGTTTGTGCTCCCAATCTTTCGGCGAGCAATCCCGCAAGCGCCATTTTTCCGACGCCGACGCCGCAGTCGCGCAGGAAGTGGCGGCGGGTGATATCGAGACAGCGGTGTTGAAACGGGTTCATGCGGGTGATCAGCTTTTGGTGACGAACTCATCCATGTTCATCAAGGCGCGGGCCACGGCGGTCCAGGCAGCGCGCGTGATGATGGTCTCGGCGGGACCGTTTCCAGCGAGGGCCTTGGCCGACTCGGGGGAAGCAGTGAAGCGCTGTTGTTGCTTCTGATGGAAATCGATGACCGCCGCGAGTTCCTCGGGCGAGGGAGGACGCGAGAAGCAGCGGACAAAGGCCTCCGACGCCAGTTGCTCGGGTGTGCCGGGGGTTTCCACCAGGTGCTTTCCAAGCGCCTGGGCGGCTTCGATAATCGTGACATCGTTGAGCAGCGAAAGTGCCTGGAGCGGCGTGTTCGACTTGTCCCGGCGGACGATGCAGGCCTCGCCGGTGGGAGCATCGAAGGTGTTGGCAAAGGCAAATGGCGCGGTGCGTTTGGCGAAGGTGTAGAGGCTCCGGCGATAACGATCCTCGCCCGTGCTGGTGTTCCAGGCAAGGGCTCCATAAGTCCCCTCGGTGGTGACGCTGGCGGGCTGCGGAGGGAAGACACTGGGGCCCAACATTTTGTTGGAAAGGATGCTGGCGGAGCGCAGGGCCGAATCGCGAACCTCCTCGGCGTCGAGCCTTAGGCGCGGACCACGCCAGAGCAGGATGTTTTCCGGATCCTTGTTTTCGCCAGCAGGGTATGAGGAGCTCGATTGCTTGTAGGTCTGGCTGGTGACGATGAGGCGGTGGAGTTTTTTGAAGGACCATCCATCGTCCATGAAGCGGATCGCCAGCCAGTCGAGGAGCTGAGGATGGGAAGGCGGGCTGCTTTGGAATCCGAAGTCCTCCTGGGTCTTGACGATGCCGCGACCAAAGAAGGTCGCCCAGGCTCGATTGACCACGACGCGGGCGGTGAGCGGGTTGTCGCGGCTAACGAGCCAGCGTGCGAAGCTGAGGCGGTTTTTGGGAGCACCGGCAGGGAGGGGATTGAGAATGGACAGCACGGCGGGCTCGACGGGCTCGGTGGGTTGGGTCCATTCACCACGATTGTGAATGAAGGTGCGGCGTGGGTTCTCGGCGGGTCGTTCCTGAAGAACCAGCGTGGTGAGGAAGGATTGCGGGCGGCGCAGCTCGTCGATCTCCTTGCGTGAGGCGGCAAGTTCCGGGGCATTGAGAAGGAATTCGTTTCTCAACAATTGGGTCTCCGCCTCGGTCCGATCCGGCTTGTAAATCAAAGGCTGCACATCGGCGGAAACCTTGCTGGCCACCACCTCGCCCGACTGGGTGGTGAGGGAGATCCGGAATTTACCCAACGAACAGGCGTAGTGCCGTTCGAACATCATCGTGAGATTGAGGCTGGAGGCGGTGAGAGGCTTCTCCAACTGGAAGACGGCCTCATGGGCGCGACCCTGGCCTTCCGCACAACTCCATCCGGTCTCTGGATTACCATCGATCGCGAAACTGGCCTCGGCCTGCGAGCCGATATGGTTCTTCGCATAGCTCTGGCTGGCCTTGGCGATCTTGACGGGTTGACCGTCGGCGGTGAGCTGGAATTCACCCATCATAAAGTCGCCTTTGGGTCCCTCGTAGTAGGCCATGCCAGGACCACGGGCAGGCAAGCGTGGATCCGGCAGGGCTTCCAGGCGGATGGCGGTGACGGCTTCCGGCGGCTTGCCGAGATCCACTTGATAAGTGTCCGCCTTGGTGATGTCGCCTGAGACGAAGACCGTGGAATCCGGTTGGATCGTTAAAAGCGGCAAATTCGAGGTGGCCTTGACAGGAGTGACGATCTGCCATTTCGCGGTGTGGGACTTCTCTTGGTCGAGCCAGGTGGAAAACGCCTTCGCCAGCGAATCCTTGCGGATAGACTCTGGGTCACCAGTGGCAGGGGCGGCCGCGCCGAAGCTGATCTTCATCCTTCCGATGGTGTGGAGGGAACCGTGCTGCTGTCTTACAATCACCGTCGTGTCGCCATTCACATCGACGGGAGTTTCAAACGTGAAGGTGGCGGATTTGTTTCCATGGATGTCCTCACCCAGAATCTGAACTGCCCAGCCAGTTTCGTTCTTGCCGTCGATGGCGGCGGTGATGGGGTAGCCTGGCTGTTCGACGTTGGCAGTCGGTTGCGTGAGTTTTACAGGCTGCCCCGCCACCCGGATTTCCAATTCGCTGAGGACAAAGTTGCCGTGTGGTGTTCTGCCGGGCCCCCTGCCTGGAAGCGAGTCATAAGTTAGAGCTTCGATGCGGACCTGGGTGAACCTGCCCTTGAGCCCGGGATACTGCAGGGTGGCGGTGCTTGTTTCTGGTCCCGGGGCGGTGAACAGAACCGAGCTGTCGTCGAGGGCGCGGGTCGCTTCGGCGGGTTCCGGGGTCACGGTAGGGGCGGGAGTGGACCAGACCATGGATGGATCCTGGACTGGCCACTTGAGCGGCAGCGCGGCGACCAGTTCATCTGCCTTGGCGATCCGTGCTGTAGCCTCGCGCTCCTGATCCGGACTGGGCAATTCGAGCGTCGGTTCGTCCGCATTGTCGAGGAACGCCATCATCGAATAATACTCACGGTGAGGAATCGGATCGTATTTGTGGGTGTGGCACTGGCAGCATTGGAGTGTCAGCCCCAGCCAAGTGGCACCGGTGGTGGCCACGCGATCCACCATCGCCTTGAAACGGAATTCCAAGGGGTCAATCCCGCCTTCCTCGTTGAGCATGGTATTGCGATGAAACCCGGTGGCAATTCGTTGATCCGCAGTGGCTCCAGGAAGCAGGTCACCGGCGATCTGCTCGATGGTGAACCGATCGAAGGGCATGTCCTCATTGAGCGCCTTGATCACCCAGTCGCGATAGGGCCAGATTGTGCGCGGATTGTCCTTCTCGTAACCGTTGGTGTCGGCATAGCGGGCGAGATCGAGCCATTTGCGGGCCCAGCGCTCGCCGTATTGCGGAGAGGCGAGCAAGCGGTCCAGGGCCTTTTCGTAGGCATCAGGCGTGCTGTCGGCCAGATACGCGGCCAGGTCTTCTGGCGTCGGAGGCAGGCCGATGAGATCGAAACTGGCACGACGGTAGAGAGCCGCCTTGTCGGCTTCCGGGGAGGGCTTCAGTCCGCTCCCTGCGAGGGTCGACCGCACGAAGGCATCGATCGGATTGGACGCTTCTGACTTGGGGGCGGCAGGTGCGACCGGAGCTTGATAGGCCCAGTGCTTTTCGTATTTCGCTCCGGACGCGATCCACTTCTCCAACACGACGATTTGCTCCGGGGTGAGGGTTTTCTTCGTGGAGGGTGGCGGCATCTGCTCATCCGGATCATCGGAGTGCAGGCGTTTGATCATTTCACTTGAGGAAGGCTTGCCCGGAATGATCGCAGCCTCGCCGGATTTCCCTCCCTTCAGAGCTCCCTCGAACTCGCTGAGTAGGAGTTTACCCTTGCGCACCTTGTCATCCGGTCCGTGGCACTTGTAGCACGCGTCAGAAAGGATCGGGCGAACGTCGCGGCTGAAAGAAGGCTCTTCCGCCCGGATGTTGAGCGCCATACAGAAAATGAATGGCAAGACGTGATGGATAGCAGGTGCGTGCATTGATCCGATCTGTTACGCAGCGGGTGATAATGAAAATGCTTGAAAAAACTGATGCCCACGGCGAAGCCGATTGCAAAACATTTGGTTGTCGCTGCTTGTTTGCCGCTCAAAGCGGCTTATCGGAACTGGAGTTGCCCGAAGGCGGCCAAACCCTTCCGAATATATCCAGTTTTCGAGGCGCTCATTTTCATTCTCTGTCCTTCTCTGGTTCCTGTGGTAATCGCAGATTGCAGCCGCATCCCTGCCGAATTTAGAAACTTGGCAGCGACGCGCCAAAAAATGCCGCGCTACGTAGTTACGTTTCCTGCCTGCGAAGGTCATTGCCAGATGAATTGCACTTTTACTTTTGATGTCATTTACAATTTAGAATGTGCTTGTTATGACGGAACGTCATTTTTCGGATCCTGTCATGTGACGCATTTGCGTCACATGACAAGGGCCAGTAAATTCGCAACATTCATTGGTTCGCAACCCAATCGCGTCCTTGCAAAGTCCAAAAAATCAAAACCCGCCACCATCTGCGGGGAAGCCATCGTTTTCGCTTGTTTCACCATGCTCAAGCTCAGCATGTGGGCAGTTGGTGCGCACGGATGTCGGATCCGATCTTGTGTCCTGACCGGACGCGCGGAAATTAGCCCGCCTCGCGGTGACGCCGACACCATGATCGCAACCTTCAAATTGTGGGAGATGACGGCTGCCGACGGTTTGATCCCATCGGACTGGAAGGCATCGGCTTGCTTCGCGAAAAGCTTCCCAGCAGCCGGGTTTTCATTCTCACCGCCTTTCACGATCGCGAAAAAGTCTTCGCGGCACTCAAGGCCGGTGCCCACGGCTATCTCATCAAGACCGGCGGCGCGGCGAAAGTCCTGCGCACCCTCGACGACGTGGCGCAAGGCGGCGTGCCGCTCGACCCGCAGATCGCGGGCATGGTGCTCCAGGCCTTCCAGCACCTCTCCCGGACGAGTGAACGCATCGACCTTTCTGACCAGGAAACCGCCGTCCTGCGCCGCATCGCGAACGGCATGACCAAAAAAGAAGTGGCCCACGACATGAAACTGAGCCTGCACACGGTGGACCAGTATCTCCGCCGGGTATTTGAAAAACTGCACGTCCAGAGCCTGCCAGCAGCGGTCGCCGTAGCAATTCGCAGCGGCCTTCTGGATACGCCTTGATTTTCACCCTGCGCCCACCCGTAGTGGGGACACAAGATGAAAAGGTCTTCGCGCAAATACTTCCCCCCATGAAGCACAAATGTTTTTTTACAGCCATCCCATAGCGGTTGAGTAAATCCGCAGGAAATTGCTTTCGCGCCCGCCGCACCGGAAACGGTCGGAGCGCGGACGGGCGTCGGGGAGTGAGGGGGTCTGGTCACTCGACATGAAAAGCGACGAACCCACCGTATCGAAAGTGCCAGCACCGCCATCGGCCGGCAGATCGCGCGCGTCTGTCTCCACGCCCAGCAGATCGCGAATGGTGTTCTTGTATTCACGCCGGTTGAGTCGCCGCATCGTGATCTTTCCGCCCGCATCGCCCAGCGAGCGCCGCGCGACCATCAGTGAGTGAGAAAGCGAATCGAGGGACTCTGTCTTCGCCCCGCGCTCCGGCTGTTTTGCATCATCCGGCGGCATCTCGCCGGAATTGAGCTGATTGAGAATCTTCTGCAAGCGATCCGCACTTTCCACCGAATCAATGACAAAGGAAATGTCATCCAGTCGCAGCTTGCCCTTTTGCTTTTTCTCATTGTGGCACGGGTGTCCGGTTGATGCGCGGTCGGTGTTTTGTTAGCAGCGAAGTTTGCGTGAGTTGCGCATGAAAATGGATGTCACGCATTTGAATTTCGGAGTGGCTCCGTGGACGATGCCGGCCCATGAACTCCGGCCGCTACATTCTTTCC
>CANJNZ010000077.1 GCA_947476045.1 Chthoniobacteraceae bacterium
AAGAATGTAGCGGCCGGAGTTCATGGGCCGGCATCGTCCACGGAGCCACTCCGAAATTCAAATGCGTGACATCCATTTTCATGCGCAACTCACGCAAACTTCGCTGCTAACAAAACACCGACCGCGCATCAACCGGACACCCGTGAGATGATAATTGAATTCATCCCCGCACGAGATCGCCTCGGTGGTATTGCCGAGTGGATATGGCAGATCATCCGCGGGCGGTGGCTCTGCAGGCGCTGCTGGCTTTGGCGCCGGAGCGGCGGGTGGTGTCGTGATGTTTGGAGCGGACGGAGTTTTTACAATGAGAGCGGCAGCTTTGTCGGCTAGAATGACCGGCCAGTTTGGATTCGAGAGCAGTGTGGGATTCGATGCGCTGGCTTCACGGTATAACTCAACGAACTTGGTATTCAGCGGCGTTCCTGCACGTGAAAGATCGGGGTATTTCGCCGCCGCCTGTTTCTGTGCATCGGCGACAGTCTGGGCTTGTGAGGAAATTTGCATTGCGCAAATCAGCGCGAACGCGAGGGCGAGAAGTTTGGTTTTCATATTAGTTTCGAAGGAGCTGGTCTTTGGAATTTTGAGAAAATCTCTCAAATATATGCACCTGCATTGAAGTTCATTCGGTCACTCCGAGTATAGGGCCGAGGTCCATTCGAAAGTCGCTCCGTTTCAGTTCAGTTGAGTGCAGGCTGGAAATGGTGCCGTCGAGGAAGAGCGCGTTTGGGCAATGAAGTTTATCGCGGAAGAGGGTGGCGAAATCGTGAAAATTTAGTGGGACATCCGAGATTGCGAACAGCGCTACATCAGGTGACGGAACACCGACGCCATTGCGAAAGAGCCGGTTTGCCGAACCTGCTTTGAAAGCGGGATGGAGCACGCCGTTATGGACAAGCATCGGGCCGGATTGCGTGGCGATGATGGCGCGTTCGCGGAGCTTCGTATATTCGGACGATTCGATGATTTGCGCGCCTTTTTCGGTGACTAGAAATACGCCGTTCGGTTTGAGGAAAAAGTTTCCCTCGCCGTTGTTTGTATTGAGTGGCGTGAGTTGTTTTCCATCGGAAACAGAAAGGCCGACTGCGGAAAAATCTCCGTGATACATCCCTGCGTTCATCGCGAAGACGAGTTTTTCGCCGCGCTTTTGCAGCCATGTGGCGAGGCGTTCGAATCGCTTGAGGGGCTGCCCGTTTTCGTCGCGGTGAAAAAGTTGAAGCCGTTCCTTGCGAATGTTGACCCGGCAGACGGTGACGCGCTTTCCCTCAATCTCCACGGTGCTGAATTCGACGGCTGAAGCAGTGCCAATCAGGGTGAGTATCGCGATGCACGCAGCGAAGAACCGCCCCACAGTTGTTCTCAGGAGATTTACAGGGAAGCTATGAGGCATGGTTCAGCCTTACAGTTCTTCTGAGAGACCATCAAGGAACGAGGTTTCGCCAACATTCAAAAAATCTTTTGAACGCCCTGCCACGGGCACGGTCATATGCTGGCGTTAGGGGTGGTTCGGGCCGCCCGACGGAGCAGATTCAGGGGTGGGTCTCTCCGTCGGCGGCCCGGCATTTTTTCAGCTCGAAGTATTCATCCGGCAGGCACATTCGCCATTTGGCTTTTCCCGCGTCCCTCCCTTACTATCCGCTTCAGATGACCTCTGACACGCCGCTCCTCGGCCTACGCGGCTGTGTGATTGATGCCCCCGAATACGGCAAGCTTCGCACCTGGCGCGATGGCGCGGTGGTCATTGCTGACGGGCGCATCGCGGAAGTCGGCGACTACCAGCATCTCAGAAAAAAATCGCGCTCCCGGTCCGTTCGCTGGCTGCATTCGGAGCGTGCGGTTATTTTCCCCGGCTTGATCGATCTGCATTCGCACGTCCCGCAATACCCGGCGGTGGCGCGCGGTCGCGGGCAACTGCTTGACTGGCTGCACTCGAGTATATTCCCGCGCGAAAGAACTTTCACCGGCCCGCCAGGACAACGCGAGGCGGCTGCGTTTTTTCCCGAACTGGCGAGGCACGGGACGACGACGGCGATGCTTTACGCGGCGATATATGAGGATTCTTGCAATGCTGCGTTTGCGGCGGCGGCGCGCGCAGGGCTGCGCGTCATCATGGGAAAAATGATGATGGATTTGGGCACTTACGGGACGCTCCAGCCGCGCAAGGTCATCAGCGTTTCCATAATGGAAAGCGAACGTCTCGCGCGCAAATGGCACGGCGCCGCCGAGGGGCTGCTCGAATACGCGTTCAGCCCGCGCTTTGCTCTCTCTTGCAGCGAACGTCTCATGCGCGAAGCCGCCGCGATGGCCGCGCAACTTGGCTGCTACATCCAGACGCATCTCGCCGAGACGCGCGAGGAGTGTGAGCGCGTGCGCCACATGTTCCCTGCGTGCCGCGACTACACGGATGTGTATGAAAAATTTGGCATTGCCGGCCCGCGCACGGTCTTCGGCCATTGCATCCATCTCAACGAACGCGAGCGCGCCGCGCTGGCTGCGAGCGGTTCGGCGGTTGCGCATTGTCCAACGGCAAATCTCTACCTCGGAAGCGGCATCATGCCTCTCGCTGAACACAAAGCCGCCGGCCTGCGCATCGGTCTCGGCAGTGATGTCGCCGCGGGACCGGAACTGAATATGTGGCAGGTCATGCGCAGCGCCATCGAGAGCCAGAAAGCGCGATCCTTTTACGAAGCGAATGTTACCGCGCCTACGCCAGCGCAAGTGTTACACCTCGCGACGCAAGGAGCAGCGGATGCGCTCGGAAAAGGTGGGATCATCGGCAGCTTCGAGATCGGGAAAGAAGCCGACGTGACGGTGATGGATGCCTCGATTCTGCTGCCGTATCGCGGCAGCGCGACAAAGCCTGATGAACTCAGCGCCGAGGACATCCTCTCGCTCTGCATTTATCGCGGTGGCCCCCACGCCGTGCTGGAGACTTTCGTGCGAGGCCGCAGCGTCTATCGCTCCGCACAGCCGGAGCTGTTTTGAATTGCCGTTCGTCCCGCGCTGTCCCTCATTCCCAAATACGCACGCCGAAATGCCAATCCGCAATCCGCAATCCGCAATCTGCAATCCCGATACCGACCCCGTCGCGCTCGCGCTCGCCGAGGACATCGGCAGTGGCGACATCACGTGCGAATTTTTCGTGGATGGTTCACAGCATGGATACGCGCGCATTTTCGCGAAGCAGCCGTGCATCGCGGCGGGTGTCGAGGAAGCGGCGCGTGCATTCACGCTCGTGGATGCGGCGACGAAAGTGAGCATCGTTCGCGCGAGCGGCAGCGCGCTCGCAGTCGGCGACACCGCGCTGGAGGCGAGCGGGCTTGTGCGTTCGCTGCTCACGGCGGAGAGAACAGCGCTCAATTTCATCCAGCAACTCAGCGGCGTCGCCACGCTCACCAATCGTTTTGTCGAGGCAGTGAAACCGCATCGCGCACGAATTCTCGACACGCGCAAAACCACGCCCGGACTGCGCGCGCTGGAAAAAGCGGCGGTCGTCGCGGGTGGCGGCACGAATCATCGCTTCGGGTTGTTCGACATGGCGATGGTGAAAGAGAACCACTACGCCGCCGATGCGAGCCCTTCACATTTGCAGGAAAGCATCCGTCGTTTCCGCGCCGCGCGGCCCGGCGTGCGCGTGGAGATCGAGGCGCAGTCGCTGGCGCAAGTGTGTGACTTCCTCGCTCTCGAAGGCGTGGACGTGCTCATGCTCGATAATCTTTCGCTTTCGGAAATGGCAGAGGCTGTGCGCCTGCGCGGAGATCGTCCCGTGCTGCTGGAAGCCAGCGGCGGCGTGAATTTACAGACAGTGAACGCCATCGCCGCGTCCGGCGTGGATTTCATCAGCGTCGGCGCGCTCACACACTCTGCTCCCGCGATTGATTACTCGCTCGATCTCGTGCGCGCATGACCACCGACGCTCGTCTGCTCGTCGCATTGCGCGCTGCCGGAGTCCACATGCTGCCAGGCGATCTCGCAGCGCAACTCGGCGTTCCACTCGCTGAAATCGAAACGTCAATCGGCCATCTGTGCGCTGCGGGTTTCGACATCGAAACCAAGCCCGGCTTCGGTTGTCGTCTGCTCGCTTCGCCGGATCGTCTCATCGCCGACGACCTCCACGCGCGCCTCGGCGAATGCCCGCTCGCTCGCGAGATTCTCGTCTTCAGCGAAACCAGTTCTACGAACGACGTTGCGTCGCGTCTCGGCAGGCAGGGGCACGCGGGCGGGCTGGCAGTTTTCGCCGAGCGGCAGTCGGCAGGGCGCGGGCGTTTTGGGAGACGCTGGGATTCTGCGGATCACGCTGGGCTGTGGTTTTCGTTGCTGCTGCGACCGGAATTACCGACTGCGCACTGGCCGCGCCTCACGACTTGGGCCGGCGTCGCTGTCGCTGCGGCAATCGAACGATTCACCGGCATTCCCGCGCAGTTAAAATGGCCGAACGACATTCTCGCCGCGGGAAAAAAAGTCACCGGCATCTTGATTGAAAGCGCAGGCGACGATTCCGGCGCTCCGTTCGTCGTCGCGGGCATCGGCGTGAATGTGAACCAAACCGATTTTCCGCCCGAGATCGCCGAGCGCGCCGCATCACTCTGTCAGGTCTCGGGCCGTAGCGTCGAACGCCCCGCGCTCGCCGCCGCAATTTTGCACGAACTTTCCGCCCGCACCGCCGATGTTGCGCAAAATTTCCCCAGTATTCTCGCTGAAGCCACCCGCCGCAGCGCGTTGCTCGGTTCGTGGGTTCGGCTCCACTCGGGCGCGATGCATTTTGAGGGCACCGCCGAGTCGCTCGATGCCGACGGCAACCTCCTCCTCCGCCTCGGGGACGGCACACTCCAGCGCATGACTGCGGGAGAAGTCACGAGCCATTTATCAGGGATATAAAGCAATATTTTTTAAAAATCCGCGGGCCGCGCATACCCCCTGCTATTTGCAATGTCAGCCCAACTTACATGCAAATTCTGAAATCCGATTTTCAAGACCAACTCGTTCGCGGGCTTTCACATCGGATGAATAACATTCTCTCCCTCTTTCACGGCTACCTCGGTCTCCTGATGGATGATCAGAAACTTGACCCGGTCGCACGTCAGGGTCTTCAGAAAATCAAAGACGGCGCACGCGCTGCCACCGATCTGATGGAGCGAACCAACTCGCTCGCGCGTCCAACTTCTGTGGTATGGCGGGAAATCAATCTTGCTGAAATTTTCCGCCAGCTCCGCCCAACTTTTGAAAATTCATGTCCTCCTCGTGTCCGTATCGAGATCGAGTGCGCGGATGATCTTCCCCGTGTCTGGGCCGATGCTTCGCGTATCCGACTCGGACTGACGGAACTCGTTCGCAATGCATGTGAGGCCGCGAAAAGCCGCGTCACCATCCGTGTCACCGTCAATGAGGGCTGTGTTCAGGGTGAGCTTTTTCAAACTTCAAACGTGCAGCCTGAACATTGGTTGAAAATCAGCATCACCGACGACGGCGCGGGGATTCCGATGGAGAACGCAGAAAAAATTTACACGCCGTTCTACACGACAAAGCGCAATCAACATGCCGCCGGCCTAGGTCTTACCGTCGCCATCGGCTGCACACAGCAGTTGAACGGAACGCTGAATCACAGCAGCAGCTCCGGCGAAACGACATTCGAAATCACACTTCCCTCGCGCGTCGCGCCGGAATTGAGTGCGGTCGCGTAGTGCTTTGTGTGATTTCTCCGCGTGACAGAAACGGGCTCGCGTGTATTTCTCGCCGCATGAAAAATTTCTTTGCTGCTTTGTTTTCCGTCGTTGTGATTGGCGCGCACTCCATTGCCGCCGATGAAGCCAAGCCCGCCGCGCCTGCGCCTGCTGTAAAGGAAGTCGCCGTCATCAAGACAGCCGCTGGTGAAATGGTCGTGGAGTTCTGGCCTGATGTCGCACCAAAGACCGTCGAGAATTTCATCACGCTGGCGAAAAAGGGTTTTTACGATGGCACCGCGTTTCACCGCATCGTGAAAGGCTTCATGATTCAGGGCGGCGACCCGAAGTCGAAGGACGCCGCGCTCGAAGCGGACTGGGGCACTGGCGATCCCGGCTACAAGATCAAGGCGGAGTTCAACGACCGTAAACACGTCACCGGCGTGATATCCATGGCGCGCTCTGCGCATCCGGACTCGGCTGGCTCGCAGTTTTTCATTTGCCTCGGCGAGGCGTCGTTTCTCGATGGTAAATACACAGCCTTCGGCAAACTCATCAAAGGCGAGGATGTGCTGAAAAAACTCGGTGAAACGCCCGTCGGCACATCGCGCGGTGGCGAGGAGAGCAAGCCCAAGGAGCGCGTGAATGTAGAGAGCATCAAAATCGTTCCCGCCGAACCCGCGAAGTAATCGCTTCCATTTTTGCAGAAACAAACGCTCGTAGAGCCAACGTCTCATGTCGTCCCGTAAAGTCACACTTGGTCTTGTGCAAACCGCCGTCGGTCCCGATCTGGCGGCGAATCTCGATCACGCCGTCGAACGCACCATCGAAGCGGCAAAGTCGGGCGCGCAGATCATCTGTTTGCAGGAGCTGTTTCGCAGTCACTACTTCTGCCAGATCGAGGATCACAAATACTTCGGCGTAGCCGAAGAAATCCCCGGCCCGAGCACGGCGGTGCTTTCCAAGGTGGCGAAGGATTATGGAGTCGTGATCGTCGCTTCGCTTTTCGAGAAGCGCAGCGCAGGGCTGTATCACAATACGGCGGCGATTCTCGACGCGGACGGCTCGATGCTCGGGCGCTATCGCAAGATGCACATCCCGGACGACCCGCTCTTTTACGAGAAGTTCTATTTCACGCCGGGCGACCTCGGCTTTCGCACTTGGCAGACACGGTTCGGGAAAATCGGCGTCCTCATTTGCTGGGATCAATGGTATCCCGAAGCAGCGCGGATCACGGCGCTCAGCGGCGCGCAGATTCTTTTTTACCCCACGGCCATCGGCTGGCATCCGTCGGAAAAAGCGGAGTTTGGCTCGCGACAACATTCCTCGTGGGAGACGATCCAGCGCGGACACGCAATCGCGAACGGCTGCTACGTCGCCGCAGTGAACCGCATCGGCCACGAAGCGCCAGACGGCGGGCCGGGGCTCGAGTTTTGGGGGCAAAGTTTCGTCGCAGATCCGGCGGGGCAGATTTTGAAAAAGGCCAGCGTGGACAAAGAGGAAAACCTCCTTGTGGAAGTGGACCTCGAAGCGCTTGATGTTCAGCGCACGCACTGGCCCTTCCTCCGTGACCGCCGCATAGACGCCTACGGCGACATCACGAAACGATTTATTGATTAAATGAGCGACACCACACCAACGCCCGACGCTCCCCAGGCGCCAACGCCTGCCGCGCGCGGCTACCGGATGCCCGCCGAGTGGGAGCCGCACGCCGCGACCTGGCTGAGCTGGCCGCGCCGCGAAGGTATCTCGTTTCCCGGCAAGGGCGCGTATGACAAAGCCATGCCCGCACTCGCGAAGATGGTCCACGCGCTCGCAGATTCGGAGCCGGTGAATATCAATGTCTGCGACGCTGCACACGAAGCGGATGTGAGAAAAATCCTCACAAAGATCGGCGCGAAGCACGCGCACGTCACCTTTCACCACATCCCGACGAACGAGCCGTGGTGCCGCGATCACGGCCCGATTTTCGTGACGCGCAAGGATGAGCCGTCAAAGCTGATCCTCGACTGGGACTACAACGCGTGGGGATTCAAATACCCGCCGTTTGACGACGACGACTACGTGCCCACCGCCATCGCGGAAAAACTCGGCCTGCCCGTTGAGCATCCCGGGATGATTTTCGAGGGCGGATCGATTGATGTGAACGGCGCGGGAGTGCTGCTCACCACGCGGAGCTGCCTGTTGAATCAAAATCGCAACCCCGATTTGTCGCAGGCCGACATCGAGCAAAAGCTGCGCGATTTTCTCGGCGTGCGCGAAGTGCTCTGGCTCGGCGACGGCATCGAGGGCGACGATACGGACGGACACGTGGACGACATCGCGCGTTTCGTGAGCGAAGACACCATCGTGTGCGCCTACGAAGAGGATGAGAGCGACAAGAATTTCGAGCCGCTCAAATTGAATCACGACTACCTCGCCGGACTCAGCGAAGAGCCAAAACCCAAATCCAAAAAGAAGAAGGGCGATGATGAAGACGAAGGCGAAGACGGCCCGACGCCACGCTTTCAGGTTTTGAAAATGCCGATGCCTCGTAAACTCATGCGCGACGGTCAGCGTCTACCTGCGAGCTACGCAAATTTTTACATCGCCAACAAAGTGGTGCTCCTGCCCACGTTTGCCGATGCCAGCGACCGCTGGGCTACCGCGATCCTCGAGCGCGCATTCCCCAAACGCAAAGTGATCGGCATAGACTGCCGCGAACTCATCTGGGGCCTCGGCGCATTCCACTGCCTCACGCAGCAGCAACCCGCCTAGCCGCTGGGCGGCTCCGTGCGTGACATCCGCCCTCCCCCTGGTGCATTCATGCGCACGACGATGAGCACCAGTCCTCAACCCGCACAGAAAGGCCGCCTGCCCCTGCTCCGCTGGCTGCGTCAGGGCCGCATAGCGGTAATTTTAGGATCCGCGCTAGTGATGGCGGTTGTGCTTTATAGTCCGTGGCTGCAAGGGGTTCATTGGTTGAGGCCATTTTACGATCAAATCGAAAAAACAGAGTTACGATTGCAGGATCTACGCCTTCTCTGGCGCGGAGAATTAGCACCCGATAAACGTGTAGTTGGGGTCGGTATTAATGTTGCGCAACTAGCGAAGAGCGATGTGCCGATTGAGGATTTTAACAGAGAGCAGGCACTACAACTCATGGCGGAAAAGGAATTTCCGTGGAACCGCCGTGCATACATACCACTAGTTGAGCGGCTCATGAAGTGGGGCGCACGTGTGGTGGTTTTTGATATCGTCTTTATGGCAGAGAAAGCCGAGGACGCAGATTTTGCGGCTGTGCTTGAAAAATACCGTGACCGCATAGTTGTTGGGTTCAATCAGGAGAAACTTTACGACAAGGAAAGTGGGCTACAGCACATCCTGCAAAAGCCGAATGCTACACTCATACCCGAGTGGCCAAACGGACGGGCGGGCTTTGTGTTTCATCACCCTGATTTAGATGGCGATTTAATCGTTCGCCATGTGGATTATAGAACTTCGGATCTTCGGGAGAACGGCGCTCTGCCAGACGACCCCACGCCCGATTGGGTGAGTCTGTCAGCGCGTGCTATCGAACGTGCTACGGGGCAAAGCATCCCCCAAGGTTACAGACATCCCATAGGCTATTTTGGTGGAGCCAACACCTATGATTTCATCCCGATGGAAAATCTTTTCGTAGAGAAGCGAATCGCGGAGGCACCGATTGCGGGCGGTGCGTATTTTAAGGACAAAATCGTTTTTATCGGCCCGACCTATGATCTGCTTCACGATAAACTGACAACACCCTTTGGTGAGATGCCTGGTGTAGTTTGGCATGCGCAAGTTGCTGCCGATTTGCTCAACGGCGCGCCATTACATTACATCGGGCGTAATGCTTCGCTGGTTTGTTTTGGCATTTGTATCGCTCTAACCGCGCTGTGTGTGATTTTGCTCCGTAATGCAATTGGTCAGTCTGCGTCGCTGTTTGGAGCTGGTGTGAGTTATGTTGGTGTATGTCAGTTTGCGTTTGTTAAAATGCACGCAATTCTTCCGATGGCGATGCCTCTAGCCGGAGTTGTGACAGTGGGATCATTGGGCGTTATTTATTCATTCCTTTTGGAGCAGTGGGAAAAGGCGCACACGCGGAAGGTGCTGAATCGCTTTGTCTCCAAGCGCATCGCGGCGGTGGTGCTGAAGAACGCCGAGGAGTTTGAGCATGCGCGGCGTGGTGAGAAGCGCCCGGTTGCGGTGTTTTTCTCGGACATTCGCAGTTTCACCACTTGGTCGGAAAATGCGGCTCCAGAAAATCTCGTCGGACAGCTCAATGAATATTTCGAGCGCGCAGTGACACACATCGAGGAGCGCGAGGGGAACGTGCAGAAATTCATCGGCGACGCCATCCTCGCTGCGTGGGGTGACACGCACAGCAACGGATTTGCCGACGATGCTGCGCGTGCCGTGGCCACTGCGCTCACCATGCGTGTTACGCTGCGTGCGCTGAATGCCGGCTGGGACAAGCGCGAGGATCGGATCGTCATCAGCATCGGAATGGGCATCAATCACGGCGACGTGGTCGTCGGTGAAGTGGGGCATCCGGAGCGTCGCGAATACACCGTGCTCGGCGATGGCGTGAACTTTGCCGCACGGCTGGAATCAGCGACGAAGCAATTTCACACCGACTGCCTCGTTGGCGAGAGCGTCGAGGTGCTCACGCGTGACCGCTTTGTCTATCGGCACGCGGATTTCGTGCGGGTGAAAGGAAAGAACAAGCCGGTGAATATTTTCATCCCGCTCAGCGATGTGACGACCCCGCCGCCCGAGTGGCTGGCTGATTATCACAAAGCGCATGCGCTTTACGTGGAGCGAAAATTTACCGAAGCAGCCGCGCTGTTCCGCGCAGTGAATTCGCGCATCGGTGGGGAAGATTATCTTTGTGAAACGTATGCCACGCGCTGCGACCGCTACGCACAGGAGCCGCCGCCTGCGGATTGGGACGGCTCCTATACGCTCACGGAGAAGTGATGCGCACCTTGCCCGAATGCGGACGTGCCGCTAGCGTCCGCGCCCTCGCATGAAAATCCTCGTCCTTGGAAGTGGCGGGCGCGAACACGCGCTTTGCTGGAAATTGAAACAGTCACCTCGCGTGACCGCAGTGTTTTGCGCGCCCGGAAACGGCGGAATCGCGGAGGTTGCAACGTGTGTGCCTCACAAAATCAGCGAACACGACGCGCTCGTTGCGTTCGCAAAAAGCGAGGGCATCGGACTGACGGTGGTCGGGCCGGATGATGCGCTGGCGGCTGGAATCGTGGATCGTTTTCAAAGCGAAAGTCTGCGCGTTTTTGGTCCGACACAAAGCGCGGCGCGGCTGGAATCGTCGAAGGTGTTTGCGAAGGAGTTTATGTTCCGCCACGGCATCCCGACAGCGGCCAGCGGGCAGTTTTCCTCCGCGCAGGAAGCCCGTGCTTTCGCTGCGAAAATGAACACGCCCATTGTCGTAAAGGCGAGTGGGCTGGCGCTCGGTAAAGGGGTGATCATTGCGGCGACACACGCCGAGGCGGATGCGGCGATTCGCGAGATCATGGAGGAGCGGAAGTTCGGCGACGCGGGCGCGGAAGTGGTGATTGAGGAGTTTCTCGAAGGCGAGGAGTGCAGCATCCATGCGCTCGTGGACGGGCGGAGCTTCCTGCTTTTCCCCAGCGCGCAGGATCACAAGCGCGCGCTCGATGGCGACCAAGGCCTAAACACCGGGGGCATGGGCACATTTTCCCCAGCAGACAAAGTGTTGCCGCCAGCGCTGGAGCAGCGAGTGCGCGTGGAAGTGCTGGAGCGTTTCGTCGCCGGTGCGCGTGCAGACGGACTGGATTTTCGCGGGATGCTTTTCCCCGGCCTCATGATCACAAAGGACGGGCCGAAGGTGCTGGAATTCAACTGCCGCTTTGGTGACCCGGAGACGCAGGTGCTGCTCACGCGACTGGAGATCGATCTTGTGGATTTGCTCGAGGCGACAATTGACCAGCGGCTCGATGCGGTTTCGGCGCGATGGAAGCCCGAGGCTGCGGTGTGCGTGATTATGGCGAGCGGCGGTTATCCCGGCGCGTATGCAGGCGGAAAAACGATCACGGGTTTGGAAAAAGCAGACGCCAGAGTTTTCCACGCAGGCACCAAAAAAGACGGCGATGCTTTCGTGACCGCAGGTGGACGTGTGCTTGGTGTCACAGCCCTCGCGCCCACGCTCGCGCAAGCCCGCGACCGAGCCTATTTAGCCGTGAAGCAAATCACCTTCGACGGCGCGCAATATCGCACGGACATCGGGGCGAAGGGTCTTTGAGCGAACGCTCGAACGCCCGCTTGGAATCCTCCGAGTGTGTGCCTATCTTGGCGCGCCATGAGAATTACTCTCGTCCTCGCGCTTACCGCCGCGCTCGTTTCCGCGCAGGAAATCCTGCCCGATCCCAAGCCGGTGAAAGCTGCCCCGGTGCCAGTCGAGCCCGCGAAGCCCGTGATGAAAATCACGCCACCGCTGCCAAAGGCGGAGCAACGTCTTCCGCTCGGATCGCGCGAGGCGGCGGATGCTTTGACGGACGATGAGCTCCGCAAAGTCGTGGACATGCTGCGCGAAAATTACATCCGCCCGGACGTGCTCAGTGAACAGGCGCTCGCACGCGCCAATGTGCAGGGCGTGCTCGACCGTCTCGGTGCTGGCGCGCGCATTTATGCAAAACGCGCCGCTGAGAGCGACCAGCCCAGCCCGTTCCGCAGTGAACTACTCGATGGCGGCGTGAGCTACATCCGTCTCGGTGCGCTGACGCTGGAAAACATCGCGGCGATGGACAAATCATTCGACGACTTTTCTACGAAGCCGCCCACTGCGCTCGTGCTGGATCTTCGCGCAACACCGCACAGCACGGATTTTGATCTCGCCGCCGAAGTGACGCGCCGTTTTTCGCCGAAAGGGCGCGTGTTGTTTTCCATCAAGCGACCGAAGGTGAACGACGAGGAAATCCTCACGTCACGCGAAGACCCACGCTGGCGCGGCCTGCTTGTCGTGCTCGTGGATGGCGGCACCGCAGGCGCAGGCGAAGTCATCGCAGCCGTCCTGCGCACGCACGTCCGCGCATACATCGTCGGGCAGCAGACACAGGGCGAAGCCGCGCAGTTTGAAGATCTGCCGCTGCCGAGCGGCAAGGTGCTCCGCGTCGCCATTGGCGAAGTCACTCTGCCGGACAACTCGCCCGTCTTCCCCGGCGGTCTCACACCCGATCTTCCCATCGCGCTTCCGCAGGAAAAAACCGACGCCATCCTAGTATCCGCACTCACCGCCGGAGTTGCGCCACTGGTCGCCGACAAAGAACGCCCGCGCATGAACGAAGCCGCGCTCGTCGCCGGCACAAATCCCGAATTCGATGCAATGCAGGAGCAGCAAAAGCTGAAAGCCAAAGGCCCGCTTCCGCCGCCGCCACGCGACATCGTCCTCCAGCGCGCGCTCGATTACATCACAGGAGTCCGCATTTTCGAGGCTTCGCAGGCGAAGAAGCGATAGCCTGTCCGCTTGCTACGGTGCTGTGATTTCGACTGGGACTGTCACCGTGTTGTTCGTGTAGTCGTCTTCGTCGAGAATGTGGTCGGGGTTGACTGTCACTTCGAGCGTGTAGCTGCCGGGCGCGACACCAGTGACATCGATCCACTGACCCACGAGGCCGCTGTCGTAGATGTCAGACCATCCCACCTGCAGGCCCTGAAATCCGCAGTTGTATTTTGAGTCAACGGGAGCGTTCGCACTCCATGGCCTCACGTCTTCGAGGCAGAAACTGACTTTGCTTCCGGTCGCCGCCGTATCTCCGTTCTCATCGAGCAGACGATATCGAGCATAGCCGAGGAAGTGATAGTGGCCGTGGCAGGCGTGGTATTCGTAGAGGGGATTGAGGTTGTTTTCAGAATCCCGGAGGGGTGGCATCAGGAGATCGACCCCGCCCACGTTGCGTGTCTCGGTGGTGAAGCGCAGCAGCCTGCGCGAGCCAGCGGTCACGAATCCCTCATCCACCGCGCAATCGCCAGCCACATACGTCTCGACGCTCAGGTAGGGCTTTAGCGCATCGGCCCAGACGGTCAGGTCGGGCTTCGTTCCTGCGTAGCTTGCGACGATGTTGCACTGGCTGAAATTCGTTCGCGCCCGCAGCAAAATATACCAGTCTCCAGCTTCGGGATTTTCCACAGTTATTTCAGCGCGGTTGCGGAATTTATCCGAGCGCTTGTCGAAAACCTTTCCGACGGGTGCCTCGCCATAGCGGAGGAAAATCTCGCTGTTTCCGATGTCACCGCTCGTTTGCACGTTGAGCTTCGTTTTTCCTGCTGGGACGGTGATTTTATAAAGTGCGTTGTATCCGTGCGTGCCTGCGCGGTGGGTGAAAGCGTTGCCGTTTGTGAGAGTGGTGATGGTGCCCGGTGGATTCACATAGTAATCCGCCTGCAAGACCGGCCCGGCTACGTGGGCGCGTGTGTAAGCGCGCACGCGCAGGTCGGTATCCGTGGTGAGCTTGAGCGGGCGTGGAAAAACGGGCGAGGCTTCCGTCGGGTCGTTTCCATCGGTCGTGTAGCGCACTTTGCTTCCTGCGATGGTGCTGCGTGCGGATACGGCTGCCAGTTCGGAATAGGTGCCGGGTGCTGGTGTGAGAATGGGCACGGGCAGCGTGCTCTTCGTGCGCTGGAATCGGGCGATGAGCCGCACGCCGCTGAAGGGTCTGTCCGCATCGAGAAGGATATACCAGTTTCCTGCCACTGGTGCGGGGATGACGATTCTTTCCGCGTTGGTTTCGTGGACGCTCGCCGAGTTGTAATTACTTTCCGTCGGATGCGCGCCGGCGCGCACAAACAGATCGCAATCACCCCTGCCGCCGCTCGTGGTGACGGTGAGATTTTTTGCCCCCTCGGGGACAACGATGCGGAAAACAATGCCGTCGTGGCTTGATGCGGAAATCGGGCTGGCCGGAATGCCGGGCTGAAGAAGCTTCGGCAACTCCGTCACTGCAAGTGCTGCTGACCATGACAGTAGCAGCGCGACGGCGGGTATAAATTTATAAAATCGAATGAACATGGAGTTCCGCTTGCGGCGAGGGGAAGACGTATCCACCGTGTTGCTCCATAGTCAAATGATGAAGATCCCGAAGTTTCATATCGCACTTCGCGCCATGTGGGCGGCGGTGTTGCTTTCCTGCACTGCGCAGGCGGGAACTCCACTCCTACCGGGTTTCAGCGACACAGTCTTCGCCGACAACCTCGGCAACACACCGACTGCAATCGCGTGGGCGCCGGATGGCTCGAACCGGCTGTTCGTCGCGCTCAAAGAGGAGGGCATTCGGATCGTAAAAGACGGTGCGCTGCTCGCGACGCCGTTCGCCACTTTTCCGCAGCTCTACACGGCGAGCGAGTGCGGCGTGCTGGGCGTGTGTTTTGATCCGGACTACACGCAAAATCACTTCGTCTATGTCTTCGTCACAGTGAGTGCATCCGAGCAGCGCATCGTGCGATTCACCGACGTGAATGATATCGGCACTGCGCGGGCGAACATTATCACTGGGCTGCCGACTCTCGGCACAAACCATGACGGCGGCGCGCTCGGTTTCGGCCACGATGGGAAACTTTACTGGGCCATCGGCGACAACGGTCAAAAGCGCGGTGTGGATGGCGATTTGACCACGCTCGCGGCGAAAGTAGGGCGCGCCAATGCGGACGGCTCGGTGCCTGCGGATAATCCGTTCAACGACGGTGCGGGGCCGAACAACGACTACATCTGGGCGACAGGTTTTCGGAATCCATACTCGCTCACGTTCCAGCCGGGCACGGGGAAACTTTTCCTCAACGTCGTCGGCAGCACGGAATCCGGCCAGACGCAGCCGAACAGCGGTCCTGGCTACGAGCAGGTCTTCGCGCTCAGTGCGGGTGAAGACGGCGGCTACGATGATTACGAAGGCAACCAGCCAGTCGGCGCGCGCTATACCACGCCGTTCACGCGGCCTTATGCGCATCCGGTCATCCAATACAAAACCGAGACTACTGCCCTCGCGAATCATCAGCGCAGCATCGCCAGCGTGCAGCGCAGCGGAGGAGCTGTCACCGTCACCACGAATGCTGCGCATCCCTATCGCGTCGGGCAAGCCGTGCGGCTTTCCGGCGCGGGCATTGCGTTCGATGGCACTCTCACTGTTTTCAGCGTGCCGACGGCGACGACATTCACCGCGCTCAGCGCGGGAAATGATGCGAGCGCCAGCGCGGGGACTGTTTCTTTGCTCGCGCAGGGCTCGGCGATTTCGGGCGGCGCATTTTACGAAGGCAGCGGCTTTCCGTCGGTTTACCACGGCAATTTTTTCTACAGCGACTACACCGGCGACCGCATCATGCGCGCGCAGTTCGACGCGCAGAACCGCGCGACCTCCGTGGAATACTTCCTCACCGACGCCAGCTCGCCGATTGACATCGCGGTCGGCCCCGACGGTGCGCTCTACTACGCCAGCATCGGCGAAAATTCGATCCACCGTGTTGCGTGGACTGGCACTCCATCGGACATCGTCGTCACGCCCGGCGTTCTGCCGCTGCTCGAAGGCAACTCGGGAGTTTGCACCGTGCAACTCGGTAGTGTGCCTGCCGGAACTGTGAACGTGAGCGTCCACCGTGTATCGGGTGATGCTGACATCGCGGTCAGCGGCAGCGACGATCTCACTTTCACTCCGCAAAACTGGAACATCTCGCAGTCCGTGAAAATCGCTTCCGCCGTGGATGCAGACACTGTGGACGACACCGCCACGTTCCTTGTCTCAGCGCCCGGCTTCATGTCCGAGCGGGTGGAGGTGAAAGCGACCGACAGCAGCGCCATTGCGCCTATCGTGAGCACGCGCACGCTTACAGTGAACGAAGGGAAATCCGCGACATTCACGGTGCAACTGCCTGCTCCACCAGTGCGGCCCGTCACTGTCGTCGTGCGGCGCATCGCCAATGCCACGAAAGTGCGGGTGTCTGCGGGTTTCGTCATGCGTTTTAACTCACGAAATTGGAACATCCCGCGCACCGTCCGTGTGGTTGGCGTGCAAGATGTGAACAAAGCCGACGAACAGGCTACGCTCGGAATTACAGCGCGCGGCTACGCCGGGCGCACCGTGGCCGTGACTGTTCGGGACAATGACCCATCGCCACCGGTTTTCACGAGCACGCCGATACCGAGCGCCGTCGTCGGCCTCGCCTACCATGCCGATGTGACTGCGCGCGGACTGCCTGCCCCGACTTTCTCGCTCACGCAATCGCCGGTGGACATGACGCTGGATTCCGTCACCGGCGCGCTCGATTGGACGCCGCAAACGCTCGGCGATTTTCCTGTCACCATCCTCGCCGCCAACGGGCGCAGTCCTTCCGCCGCGCAGAGTTTCACGCTCAGCGTCGTCGCCGACCAGCCGCCCACCGTGCAAATCACCGCGCCCGCCGACGGCGCGACTGTGAGCGGGGCGACTGCCGAGTTCTTTGGCAGCGCGAGCGACGACTACGGCTGCGCCAAGTGCGAATTCTACATAGATGACACGCTCGTTTTCACCGACACGACCCGCGAAAACCACTTCCACATCCACGGCTCGCACAATCTCTGGGACACCACGCTCCTCTCCAACGGACCGCACACATTAAAGATGAAGGTCTTCGACGACAAAAACCAGACCGCCACTTCCACCGTGCAGGTGACGGTGGCGAACTGAACCCCGCTTTTTTGCGGCAAAAAGTTGCTGTGATTCCCCTTTGCCGAAGCCGCTCCTGCCTGCTACACCGAGCGGACTTTTTCGCTGCACATGCCCAAAGACACGTCCATCCACAAAATCCTCCTCATCGGCTCCGGCCCCATCGTCATCGGGCAGGGGTGCGAGTTTGACTACTCGGGCGTGCAGGCTTGCAAGGCGCTGAAGGAGGAAGGCTACACGGTCATCCTCGTGAACTCGAATCCGGCGACGATCATGACGGACCCGGAGTTTGCGCATCGCACTTACATCGAGCCGATCACGCCGGAGGTGGTGGAGAAAATCATCATCGCGGAGAAGCCGGACGCGCTCCTGCCGACGCTCGGCGGGCAGACGGCGCTGAATTGCGCGATGAAGCTCCACGAACTTGGCGTGCTGGAGAAATACGGCGTGCGGATGATCGGCGCGAAACCCGAAGCCATCCATAAAGGCGAAGACCGGCTCGCATTCAAAAACGCGATGCTGAAGATCGGTCTCGATATGCCGACCTCCGGCGTGGCGCACACGATGGAGGAGGGGCGCTCGGTCGCGGCGGAGATCGGCACGATGCCGCTCATCATCCGGCCGGCGTTCACGCTTGGCGGGACGGGCGGCGGCATCGCTTATAATCGCGAGGAGTTTGAAACGATCGTCGCGCGCGGGCTCGACATGTCGCCGGTGAGCGAGGTGCTCATCGAGGAGTCGCTGCTCGGGTGGAAGGAATTCGAGATGGAGGTGATGCGCGACCACGCGGACAATTGCGTGATCATTTGCTCCATCGAAAACGTGGACCCGATGGGCGTCCACACGGGCGACTCGATCACGGTCGCGCCGATCCAGACGCTCACGGACCGCGAGTTCCAGGTGATGCGCGATGCGTCGTTCGCGATCATCCGCGAGATCGGCGTGGAGACGGGCGGCTCGAACATCCAGTTCGCCGTCCACCCGGACACGGGGCGGATGATCGTCATCGAGATGAACCCGCGCGTGTCGCGCAGCTCGGCGTTGGCGTCGAAGGCGACGGGCTTCCCCATCGCCAAAATCGCCGCGAAGCTCGCCGTGGGCTACACGCTCGACGAGGTGCGCAACGACATCACGCGCGAGACGCCCGCGAGCTTCGAGCCGACGATTGATTACGTCGTGGTGAAATGCCCGCGCTTCACGTTCGAGAAATTCCCGCAGGCCGACGCGGTGCTGACGACCCAGATGAAGAGCGTGGGCGAGGCGATGGCGATCGGCCGGACGTTCAAGGAGGCGCTGCAAAAGGCGCTGCGCTCGCTGGAGATCAAACGGTTTGGGCTCATCGGTGATGGCAAGGATGCGGTGGTGGATGATGAGACGCTGCGCACGCGGCTGATCGTGCCGGGCGCGGAGCGGATCTTTTTCCTCGGCCTCGCATTCCAACGCGGGTGGACGGTGGAGCAGATTTTCGAGCTGACGAAGATTGATCGGTGGTTCTTGGAGAACATCCGGCAGATCGCGGTGTCTTCGAGGCGTGAACCCGGGGAGCCAAAAGTGATAAGTGGTAAGAAAGAAGCGACTGAAATGTTCCGCGCCGAACTACTCCGTTTGAAAAAGCTGGGATTCAGCGACCGACAGATTGCGCTGAAAATGAGTTCGGCAGATGAAGCCGTGAGCGACGCCGATGTGCGCGAAATTCGAACCACATTGGGCATCTTCCCCACCTACCGCCTCGTGGACACCTGCGCCGCGGAGTTCGAGGCCTACACGCCATATTACTACTCCACCTACGGCGACGAAAACGAGCGGCGCGAGAGCGGGAAGAAGAAAGTCATCATCCTCGGCGGCGGGCCGAACCGCATCGGGCAGGGCATCGAGTTTGACTACTGCTGCGTCCATGCGTCGTTCGCGCTGCGCGAGATGGGCTTCGAGACCATCATGGTGAACTCGAACCCCGAGACCGTCTCGACCGACTACGACACGAGCGACAAGCTCTACTTCGAGCCGCTCACGCTCGAGGACGTGCTGAACATCTGCGAGCAGGAGAGCGAGAATCTCCTCGGCGTCATCGTGCAGTTCGGCGGGCAGACGCCGCTGAACCTCGCCAACGGCCTCGCCGAAGCCGGCGTGCCCATCATCGGCACCTCGCCGCGCAGCATCGAGATCGCCGAGGACCGCAAACTTTTCGGAGCGATGCTCGACAAGCTCGGCATCCGCCAGACCAGCGGCGGCACCGCCGTGACCGAGGACGAAGCCGTGGCCGTGGCGAACCGCGTGACGTATCCCGTGCTCGTGCGCCCGAGCTTCGTGCTCGGCGGACGCGGCATGATGCTCGTCCACAACGAGACCGACCTGCGCAAATACGTGCGCGACGCGATCGACGGCGCGACCGGCAAGGCGACGCACCCGATCCTCGTGGATCACTTCCTCGAAGACACGACCGAGGTGGATGTGGACTGCATCAGCGACGGCGAGATCGCGGTGATCGGCGCGATCATGGAGCACATCGAGCAGGCCGGCATCCACAGCGGCGACAGCGCGTGCGTGATCCCGCCATTTTCGCTCAGCGAAAAAGTGAAGGCCGAAATCGCCACCGCGACGAAGGCGATGGCCCGCGAACTGAACGTCATCGGCCTCATGAACGTGCAGTTCGCCGTGCAGAACGAGACGGTCTATGTGCTCGAAGTGAACCCGCGGGCGTCGCGCACCGCGCCGTTTGTGAGCAAGGCCATCGGCGTCCCGTTGCCGAAGCTCGCCGCGAAAATCATGGCCGGCGCGAAGCTCAAGGACCTCGGCTTCACGAAGGAAGTCGTGCCCGCGCACTACTGCGTGAAGGAGGCCGTGTTCCCCTTCACAAAATTCCCCGGCACCGACATCGTCCTCGGCCCCGAGATGAAGAGCACCGGCGAAGTCATGGGCATCGACGCCAACCTCGGCATCGCCTACGCAAAAGCCCAGATGGCCGCGCAACCCGCGCTGCCGCTGAAGGGGAACATTTTCCTGAGTGTTTCCGACGCCGACAAGACGAAGGTCGCGGACATCGCGGCCGGATTCGCCGAACTCGGCTTCACGCTCTACGCCACCAGCGGCACCGCCGCCGCCTTGGAGAAAGCCAATGTGCCGGTGAAGAAGCTCTTCAAGCTCAGCGAGGGCCGCCCGAACGCACTCGACATGCTGAAGAACGGCGAACTCGCGATGATTATCAACACGCCCAGCGGCAAATCCGCGCGCGAGGATGAAATCAAGATCCGCAGCACCGCCAGCAGCAGCCGAGTCCCCGTGATGACCACCCTCCGCGCCGCCCGCGCTTCGCTCGAAGGCATCCGCTCGATGAAGGCGAGCGGATACACCGTGAAGCCGCTGCAGGAGTGGCACAAGTAAGTGGAGTTCAGCTTTGGCGCGTAGCGCCAGCCACTACGGTAGCCGTGTGCAAGGAGCGAAGCGACGCAGCCCACGGATCGCGGATGGTGTATATGCACCGCGTATGCGGTGCGACAAACAGTGGATTGCGAATGGTCGCGCCGACTACGCGGCGTTGGCCGTTTTGATCCTTTCCGTGGGTTTCGCTGCGCTTCACCCACGGCTACCGTAGTGGCTGGCGCTACGCGCCAATGAACCACATTCGTCTCTGCATTGCTGCCGTGTTACTCATACCACATTCCACAAACAAGCTGACAAAGTATTGGAAAAGAGATAAAAGGGAGGGATGGGAGGAAACACACTTAAACTGGGCAGGCCGGATGCGGCTGCACGAATTGATGAACGCTATGCGAGGGAGCCGGATGGATGGCGCAAG
>CANJNZ010000078.1 GCA_947476045.1 Chthoniobacteraceae bacterium
GCTCCCTCCGCCGCTTTTGCACCCACGAAGCAAACGTCGGATACTTCACCCCGATGTGCTCCGCAAACTTCGTCCCAGCCATCCCGCTCCGCTCAAACTCATCCAGCACCGCCTCCCGCTGCCCGCGCGGCGTCCACACTCGCCCGATCCACTTTCAATATCTGCTCCGCTTTCCGTTTCATAGATTGCGTAGCGTAACGACTACGCAATCTACGACCACGCTTACTCAACGGTGCCACGCGTGACGCTTACAACCAACTAAACCAAAACCACGAAAAACTCTCATAGCGAGTGGATCAAAGTTCGGGGGCAGGCCACGCACGGGGCATTCAATTGTTGGGCGGTTTAGCCTCGGACGTTTCTACAACCCGCACTACCTGATGTCCGCATTTTGCACATGAACCTTCGAGCACGAGATCACCGTTCTTTTCCGAGCCGTTGTAATCGATCAGCTCCGAGCCTCTACACTTGGGAACATGCCTTTTCTAAAACCCCATACTTTGATCAGCACGAGGGGGGTGAAAAACCAGAGTAAAAGGTACCACAACCCCAGCGCGGTGCTGTGCACTCCCAAAATTCCACCAATAAACCCGACTATTATAAGTGCAAGGGCACGTTGCCAAGAAGTGTAAAGGTATCCGAAAACTCCGAACAGCACTACGAGCAAGTAGGCGAGCCACATTTTTTTTTCAGTAACAATGGGCTGGGTGGATTGCTGTGCAATAAATGGAGCAGGTTCAGGAGCTATGTCTATCGCTTCCAATTGTGGCTCGATTAATTGGAGCTGGGGTGGTCTATCAACACCCATCAATGCGTGTAGGTTGATCACTTCCGACTCGTTCAACCCTATATCTCGCGCTGTAGCCAGTGCTTCTTGGTATGTTGGGGATGTTGAGTATGACTTTCGGTTGTAATAATCATATTTTATGTATGATTTGAAATAATGGAATATCGGCCTTTCCTCCAAGGTGAGGGCGGCATTGATGTATGATTCAATTTTTTCTATTATAGGTCTTTTTGCCAAGAACGCCTTTCCTCCATTTAAGAGGCAAACCGCGGTATAAAAATACGCGTCTGGGTTGCCAACGCTCTGACTGATAGCCACTTCAAAAGCCGAATGCGCCCGCTCGAACACCCTTAGCTTCAAGTAGCAAAAACCGAGCGAGGTGTTGATCCCAGGATCAAGCGGCTCAGATTCAGCCATCGTTTTATACGCCGCCGCATATTTGTTCAATTCAGCCGGCGCAAGATTTGATAGAGTCGTGAAGCTGGATATGATGATCTCTCGCTCACAAAAACCGCAGTTTTTGTCACTTCGGGAAACCGGTGCTCCGCAGCCAGGACAGTTTAAAGTAGAGATCTTATCGGTCATAATTCAGGTGGGGTTTATCGGAATTTCATTGACTGGACCCAAAGCTCAAGTTGCTCCAAGTTCTGTTTTTCTAAGGTGCCGTCTTGGCTAATGATATCTTGAATTAAAGTGATTGTCGTCAGAGAAATATTGGTGGTGCGTGGAAGTGTCGCGATTCGATCCAGCACCAGTTTCACCCGTTGATTGAGATTCGGTTCGAGAGAGGCGCGTGCCAAATGGAAACGCGAGGTGCTGCAAGCCTCTATGAGGGAGGTAAACGTTGCAGCTTTGGAATCAATGGCAGAATCTACTGCTTCTATATGGCTGCCCATACCTCGGAACATAAAAGTTCCTCCAAGCACCGCCAATCCTGAGATGAAGTTCAGTCCGACAAGCCATTTGAGCGCCATCGCTGCGGCGCAAAACACGACAATCGATGAAATAACCCCCCAGAAGGTAAAAGCTAGCGCGGTGAACAGAGGCCATGCTCTCACAAGAGTTGCCTCGCCTCTGAGTTGCTTTTCTGAAGCCGCAGCAACTCCCGCCCACACTCCGAACAAAATCGCCATCGCGATTTTGGTGTTAATGTGTTCTAATGTGCTGGTGGATAGTGTTATGTATGCCGCTACCGCAACAGATCCAGGTATGGTCATGCAAACCACCCATATCTGTGTTCGTGATACTGCTTTCATAAGAATATGACCTTGATGCGCTATCCGAACGGATTGGGGGGTGATGGGGGAGGCGGGGGCGATGGGGCAAACATGCCCTGGAGTTCAGCAACTTGACTGGCCGGTGCCCAAGACAGCATGCCCTCACGCCAAACCATCGTTTGTGGATTGAACTGACCGGAGGCCAGCCCTTGGCTCAATATTTCAGGAGTAAATGGTCCCATCTGCTGCCCGTTAATATGAATATAGAAGGCTGCTAAGGTCATAGGGGGAGGTGCGCCGAAGGGGGGGGGCATTGCACCTGTCGGGGTCGAGAACAGAGCGGGGCCTGCGGTTCCTATATTCTTCTGAGTCATCGCACCGATGGCCTGTCCCATTCCCAGTCCTGTTCCGATAGACGCAAATGCACCGCCTGCTCCTTCGTTGCCAGCGCTGGTTTCCAGAACGTCGAATTGTCTTTCCTGAGAATAAGTAGTGCCTTCAATTCGCCGCCTTGCCGCCGTGGCCTTGGCTTTCTTGAGTTCCAATACTGTGGGGTCGTCTTCTGGAACCGAAATCGACATGATGCGGAATGCGCGAATCCCCAACCCATACTCCGCATAATCGGATGCATACTCTTGCTCAAGCTGACGTGACATTTCATCGAGCATGGTTTCTACTTCAAGAACGCCGATTTTTTGGCGCACGATGGCCTGCGCAATCTTGCTGCGCAGGCGAGAAATCAGGATGCCCTTAAAGTATTCCACCAGCGCCGATTGATCTATTCCTGCGTTAGCCCCGATAATCTTTTGGACAAATAGCGCGGGGTCTTCAATCTGTAGCCCGAACTGGCCGAAGGCGCGAACCGGCACGACAACCTGATAAATTGGATCCTCAAGCTGAAGTGGGGTCGTTGTGCCAAACTTGAGATTTAGAGGAATGGCTTGATTAACGAAATAAATCTCCGCTGCGAAAGGGGACGAGCCTGAAAACGGCAGGCTCAATAATTTTCCCAAAAGAGGGATGTTTTGCGTTGAGAGGGAGTGCCGTCCTGCGCCAAAGACATCGCAGCGTTGCCCTCCTTTAAAAAGAATGGCAGACTGGCTTTCGTTGACGACAAGTTGAGACATTGTCGTCAACTCGGTGTCGGGGAAGCGCCATACCAGATCGGTCCCGGGGTTATCCCATTTGATTACATGTAATGCCATATTCTGTTTTTGGTGAAATGAAGGTGTGTATCATGGCAACTCAATTACTTCAGGTGATCCGCAGGCTCGAACCCGTTTTAGCCCCTGTCGAACCCCCGATAAGGCTCCAGATTTACTTACAGCGGCGATCATATACTCCGAACATGAGGGGTGCAGTTTACACCGAAGTCGAACCTCTGCGGGGGCTCTGAGTTGGTAGAGTCGTATGAACCAGATCACTAGAGATCGACTGTTGCTAAGCAAAACCGTTGCCAAATAAGCAAAGGAGCATAGCGCTACGCCGACACTTGACATCCGGAGCAAGTGAATTGCCAAGAGGCAAATCGCTGTTCCCATTAAAGCATGCATGGAGACCACTTTGAGTGCCCTATGGCGGGCCAGCTTCGGGCGCTTTATAAGATGCTCCAACATCTGTGCCTCCCCCCGATTCGGGAACAAAGTATAGCTCAGTAGCGCCATAATGAAAACCCAATCTGATGCGTTCTCAGGAATGGAGGATATAACAACTACACCCGTGTTTTGTTTTCCGGAGATTTTCATTGTAGTCGCTTGCGCAACAGTCGGCCTAGTTTTCGGTTATGCCTGTTTCTTTTCGCGTAGCTTCTGCTTCATTGCATTTACATTTGTGGTAACTATGCCATCTCCTTCTTTATAAACGCAACGGAATGGCTCTCCGGGAATCCCTATTTTGAAACTTGCTGTTTTCACCATTTTGGATACGTAGTTCCTCTTGACTTCTTTATTTCCACATCCTGCTTCGACCGTTTCCTCCAAGATGCTCTCTTGTTTGCTTTGGTTTTCAGTGGAGAATGAAACAATGTCTTTGTAAAAATATTCTTCAGTTTGGGATTGGGTAGCGTCTGATGTGACATCAAACGACTTGCTGTGAACATACACTTGATCAGAACCGAAAAACAACCAAGTTACTTGGTAAATCGAAGAGACATAGACATCAGACTCTTTTACATACTTAATGTATCTTGGAAGGTTTTTTTCGTCGTTGATGACGTAATACTGAAAGCAAATAGGGTTGATTTCCTTTACTTGGTCCTCATCAACCCCTAAGTGAGATAAAGCTGCTTCTTTGTTAATTGATTCTTTTGCTATTTTGTTCTTCAGAACCTCAGAAAAGGCCTCATAAGTAACAAACTCAGTCTTAAAGCACCCCGCGCTTGTTCCGATGCTTCGTATAAATTTGAGGGCCTTAATTTGATCCTCGGTCTTACCTTTAAGTAATTCTTCTTCAGTGATCCAATTTCCATTTAGGTCTTGTATTTTATCTGCGTTGGTGTCATCAGCCATAGAATAATTTTGGTTATTTTGGTTAGGTTTTTTAAATTAGGATTGTTTTTTTAATGACTCCCTGTGTTGTGTCAAGTTGTAAACGGCGGTTTAAAAGTGCGGCACCTCCAAATTTATCCATGAAGGATGTTCACGGATATGCAGCAATGGGCCGAGATACGTCGTCGAGTTTTAGTTGAAGGAGTCAGCCGCAGACAGGTGCTGCGGGAGACAGGGATGCACTGGAAGACGCTGAAGAGGATATTGGAGCACAGCGGGCCACCATCATCAAGCAAGCAGAAGCCTGCGGCGGACCTGCGCGGAGACTGATACGGTCGCTTTGCGTGTTTGTTCGATCACCATTCGAACTACCTGCGCCTTTGGACTATCAGGGCTCTGCTCCAGCACATTTTTTTCTCCAATAGCCAGTAACTGCTGAAAGAAATCTCTCATTTTCCCGCCGTCGTTTCCTTTTTCGGCTATCGATGGAGAGCGTCGGCTCAAATATATCGAAAGAGGACATTTGGATAAAAGAAGTAAGAGGATTTGAGAAAAACATTTTGGAGTCAGCCAGCGGTGGAGAACCTTGGAATTTGGAATTTTCCATTAAGGAGGCGAAGGTTGATTATCTGACTTTAGAAGGCGCAGAAAATGAAATTAAATCTTGGGGTTTGTTCGGCCTACGTGGGAGACGGGAACCGGAACGGATTCAAAAGTTCGGGCCTTTCTACAAATCCAAAGGGCTTACCGCCTCAGTCTATTTAGACAAGCGAAGTCGCCATTATGGTGATGAAACTCAGGAGTATTTTGTTCCATGTTTGATTATTGAGACAGACGGTTTTCGCGCCCTTCGCCTTCCAAATGCTACCAAGCAACTGCCCGCTGCAAAGCCAGCACAGCCAGCACAAACGGAAGGAAAAGGCTTTTAGGTCGCAAGGAACCGCACGCCCGTTTTCTGGTTCGCAGTTATTGCGCAATATCTTTTGAGCCGTCGCCATGTTCAATGCGGGCGCATTCGTAAATGCAGGCCAGCGATTTACCGAATCGTTACCGAATTTCAAAACGCACCGAAATCAAAAGGCGCGGAAATCCTCTGAAGCCTTGTATTCATCAGCCTCCGCAGAGATTGCGGGGGGACTACTCGGGGCGGGACTTGAACCCGCACGGCTTGCGCCACACGCCCCTCAAACGTGCGTGTCTGCCAATTCCACCACCCGAGCTTTGTCTTGGGGCGGCGTAATTAGCAGGCGGGCGGCTGGGTGCAAGCGAGTTTTGTGAATTCAGACAAAAAAGTTTCGCCAGCGCAGGTTGCACTACTTTTTTTCCACGGGGGCGATGACGACGCGGAAGCCGTATGCTTCGCTGAGCGCATCGGGGTTTGCGTGGATGCGAGCGGATGAGAGAAGGCTGAGTGGAAGCACGCCGTTGAACCACGACGAACCACGCAGCGTGCGCTCGCGACTACCTTTGAACCACGCATCGCGGCACCATTGCCAGACGTTGCCGGTCATGTCGAAAAGCCCCGCTTTGTTTGGTTCGAAGGTGCCCACCGGTGATGTATACACGAAGTTGTCGCGATAGCCGGTGATAGCGGTGGGGGCGTGCATTTCCTCGCCGGCGAAATTACCAATGTTCTGCGGTGGCGGCCACTGTGTGCCCCACGGGTAGTCCTGGAGGTTGCGGAGGTCGCGGTCGGACGGGCACGTGCCTTTTTCCTCGGGCAGTGCGATAGCGCGGCTCCACTCGATGTCGGCGGGCAGACGGTATTCGCGATCATCGGGCAGACGCTTTTCCGCGCGCTCTTTTTTCGTGAGCCAGTTGCAGAATTTCACCGCGTCATCCCACGTTACGCAAACGACAGGATGTTCGGAAGTTTGTGCGAAGCCGGGCTTTTGCCACGGGGCGTTGCGCGCTCCTCCGTAGGAGCGCCAGAAAGCGGCATAGTCACGGACTCGCACGGGCCAGATGCAAAATTCCACGTCCCCCACTTTCACGAAACGCATCCCCATCGAATTGATGGTGCTGAATTTTGCCAGTTCGGGGTCCGGCGGCGGCACTTGCGGCACTGGGGCGGGCTTTGGCGGCGCAGGTTTTACAGGCGCGGGTTTTGATGCTCGCCCCTTTCCTTTCGATGGAGGTTTTGGCGCGCTTTTCGGAGCGCCACCATGCGGTTTTTTCGCCTGCGCAGGCGTCGGCTTTGGTGCGGCTTGTGCCGCAAAAGCGAAAGCCCCCGCCATAGCGGCGACAAGCCAGCACACGGCGGGGGCTCTGCGGATTCCCATTTGCTGTTTACTTCAGTGCGGGGAGTTCGCGGATTTTGATGTTCTTAAACGCAACCTCGTTGCCGTGATCCTGGAAGCAGATGTGCCCTTTGTCCGCCTTTCCGAATTCGGGCATCTTTGCAAACTTCGACTTGGAGACCTTTTCGTTCCAGTCCGCCGAGCCGATTTCGTATTCCACATATTTCGTTCCGTTCATCGTGTGCTCGCACTTGTAGGTGCCGGTCGCGGTCTTCTGGCACTTGAGGACGAAATGATTCCACTCACCCACGGGCTTCGTGGTGTCCACGCTCGCGGGGTAAAGTGCATACATCCAGCCGGCCTTCTGCGGCTCGTGTTGCTCGGCGTTGTCGAGCACCTGCGCCTCGGGGCCGGAGCTGTAGCTTGGGCCGTTGCCCTCGGTGACTTTGAACATGATGCCGCTGTTACCGTTTTTGCTGATGCGCCAGTCAATCTGCAACTCGAAGCTCTCGTATTTTTCCTTGGTGACAATGTCTCCGCCCTTGCCCTTGCGGACAATCGCGCCGTCTTCAGCCACCCATCCATCGGTCAGCTTGTCCTTTTTATAGCCACGGAAATTCGCGGCGGCGTCCTTGCCGTCAAACAGCAGTTGGAAACCGGCGGTTTTTTCTTCGGCGGTGAGTTCGTTGTCCGCCGCGTGAGCAGCGAAAGTGAGTGCGATTAGTGCGAGTAGGGTTTTCATGCGGAGCGCGGTGTAGCAGCCGCGCGTGACAGTGCAAATAATGAATGTGGGGCAAAGCACCGCTTGACCGCGCCGCGCCGTGGGGTGTGATGTGCGGCATCGCTCCTCACCATCACGTCCGCGCCATGATCCTTCGCACTCTCTTTTTTCTAATCGTCGCCCTGCTCTGCCAACTGCACGCACAGACACCGCCTGCCCCAACAAAGGAAATCACCGACCTGTTGGCGAAGGCCGAGGCGGGACAGGCCGAGGCGCAGACAATCGCCGGTGTGCTTTATGAAATCGGACGCGGCGTGGCAAAAGACGACACTCAGGCTGCGAAATGGTATCGCAAAGCCGCCGATCAGGGAGTCGCCGAAGCGCAGTTCAACCTCGCACTTTTGTGTAAGAGCGGACGCGGAGTGCCGAAGGATTTGGCCGAGGCTTCCAGTTGGATGAGCAAGTCCGCCGCGCAGGGAAACGCGAAGGCGCAGTTCAACATCGGCGTGATGTATGAAAAAGGCGAGGGCGTGGCCAAGAGCGACGTGGAGGCAATTCGGTGGTTCACCTCTGCCGCCGAGCAGGGCGACGCCACTGCGCAGGTCAATCTCGGCTTTATGTATGCAAACGGCCAGGGCGTGAAGCGCAACGATGTCGAGGCCTACAAATGGTGGCTCATCGCAGCCGCGCAGGGGCAGCAGGATGCGAAAAAGAACTGCGAGATTCTCGAACGCAATTTGAAGTCCCCGCAGATGCTCGGGGCTCAACTCGCTGCGCGAAACTTCAAACCACGGAAAATGCAGCCGGCGACGACACAACCTGCACCGCGCTAAAGCTCCGTGTGCTGGAGCATGAGCGACAGAATGAGGCCGTAGATTTCGATCTGGAAAAGTGCGAAGGATTTTTCCCCGGCATGATCTTTTTTGCGCCCTTCGATGTCATCCTCGGTGACATCATGAAGAGCGCCAAGAGCGAGTCGCGCTTGATTGAGCGTGTGCATCCAGCTCCGCACGTGCGAGGCCGGAAAAGTGAGCGTGGAAATTTCGCCCTCCTTCTCGTCGCCCTCCTTCTCGATCTGCTTGAGGTCCTTGATGACGACGTCCATGTGCGTCTGGAATAGCTCGCTCAAGCCGGGCATCACATGCTCGCGCCAGTCTTCATCCGCGTCCTCGTCAACCCCATCCGTGAGCGTGGGATAAATTCTCGATATCACCTTATCGTCAAGCGCAGCGGCGTTGAGCGGAATTTTCTGCAAAACATCCAGCATGAAGTCATCTATTTCGGAAAAGACGACGTGTTCTTCTGTCCATTCGATCTTCATCGGCTTTTCTCGATTGTGGCCTGCAGCAGGAAGCCGTGGAGTTGCTGCACATATAGCTCCGCGCGCTCACGCCCGCCGGTCCAGACGATGGAGCGCCCCTTTTTGTGAACTTCCATCATGTGGCGCTCGGCCCTCTGCTTTGTGTAGCCGAAGACTCGTATGAAAACCTTTGCTACGTAGTCCATGAGATTGATGGGATCATTATGAACGACAACATTCCAAGGCACATCGAGGGATTCGTCGGTCTTGGTTTGTTCTTCGATGAGAACGTCGCTGTCTGCCATATCGGTGCGATAATGCTTCGCCGCATTTGCGGCAAAGGGATTTTATTTTTCAGGCGGCCCGGCGGGCCTCGTTTCGGCCATGCTTTTTGCAAGCGCAAGGACGCTGCGCGCCGGGATCGCTTCGTGGAGTGTGATGAGGACTGCGCCGCCGAAACGATCCTGCCGCGACCGGTCTTTCGGGGCCTCTACTGCGGGAGTGACCGCGGCCGGGCGTTTTCCTTCGGACAATGGCGAAATCATGGAGACATGGCCGATGACGTTTCCGCATTCATCCAGCACAGCCGCACCGCTGCTGCCGGGAGCCCAGTCGGTGCTCACGTTCAGGCGTAGTGATTTCAACTCCTCCAGGGAACCGGGAGCGCCGTTCCCGCCGGAGAGCCGGAAAAAGCGGTTCACAATTCCTGTGCTGAAATAGCCGAGTTGGTCCAGCGGATCGCTAAAACAGTAGGCGGTGTCCCCGGGGGCTGCGTTGTCGTTCAACGGTAGCGGTGTAAATTCGCCACCCTCCACGCGTAGGATCGCAGTGTCCATACTCTCACTTTTTGCGAGGACGGCGGTGACCGGCAGAACATTCCCCGCTGAATCCACTGCGATAAAATAGCCCTCGCGCATATCGCGATCGAGTTTCAAGCAATGGTGGCAGGTCACGACTGCATCCTTTGCAATCGCGTAGCCACCGGAGAGCGCGAGGTGCCAGTGGTCGCACTTCGGGCATAGAAAATACCAGCCGAGCCGCACATAGCCGCGTCGCGCGCGGTCTGCGATGTCACGGCCCTTCAGTTGCTTTGTCCCGCAATCGGGAAGCTGGATGGCGCAAGGCTGAGGAGATTTGAGTAACCCGGCGATTTGTTCGGTCGTGAGCAGCTTCCCCGCTTCACGGAGCACTTTCGCTTTTTCGAGCAATGGCTCGTTTTTTAAAAGCGGCTGCCCGCTTTCGATCTGAACTCCGGGCGCCTGTGCGCAGGCGATCCGCACTGCTGCAAATGAGAGTGCGAACGTGAGGCCGAGAATCCATTTCATCATGGGACGAGACTACTCCTCCGGCACCGGCTTCTGCTCTGGTGCCTTCTTGTTCGTAGGGCCGAAGCTGTCGAGCGTCATGCCGATGGTCTGCTTCATCGGCAGTCTTATCGCCGGCCCCGAGCCATTGGGGATTTTTGCGGTCAGGGTGACGCTCTGCGTCAGCGAGATTGAGCGGGGAAAATGAATCAGCGGATCGTAGAAAATGGTGCCCTCCATTTTTCCATCCTGCACTTTCAGATTCATCTGCCGCATCCTCGTGAGGACGATTTCATCGGCCTTTGTTTTTGCCACCAGGTCCACGCTGATCTCGGCCTTCGCCGCGACCTCCGCACACTGCACCCCCTCCCGCTCCACCATCTGTTTGAAAGTGTAGTTGCCACGAATGACGAGTCTGCCGACTCCCGGCAGCGGCATTTCATTGAGGAAGGGCCACGATTCGCCGAGTTTGATGGCCAGGCCGTTGGGAGAGCGCAGCGGAGATTGCTGCATCATGCGCTTGATGGCTTCGCGATCGAAAATCTGTTTGTAAATTTGCGCCGATGCGGGGTCGGTGCCCGCAAGGATCTGCAAGGCTGGTTCGATATTCTCGATTTCCTTCACGTTGTCCGCTTCATCAAAAACCACGTTGAATTCCTGCCCGATGATTCGCCCGATGGCCGCCAGCGGGCCCGGCTTGGCAGCGCCTGGCGATTGCGAGTCGAAGCTAAGTTTTTCCCTTCCATCGTCACTGCTCATCACCGTGCGGTCATATTGCACCGTAACACGCTTGGTCGTTGCACCCAGCTCCTGCGGCGCGACGATGGCTGAAAAGCCGACCGCCATATTCGTTTTTCGCTGCAAGCGACTCTCCCCATTATCCATGTCCATATCCTGTTCCATGGTGATGGTCTGGTGGTAGGTATTGCCGGGTTCGTATTTCTGATTAAAAATGAGCGACTCTGCAGCGGGTGCGCTGACGGCGGTGAATACGGTGAAAAGATGGATGAGTTTGCGCATGGCGGGGATTGGCTATGCCCGCAATAAACACCACTGAACACAGGTGGCGAGCGAAACGTGATTCTTCCGCAGTCCGGTTGACACCCCATTTTCTCCACGCTATTCGCGGCGCGTGATACGTTTTCTGGCAGCCATCGCAATTTTTGCCCGCACACTTGCTGCCCAGGAACAGTTAAATCCGCCTCTCGTTGTGCAGCCGCCTCCACCGCCCGCGGGCCCCTCCCTCGTCGCATTTGCCCAGAACCCGGCCGCGATGCGCGATTTCGATGAAGACCCCGCCGTCACGCGCACGATGGTGGACGCACTCGTCCGCACTGTGGCGGGGAAAAGTGACACCGCCTCTGCATGGCGCACGCTCGTCGAGCCGGGCGATCGCATCGGGATCAAGGTCACCACGGCAGGCGGCCCGCTTTTCGCCACACGACGCGGCGTCGTCGCCGCCGTCGTATCGGGATTAAAAGAGGCGGGCGTGAAGAACATCTTTGTGTGGGATAAAAGCGCCGCCGCCCTGCGTGAATGTGGTTTTACGCCCGAGCGCATCGGCTGCGAAATCCGCGCCATCGAGCCACCCAAGGGCTGGGATCGCGACGCCGTCCTGCAAGCCCCCGTGCTTGGAAAAGTGATCTGGGGCGATCTCCTTTTTGCTGAAAAAGTGCGCGACAAAAACGCCGACCCGCTCAGCAGTAAAAGCCACCTCTGCACCATCCTCAGCCGCGACGTGACAAAATTCATCAATATCGCCGCGCTCAGCGATGAAGCCGGATGCGGAGTCGCCGGAACGCTGCACAGCGCCGTCATCGGAAACGTGGACAACTGGCGGCGCTTCACCTCCTCCATCGAAGGTGGAGCAGCCGCAATCGCCGACCTGTATGCCGACCCGCTCATCGGTGGAAAATGCGCCCTTCACATCCTCGACGCGCTCGCCGTTGTCTATGCAGGCGGCCCCGCAGCACAGCCGGGCAATTCCGTGGTCCAGACCGCGCTCTACGCCGGGCGTGACCCCATTGCGCTCGACGCAACCGGCCTCCGGCTGCTGGAAAAATGGCGCGAAGATGCTGGACTCGCTCCAATCGGCCCGAAAGCTGCATGGCTGAAGGCACTTGGTTCTGCTGAATCGAAAATGATACTACTCAAAGCCGCAAAATGAGCGCCGAAATCACAGGTAAATTACTGAAATCCGTCTCCCGTTCTTTTTACCTCAGCATCCGCGTGCTCCCACAGAATCTGCGTCATCCCGTGGGGCTGGCCTACCTCCTCGCACGTGCGAGCGACACCATCGCCGACACCGAGGGCACTCCGCCGCAGACGCGCATGCGTCGCCTGGCCGACTTCGAGAGCTTGATCAAAGGAATCCCATCGCCTCACGCCATCACCTCCATCCAGCGCGACATCCAGCCCGAGCACGATGGGGAACGCGCCCTCATCGCCGCATTGCCACAAGTGCTGCTCCAATTTTCCCTACTCGAAATGTGGGAATGGCAGATTACCTCCGAGCTTCTCGCCAACATCATCCGGGGTCAGACCAATGACCTTGAGATTTTCAACGAACCGAACACCATCATCGCCCTGCCGGATGCCTCCGGTCTCGAAGACTACATCTACCTTGTTGCCGGGTGCGTGGGCGAATGGTGGACGCATCTTTGCTTCCACCTCCTGCCAAAATACTCGCACAGCAGCGAAGATGATCTTTCCCCGCTCGCAAGCAGCTTCGGCAAGGCGCTTCAACTCGTGAATATCCTCCGCGATTTCCCGGCCGACATCGCCGCCGGTCGCTGCTACCTCCCCGCCAGCGAACTCCGCAAAATTAATGTGGATCCCATCGTCCTCCGCCATGCCATGGGGGAGGCGCAGCCCGTTTATGACGCATGGCTCGCCCGCGCACGTTCAATGCTGGAGCAAGGCCGCCAATACATCGAAGCCGTCCGCAACCGGCGAGTCCGCATCGCATGCTACCTCCCATGGAGTCTCGCCGGACAGACGCTGGATCTCATCGAACAAAGGCAGCCACTCTCGAACGGCGGCAAAGTCAAAGTATCCCGCAGCGCCGTCCGCGCCGCGATGTGGCGCTCCCTCATGGTCGCCTTCAGTAATAAAGCGCTCGGCTAAATCGTGCTCACATCGCCTGCGAGCACGACATCGGAACCGCAGCGGCGATAGGTTACATTTTTTAACAGCAGCGACTCCACGTTGCTCGCAGCGCCGCATCCACCGATGACGTGCGGGCCGCCACAGAGAAGCGGAGCGATGTAAAATTGGACGCAATCCACCAACCGCGCGTCGAACGCCGAGCCAAGTAATTCGCCACCGCCCTCGATCAGGACACTCGTGCATCCGCGACGCGCGAGATCGCGCAGGACGACACGGAGGGATTTTCCACGATAGACCAAGGTGCGGTCGGAGTGTGCATCGGTGAAAAGATGCGCACTCTTCGGAGTGCGACCACCGCGGGTGATGACAACACGGAGCGGCTGCCTGCCAGCGATACCGCGAAGTGTCAGCCGGGGATTGTCGGCGCGAAGCGTTCCCGCGCCGATGAGGATCGCATCCACACTCGCGCGCAGCCGCATCGCATCGGCACGGGAGCGCGCACTCGTGAGCCACTGCCCTTCACCGGGCGGGCGCGTGAGACGGCCATCGAGGGACATTCCCGCTTTCGCGATGACGAAGGGTAAACCCATCGTGATCCATTTGTTGAAGGCGACATTCAGCGCCTCGCACTCGGCGGCGAGGATGCCGCGCATCACGCGGATTCCGGCTTTCTTCAAAATGGGAACTGCGCGTCCTGCGTGCGCTGGATTCGGATCCGTCGCACCAAAAACGACGCGCGCGAAACCAGCGGCAATCAGCGCATCCGTGCAGGGCGGAGTGCGGCCAAGCGTGCAGCAGGGCTCCAGCGTGATGTAAATGGTCGCACCCTTTGCGGCTGCGGGATTTTTCAACGCACGAATCGCCTCCACCTCCGCGTGCGGCCGGCCTGCGCGCCTGTGCCAGCCTTTCGCAATGACGCGCCCGGATTTGACGATGACCGCGCCGACAGCGGGGTTCGGCGAAGTGCGCCCGGCCCCGCGTCGAGCCTCGCGCAAAGCAAGGCGCATGAATTTTTCGTCGTCCTCTCGGCTCATGGAGCGAGCAGTAGCCGTTCACACACCATGCGGCAAGCGGCTGTTCCCAGTCCGTCTCAGGCCGTCGCACTCTAGCGGTCTGCCCCGCCTTTTCTCGGGTCGTCTTCCAAGTTCCGTGAACCAATCTTCGGATTGAAGATTGATTCCCAATCTACAAAATGATCGCCCTGAGGCCTCATGCGCAGGTTCACACGGGCGAATGTTCCATCTCCGAAGCGAATAAAATAAGCGCGCTCTGCAGAAGAACGCCATTTGTTGTCAGGTAACGACATGGGCATATCCACAATATCATCGGGCGAATAACCGTCTTTTGGCGCTTCAAAAACAAAGGCATCCTTTCGAGCAATCAAACCTCCGTTTGGAACGCTGATTTCGAACCTCCAATCATACTTACGTTGACCAGAGGGACGCTCCAAATCCTTGCTCCAGAAGTTTAGGATAACTTCATGCGATCCCTTCTGTTGATCCAACGAGATAGCCAATGGCGTTCCGTCACGATTCATACGGAAGTTTTTCTCGCCGATCTTCACCAGTGGTTCGACTACGCCAATTTTGTATAAAGTAAAAATGGTCGGCGTATCTTTATCGGAGCGATAAGGACCGCGCGGAGTGCCCGAGGAAAGGCCATAATCGAACGAACCGCTCGACGTTACCTTCCCGTAAACAGGAGGGAACGTTCGGTATCCGGGCTTGGACACTCCCACCCCAAGCGCAAGGCCTCTTGCTCCCGTGAGCGAGAACCTGCCCGCCTGATCGGTATATCGTGTATATTCCGAAGACCGTCTGTCATCCATACTGTCATTCGCATAGAGCTTCACATTCGCGTCGGGCACGGGATCGCCATGCTGATCTATGACTTTCCCGTAAAAGTTGATCGGCACCCAATAGTCTCTGAAAACAATTCGCAATGGGAGCCAGCAAGCCAAAGGCAAGCCGATGAGCAGTGATGCAATGATGAGTCGTTTTTTGGACATACACTTCGAGTAAGAATGCAGGAAGGGTTGTTTCAATCACTCAAAAACTAACGAGCGAAACACTTGCTCATTGCAGCTGAAACGCAGACCTTCGTTTCACGATGCACCCGCGCGACAAGGCCCGCCTATTTCACGACCTCGGCCAGCTCATCCACGGCGGGGTGCCGCTCACTCGTGCGATTGAAAATCTCGCCACGCACACGCGCGGAAAATGTGCGGCGGTGCTTCGCGGGATTCGTGCGAGTCTTTCCAATGGAGCCAGCATCGCGGAGGCGTTTGCAGCGCAGCAACCGCGAATCAGCGCGCTGGAGGCGGGGATTTTCGCTGCAAGCGACCGCGCCGGCTGTCTGGATAAAGGACTCACGCAGGCCGCCGAATACTACGACGCCATCGCCGACGCTCAGTCGCGGATGTGGAGCAAGTCGGCGTATCCGATCTTCGTGCTGCATTTCGCCGGGCTCGCATTTGCGGTGCCCGGTTATTTCAAAGGCGAAGGACTCGACCAAATTCTGACCTCGTTCGGCATTTATGTGGCGGTGATTTGGGCGATCATCCTTGGCGGTCTGGCGCTCGTCCGCCTTCTCCTCCGCATCGCTGAGCGTAGCGCAACCCTCGACGGCGTGCTGCGCATCGTGCCTCCCATCGGCAAACTCCGCCGTTCATTCGCGCTGAGCCGTTTTTGCGCCGCCTACAATATGCAGCTCGAAGCCGGCGTGAATGTCTTCGCCAGCCTCGAAGCCGCCGCTGCTGCGAGCGCGAGCGCCACCATTTCCAATGCGATTGGCCGTGCACTGCCGGATGTGCGCGCCGGTTCGCCTGTCGCCGCAGCTCTCGAAAAAACCGGTGCTTTTCCAAAGCCAATGCTGCGCGCCCTGCTCGTCGGTGAAGAAAGCGGCCAACTCGACCAACAACTCCACCGCCTCGCCGGGGAATACCGGACCACCGCGATGAAGCGCCTCGATACCATCGCCGACTGGATTCCGAAGCTCGTCTATCTCGGCATTCTGATTTACATCGGACGCGAGATTGTCGGCTACTACAGCGGCTATCAGAGGCAGTTGGAGAGCCTTATAACACCAGAGCCATAGTGGCACTTTTAAGTTTTCGGAAATCGCGTCTTAATGAGCCATATAGACGCTTTTTAAAGATAGGCTCATTGCGCCATATTTTTCTTTATTCATTGATTTCTATTACTTTGCTAATTATATATCGAGGCGTTTTAGACATGGCATTTCGATAGCTTCATAGGTCCCCGTCAACCGACATATAACCTATGAACCTCATCCGATACAACAATCCTGAACTTGGGTCGCCACTAGGCACCTTCACCGACCAAATCAACCGCCTTTTCGGCCTGACCAACCGCCCGGCTGAATCCTTTGGCGACTGGTCGCCAGCCCTCGATGCTTTCGAGGACAAAGACAAATACACGGTCTCCATCGAGGTGCCCGGCCTGAAAAAGGACGACCTCAACGTCACCGTCCACGACGGCGTGCTCACCATCTCCGGCGAGCGCAAAACCGAGAAGGACGTGAAGGAAGGCACCGTCCACCGCACAGAGCGCTACTACGGCAAATTCAGCCGCAGCGTCAGCCTGCCTGCAGCGGTCCGCGCCGACAAAGTGAGCGCCGCCTACAAAGATGGCGTGCTCACCGTCGAAGTGCCGAAAGCCGAAGAGGCGAAACCCAAGACCATCGAAGTCAAAGTCTCCTAACCGGAGCAAAACTCAACCGCCCGGCGGGTGGTTCCATCCATCCGCCGGGCACGATTTTCAAAAAGCCAATGAACACTTGCACACCCAAGAAATTCCTACGACCCGCCTCGACCATTGTCGAAAAAGCTGACGGCTATCTCATCGAAGCCGACATGCCCGGCGTCACGCGTGAGGGCCTCGCGATTACCGTGAAGGACGACACGCTCACCATCACTGGCCGTCGCACAAACCCGCCCGCCAACGCCCGCGCATTGCATCGCGAGCGCACGAACCTCGACTACGAACGCAGCTTCGAGTTGGGGCGCGAAATTGACAGCAGCCGCGTGAGTGCGCGTCTCGAGCAGGGAGTCCTGCAAGTCTTCCTGCCAAAAGCCGAAGCCCTCAAACCGCGTCGCATCGAAGTTGCCGGGTAACTACCGCCCGCTCGTCCGAACATCGTGGATGGAGATTTGTGGCTCCACACGACCGTTCCATTCGTTGCGCTCCAAGGTGAACGCCACGTCCCACGGCAATTCGGGCAGCGGGATTTCAGCCGAATTCCACCACACGGCGCGGCACTGACCACGGCCCTGGCGTAAATTGAACGCGTAGTGCTTGTCCTTCATCAGGCGCGGTTCGCCAACGTAGGTGACTTTTCGCGCGAAGAAAACCGGCTGCCGGTTGTCCGTGCCGAATGGTTGCAGCGCGGCGTGCTGGTCCAGCAGCGCGAGCGTCACGTCGGCGAGTTGCAGCTCGGCGTCGAGCTGGATGCGCGGTGAGAGTTGTTCCGCCGTAAGCATCGAGCGCGCGGCCTGTGTGAACGAAGCGCGGAACTCGTCGAAGAACTCATGGCGCATCGTCAGCCCCGCCGCCATTTCGTGTCCGCCGAATTTTTCCAAATGCTCCGCGCACTTTCCGAGTGCGGCGACGAGCGACAGTCCCTCAATGCTCCGCCCGCTCCCCTTCCCCACGCCCATCGGATCAAAACCGACAACCACCGCAGGCCGGTGATACTTTCGCACGAGCCGCGAAGCCACGATGCCCACGACACCCTGATGCCACCCCAGCCCGCCGACGACAATCGCCGCATCGCCCGCAGGGTCGTAGTGATTCATCACCTGCGCCTCCGCCTTCACATGCACATCGTTCTCCACTTCGCGGCGCTCGCGATTTTGTAAATCGAGCGACTTCGCCAGCTCCTGCGCACGCGCTAGGTCGTCGGTCATCAGCAGTTCCAGCGAAGCCTCCGCCGATGCGAGACGCCCCGATGCGTTCAAGCGCGGGCCGAGTCCAAAGCCCACATCGCGCGCAGTGAACGGCGCGCGGATTGCCGAGACCTCGATCAAAGCGCGCACTCCGGGCCACTTCGATTGCGCGAGCCGCTCAAGACCTGCGCGCACGAGCACGCGGTTCTCGTCCACGAGCGGAACGATGTCCGCGACCGTGCCGATGGCCACGAGATCGAGCACATCCTTCAAATCGAAACCCGGCGCCGGCCTCCGTTTCAGCAGCGCGTGCGCGACTTTGAACGCAATGCCCGCGCTGCACAGATAGGAAAAATCCCCGCCGAGCTTCGGATTCACCAGCGCATTCGCCGGCGGCAATTCCCCCTTCGGCTCATGGTGATCGAGCACCACCACCTCCACGCCCTTCGCACGCAGCTCCGTGATTTCCGCGATAGACGCCGTCCCACAATCCACCGCTACGAGCAACTCCGGCGCGTGCTGCTCCACACACCGCGCCACACCTTCAGCCGAAAGCCCGTAGCCCTCATCCACCCGGTGCGGCAGAAACGCGGACACCTCCACACCCAGCGCACGCAGCACCCGCGTGAGCAGCGTGAGCGAAGTCACGCCATCCACATCGTAGTCGCCGTAGAGCACGATGCGACGCCGCCCGTCCACCGCCGCGAGAATGCAATCCACCGCCACATCCATCGCCGGGAGTTGAAAAGGATCACCGAGCGATTTCAGCCGGGGTTCGAGAAAGCGCCGCGCCATTTCCGGCTCCGTCATCCCGCGCCGTGCGAGCAACTCCGCCATCCACGGCGCAACCCCCAGCGCCTCCACGAGACGACGGACGATCATAGTTTCAACGGGCTCAGGGAGTATCCAGCGCACCCCGCGCTTCTACGCTGAAACCATGCAGATGGAACCACAAAGACACGAAGAGCACCAAGGGAGGGGAAGTCTGCACATCAAACCTGTTTCCATCTCGATCCGAAAAACGCCGTTGCTTTTTAAACTACAGAGGACACGGAGCACACGGAGTGAAGCCGAAACAAATCACCCACTCCCCTTTCCTGCCTTCCTGCCTTCCTAATTTAAAACTTCGTGCCCTTCGCGCCTTCGTGGTTCAAAATCACGCACTCTTCCGCCGAGCACACGCACCCGTGTTTTGGAAAACATCGCACTTCGCCTCGATACGCACGGTTTTCCCCACCGGCGAAAACCCCAGCCGCTTGCTGATGCAATTCTCCAGCGTGTCAATGTGGACGTCCTCAAACTCCACAATTTTCGCGCAATCGAGGCAGATGAGATGATTGTGGTTCGGGTGATCCACGTAGTTCGGATCGTAGAATTTGTGGTCGCGCCCAAAATCCATCTCGCGCAACAGCCCGCTCTCGACCAGCAGCGGCAGCGTGCGATACACCGTCGCCCGCGAGACCGACTTGTCCAGCGCCCGCGCCATCGCCAGCAAATCCTCCGCCGTGTAATGCTCCGTCGTGCTGAACGCAGCCTCAATGATCGCATCGCGCTGCGAAGTCTTTCGCAGCCCCTTCGATTCGAGGTATTCGTAAATGCGCTTGCTGACGCCGGGACTCATGTCGCGCGACTATGCCCGCCCGCCCGCGCGAGTCAAACACGCGGGAGCATCATCGCATCCGTGCACAGAAAAGGCGGGGAGCTTTAGCAGCGTCCCCGCCTTGATTTTCTTACCACCAAACAATTAAGCGCGGCGACGGCAGCGCAGGCCGAGCAGCAGGCCGAGGCCACCGAGCAGCGAGACTGCCGCGCCGGGCTCGGGCACTGCGAGGAGCGAGACGATGCTATTCATTCTACCAGCGTCAACATTTGAGGAAAAACTGGCGACGAACCGAACTCTAAGATACAGCATGGCTATTATTCCGAACTTGACGATCCAGCAGGGCTTTGAACTTGCGGTCCAGCACCACCAGGCGGGGCGATTGGCGCAAGCCGAGATTCTTTATCGGCAGATACTGGCGGTGGAGCCACGCCATGCGGATGCACTGCATTTGCTGGGAGTGAGCGCACATCAACTGGGCAAGCATGATGCGGCTGTAGATTTGATCCGTAAAGCGATTGCACTCGCTCCGGACAATGCAGCCTGCCATTCCAACCTCAGCGAAGTTTTGCGGGTTCTGGGGCGCTGTGAAGATGCCGCCGACGCGGCCAGCAGGGCCATCCTGCTCCAACCGGACTACGCGGAGGCGCACAATAACTTGGGCAACGCGCTCTACCTTTTACATCGCTGCGACGAGGCCGACACTGCGTTTCGTCGAGCGCTAGAACTTAGACCAAACTTTCCGGAAGCCCACAATAACCTCGGTAACGTCCTTAGGGATACCGGCAGGCTGGACGAGGCAATCGGCTCCTACAGGCAAGCCATGGCAGTTGAGCCGGAGCACCCGGCCAACCACAGTAATCTCATATATACGCTGCATTTTCACCCGGGGCACGACGCGCCAGTGATTCTCGATGAAGAGCGCCAATGGAACCGACATTTTGCAGAACCATTGCGAAAATTTCACCGCCCTCATGCAAATAACCGCGACCCCGGGCGCAAACTGCGCCTGGGTTATGTCTCGGCTGACTTGTGCGACCATGTTGTAGGCAGAAACGTTTTACCCATCGTGGAACGGCACGAGCGAGAACAGTTCGAGGTATTCTGCTATTCTGGCTCAGCCCGTCGCGACGCCCTTTCACAACGGTTTCAGCAAGCAGCCACCGGCTGGCGGGACATCGCCGCAGCATCTGACGAAAACATTGCCCAAATCATCCGCGAAGACCACATCTGAAATGCGCCGCAACTCCACGACCAGCGCCGCGTCCTTGCCACGCTGTTTTCCTCGGTAGCGTTGGGTCGCCCGTGGCTGCACGATCACTCCGCAGGCCCGGCGCTCGGACACTTCGAGGACTTCCTCAACGTGCCTGACCGCTTCA
>CANJNZ010000079.1 GCA_947476045.1 Chthoniobacteraceae bacterium
ACTCCGGCATCGAATGAGGGACACCCTGCAACGTTACTGGGAGGACGCCAAATCCGTCCTCCAACTCATCGGTCGCGACTGGCTGCTGGTTCAACTAAACGCTATGCGGAAAACTCGAATGTCTGTTTAATTTGAGCAGATGGTATGATTAATTCCGTTCCATCCTTGGTTACCGATGAAGTGCATGAGCAATTTTGGCAGGACGCAAAAATGTCCCTGTTTTGCACTCCGCATTGATAGCAAGTCCACATGGTAAAATTGAAGTAATCAGCTTGCTCACACGATCCAGCTAAAACAATTCGGTGATGGGCTTGGTGATGGTGCTCGATATGGGGAGTGTATGATTTGCCTGAAGCTATTTTCCCCAAGTCTCTATTCTCCTTCCAAGTTTCGCGACCCGGACGGATTCATAAAAACTTCCAACGTGCAGACTGTGGGCGGAGGCTCGAAGTCGCCGTTAAAACTGATGCTTACTCTTCCGTATTTTCCATCGGCTGTGTGGACATAGACAGTCCGATTAAAACCACTCTGCCAGTCGGCATCCTGCGCTTCTTTTTCAATGACGACTTTTTGAATCCAGCCACTTTCCGGCGCGATGTAGGCTGCGTCGTCTGGCATTTCCATGATTGCGCCTCCCACCACCTCGAAAGTTGCCGACCAACTAAAACGCTGACCCAACGTAATGTGTTCAGGAATGCGCCGGAATGAAGTCCTGAACTGCCCCGCGGTCTCTGCTTTTCCTGTGAACAAATTATAGGCAACCGGGGTTCCATCACACGGCACATACATATTGCTCAGTTTACGCACGAGTGGCACTTGTGCGCCCTCGCGAAGCATTACGAACACTATGGGGGCTTCTTGCCTCGGAATGTGAAGATAGGGCGAGCCTGCATAGGCGAACGAGGTCTTTGCCCTTTTTGAAAGCCGATACCCAGACTTTGTGACGCTACGAATATTGAGCGACAAACCACTTTCCCCGCTCATGGAAAACAATCCGTCTGCTCCTGTTTCCATCGTGCGTATTTTCTCCGACTCACTCACTGCTCCAAAGAAAGGAGAGTATACCTGCTGCACGCCTATCTCTATCTTCGCCCCTGAAATCGGTTTGCCGTCGGACTCCACTACCTTGCCCCAAAACTTGATGGGCACATTGGCGGACTGAACTACTCTGTCAATTTTTGCGGCGCGTTCGTGATTTGGCGATTCTATCCCGCTAGTCACCGGAAGTCGGGACGTTCCTCCACTCCGCAACAGCCAGAGCGCTACCGCTAGAAATAGCAGCGCAACGACAGCGAGCACCTTTCGGGATTGAGAGCTAATTTGCATTTCCGTTCTGGAGCTAAAACAATTCGGTGATGGGCTTGGTGCCGAAGTCCACTAGGGGGAAGGGGCGGCCTTGGGGGCCGGGGAGGTGGGCTTCGAGGTCGAGATCCAATGCTTTGAAGATGGTGGCGACGATTTCTTTGGGCTGGACGGGGTGCTCGGTGGGGTAGGCGCCGATTTCGTCGCTTTTGCCGACGGTGCGTCCGCCTTTCACGCCGCCGCCTGCGAAGTAAACGCTCCAGCATTGGGGCCAGTGATCGCGCCCGCCGGCGGGGTTGATTTTTGGGGTGCGGCCAAATTCAGCGAGGTTGGTGACGAGGGTGCTTTCGAGCATGCCGCGCTGGTGGAGGTCTTCGATGAGGGCGCTGTAGGCCTGGTCATACATGGGGGCGACGATGTCTTTCATGCCGGCGATGCTGGTGAAGGGTTTGCTGCCGTGGATGTCCCAGGTGATTTCGTTGAAGACGGTGATGAAGGTGTTGATGGTGACGAAGCGGACGCCGCGTTCGACGAGGCGGCGGGCGAGGAGGCAGCACTGGCCAAAGCGGTTCATGCCGTAGCGTTCGCGGATGGAGGCGGGCTCTTGCGCGAGGTCGAAGGCTTCGCGGGCGAGCGGGGAGGTCATCAAGCGGTAGGCGGCTTGGAAGTTGGCGTCCATGAGTTCGGCATTGGCGGAACCCTCGAAGTTTTTCATGCTGCTCTCGACGACTTCGCGGAGTTTGCGGCGGCGTTCGAGGCGGGCTTCGCCGATCTCGGCGGGGGGAAGGAGGTCGGGGACTTTGAAGTCTTTTTTGGAAGGGTCGGCGTTGAGGACGAAGGGGTCGCGGCTTTTGCCGAGGAATCCGGCGTCCTGCCCGTGGGGCATGTTGCCGCCGGTGGGGCCCATGGATTCTGGGAGGATGACGTGGGCGGGGAGTTCGTTGCGGCGGCCACGGAGGAATTCATAGACGCAGCCGGCGTGCGGGGTGTTGACGCCGCCGGTGAAGAGGCGCCCGGTCTGCATCATCTGGTGGCCGGTGTCGTGGACGGCGGCGGCGGTGTGATAGACGCTGCGGACGATGCTGAATTTATCGGCGACGGCGGCGTGTTTGGGGAAGACTTCGCTGATTTGGAAGTCGCCTTTGGTGGAGATGGCTTTGAAGGGGCCGCGAATTTCGCGCGGGGCGTCGGGCTTTGGATCCCAGCAGTCGAGCTGCGAGGGTGCGCCGAGATTGAAGATGAGGATGCAGGCTTTTTCGGATTTGATGGGGGCGGCGGCAGCGGGGACGCCAAGCATTTTCGCCAAGGAAAATCCGAGTGCGCCGAGGGTGCCGACTTGCAGGAAGTCGCGCCGCGTGACGCCGTCGCAGGTGATGATGGAGCCGGGGCCGGTGATGTTCAGCATGGCGGGAGGCTAGCGGACGCCGCCGCGCGATCAAGCGGCGTAGTATTTGGGGTAGCGGTAGTAGTAGTAGTCGGGGAGGTCGGTATCCACGCAGTTGAGGATGAGGCCGAGGACGTTGACTTGGCGCTGGTAGAGAGCGTTGAGGGCGTTGCGGGTGAGGCGGGCGCTGGTGAAGCTGGCGCGGATGACCATGAGCGTGCCGTCGAAATTCGGCGCGATGGTGGGCGTGTCGTCGGTGGCGAGGATGGGGGCGGTGTTGAAGATGACGAGGTCGAAGGTGGTTTTCCACTCTTCGAGAAGTTTCTGGAGAATCGGGAGAAGGAGGAGTTCGCTGCTTTGGTTGGTGACGGGGCCGCGCGGGATGATGTGGAGTTTGTCGCCACGCGGAGTTTTCACGCAGCTCTGCCAGGGGACTTCGCTGCGAAGGATGTTGGAGAGGCCCTGGCGGCCATCGGTGTCGAAAAGCGCGGCGATGTCGCCACGGCGGAGGTCGGCGTCCACGAGGAGGACGCGCGCGCCGGCGTTGGACATGGTGATGGCGAGGTTGCTGGCGATGGTGCTTTTGCCTTCGTTGGGGATGGCGCTGGTGACGATGAGGGTTTTCAGCTCCTGCTGATTGGGCATGAAGATGAGGGAGCTGCGCAGACTGCGGTAGGCCTCGGCATACATGTAGCGTTCGTCCTCGGCGCCCAGCAGGGGCAGGCCGGCGTTGGTGCGGCTGTCGGCAACATCTGGGAGTTGGGCGAGGATAGGCTCGCTGAATTGCTCGATCATCTCGGTGGAGCTGGCAAGGCGATCATCGATGCGATCCAGAACGAAAAGTATGGCGAGGCCGATCAACAATCCGCCGATGATGCCGGTGAGTAATCCTTTCACGACGCCGCGATTTTCTTTGATCGCGATGGTAGCTTTTTGCTGGAAGGCGAGAATCTCGGGGACGCCGTTGGTGAGGAGCAGTTTGTCGTGGGTCTCGCGGGTCTGGTTGTAGAGGGCTTCGCGGCGCTGCACTTCCTGTTTGAGTGTGCTGTATTTCGCCATGATTTTGCTGAAGGTGCGTGCCTTTTCCTCGAGCTCGGCGATGGATTTGTCCTTGGCGATGACTTCGAGTTTCAAGCGGGCGAGTGCGGCGGAGCGTCCTTTTTCGGCCTGATCATTGAGGACACGGATGGCTATCTTCAGCTTGTCAATTTCCTCGACGAGCAACTGGTAGCGCGGGTGCGCAGGTTTCCAGATGACGGAGCGTTCCTTGAGTTCGTCTTCCTTGATGGCGAGTTCCTGTTGTTTGTCGCTGAGCTTGTCGGCACGCGTGTCGTTGTCGGTGCCGGGGCGCTTTGTGCCGCCGCCTCCGCTGCCGGGATTGTTGAGCAGGCTGCCGCTGTCGAGGGTCTGGTAAAGATTCACTTCCTGCGTGAGCGCCTCGCGTGTCTTGCGGGCGTCGGCGAGGTTGGCGGCGATTTGCTCGGCCTGCTGCTCGATGAAGGGGACGTTGTTGTCCTCCACGAATTTGTTCATCTCCGCCTGCGCCTGCTCGATGCGTGCTCGCTCAGCTTCGCTTTGCTGGACGAGTTGCTGGATGTTGCCTTGCATCATGTCTCGGCTTTCTTCGCGGCGCATATCCATGAATGCCTCCATCGCACGGTCCGTAAAAAATTGGGTGAACTCGGGATTGGGCCCAGCGCCGGTGACTTTGAAAAAGTAGGTGTTCGCTTCGTTTTCGGCGGTGACTTCGACGCTGTTGGCGAGCGGTTCGTAGTCGGGCCTCATCACCACCACGTTTTTGGCCGCCCGCTCGTGAACGGCGGGGCTCTCGATTGTCTTTACGATGGTGCCATACCAGCTCGGGTCATTGGTGCGCGCAAGGCTGTTCTGATCGCCGCCCGTCTCGCGCACGCTGAGTTTCCCGTAGGAGACATAGCGGGTGGGCTTGTTGAAAAGCACCCACGCTTCATACACGAGCCCGAGACTTACAGTGATCGCCAGCACCCACCAGTAGCGCTTGATAATTCCGCGGTAGCGGTAAAAGCGGATTCCGACGCGGGAACTAATCTCTCCGCCCGTTGCGGGCGTGGGCTGTTTTGCATCCATGGGCTAGTTTCCGAAACCGACGACGGGTTTTGCGTCCACGTAAACCTGGTCGCCGTTCTGCAAGGTGATGTCGAGTTCTGTGCGCCCTTCTTTGGTAATCGCCTGAACGTCGTGAGTGGTGTTCTTGCCGTCGCGGGTGAGTTGCACACGCTTCAAGTTCGAGTAGATGCTCGTGCCCGCGACCATCACGGCCTCACTGAGCTTCAGCGGATTCGCTCCGGTGAAATACTGCGGGCCGTTGCGCTGCACCTTGCCGTTCACATTCGCCTTGAAAGGACGCACCGCGCCTATCGCCTTTCGCAGGATTTTGAAACTGACCGTGGCCTTGTTGTAAAAACGCTGGCGCAAGTAGGCACCGATCACCGCCTCCGCCTCAGCGGCTGTTTTTCCGGATACGGAAACGCTGCCGAGATTGCCCATCACTTCCACCTCGCCGGTGTCGGTCACGATGGTTTTCCAAGGCACATCCCGATCCTCTTCGATCTTGATCGAAACCTCGTCGCCCGGAATCAGCTTGCTGTCGTGCGGAACCACAACTCCCGTCGCAGCCATGTCGCCTGCTCCTATTAACGGTAAGGCTGCGGGTGTAGCAGACGTTGCCCGGCCACCGTTGCCAGGAATGACGTTCTGGGCGCTGGCTGTTGGCTGGGAAAGAAGGGCGATTATCGCGCCAAAAGCGAACAGACAGCTATGCATAGGTTAGAATTTGTAATAAAGGCTGAGCATCCCGAGGTTCTGTTTGTAGTCAGCATCGGCAATATCTGAGTCCTTCATCAAAAAGCGATAATCGAGCCCCATCGTCAGATGTTGTGAAAAAATATGGTGCAGACCGATTCCAATTCCAAAACGGCTGCCTTTTTCGGAAAAGTTCCCCGATGTCTCGTAATACTCGTAGAACAAAGTCGGGGTCAGAGATGTGTTCTCCGCAAAACTCCAGTCGGCCGTATATTCAACATGATACAGATCGTAGCTGTTCGTCCCATAGCCGAACTCCGTAGTCTTGGAGGCTGTCAGCTTGTGCTTGAAATTTTCTGTTGGCCGGTTGGTAATCTCGATTTTCGCATACACACCGCTCGTATCCTCGCCGTCCTCCACAAATGACCCGGTCCCCTTCCCCAATGCATCCAGGATTTCAACCTTCGTTTTCCCATCGAAAGTCGTCTGCTGATAGCCGACTTCCACAAATACGTCAGTCCGGTCACTCACCTTCCACTGCACAAATGGCCCGACGAGCAGCGACTGCCCGTCAGCCTGAATATCTTCACGGTGCTTCACAAAACTTTCGGATAAATTGAGACCGACGGTGACGTAGGGTGAAAGCTGATAGGAAGGCCTCAGGTAGATCGTATTGATTGCCTTCGACTGGGACTTGAAAGTGTCATCATTCGCCCAGAGATCATAACGGTCGTAGCCAATGGTAACTTTCGTGTATTGATTCGCCTCCCAATCCACCTGCACGCCCGCTTGATTTTCCCAGCGGCTGTAAAGAGCGGTATTCGACGACACCGGCAATGCGAATGGATCCTCTTGATACGAAAGGCGCTCGCGCACGGTGAAGGTGAATGCCCCGGACTTCATCGTCCAAACAACCGCCGATGTGGGCGCGATTAGCACGCCGTCCGTGTCGTATTCCGAATGATCCAAATATTTGGCGTAGCTCACACCCACGCCGATGCGGATGCGATTGGTGTCGGAAATACGAACCACGCCTTCGATGTCTATTTCAGGACGGAAGATGATGTCCGACAGCTTGTCGCGGTGCGCCAGCGTGATGTTGTCGTTAAACTCAACTCCCAGACCCGCAGCGATGACGAAGTCAAAAATCCCAAGCCGCATGTTGTAGTCTTCCTCCTGTCCTACTTCATCAAAGGGAGTAATCGGTGAAAGCCCATCAGGGTTATTTCCTGAAAAAACCTCAGCCCCAGCCGACAAGCGCCCGATGCCACCCGAGGAGCGCGATGTTCCGAAATCTCGGAAATACTCTTGCGCTCCTGCCGTAGCAGCCAGAGTTAGAAGGCTAATAATTGGGACGATACCACCTTTGATTGAGTTCATAGTTTTGGCTGATTTGGATGTTCGTATAAACTGGGGACACTCTTTCCCGCAATACTAAAACAGACCTCCTGAAAACTCCGGAATATGAGGTAAGCATTCCTCAACGGAAGCCGTAAGCCATGCCCCAGTGCGTGCGCTCCCGATTCGATTTCTCGACTTCGACGATGAGGTAATAAGTTCCCGTCCGTTTGGGGATCACCCGAGCCGCTGCGAACTGGCCTTTCTGCCAACCCTCGACTTCGCAAAGATTCCCCTCGCTGTCGTAGATATGGACGCTCACTTTCGCAGCCTTCTCATCAGTGCCGATCCAAAACCAATACTCATTCCCTTTGAAAAGCTGATGTGTGATTGCCTTCGCCTGCTTCACCGCCATGTCGCCGCCCCAGTAGTCCTCTCGCACCGTGAAACCCTCCTTCACATAAGGCTGCGCGGCCTCCAGTGCGTAGGAAAGCGCATCGTCCACACTGGCGAGCGCGGGCGTTGCGGCGATGACCGCTGCGAGTAGGAGTGAAATGAAACGCTTCACGTGGATGGAGGGTAGTTACTTGGTCTGGATGTCTTTGACCAGCCCCGAGGAGATGTCGCGGACTTCTTTGACAGATTTGGCCGAAATTTCAGTGCCGTCGGTGAGGCCGATGAGGGGGCGGATGTTTTTGAGACCGGCTTGGATTTTTGGAACCAGCGCGTGTTTATTTGCACGTGCCTTAAGCGCACCGAGACGCGCATCGAAATGGTCGAGCAACGCGGGCTGATGGAGCAAATCCGCACCGTCCTTCGAGTAATTTTTTACCACCACCTCGCAAAGAGCCTCTGTGCCCCGCAGCCAGCCACCGAGCGAAACAAGCGAGGCAAGATCGCCGCTACCGAGTTCCGTCATCGCGTCTTTGACTTCGTTGAGCGCGCCGTCGAGTTCCTTGCGCACGAGCGGCCAGTTGCCGGCGTCGGCTGCATTGATGATCGCATTCGCGCGCTTCGTCACCGCTTTGCGAACACCGAGCGCACCGCTGAGACTCAGCACACTGTTGCCGATGTTTTTCACCTCCGCCACATCGCCTGCCTCGACCGCGATGAAGCCCTCCGCGATGACGCTGCCTAAATAAAGCGCCTGCTGCGGCGGCTCTCCAAATGGCTTCGCCACACCCTTGAGCGGGCGGAGCACTCCGGCCCAGTTCGGCTTTCCGAGTTTGTCCAGCACGCCAAAAATCTCGCTCGGCACAGGAACGATCACTTCATCCACCACCCTGCTCTCCTTCGGCAGCTTGCTCACATCAATCTTCGCCGCTGGCTGGGCGAGGACAGTTGCGGATAAAAAAGTGAATGCGAGTAAGGTGATTTTTTTCATCGAAACGTTGGTTTTTCCGCAGCGCGGGTAATGAGTTGAACGCATCACAGGCGGAAGCCGCAAGCCATCTTTTGCACGAACATGCGGGCCGCCTGCTTTCGCATATCGCGGAAATGTCGTATTGCCGCGCATCGCGCCTTCGCGCAAAACATCGCCATGCTCCTTGTCATCGATAACTACGACAGCTTCACCTACAACCTCGTCCAGTATTTTGGCGAGCTTGGCGCGGAGCCGCTCGTGAAGCGAAACGACGAAATTACGCTCGACGAAATCGCCGCACTAAAACCCGAACGCATCTGCATTTCGCCCGGCCCATGCACGCCGAACGAAGCCGGCATCTCGCGCGATGTCATCCGCCGCTTCGGCGCAACCACTCCGCTCTTTGGCGTATGCCTCGGCCACCAAAGCATCGGCCACGTCTTCGGCGGCGATGTCGTCCGCGCCGGGCGGCTCATGCACGGAAAAACCTCACCCATCCTCCACAACCGCAAAGGCATTTTCTCCGGACTCCCCTCGCCTTTCGAGGCCACACGCTACCATTCGCTCTTGGTCAAAAGGGAAACCTTCCCCGCCTGTCTCGACATCACCGCCGAAACACCGGAGGGCGAAATCATGGGACTCCAGCATCGCGAACTTCCCATCTACGGCGTGCAATTTCATCCCGAAAGCATCCTCACCCTCGAAGGCAAACACATCCTGAAAAACTTCCTCGCGCTTTAAAAAGTCAGCGTCACTGCTTCGGAATTTGATTCAGCGTGTAATACGCTACGTCGTGCAGCAGCGGCTGGCCTGCGCGGTCGCGAACGCCGGGGAGATGCAGTTCGTGGACGTGCCCACGAACCATTTTATCCACGACGAGACGCACGCTGAGACCATCGGCACTCACGGTCGCGGACTTGATGATGCGGTCGTCCTGCTCGATCTCCGGGCTGCCATATTCCTCGTGATAGTGATGCGTGAAAGTCTCCATCGTGAAGCTCGCGGGATTCGCCGCAGTGGTCGCATCCACGGGCGCGGTGAAGCGTAACTCAAAACCATCGGACCGCGCGTGCATCGTGAGCACCTCGAATGGCACCTTACCCGTCCAGTCGAGACGTTGCAGCGCGCTCTCCGCAAGACCGCGCACGGGCCAGCCACGCTTGCTGCCGCCGGTGAAAAGCTGACCGCGCTCCGTGAGCACGCCGCCAATAAGTCCGGTCGCGAAACCCTGCCGGAACGGAAAACACGCGCCTTGATACACACCGTTCACCTTTTCCAAATCCGCACGCATCACAATGCTCAGTGTGTAATCAGCAACGAACATCTGCCCCGCGAACGGCCCGAACTTTCCGCCCGATTTATCGAGCATGATGACCGTCGCGCACTGCCCCATTTTTTTATATGGGAAAATGATCGCGGGCAGCACGAGTTGCGGGATGCGTTCGGCGTCGAGGTAATAGCGCGAGTCCTCCGTGTTCGTCGGCTCGGCGGGACGCGGCCCCATGTTCGGTGCTAGGCGATACCACGCGTTGCCGATGGGATGACCGTTGAAGCCGCCGGGCCGCAAATGCTTTAGCGCACACGCACCATTCCAAGGCCCCTGATTCTCCGTGTAAAAAGCATCGCCCTCCGCGTTGAACGCCACGCCGCCGGGACTGCGCAAACCGCTGCCCATCGCCTCCCATCGCCCGTCGGGAAAATGCCGCAGCGCCCAGCCGCGGAACGGACGATCCGACGTGTAGCTGCCCGTCAGACAATGCACCGTCCAAATCGCGCCGTCCTTGTCGAAATCCGAGCCAAACGTGAATTCGTGCTCATCGCCCCAGCCCCACGCATCGCTCACCGTCTCGAAACGATCCGTGCGTCCGTCGCCATTCGTATCGAGCAGACGCGTCACCTCACTCTGCTGTGTCGCGAAAAGCACGCCATCGCGCCATGCGAGACCGAAAATTTCCGTCAGTCCTGTCGCGAAAAGTTTCCACTGCGGAACCGGCGGCGTCGCCTCCGCGCCCGTGGCGAGAAAAACATCTCCGCGCCGCGTGCCCATCGCGAGCCGTCCATCGGACAGCGCGCGCAAACTCCCCGCCTCCGCCACCGCACCCAGCGGCAGCGGCACATCGGTGATGGTGTAAAATTCCACCTCCCGCTCATTCGCACGAAACTCCGCAAGCTGATCCGTATTGAGATTCTGCTTCGCCCTCACCTTCGTCTGCGCAAAAGCAGGCGCACACGCGAGGGCTGCGGCGAGGAAAAGCGGAGTTAGTTTTGCAATCATCGGCGTCGGCTATTTCTGGAACCAGTAATCAATCATGAGCTTCGGCTCCTTTTCGCCAGCAAGAGGCTCGCGAGGCACGGGCAGGAGCAGTTCTTGTTTGTCGCCTTTTCCTCGAAGGAACGCACCGGGCACGCCCATTACTTCCAAGGTCAACGGAGTTTCGCTGCTGAGAGCCCATGTGTTTCCGTGCACCGACGCGAGCCGGCCCACCGCCACGCGAAAATGCAAACCTACCGGGAGCATGCCGCTGAATTTCACCACGCGCCGCAGCCCGGGCCGACTGTTATCGCTAATCGGAACCATGACATCCTCCACGTTCAAATCGCGGAATGAATATAGAAACGTCGGGCGATCCTGCGCGTCCAGCTGTGTGCCACGAAACTTCATACCCGTGGCCTTGCTGGATTCCGCCGGCCACGGCGCTTTCGCATCGGCAAGCACTGCGAGCGCGGGCCCGTTCGGGAAAACGACGACCTCTGTGCCAAGCGGGTGGATGGACGCCATGCCCTGCACACTCCAATGCGGCGATGCATCGAGGAAACGCCCGCGCCACAGCAGTGAGAGCCGCATTTCCTCCGCATCGAACGCCGAGTTCATCCCGCCCGGATAGCCAGTCGCGATGGCACGGAAGCCCGCCTCCCACAGCTTCCCGCGATAGACCACCGTCTCGCCGCCCACTATGAGTTCCATGTTTTTCCGGCTCAGCCCTTCTGGAAATTTCGCGCGTTCGCCTTCGGAAAAATACGCCCATAACGCCGCGTGCTGCCTATCCATATCGCCGCCGAGCAAGTCGGGAAACGCACTGCGCCCGCCGGGCCAGAGCGCGGGCATCCGCGTGCCGGGATGAAAGCGATTCGGGTCGCGGAGAAACTGACGGAACCAACCCTCATTCAGCCGTCCCGGCGAGGTGATGAGGTCGAGCACCTGCAAGGCATGCGCAGGTTGCTGGTTGAAGCGGTGGCACGCAATGCACGACAGCCCATCCGTCCCCGTCAGCTTTCGCCCGGCTTCAATCAGCACGTCACGCGCGTCAGTCGGTGGCTTGATCGACTGTGCGTGGCGGTCGAGCGCGACGAACAAATCCGTAAGTTGCCCCGCGTGCGCTGTGCCAAACTGCGGCATCCGCGTATTGAGATATGGCCGCACACTCGTCCCTTCGGCGAGCAGCTTCGCGAGCCATTCCGGACGAAGTTTATCCCCCACACCGTCTAGCTTCGGTGGGATGCGACCTTCGTCGCCGAGGTCGTCCACGTTGGAAGTAAAGAATCCATCGCGCTCGCGAGGCACGCCACCCACGCCGTCGCGCGAGTGACACGCGTAGCAATTGAAAGATGCCATCGTATGCACCACGCGCTGCGTAGGCGTGGGCGGAGCAAGGTCCGCACGATTCAGCAAAGCGAGTGAAGCACTCAATTCGGTGCGCTGTGCTGGTGTGAAGTGAAAATCCGGGACATTCGCCGCTGGCTTTTCCGCAAGACAGCCTCGTGAAGCGCTCATCTTTGCAAGAGGCGTCGCGCGACTTGGATCAACAATTGGCGAATAAAACCGTAACAAGTCGTGACACCCGACACAGCTCAACACCTCGAAAAGCACGCGTCCATTTTTCGCCTTCGCTTTGTCGAAGACAAACGCCGCCGGCTCCGGCGTCGGCTCTAAATCACGCTCAGCACGCAGTCGCCCCGTCGCGATCTCCCCGCGCGGCACGCCCGGCCCCTCCCATTCCACATTCAGCTTCGGCGTGTTTCCACCGCGCCTCACGAAGTCCACCTTCAATTCATGCCAGCCTTCGGCGAGGTGATGCGTTGCGTCCAGCTTCGTGCTCTCGCGCTCCCAGCAGTCTTCGTCTTCCGTCCATTTCCCATCGATCGCGATGCGCGACGCGCCCTCGGCGGTGATGTGAAATATGTAGTCGCCCGCCTTGTCCACGCGCAGCCAGCCAGCGAAGCGGATGCTCACGCGGCGGTTCACGCCCGGCACTTCGAGCGAAAAGTTTTTCACCGGCGTCGTGCTCACTGGTGCAGTCGTGTCCAGTTCCGCCAGCGAACGCACACGCTCGTGCCAGACCGTCGCCTCCATCGGCGAAAAGATGCGCGTCTCGCGCAGGAGGAAATGCGTGAGGTCGAAAGCCTCCGCATCCGTCAGGTGCATCCCCGGCATCCGTCCCGATGGCCGTATGCTTTGCGGGTCGATCAGAAATTTCTTCAACGCATCGAACGACCATTTCTCCACCATCTTCGGCAGCGGAGCCGACGGCACCGAATCCGGCGCGCCCCCCTTCTGCGGCTGATGACATGCCACGCACCCGATGCGGTGATACAGACTCTCCCCCCGAGCCACCGCCGCTCGATCCGGTGACACCCGGCGAAACTCCGGCTTTCCATTCGAAAGCAGGAAATGCGTCAGTTCATCCACCACCTTCGCCCGCTCCGCATCCGGCAGACCATGCAGCAAATCCGGCATCGTCGTCCCCGGCATCGTTTCGTGCGGCGCAGCCAGCCACTTGCGCAACCAGTCGGGATTTACCCTTTTCTCCAGCCCCGAAAGCGAAGGAGCCGCCTTCGGCAAAATCCACGCCGCCTGTTTATCCGTCGCCGCATGACACGCCGTGCAATTAAACTGCCCCATCGCCACAAGCCCCGCATCCGGTTTTACCGCATCAGCATCCGCCGCGCGACATTCAACGAAACTTGATGCCGCAAGAACTAGTGCGATGAGCGACAAAAACTTTTTCATCGTGAAATCAACGACAAGCTACTTACACCTCCACGCGCCCGAACTCCGCGCGCAGAATAATCCCCAGCCCCAGTTCCGGCTCGCTGTCACTCACCCATCGTTGTCCCGCTATTGGCTTGCTCATAAAAAGGGCACCCACACTACGCATCACATCGCTTTTAGCAATGGCCTTGGGTCATCACCGCACGAAATTTTCTTTTGCGTAAAAAACCACCCGCACCACAAAGGAAGAACTATCGGAGCTATTCACCTTGCCCGATGCGATGACGCCAATACCCAGGCTCCCGGCTACAGTGCATGACTGCAATGATGAGCACGTAATCAGACTCGATGGAGTAGAGCAGCGCGTATGGGAATACGTGGACAAGACACCGCCTCACATCCTCCTCGAATAAGCGCCAGCGCGCAGGAGCGTCCGTCACCTGCTGCAGCGCCGACTCGACGCAAGCGATGAAGCGAAGCTCAAGCCCCGGCTGACAATCGGAATAAAAACGAGCTGCATCCTCCAACTCGTCGAAGGCCTCGGGATGAAACTCAAACCTCATCGCGCGACTGCACGCCGGACGCGGGCAAGCGCCTCATCGCCCGGAATGGTTTTCACGCGCCCGCTGCGAACATCATCCCTGCGGCGCAAAGCCTCTGCGGCCCAAAGTTGCCGGATGTAGCCGTCCTCCGCCGGGTCGAGGCTCTCCACAAGCCGGTCTGCAAGGAGTGCCCGTGCCTCGCTCGGCAGGGAAAGCGCCTCTTCCGCGATTTGTTCAACGGTCATGCCCATGCGCGGAGAATACGCATCGCATCGCTTTTGGCAATGCGCTTGCCCATCACCCGCGCGACATTCTTTCTTACGGGTAAAAATCACACGCCTCACATCATTCATCCTGCCCTTGCGTGGGGGATTATTTCCGAAACTTCCAATCCGTTAGGATTTTGGCGATTTCATACGGAGGAGATGACGAGGTTCCTTGCCAGAGAGACACTTTATTGGAGTCGTCTATCTTGGGGCCGGCCATCTGTGGGTATTGTTCGTAGATGGCACGAATGAAACACATGAAGTTGTCAACTTTGTCCGCATCTCGGACGGGTTGCAGCCCGCCCCATATTTCGTCAGTAAGAGTTACTGGAATAATCATTGTCTCACCGGGTTTGACTTCAGTGGATGTCTCAAAGTTCCGATACCACACCCACGGTTTTTTTGTGACCCAGTAGCGGGTGCCGAACCTGTCACCGATCTCGAATTTCAGGTTGTAATATCCCCACGAATTCCACTCGTCGTGGAGATTGACAGGCTTCTTCGAGGCATTGAGCAAATGCACCTCAAAGTCCACTTTCACCATGCCGTTCAAACGCCCCGATGTATGCGCGTATTTATCTATGTCTTTGATGCGGTTCACAGGCACGATGGAAATCCGTAGTTCCGTCGCACTAGCTGCGGCTTCGGGAGATGCGGTCTCATTGCGAACAGGCGCGGGCTCCTGTGCGCCACTTACTAGGGCGGATGAAGCTATGATGAAAATCAGTAAGTGCGGTTTCATGAGAACTGGTTCGGATAGCACAGATACTGGAATTTCCCCTACTTGCACCCGCACGAGCCTGCGCCGCAGGCGGCTCTTTTTCCGGCGAGTTTCTTTTCGATGGCTAGCGAAGTGGGGGTGATGGAGAGGCCGCCGAGGGCGGTGCAGCGGAGTTCGCGGGGCATTTGCTTGGCGACTTGCTTGGCGGTTTCGATGACTTCGTCGAACGGGATGACTTGGTCGAAACCGGCCATCGCCATGTTTGCGCAGGAGAGAGCGTTTGCGGCGGCCATGACGTTTTTGCCGAGGCACGGGGCTTCGACGCGGTTGGCGATGGGATCGCAGATGAGGCCGATCATGCTTTGCATCGCCATGGATGCGGCGGCGACGGATTGCGCGAGCGTGCCGCCGGCCATCGTGACCAATGCAGCCGCGGCCATCGCCGCTGCGGAGCCGCCTTCGGCCTGACAGCCGCCGACTTCCGCCGCAAAAGTCCACGCGGTCGCGATGAATACGCCGATGAGTCCGCTCGCGAGGATCGCTTTCGCCATTTCCTCCTCGCTGAGTTTCATCTCCTCGGCCATCGCGATGACTGCGCCGGGCAGCGCGGCGCACGCCCCGGCGGTGGGCATGGCGACGATGACGCCCATCGAGCTTTTCACCTCCATGAGCGCGGTGACGTAAAGGATGATGCGGTTCAGCGCGCCCGCGTCGAGGAGGCGTCCGGCTTTCATCTGCTCCGCAAAACCGCCGGACTGGTGGCCGAGCACGCGGTCTTCGTAGCTCGTGCCGGCGATGCCCTGCGCGATGGAACGGCGCAGGATGCGGACGATGCCGGTCATCATTTCGACGACCTCCTTCTCGCTCAATCCGCCGCGCTCGCATTCGTAGGCGACGGCGAGTTTCCACAGCGGTGTGTTTTTTCCCGCGTCGTGCGCGAGCATCTCGGCGCAGGTGGTGAAAGGAACGTGCGTCGTGCTGCGGGACTTCACCGGGAGGACGGGCGCGAGGCGTTTCACGGCGCTAAAGAGGCTCGCGCTGCGAAGCTCCGCAATCACGGAGTCGGGGACGAACTGCTGTGCTTTCACCTCGACGATTTGCACGCCGCCGTGCTCGTGCAGCAGGACGGCGTCCGCCCCCACGAGCGATGCGATTTTCGCGCGCAGCGCAGCGCCGTCGCCCGTCGCCCAAAAGAGCGTCTCGAAATAATCGCCGAACATCGAAATGGCGAAGCCGTCCACGTCGAGCACTTCCATCATGCCGCCGCCGGTGGAGATGGCGCGCAGCGTGTGGCGCTCGCGGGCGTTCGTGAGTGTGAGGCGGTAGGTGTTCGGGTGCGGGTCGTTCACGTCCACGGTCTCGATGCGGATTTTCACGCCGCTGTCGCTCAGCGTTTGCATTGAGCCGGGCAGTCGTTCATCCGCCGCATCCCAGCCCATCAGCCCGCCGAAAAGTCCCATGTCCGAGCCTTGCGTGTCGTGTGTCGTGGGGAGCGAGCCGCTGCGGTCGAATTCCACGAGCACGTCGCTCAATTCGCCGTCCATCAAATCCAGCCCGAGCCTGCCAATACGAAGCGCCGCCGCGCAGTGCGAACTCGAAGGCCCGCGCATGACGGGGCCGATGACATCGTTGAAGATGCTGACAAACATGCGCCATCCATCGCTGCTTCCGTTCCCTGCTGCAAGGCTGCGCTCAACGACAGCGCGAGTTTCTTACGCCTGACGCGAGCGATGCAGTGGAACTACAGAGAATACGGAGGACGCAGTGGGATCCCCTCTCCGTGTTCTCTGCGTGCTCTGTCGTTAAAAAACAAACACCGCAGTTCCAACTCAGCGCGTGCGCGAGTCGTTTGTCTGGCGGGGTTCATTCCACGATGGGGAGACAAACTTGTCGGGGGACTCTTTCGGCGGCGCGATTTTACCGGGAGTTTCTGCAAACATCGTATAGCGGGGCAGAATGTCGCCGCTGGCTGAAAAGCCCTGATCATTCCTCGTTTTGCGATCGGTGATTTGCAATTTCACCGCGCCGCTCGAAACGACCGGGAAAGTGAGCGCCGCCGTCCACGGCATTTTCAGATGTGCGGCGGAGAGCCAGCTTTCCACGTCCAGCTTCACAGCGTCCTCCGCGAATTCAGCCTTCACCACTTTCACACCATCCACCCCGACGGCGAATTTGTGCGCGACGTCCACGTAGATGCCTCCGAGCGCGCGGCGGGCTTCTGCGAGGCCGGTGAAGACGGCGCTGCCCTCGCCCCAGCAAGGATGGGAGCGCATCGGACATTGCGGGTGCGCTTCGTGGTCAATGTTTTCCGGCGACACGCCGTCCGGGTAAAACATCGCGTGGGGAAAGATCCCGTTTTCCTTGTGTCGCGGATTCACGATGAGAACACACCCGGCGCGTGCGGCTGCCACTGCACGCTCGATCAAATCCTGCCGCCCGAGCTTCTTTCCGAAATAGATGAACGGCCTCACCGTCTCCGACTGCCGCTGGTCCAGCATCGGCGCGCTGTCGCTGTTATCCACGCCGAAGCCGCCGAACGGATTCGCCGTGTAGATGAAGTGCGGCTGCCACACGCATTGCGTGAACGACAAGTAGTCCACCGTGCGCTCGCCGTCGGTCAGCCAGCGCTTGTCGCCATCCGCGCGATGCAGCGCGGCGAAAGCCTCGGCGGCCCAGATGACCGACATGTTGCCCCGGAAGAACTGCCCCTGCCATTCGTCGCGCACCATCGTGAACGGCTTGGCTCCGCACGACAGGTATTGCTCAAAATCAATCCACTTCGCGGTTGGCAAAATCTCTTTCTCGATGAACGCCGCGATTTTTCTGGCCGCGTCCAGATACTTCGCATCCTTCGTCGCGTTGAACATCTCAGCCAGGAACCACGCCGCGACCGCTGACTGCGCACTGTCGCGCAGAATTGGCGACGCCTCCATCGTCACGCTCACAAACGAAGGCACCGTCCCCTTTTCATCAATCGCCGTGATGAGCCAGTCGGCGAACGGGCGCAGGTAGGTCACAATCCGTTCGTCCGGCTCTGCGCGCAGATGATAATCGAGAAGGAACGCCCCCGTTTTGCAAAGCGCCGGGATTTCGTAGCACTTCGAGTCGCGGAGAAAAAGACGCGCCTCACCGTGCATCGGGTCCGTCCAAGCGATTCCCCAAGTCTTCGCGCGGGCGTTGTAGAGCGTCGCGAAAAGCCCGCTGGGATTGCGCGGCGCGGAGAGGCAGAAATTGATGATGCGCCTTGCGCGCTCCGCGAGTTTGTCGTCGAGATCGCGGCAGAAGAACATCCCCACCGCCTGCTCGGCGTTGTTCCAAAACGGCGAGTTGTGCACCACATCGTCCCAAAAAGGCGCGGCGCAGCGGAAGCCGCCCACCGGCTTGCCGTCCATCTCCCACTCCAGCCACGAGCCGTGGTCTTCGTAGCCGGCGACGGGCGCGTCCATCACCCCGGCGGGCGTCTTCACCGGTTTTCCATCGAGCAGGATTGGCGAGAAAATCGTCTTCGTCACCAGCTTCACATACTCCTCGAACGGCATGGCCAGATGCGGCTTTTCGGCAAAGACCGGGTGCCCGTATCTCTCCCACTGGAATTTTGCGACGCGCTGGTAGCCCGTCCCCTCGGGCACATTTGCGCCGAGGAAAAGGTCGAACGAGTAACCGGCGCTAAAATCCTTCAACTCCCTCACCATCGCCTCGCCATTCCCGCCCCGCTCATCGCGCACGTAGCGGATGTGATGGCCGATGACAGTATCCGCGAGGCCGAAAGTCATCACCGGTCGCTTGGTGATGCCGCTCCTCACGTTCAAATCAATCATGCTCGGCATCGTGTAATGCGCATCCTCGATGGGGATGGAGAACGGCCCGCGCGCGATTTTCGTTTTCCGCCGCGCATCAGGCGAAAGCACCCGCGAAGTGTTTCGTTCATCCAAGCAGGGAACCAGAGCCGCGAACAATCCGCCTTCCTGCAAAATCACGGCAGGCGCATGGAAAGAACGGTCGCCTGTCACCTGATCGCGTCCGGCTCCCGCGCGCGGATCGTCAAACTTCACTCCCGGTGTGTGGACAAATTGCGGCACACCTTCATGCGCAAACGTGTAGGCGCTTAGCAGGTAGTCCAATTTCATGGTTGTTATCGGCGAGTAGGCAGCCACCCCAATGTGAAAGAAGTCATCCCCTTCGCGCAAAACCATCACCTCCGTCACTTTGGTGTCCTTATTTTTTGTGGCAGTCACCACTGCCGCCGCATCTGGATTCGGCCACGGCATTTTCTTCGTCTCTGCCTCCATCCCCGTCACCAGATACCTGTATTTATTGGGCCGCATATCCCAGAGCGCGACTGCATCCTTGTCCGCCTTTGCGTAATCCGGCGCGAAACTCTCCAGCACCAGCTTCCAGCCAGCCCCATCGCGTGCGAAGAACTGCCGCAGCGGCGCCTTCCCCGGCGAATTCGTCACCACCACGCGCACCTTCTCATTTTCCAAAGTCACCTTCCCCTCCTCCTCCAGCACCCGCACCTTCGCGCTGGCCACCGGCGTGAGCGCCCCCAGCGCCAGCCCCATCCAGATGGCAAAAAGCCACACCTTCCCAATCAGGGAACACAGCGAGCGGCAGGGAGACGACATGCCCCCAGCCATAGCAGCGGCTTTCCTAGTTGGGGAAGGCTTTTTCCCACCCGTGTCCGCCACTGAGAAGACTCGGTGAGACGCTGAGAAGACTCGGTGAGACGCTGAGAAGACTCGGTGAGACGCTGAGAAGACTTGCTCCGCCACGGACGCAACTATGTCCGTCGCGGGAACAACTGCATCCGCCTCTTATCCGAGCCCTTTTGCGCCTCTGTCGGCTGGGGAGATAAGGCCTATAGGCCGGATAGGGCCTATCTCACTCCGGTAAACCAACAGATTCAGTGTCCTCTTCCTCTTATTCGTAATCTTATTCATATTCCCGATGCGGTCGGGTGGAAGAATAGGAGTAAGAATAAGATTACGAATAAGACGAGGGCGCTATCCGGTCAGAGAGGGCTCTCTGTCGGCTGGGAAGATAAGGCCTATAGGCCGGATAGGGCCAATCTCACTCCAGTAAACCAACAAATTCAGTGCCCTCTTCATCTTATTCGTAATCTTATTCATATTCCCGATGCGGTCGGGTGGAAGAATAGAGCATTTTCTATTCATTCTGTCGCATACTGGGCATGGCGAAGGAAATTGAGGCAGTGTGCTGTGGTGAAGGTGTCCAGTGCTGAGGCGGTGGCGCGGATCAAGCCAGTCCAAGTGCGGCGGGCGGCTTGGCGCAGGTGGGCCTTGA
>CANJNZ010000080.1 GCA_947476045.1 Chthoniobacteraceae bacterium
CGCACTCCGGCATCGAATGAGGGACACCCTGCAACGTTACTGGGAGGACGCCAAATCCGTCCTCCAACTCATCGGTCGCGACTGGCTGCTGGTTCAACTAAACGCTATGCGGAAAACTCGAATGTCTGTTTAATTTGAGCAGATGGTATCATAGAGCAGATTCCAACCGGGGAACTCATCCTCGCGCCAGCGGGTGAACGCATCACCGTAGAGCGCGATTTCTACGCGGCCTTTGCTTCGAGCGAGGAGTTTGTAGTGAGGCACGACGGGCGGGAAATCGGGAAGTTGCAAAGCACGCTGATTCCGCCTGTCGGCGAAAATCTCATCCTCGCCGGTCGTCGCTGGCGTGTGGATGACATCATCGCTTTGGCGAAAAGCGTCTACGTCTCGCCTGCAAAGGGTGGAAAGGCTCCCGTCTTTCGCGGCCAAGCAGGCGAAATTCACACACGGGTTGCGGAGGAAATGGCCGCAATACTCGCCGATTCGGACGAGCCGGCATTTTTGAATAACGACGCGAAACTGCTTTTGAAAGCGGCGCGGGAAACCGCACTGCGCTCTGGACTGCTCGCGCGGGGCTACATCGTCCGCGCAGAGTCAATTCAGTGGTTCCCGTGGCTCGGCACGCGCGGGTTGCTTACGCTGGAGCTTCATGCGGCTTGCGACGGTCTTGAGGTGATACGCGACGAGCTTTCCATTACCTACAAAAAGATCGAAACCGGCCGGCTGCGTAAATATCTGGAATCCATCGCGAGCGGCAACCGCACCGCGCTCGAACTGGCGCAGCGAATGGGAATCAAAGTGTTCGACAAATTCGACGACACGCTCATGGAAGATTTGCTCGACGAAGCCAACGCGCGAGATCGCCTCGACCTTCCCGGCGCGAAACTGCGCTCGGAACAGATGTTTCAGGTGATCAATCAAGTCGCATAACTCGAGTCTTGGTGTTACCGATTGAATTGTTGCGGCGACGAGCGGCTACATCAATTTGACGGGGAGGAGGAATTCAAGGCGGGCTCCGCCGGCTATGAAGGCGTGGACGTTGAAGTGGGCGAGGGTGGCTTTGCGGATGTGGATGTTGTCGCCGCTGTTGCCGCCGGTGAGGTGGGCGGCGATGAGGCCGAAGTCGGGGGCGTGGCCGACGATCATGATGGAGGAGTGGTTGGCGTATTCGCTGACTTGTGCGAGGACGTTGGCGGGGTCGGCGCCGCAGGCGAGCCAGCGGACGGCACGGAGTTCGGAGCTGAGATGATCGGCGACGACTTTTGCGGTTTGCAGGGCGCGGCGGATGTGGCTACTGAAGATGATGTCGGGCTGAATTTCGTGGGCTTCGCAGAAGCGGGCGACGCGTTGGGCTTGGTTGATTCCTTTTTCGGAAAGGACGCGCTCGTCGTCGTCAGCGGCGACGGTGTCTGCATCGGCGTGGCGGAGAAGGTAGAGATGCATGGTCTTAGCCCATGCTTACTACATCACTAGTCCGCCGTCCACTGTGAGCACTTGCCCGGTGATGTATTTGCCTTCGGCGCTGGCGAGGAAGGTGACAGCGCTTGCGATGTCGTCGGGCTCGCCGAATTTCTGCATGGGGATTTGTTTGGCGACGCCGTCTTTGATTTCCTGCGAGAGGACTTCGGTCATGTCGGTGCTGATGAAGCCGGGGGCGACGGCGTTGGAGGTGACGCCGCGTGTGGCGAGTTCGCGGGCGACGACTTTGGTGAATGCGATGAGGCCGGCTTTGCTGGCGGCGTAGTTGGCCTGGCCGGCGTTGCCCATGATGCCGGCGACGCTGGCGATGTTGATGATGCGGCCGCTGCGTTGTTTCATCATGGCACGGGCGACGCCCTGGTAGAAGTTGAAGGCGCCGCCGAGGTTGGTGGCGATGACGCTGTTCCAGTCCTCGGGTGACATGCGCATGGAGAGGCCGTCGCGGGTGATGCCAGCGTTGTTGACGAGGATGTCCACGCGCGTGAAGTCGGTGATGACTTGCGCGCAGAGCGTCTGCACGGCGGCGTGGTCGGCGGCGTCCACGGCGTAGGCTTTGGCGAGGCCGGCAAACTTGGCGTTGATTTCATCAGCGACTTTGACGGAATTTTTCTCGGTGCGGGAAACCACGGCGATGCGAGCGCCCTCGGAGGCGAGGCGCATGGCGATGGCGCGACCGATGCCGCGTCCGGCTCCGGTGACGATGGCGACTTGATTGGCGAATTTCATGGCGCGCTGTTTGGCGGAAACGCACCCGTGTTGTCCAGCTTTGGACTATTCTTCCTCGTCGCTGACTCCTTTTTGCCGGACGAGGCCGCGGAGTTTTCCCTCGATGAATGTGGTGATGTCGCCGTCCATGGTGGCCTGGATGTTGGAGGTCTCGACGCCAGTGCGGAGGTCTATGATTTTCTGGTAGGGCTGGAAGACGTAGCTGCGGATTTGGTAGCCGAAGCCGACGTCGGTCTTCGCACCGTAGGCAGCATCGAGGGCGGCGCGTTTTTTGTCCTGCTCCATTTGGTAGAGCTTGGCTTTGATCATTTTCAAAGCGGTGACTTTGTTTTGCGCCTGGCTGCGCTCGACCTGACACGCGGCGACGATGCCGGTGGGCAAGTGGGTGATGCGGACGGCGGTTTCGACTTTGTTGACGTTCTGGCCGCCTTTGCCGCCGGCGCGGTAGGTGTCCACTTTGATGTCGGCGTCGCTGATTTCGATGGGGGCGTCTTCTTTCATCTCGGGGACGGCGTCCACGCTGGCGAAGGAGGTGTGGCGGCGCTTGTTCGAGTCGAAGGGCGAGATGCGGACGAGGCGGTGGACGCCGCGTTCGCAGGCGAGGTAGCCGAAAGCGTGTTCGCCCTCGATGCGCAGGGTGGCACCTTTGATGCCGGCTTCTTCGCCGAGCTGGATGTCCACAGTGGAGACTTTGAAGTCGTTGCGCTCAGCCCAGCGGACATACATTCGCATGAGCATGTCGGCCCAGTCGCACGACTCGGTGCCGCCCGCGCCGCTGTGGATGGTGAGGAAGCAGTTGCAGCGGTCGCTCGGTCCGCTGAGGAATTGCTGAAGCTCGAAAGCATCCAGTGCACGGAGAAAGGCTGAGTGCTCGCGTTCAAACTCAGCGACAGTGCCTGCGTCCTCGATGGCGAATTCTTTCAGCACATCGAGATCGGCGGCGCTCTTTTCGAGTTCGAGGAAAGGATTGATCTTCCGCCTTAGCACGCCGACTTCCTCGACCTGCAACTGGGCTTTTTCCTGGTTGTTCCAGAAATCCTGCGCGGCCATCCGCTCTTCGAGTTCGCCGAGGCGGGCTTGGAGTTTGGGAACGTCAAAGGAACCTCCGCATTTCGGCGACGCGCGCCTTCAGTGCAGAGGTGTCAATGGTAGCTGGATCAATTGCCATGAGTGGGCGCGGAAACTAGCGGCGAGGCGCAAAGTGGCGAGGGAAATGTCTACCGGAATGGGGATGTTTTTCACAAAGGGTCTAATTTTCTACGCGCCTCAGACGTGTATCGGATTGGCAGGAAAAGAATCTTTTTGCAAAAAAGTCTAAGGATTCATCTTTACAAGCCGTGGGAGACATTGACACCGCATCTTAAAGCCATTTAATTCTAAACATCATGGACGTTTCCTTCGAACCAGCACCACTACAAACCGAAGAGCCAGCCCCCTCTATCCAACAGAAGCTGACGGATGCCCGATTCTTTTTCCTCTCGCTGACGATTCATATCATCCTCGTGATTTGTGCTGCATACATCATCATCACCAAAGTGATGGAGCCGCCGGATTTCGTGGCTGAGGGTGGGGACGGCCTCATTTCAGCGACTGAAGACTTGGCAGCACCAGAGCAGGCTGCGGACACGATGCCCACCGAGGCTGTCGAGGAGGCGGCTCCCAGTGTGACTACCCCGACGCTGGATGTGATCAGCACCACTTCCACCACCAACTCATTCAAAGTAGCAACCGCATCGGTGAAGGTGAATATCAACACCGCAACCGACCTGACCAAGGCTACGGGCGCGATCAGCAAGGCCACCGGAATCTCGGGAGGAGGACTGCCCGGAACCATGCGCGGCCGCACCGGGTCAGGACGAGGGCAGGCAATGGCCAAAAACAAGATGAAGTCTGCGACGGAACTCGCCGTTCTGCGCGGACTGGAATGGCTTCGCTTGAATCAAAACGCAGACGGAAGCTGGGGTGAAAAAAATCAACCGGCGATGACGGGGCTTGCACTGCTATGCTTCCTAGGTCACGGGGAAACCAACACTTCGGAACAATACGGCCTCACAGTGAACAAAGCTGTGCAGTGGATACTCGACAAGGGGACCGCCAGTCAGGGCCGCATGAGTATGGAGGGAGGCTTCACCCAGAATGGAGTGTATGAGCACGGAATACTCACCTACGCGCTCGGTGAATATTTCACAATGAGCAAGGATGAACGTTGCAGTGAATTGCTTAAACAGGCGATCAACCACATCATCCAAGGACAGGGCCCCGCCGGCGGATGGGCCTATAGCTTCAGCAAATCAGAAAACGATCTTTCCGTGAGCGGTTGGCAGATTCAGGCGCTGAAGGCCGCGCATCTTTCCCAACTCAACATCCCCGGAGTGGATGAGGCACTGGATAAGGCCATGACGTATCTTCAAAGTGTGAAAGGGCCACAAGGCGGTTACGGCTATCGTGGCCCTGAAGACCGCTACAGTCTGTCCGGTGTTGGCGTTCTCTGCCGGTTGTTCTGGAAGGGTGACCGTGGTGATCTACGCGCAGGAATGCAGTGGATTTTGAATACAACCCAGGCGAAGGACAAAAACAAACCACTCCAATACAAGGGCGGGGACGCTGATTTGTATGCATGGTATTACCACACGCAGGCCTCGCTGATGTTTGGTGGTGAGGCTTGGGATATTTGGAACAAATGGTTTCAGGATGAAATCGTAGGTGCTCAAAATCCCGATGGAAGCTGGCCTGCGCCCGGCGGCGGGCCTGGTCCTGTGAAAGAAGAAGGTCTGACTGGGAAAACCTACCGCACGACGCTCTGTATTTTGATGCTGGAGGTCTTCTACCGCTACATGCCGAGCAATGCCCTCTAAATTCTGACGTGATTTTTCAAAAAGGCCGCGCTTTCGAAACAGGTGCGGCCTTTTTCTTTTCTGAATTGTGTGCTGTGCATCAGGCGCTAGTTGGTGCTTCGCTTTCTTGCCGGAGACTGGCTCAATGAATTTCTCCGCAATAACCAAGCGATGACAGAACCGATACAGCTTCCGCCAGCTAATGCCCGTCGCCTGCGATTTGGGCGTATATGGGCAACAATCTGGCGGGCCTTGGTGAAATACAACGAGACGGATGGTGAGCAGCGTGCGGCTTCATTTGCCTACTACGCTTTATTTTCGATGCTGCCGCTGGTGGTGCTTTTCATCACGATTGGCACGCATTTTCTCGGAGGTCGTGAGCAGGCGACAAATGAGGTCTTTCGACTGATGTCCGATTATCTCATCGTGGATCTCGGCAGTGCGGATCAATTGCGTGCGACCGTAAACAGCTTCATGAACACGCGACTGGGCTCAGGTCTCATATCGCTCGCCATCGTGCTGTGGTGTTCAATGCGCTTTTTCCAGTCGCTCGTGCATGGTGTGAATCGTGCGTGGGGAACCAAGGAATACTCGTGGTGGCGCATCCCGCTGAAAAATTTACTCATGATGGCGATCCTCACCAGCGCGCTGCTGATAGGGATCATTACACCAGCGATCCTGAATACCATTGAGCATTATTACCGGACTCACCCCGATTTGTTTCGTTATGATTTCGGCCTTGGGAGCGGGCTGTTTCGTTTTGCGCGCTGGTCTCTGCCGCCGCTGTTGTTGTTTTACGCGCTCGTGCTGTTTTACAAAGTTGCACCGCGACGGACGACTACTGTTCGAGAGGTGTGGATCGAGTCCGTGCTAGTCACTCTCGCGCTTGGCGGCATCCAAAAGCTTTTCGTCTTCTACACGGGGAAAGTGGCCGATTTCAACAACCTCTACGGTGCGTTTGGCAGCGTGGTCGCCCTGCTGATGTGGATTTATTTCACGGGCGCCCTGATCATTCTGGGCGGATGTTTTTGCGCCGCGCGTGCGGAAATAAAACAAGGAATCACCGATCAAGCGGAGGATGCCCATGCCCGCTGGCCGGGGAGTGATGCGGCCGTGTAATATTACCGCAAGACGCAGTTTCTGCTTCCGTTGGCTCGGTTTGTGGTTCTGCTTATATGCGTGGCAGAGCAAACCAGACCATTAACCCAGACGACGATTCATGTCCTGATCATTGAGGATAATGTAGAGCACGCCCAGTTGCTCGAAAAACTGCTTCACTCATCCGAGCAACCCCTATTTCAAGTGTGCACGGTGCACACAGCCGCCGAGGGCGTGGAAAAATTGCGGGCGGGTGGTATCCAGATGGTGTTGCTCGATCTCACGCTGCCTGATTGCCAGGGCGCTGACACTTTTAGCATGGTGAGCGATGCGGCGCGGGAACTGCCGATCGTCATCCTCAGTGGAATCAGTGATGTATCTATTGCCATCGAGATGGTGCAGCAAGGCGCGCAGGATTATCTGGTGAAAGGGCACGTGGATAATTATTTGCTGCTACGCGCCATCCAGTATGCAATCGAACGCAAGCGGGCGGAGGTCGCACTCAAAGAGGCCCACAATAATCTCGATACCCGGGTGAAGGAACGCACCGCGGAACTACTCGAAGCGAACAGCCGTCTGCAAGCCGAGGTCGCTGATAGAAAGCGCGCCGAGGAGCAGTCGTTGGAAAGCAACCGCCAACTGAAGGAAGCGCTCACGGAATTACGCGCCATGCAGCAGGACCTTGTCCGACGGGAGAGATTTCAGGCGCTGGGACACATGGCCGCCGGGATCGCGCATGAGTTCAACAATGTTCTTACGCCGATCGTTGGATTCTCCGAGCAGTTGCTGAAGCATCCGGACTTACTGGCGAGTGCAGAAGTCGCCCGACCATTCATCCGGAAAATCTACACCGCAGCGCAGTCCGGGGCGCGCGCCGTGGCGAGAGTGCGGGGGTTCGCAAGGACGGAGGCTGGTTTATTTGGTATTTTGGATGTCGGCGAAATCATCGACACGGCTGTCATTTTCACCGAGCCGAAGTGGAAGGGGTGAGCACTCGCTGCGGGCGTAAAGATCGGGATAGCCACCCAAATTGACGAAACTCCCAGCGTGAATGGTGACGCGGCCCAACTCGGAGATCTGATGGCGCAACTGCTTTTTAATGCCATCCGCTCCATCTCCCGGCGCGGCATGATTACGATTGCCGCTGAAAGTCGCGAGGATCATGTTGCGATCATCATTCAGGATGATGGATGCGGCATGAGCGAAAGCGTGCGCATTCGCTGTCTCGATCCGAACGCATGCCTCGTTCCGAAAAATGGTCGCCTGGGTGGATACGGCATTGTGCATGGAATTTTGGACCGGCACGGTGGAAAAATTGAAATTCAGAGTGAGGAGGGAAAGGGAACACGCGTAGTGATTATTCTGCCCGCTGCAGCGAAAAAGGAGACTACCGCTGTCGCGCCAGCAAAAATCGTGGAGACAAAGAAATCGCTCCGGATTCTAATCGCGGACGACGAACCGATGATCCGCGAGGTGCTTGAGATGTATCTCTCCGAGGACAATCACACCGTTGAATCCGCTGCCGACGGGCGGGAGGCACTGGAGAAGTTTAAAAAGGGCAATTACGACATCGTGCTCACCGATCGATCGATGCCTGAAATGAATGGAGACGAGCTTGCTGTGGCCGTGAAGCAGCACCGGCCCAATGTTCCTGTTGTGTTGCTCACCGGCTTTGGCGAGTTGATGAAAGCTGACGGGGAGAAACCCGAGGGTGTGGACGCCATCATTTCAAAGCCTTTCACGCTCGACTCTCTGCGTGGTGCACTTGCAAATCTGTAGCTAGTCGCGAAAGCCGAATTGCGTTCCGAGTGCGAGGCACTCAGCGAGCGGACGCAAGCCGCCGGTGCATGTGGCATCGCTTAAATTCGCGGCGGCAGCGCACACGCCGTAGCGGAGTTGTTCTGAAACGGATTTTCCATCGTGCCAGCCGAGCAGCACGCCGGCGGCAAATGCATCGCCAGCGCCTGCTGCGCCTTTGATGTAGCCGCTTGCGGGCAGTTTTACCGAGCCGTGTTCCACCCAGCCATCGTGACCGAGAGCGACGCCGCCTTCGGGGAAATGCACCACGACCCGCTCACGAACGCCTGCATCGAGGAGAGCCTGCATGGCCGCGCGAAGTTCGCTGCGCACGAGTTTGTCGCCGTCGCGCACCTTGCGGCCAGTCACGCGGCCCGCCTCAAATTCATTCATGATGCACACATCCACATACTTCAGCGCGGGCATGACGATCTTCGGAAAGCGGTCGCTGTCTTCGCTCACGCAATCAATGCTCGTCTTCATTCCCGCAGCCTGTGCCCGCGCGAGCACTTCGGCGGCGATAGTCCCGTGCGTCGGGCTGGGGCTGTCGAGTTTGTCCATCAGCAGCAGGTAGCCGAGGTGGAAATGTTTCGCGGTCGAGTTGGTGAAATCAAAATGCTCGGAGCCCAGCTCTGCATTTGCACCGCGCGCGTGGAAAAAAGTCCGCCGCCCTGTGCTGCTTACCGTCATTACGTCGGTGAAACTTGTTGGCGAGTGCTTCGAGCGCAGCAGTGCTGTCGTTTCGATGCCGTGCTTGCGGCAGATATCTTCGATCCAGCGTCCATTATCATCATCGCCGACGAGACCTGCGGCGAGCAGAGGAAAACTGGCTCCCATGATCGCGACGTCCACGAGGATGTTGAAAGGCGAGCCACCGGAACCCCTGATGGTCGCGGAGATGTTGGCCAGCGCATCCTGCTGCGGCCACACATCTATCATTTTTACCGCGTCAACGATCCAGTTACCGCCCGCGAGGATGCCGTTCCGATTACTCATAGTAGTGCTTGGAAAAATCTACGCGGAGCAGGGTAGGGGACTCCGCCGGGCTGCGTCACTTCATCCGGTCGAAGTTTTTCTGCAAAATCTGCCAGTCGGGAACTCCGGCGAGTTTGGCGCGCGCATCGGTGATGAGTTTTGCCTCGTTCGCGTTCTTCGTCGGACGATTCACTTTGTAGAAAGTGCCGAACATGCCGGGCCACGGCTCGTCGCAGAGTTTGTAGGCGGCGTATTCGTCGGTGACGTCGTGGTCGGCGGAAATCTCGGGGAAGGTGCCGCCTTTGCGCGGAATCGCCGCATCGAATGCACCTGGGAAAAACTCGACGCACTCGCTGAGCACTTCGATGAACGAGAATCCGTCGTGGCTCATCGCAGCGTCCATGAGGCCGAGCAGATGGTTCACATTTGTCGCCGTGCTGCGTCCGACGAAAGTCGCGCCAGCGCAGATGGCCTGCTTCATCGGATTCACGGGGCGATCCGTGCTGCCGCCGACATCGGTTTTCGATTTGAAGCCGATAGGCGAAGTGGGCGAGGTCTGCTTTTTCGTGAGGCCATAGACGAAGTTGTCCATGACGACGTAGGTCATCTTGATGTTCTTGCGCGCGGTGTGCGTGAAGTGGTTGCCGCCGATGGAGAAGGCATCGCCGTCGCCGCCGAAGACAAACACATGCAAGTCGGGACGTGAGAGCGAGACGCCGCTCGCGAAGGCGAGTGCGCGACCGTGGATGAAGTGCGCGCCGTGTGCCTGCACGAAATACGGGAAGCGTGACGAGCAGCCGATGCCCGCGACGGTGCAGATGTTTTCATGCAGCATCTTCCGTTTTTCGATGAGCTTGTAATAGAGAGCGAGGACGCTGAAGTCGCCGCAGCCGGGGCACCACGTCGGGTGGTCGGCGGCGGTTTCCTTTTTGGTGAGAGGCTTGCGGTCGGCGTCGGCGAGCGGCGCGGGAACGGGAAGCGTCGCGGCGACGCCGGTGCGTGTGAGATTTTCGTTGGGAATGGCGATGGTGCTCATGGAAAAAAGTTACTTAGTAAGTGAGAGGGCGCGCGTGAGGATTTCTTTCACCTTCCACGGCAGGCCGTCGGTCTTGGTGACGCTCTTGATGCGCGGATCGCAATAGCGCGCACGCAGGATCGAGGCGAGTTGTCCGTAGCCGTAGAGACCTTCGTCGTTGATTTCGCACACGATGACGTGGGTGAATCCGCTGAAGAGGTTTTCGAGATTCTCCGGCAGTGGGTTGATGTATTTGATGTGCAGACCGGAGACCGCCTCGCCCTGCGAGCGTCCGAGTTTCACGGCTTCCTCGATGGGGCCTTTGCTGGAGCCCCAGCCGACGAGCAGCACATGGCCTTCGGTTGCACCGTAGATTTTGGGAACCGGAATTTCGCTCGCGAGCTTGTGCAGCTTGGTGCGGCGCTTAGCATTCATCTGTGAGTGCATTTTGCCGGAGCCGGTGGGATGGCCGAGTTCGTCGTGTTCGAGGCCGGTGGCGACGGGATACTTGCCGCTCGCGATGCGCGTTCCGGGCGCGACGTGGCGCGTGATGCCGTCCGGCGCGGAGAGGTCATACGGCTTGTGGTCTGCGACGGGCGTAAAGTCCGGCGAGATGTCCTGGCAGATGTTTTGCAAATCGGGGCAGGGGAATGCCTCGATGCGCGTGGCAATGGCTTGATCGCTGAGGATAAACACCGGTGTGCTGAATTTGCGCGCGATGTTCACCGCTTCGATAGCTGTGTAAAAACAATCCTCCACGCTCGAAGGAGCGAGAACCACGCGGGGACTGTCGCCGTGGCCGCCGAAGCACGCGATGTTCAGATCGCTCTGTTCCTGATTGGTCGGCATTCCCGTGCTCGGGCCGCCGCGCTGCACGTCAATGATTACCAGCGGCATCTCCGCCATCACCGCCCAGCCGATTGCCTCGGTCTTCAGCGAAATGCCCGGGCCGCTCGAACCCGTCACCGCGACGCGGCCACCGTAGCTCGCGCCGATTGCCATCGAGACAGCAGCGATTTCATCCTCGGTCTGCATGAAGGTGCCGCCGTATTTCGGCAACTCGCGTCGCAGCAATTCCATCACCTCGCTCCACGGCGTGATTGGATAGCCCGCGCCGAACCGCACGCCCGCCGCGATGATTCCAAAAGCGAGCGCCTCGTTGCCGCTCATCACGACCTGCGCCGCGCCGGTATGAACTGCGTGCTCGAATTTAAATGACTCGATGAGCCCCTGAATCTGGTGGCCGTAGCCGCCGTTGAAGCAATCCAGCGCGTTCTTCACGATGGACGGATCTTTTCCGCCGAAGCGCTCCTCGATGAGTTTCGTGAGCTTCGGCACGTTCAGATCAAACATCCGCGCGATGAGCCCGAGTGCGTAAATATTTTTGCCCTTGTCGCGTCCGGTTCCGCCGATGGCCTCGACCGTGAGGCTCGAAATCGCGACGCCGATGTGGTGGTAAGTGCCGAGTAATTCCTCGTTCGGTTTCACGTGGTCCGAGTCGTAGAGCACGATGCCGCCGCGCTTCAGCGAGCTGATGTGGTTCGCGTAGCTGTGATCGTAAAAGCACAGCAGCACATCCGCTTCGTCGCCCGCGCTGAGCACTTCGCCGGAGCCGATGCGCACTTGGAAAATGGAAGGCCCGCCCGAGATGGTGGACGGGATGGTCATAAAGGTCATCACGTCCTGTTCGCTGCGACCCGCGAGTCGCGCGAGGAAGCCGCCGATGGCCTGGATGCCGTCCTGCGAATTGCCCGCGATGCGGATGACGCTTTCGGCGATGGTGGAAGTTTTTGGGCTGCCTTGTTGATTGGCGGTTGCCGTGTTGTCGCTCATGGTTTTTTTAGGAAAAGGAATGACGAGTGGGGCGCGGAAGCTACCAGCGAAGCTCAAAGCGTCAAGAAACTCGCAATGACGAAGTTTTTTTATCACCGCCTCGCGCGCGGGTCGAGGGCGTCGCGGATGGCGTCGCCGAGGAAATTAAGTGCGAGCAGCGTGAGCGACATCGCGGCGGCGGGGAAGACGAGCAGCCACCAGAAATTCTTCACCGGATTGATCACATTTTTGCCATCGCTCAAAAGACTGCCCCAACTCGCCTGCGGATCGTTCAGCCCGAGGCCGAGGAAGCTGAGGAATGATTCGTCGAGTATCACCGCCGGGATCGTGAGCGTGAGATAGACGATGATCACACCGGTGAGATTCGGCAGCAGATGCCGCAGCAGGATGCGAATGTGCGACTGCCCGAGCGCGCGCGCGGCGAGCACGAACTGCTGCTCCTTCAGCGCCAGCACCTGCCCACGAACGATACGCGCCATCGCGAGCCATTCGATGAGGCCGAGGCACACGATGAGGATGATCACTTTCGTGTAGCCGACGAGGCCCTTGGTGATTGCAGTCGCGTTCAGCCAGTTCTCCAGCCTCGGCGCGAAAGTGAAGATCGCCACAATGACGATGATCAGTCGCGGGATGCTGTGCAGCACTTCCACGATGCGCATCATCACATTGTCCGTGCGCCCGCCGACGTAGCCGGAGACGAGGCCGTAGCTGGTGCCTACAAAAAAGCTCACCAGCGCGCCGCACAAACCCACAAGCAGCGAGATGCGCGCGCCCTGTATCACCCGCGAGAAAACATCGCGTCCGTTCAAGTCAGTTCCGAAGAAATGCTCCATCGAGGGCGGGCGGAATTGCGCCGCCGAGGTCGCCTCGGGATTGTAGCGGAAAATGAGCGGGCCAAACAGCGCGAGGCCCACGATTCCGCCGAGCACGATGAGCGCGACGATGGCCGTGCGGTTGCGCAGCAAACGCTGGATTGCGCCCGGCGGAGTCGTCGCTTGTGTAGTCGTGGGCTCGTTCATTGGAGACGGATGCGCGGGTCGAGCCATTTGTAGGCGATGTCCACGAAGAGATTCATCACGACGAGCAGCGTGCAGTAAACCGCCACGCTCCCGCCGCACAGAAACACATCGCGATTGAGCACCGAGTTCACAAAGAAATCGCCCATGCCCGGCAGACTGAAAACTTTCTCAATCACCAGCGAGCCCGTGAGCATCCCCGCCGCAAGCGGCCCGAGGAAACTCACCACCGGCAGGATGCCCACCTTCAGCACATGACGATAAAGCACCCGCTGCTCGCTTAGCCCTTTCGCGTGCGCTGTCCGCACGAAGTCCTGCGCCAGCACCTCCAGCATCGAGGTGCGTGTGAGCCGCGCAATGTAGGCTATGGCCGGGCCAGCAAGCGTCAGCGCGGGCAGAATGAGATTCGCCAGTCCGCCCCAACCGCCCACCGGCAGCCATCCCAGCTTCAGCGAAAAAATAAGCACCAGCGCCGGGCCTGTCACAAACGTCGGGATCGAAATCGCCGCCAGCGCGCCAAACATCGCCGCTGCATCCACCCACGTATGCCGTCGCAACGCCGCCACACAGCCGAGCCATACGCCCGCGAGCGTCGCGATGAGCAGCGCCGCAGCGCCAAGCGTCGCCGAAATCGGCAGAGTCTGTGCCAGCAGTTCCCCCACGCCGCGATCTTTGTATTTGAGGCACGGCTGGAAATCCCCCTGCAACAACCCGCTGAACTGCGCAGGTGCTGGAGGCGACTCCACTGCGTGTTTTCGCGCCACGCCGATATAACGCGCACACTGCCACCACAGCGGTCCGTCGAGATTAAACTTCCTCTCCGCCTTCGCCACCGCCTCCGGCGTATTCTGTTTCTCGTTCAAATTAAAAGGACTCCCCGGCGCCTTGCGCAGCAGGCAAAACGTCAGCGTCACCGCAAAAAGCAGCACAAAGAAAAGCGAAACACAGCGCCGTGCGATAAAGCCGAACATGAATCACCGAGTCCCGCAAAAACGCGCCCGCACTGCAAGCGCGGCGTTACGAATCGTCTGCTATTGATGGATGGGCGCGTTCCGTGTTCGACAGTTTCGCCTTGTTGCCGGATGAGTATGGAAGCACGTTTGCGAACGTGAAAAGAACATCCTTCATTATTAGTGTCGGCTTACTGGCTTTTGTATGGAGTGCTGCACTTCCCCAGATCTGCCACGCGGAGGCAAAAGGAGCGGCGTATTCAGATGTCGAAGCTGACAAACACAAGGGTGAGGACGCTGCGGTGACTGGCAAAGTGACCGGCGTCTCCAAGTCGGCGAAAGGAACTACGTTCATAAATTTCGGCGCGCGCTACCCCAATCACACGTTTACGGGCATTGTCTTTCCCGGTGATGTGCAGAAGGTCGGCGACCTTTCCGCGCTTGCGAATCAAATGGTGACGGTGACCGGACGCATCGAGGCCGCGCCCGACGGCAAACCGCAAATTGTCATCAAGTCGCTCGATCAGATCACCATTCCAAAAACGCCTCAACCCGACAGCGCGACTCCGCCGCCTGCCCCGCCGGTTTCTGCGCCTTCAACGCCGCCTGCCCCCGTGTCGCCGACACCGCCTGCCGCCACAAATCCCACTCCAGCGTCAGTGCCGCAGCCCACGCCTTCGCCAAAAAGCGCCGCTGCCAAACGTATCGCGCTCGCCGAGAATTGGACCACCGCACCGCAATCCGGCGAGATGACGCGCAAGGATCTGGCCACGATTTTTGGCGCGCAAGCCACCTCTGGCGAAAGCGCAGTCGCCGATGCTTTGATTGTCATTTACCCCGAGGTGCCTTACCTCGCGCCCCTCGCCACAGCCCGCAAACAACTCAATCTGGATAATACCAGCCCGACGCGCACTAAAATCGTCACGCCGGGACTGCCCGCCGATTCACTTACCGCGAATACTTTCGCAGGCATTTTCCCCGGCGGCTTTACGAGCATGACGCTCATTACGGACACTGCAGATCAAGTCGTGAGCGTGCTTCTTCTGGACGACAGCCCACGCCAGCGAACCACGGAAATCACGGAACTGGACGGATTTCACACGTATAACTTCATCCTCAACCGCGCCAAATCCACCGCGCAGCTCGTGATTAAACATGAGTTGACCCGCGAAGGCGCTTCTGCCGGCGTAGTCGTCGTGGAATCCCTCCTCATCAACCCGAACGCTGCTGACCCCGCTGCCACGCCGCGTCCTGCGACACGCGGCTCCACCGTTGCTAAAAAACCACGCACTGGAAAAGTAATCGAACGCTCCCGCTGGTTTGTTCCAAAGCCCCTCGTGAGCATCATCCTGCGCGCTTCGGGAAATCGCTGAGCTTTTCGCTGTTTTTGCGCACCAACGTTGGGTAAATCCGCGTTTTGAGTCCACTCGAACTCAAAAAAGCGGCGAGAACCGGGGCAATAGCTGGAAAAACCATGTCCCAAAAAATCAGAGTGCGTGCTCCACGCTGTATTCATGCTGGTTTGAGCGTGATCGAAAGCCGGAGAAGCCGAGAAAACACGATTCCACGGGAGCGCGGTGTGCATGTCGTTTATTTATGCTGGAGAGCGGGAGATCATGACTGTGGCAAGCAAAAATTCCTGATAGAAAATTTAGTTACACTTCGGTGTCAATTTTCTTGGCGACCCCCACTAATTGTGGTTTCATGACTCCCTGCACCCGATATGGAGTGGTTATTCACAGGCTTCAGCCCTGTAGGCCACCACTTATTGGAGTGTTACCCAGACTCTTTTCACCAGTTATTCACTTACTCATTATTCGCCATGCCAACCTTGCCAAAACTCCAAGCCTCGACACGCTCCATCAGCACACCCGCCGCCCACGCACGTGGAACTCGCCCGACTAAAGCCATGAAAACTAACAAACCCACCGGCAAAGGGCTGAAATTTGAACGCAATTTCAGCAATGCCGCCATCGCTCCATTCGACGAAATCGAATGGGAACTCCGCACCGCCGAAATCAATGACGATTCGGGCAAGGCCATTTTCAAACAGACGAATGTGGAAGTGCCAAAGTCCTGGTCGCCTCTCGCGACGAAGATTGCGGTTTCCAAGTATTTCTATGGCGACATTTCAAATGGCAACGACCCGTATAAAAACGGCCGCGAGCGTTCGGTGAAGCAGCTCGTCAACCGCGTCACGCGGACGATCACGGACTTCGGCATCAAGGACGGCTATTTCGCCGACAAGGAAAGCGCCGATATTTTCTACAACGAACTCACTTGGCTTTGCGCGAATCAATTCGGCGCGTTCAACTCGCCGGTGTGGTTCAACGTCGGCCTGTATCACCAATACGGCGTCGGCACGGGCCGCGGCGAAGGCAACTACTATTACAACCGCGAGAAGGGCGTCGCCGAGCGCGCACCTACGCAATACGAATACCCGCAAGGCAGCGCGTGCTTCATCCAGAGCGTGAAGGACACGATGGAGGACATCATGAATCTCGCGCAGAGCGAGGCCATGCTCTTCAAATACGGCAGCGGCACCGGCAGCGACCTTTCCTCGCTGCGCAGCACCCGCGAAAAACTCAGCGGTGGCGGCAAGCCCAGCGGCCCGATGTCATTTTTGAAAATCTACGACCAAGTCGCGGCAACCGTGAAATCCGGTGGCAAGACGCGTCGTGCGGCGAAGATGAATACGATCAAAGACTGGCACCCCGACGTGGAGGAATTCATTGAGGCCAAACTGAAGGAAGAGAAGAAGGCATGGGCGCTGATTGATGCGGGCTACGATGGTTCTTTCAACGGCGATGCCTACGGCTCCGTGATGTATCAAAATGAAAACCTCAGCGTTCGCGTGAGCGACGAATTCATGGACGCCGCCATCGCCGGACGCGAGTGGTGGACCAAGCGCGTCACCGACGGCAAACCCTGCGAAAAGAAGGATGCCCGTGGAATGCTCCGCAAAATCGCAGAAGGCACGCACGTCTGCGGTGACCCCGGCATGCAGTTTGATACGACCATCCACAAATGGCACACCTGCAAAGGCACCGACCGCCAGAACAGCACCAATCCTTGCTCCGAGTATCTCTTCCTCGACAACACCGCGTGCAACCTCGCCTCGCTAAACCTCATGAAGTTCAAGCAGGCCGACGGCACTTTCGACGTCGAACGCTTCAAGGCCGCCGTGCGCATCTACATCACCGCGCAGGAAATCATCGTGGATAACGCGAGCTACCCCATCAAAGAAATCGCCGAAAACTCCCACATCTTCCGCACCCTCGGCCTCGGCTACGCAAACCTCGGCTCGCTCATCATGAGCTACGGCCTCGGCTACGACAGCGACGAAGGCCGCGCGCTCGCCGGCGCAATCACCGCCATCATGACCGGCCACGCCTACGAGCAAAGCGCGCGCATGGCGCAGTCAATGGGCGCATTCCCCGGCTACCGCGACGCGCGTTGCAGCGGAACTCCGAAGCCCCTCGCGAAGGACAACGTCGCGCCCATGCTCGAAGTCATCGAGCAGCACCGCGACAGCGTCGAGAGCATCCAAGTCAGCGACCGCTTCGGCTATTTGAAAGACGAAGCCCGCGAGACATGGAACACCGCACTTTCGCTCGGTAAAAAACACGGCTACCGCAACGCACAAGTCACCGTGCTCGCGCCCACCGGCACCATCGGCTTCCTCATGGATTGCGACACCACCGGAATCGAGCCCGATGTTGCCCTCGTAAAATACAAACTCCTTGCAGGCGGCGGCACGCTCAAGATCGTCAACCAAACCGTCAAACCCGCGCTCCAATCCCTCGGCTACGCAAACGATCAAATCGAGCGCATCATCGCCCACATTGACGACTACGACACCATCGAAGACGTCCAGGACGAGCAGAACGGCACCGTCATCCGCAGCGGCCTCCGCGAAGAGCACATCAGCATCTTCGACTGCGCATTCAAAGCTGCCCGCGGCAAACGCTCCCTGCACTACCGCGGCCACATCCGCATGATGGCAGCAGCACAGCCATTCCTCAGCGGTGCGATTTCAAAAACCGTCAACCTTCCCGAGCACGCCACGGTGGACGACATCATGAACACCTACATCGAGGGCTGGCAGCTCGGCTTGAAGGCCATCGCAATTTACCGCGATAACTCCAAGCGCAGCGCCCCGCTCGCCGTGAAAAAACACAGCAGCAGCGGCAGCAACAACGAAGCAGCCGTCGCCAGCATCGAAGCCGTCGTCAGCGACAACACCACCCTCGAACAGCGCATCATCGAACTCGAGCGTCAGGCCGACGAACTCCGCAAACAGGCCGACCAACCCGTCCGCCGCCGGATGCCCGACACCCGCGTCGCACTCACCCACAAATTCGACATCGCAGGCCACGAAGGCTACATCACCGTCGGCATGTTCGACGACGGCCAGCCCGGCGAACTCTTCGTCCAGATGCAAAAAGAAGGCAGCACCCTCGGCGGCCTCATGGTCACCATCGGCGCCCTCACCAGCATGTCCCTGCAATACGGTGTGCCCCTCGAAAGCATGGTCCGCAAATTCGCCCACCAGCGCTTCGAGCCCAGCGGCTTCACCAAAAACCCCGACATCCGCACCGCCGCAAGCATCACCGACTACGTCTTCCGCTGGCTCGGCTGCCAGTTCATCAAAGGCTACAAAGAAGCCACCAGCCCCAAGCAGCCCGACCTTCCGCTCCGCGAGCTCGGTGAGATGGACAAAAAAGCCATCAACCGCCCCGTGACCGACCTCGAGCGCACCGCAGAGAAGGAAGTCATTGATGTCATCACCCACACCGGCAACAGCGAAGGCACCCCGCAAATGGCCACCGGCGGCAACACCCACGCCGAGCGCCTGCAGGATGCACTGGGCAATATGTTCATGGACACCCCGTGCTCCAACTGCGGCAGCAGCAAAGTGATCCGCGCCGGCGCCTGCGGCTGCTGCACCGAGTGCGGCACCAGCCAGGGCTGCTCGTAGCAGCCCTGAAAGCTCGAAATCCGAAATCATCCACATGAGCGACAAAGCCAAAGGACAAATCCGCGACGAACCTCCCGGCCCCATTCTCGCCGACTGAAGTCGCTGTCTGCATTCCTCGCGCAAAGAGGATTGAATTCGGCGCACCCCGGGCAGCGAGACAAGGACACCGGGCGCTGGGCTACAGCCCCAGCATCGAGTGGTTCCTGCGCAAGCGGTGGCAGTTGAAGCAGGGCACTGATTGCCCGCACCCTTCGCGTCTTCGCGTCTTCGTGGTTCATCATTGTGATTTGAACCGCGAAGAAAGCCCGCCTTCAATCCGCAGCCGAGCGGAGCGAATCGGAGCGCCAGCGGAGATGGTGCCGTGGGCGGAGGTGGGCGGCACAAATAGACAGCCGAAGGCTGCCCGAAGGGCGAAGGCGCAAGCCTGAGTCAATCCGCAATCTGAATCGAAGATGGAGCCGGGGCAGAGGCGGGAGGCTCAAATCCGCAATTCCCCGTCCCCACGCGCAGGAAAAGAAAAATTTCACCGCGTAACGGCAACGTCATCGGGGCGGGGCCTCTTATCCGGGCACCACGATGAAGCCCTCTTCGGCATTACCAAACGAGATCGTGCGACCGAGGAGGAATCGCTCGGCGGTGACGGCGCAGAGCGCGGCATCCACGAAGTCGATGTTTCGGAGCGGACTGTCGTCGTAGCCCTGATTACGCAGCATCCGGCGGCGAGTGGTCGCCTTCGGACGGGCGGGAATTACGCGGCCCTCCAGTGCACACACGACGGCATGGGGAAAGGTCTCGAATACGATCTTCCCGCGCCTGCGGGTGCCGTCGAAGAGCTGGTAGTGACACTTGATACCACATTCCACAAACAAGCTGACAAAGTATTGGAAAAGAGATAAAAGGGAGGGATGGGAGGAAACACACTTAAACTGGGCAGGCCGGATGCGGCTGCACGAATTGATGAACGCTATGCGAGGGAGCCGGATGGATGGCGCAAGC
>CANJNZ010000081.1 GCA_947476045.1 Chthoniobacteraceae bacterium
TATCCCACCAACGCGCCGCGTTCCGCAATGGGGTCTTCTTCACTACAACGCCCAAACCCGCAGACCAACAGAGACGCCGCCCACGCACGGACGAAGCCCGTCAGAGAAAAGTTTTTTCCCGCGGACTGCGAACTGCGGAACTTGGGCTAACTTTAGATGCATTCGGCACAATTTATGCAGCCGCAATCCCCGCACGAACGCCCCCGCCGCCCACACGACCGACCTCCCGCTCCACACGACCGACCTCCCACCCCACACTGCCGACCTCCCACCCCACACTGCCGACCTCCCGCTCCGCACTGCCGACCTCCCACTCCGCACGACCGACCTCCCGCTCCACACGACCGACCTCCCGCTCCACATGAGCGACCCCGCGCTCCACAGGGGCGCGACGGCTGCCTGCGGAGGCGCGGGGGGGGGCGCGCTAAAAGTCCTTGTCCGGGTTCACGGGGGCGATGTTGCCGAAGAGTTTGGTGGCGGCGTCCAGTGTGGTGCTTCCGCCCTGGTTGCTGACGCCGCCGCTGCTGTCTTTGGCGATGTTGCCGGTGATGATGCTTTTGGAAATGGTGGTCGTGGGGGCGTTGATGGCGATCCCGCCGCCGTTGGCGCCTGCGATGTTTCCGCGAATGAGCGTTTTGGTGATGGCGACGTTGGTGGAGAAGATGCGCGCGCCTCCGCCGAAGAATAAGCTGACGTTGTCGGTGAATGTGCAGCCTGTGAGTGTGGTGTTGGAGGTGACCACGTAGAGCCCTCCGCCTGCGCCTGCAGCGGAGTTTTTTGAAAAGAGGGTGCTGGTGATGGTGATGGGGCTTTTTGAGCGCAGGTAGGCTCCGCCAGCAACGTTGTTGGTGGCGTGGTTGGCGATGAGTTTGGATTTGGCGATGGTCACAGCTCCTTCGCCGCCGGCGAAGATGCCGCCTCCGCCGCCTGCGGTGTTTTCGGTAAATGTGCTGGCGGTGACCTTGAGGATCACGGTGCTGGCTGCGGAGCCGCTGAAGACGCCGCCGCCGAAGTGGGCGGCTTCGTTTGCAAAGAGGGTGTCTCCGGTGAGGTTGAGGGTGCCGCCGTTGTTCGCGGAGATGCCGCCGCCGTCGGTGATGGCGCGGTTGCCGGCGATGGTGCTCTTTAGAACGTTGAAGGTGGCGGTTGCTGAGCCTGAGCCATCAAATTGGATGCCTCCACCGTTGGAGACGGTGGCGGTGTTGTTGAGGATTTTGGTGCCGGTGATGGTGCTGGTCTTGCCGGGGAACCGGACGAAGATGCCGCCGCCGCTGTCGGCGGTGTTGCCACTGAGGATGCCTCCTTTGAGCAGGAGGCCGCCGGATGCCATAGAGATGCCGCCGCCGTTTATGCCTGCGGTGTTGCCGGTGATGGTGGAGTTGATGACGCTGATGTCGCGTCCGTCTGGGGCGAGGTAGAGGCCGCCGCCGCTGGCGGTTGCGCTGTTGCCGACGATGGTGGTGTTCGTTATGACGTTCTTCGCGGTGAGGTTGTTGCCGGTATTGGTGCTGATGTAGGCGCCTCCGCCTTTGTTGCTCGTGGCGGTGTTGCCGGAGATGGTGGAGTTGGTGATGGAGATGCCGCCCGCAACCTCAAGGTAGAGGCCGCCGCCGTCTGTCGCGGTGTTGCCGGTGACGGTGGTGGCGGTCATGGTGAATTTTCCGTCGGTCTTTACATAGATGCCGCCGCCGTCGTTGCTGGCGGTGTTGCCGCTGATGATGGAGTTGACGAGGGTGAGGGATTCGAAGCTCTTGATAGCTCCGCCGTCGCTGGCATTGCCGTTCACGAGGGCAAGGCCGCTGATGGTGGTGGCGGTGGTGATGAGCGGGTCGGTGTAGGCGATGTTAAAGATGCCGGAGACGTTGTTGCCGTTGATGATGACTTTGCCTGCGCCGGGGCCTTTGATGGTGAGGGGGGTGGTGATGTCGAGATCGGTGCCACCAAGGACGATAGTTCCGTAGGCGGTGGGCTTGAACATGATGACGTCGGGCGCTGGGGTGAGGTTTGCGTCGGCGATGGCTTTGCGCAGGCTGCCCGCGCTGCCGTCGTCGAGCAGGTTGGTGACGAAGATGGTGGCGGGGGCGATGCGTTTTTCGAGATACTCGACGGTGGAAGTTTTCATCGGGCCGAAGCGGAGCGTGTTGTGATGGCGGTGGCAAGCGATTGAACGGGGATGTTTCTCTTTTCTCTTTTCGTATCCGTCGCTATTGCAGCGCGGATGTTCCGACTAGCCTCTGAGTTTCACAAACTTCCTCTCCGCTTCGATGCCGCACGGCTGGCGGCGGAGTGTCTTCAGTTCACGGAGGAGGAATGGAGGTCGCACCCGAGCGGCCATGTGGATAATTCTTCGCTCCCGCTCATCACGGTGGGCGGCGGGATGAATGATGAGGTGAAAGGCCAGATGCGGCCCACGCCTTTGCTCGAACGCTGCCCCTACATCCGCCAGGTGCTCGCGTCGCTCGGTTCGCCGCTGGGGCGCGCGCGGCTGATGCGCATCGCCGGGGAGAGCGACGCGCATGAACATGTGGATACGAATTATTACTGGATGCACCATGTGCGCGTCCATTTCCCGGCGGTGACTTACCCGGAGGTGCGGTTTTTGTGCGGGGATAAAAGTGTGCACATGGCGGCGGGGGAGGCGTGGATTTTTGATTCGTGGCGGCTGCACAATGTGAAAAACCCTGTCAGCGCACCGCGCATCCACATCGTCGCGGATACGGTGGGGAGTGCAGAGTTCTGGGAGATGGCCACCGGTGGCGAACGTGCGGCGCGCGAGGTGGGCTATGTCGAGGACGCGGAGCCGGCGCTGTTTTTCGAGGAGGAGAATTATCCGCTGGTGATGACGCCTTTCGAGCAACGGCTGATGGGCGACCGGATGTTTGGCGATTTGCCGCCCGACGTGGATGTGACGGCGCTGCGCGGGGAGTTCGACGCGCTCAACTACGAGTGGCATGCGCTGTGGACGACTTTCCGCGACGCGCCCGAAGGCTGGGATGCTTTCCGCACGCTCATCGCCCGCTTTGACAAGGCCATCGCCGCGCATGCCGGGACGCTGAGGCTCGTGAACACGGTGCCGCTCGCGGAGGCACTGAGGCAGGCGGTGGTGCGACCTGCGGTGAATGTGGAGGTCGCAAAGAAAAACGGTGCCGCACCCAAGGCGGTCGCTGCGAAACCATCGGTCCGCGCGGTCACACCTGTCGTGTCGGCACAGCCACCGGTGTTCATCATCGCCGCACCGCGTTCGGGCTCGACGATGCTTTTCGAGTTGCTCGCCCGCTCGCCCGATGCGGCAACGGTCGGCGGCGAGTCGCACGAAGTTTTCGAGAGCATCCCCGCGCTCCATCCGGCGAATCGCGACTGGCACTCGAATCGCCTCACCGCCGCCGCCGCCACGCCCGATGTCGTTGCCGCATTGCGCACCAACTTTACCACGCGCCTCCGCGACCGCGACGGGAACGCCGCGCCCGCGACTGCGCGCCTGCTCGAAAAGACGCCGAAGAACGCACTCCGCATCCCGTTTCTCGCCGCCGCATTCCCGAATGCGCGCTTCATTTTCCTCACGCGCGATGCACGAGAAAATGTGTCGAGCATCCTCGACGCGTGGCGCTCGCAACTCTTCGTGACTTACAACGAACTTCCCGGATGGGAGCGCGGCGAGAAGTGGTCGCTCGCGCTCGTTCCCGGCTGGCGCGAATTCATGGATTTGCCGCTCGCTGAAGTCGCCGCCCGCCAGCTCCGCGCCATCAACGAGCGCGCGCTCGACGACCTCGCCGCGCTCCCGCAAGAACGATGGACGCTCGTCACCTACGACGAGGTGCTCGCCGATCCCAATGCGACCGCCGCGCGGCTGTGCAAGTTTGCCGGATTGCGCTGGACGGATCACGTCACCGAGCTACCGCCCTCGCGACACACGCTCACGCCGCCTTCGCCGGATAAATGGCGGCGCAACGAAGCAGAGATGTCGCCTTTCCTCCCGCTGGCGGAGAGCGTCGCGGGGCGCATCGCTGCATTACAAAGCAGCCCGCAGCAACCCGCAGTGCCGCCGCCCGCTGATCAAGCTGTCGACGAGCAGGCCGCGCCCGATTTTTCCAGCGAACACACGAATACGTTTGCGCAAATCCTCGCGGAGCTTGGTTGCAGCGTGGCCGTCTCCACGTATCAGGCGGGGAAGCTCATCCTCCTTCGCGAAAAAGACGGCGTCGTGAACACGCACTTCCGCGACTTTGCCAGCCCGATGGGGCTCGCTTACAGCGAAGGCTGGCTCGCTCTCGGCACGCGCAATGATGTGTGGAAATTCCGTGGTTTCCCCGGCGAGGCTCTGCGCAACGCCGCGCCGCACGACTGCGTTTTTCTGCCCGGCGGCACGCACACGACCGGCGATATCCGCATCCACGAAGTCGCGTGGAGTGGCCACGAGCTGTGGGCGGTCAACACGCGCTTCTCGTGTCTCTGCACATTCGACGGGGTGCACAGCTTCATCCCGCGATGGAAACCACCTTTCATCACAGCGCTCGCCGCCGAGGATCGCTGCCACCTCAATGGCCTCGCGATGAACAACGGAGTGCCCGCTTTCGTCACCATGCACGCTGCGGCTGATACGCCGGAAGGCTGGCGCGATGTAAAGAAAGACGGCGGTATCATCATGGACGTGGCGACCGGCGAAGTCGTCGCGAGCGGCCTCGCCATGCCGCACAGCCCGCGCATTTACGACGGCAAACTGTGGGTCTTGGAAAGCGGTCTCGGCAGACTGAGCATCGTGGATGTCGCCACGGGAAAAGTGCAGCCTGTCGCTGAATTCCCCGGCTTCACCCGGGGTCTGGATTTCGCCGGCCCGTTCGCATTTGTCGGCCTCTCGCAAGTGCGCGAGACGGCGGTCTTCAGCGGCATCCCGATCGCCGACGCGCCCGAGCGCAACTGCGGCGTGTGGGTGCTCGATCTGCGCACCATGCAGACGGCCGCGTTCGTGCGATTCAGCGGCAGCGTGCAGGAGATTTTTTCCGTATGCGTGCTGCCCGGCATGAGCTTCCCCGACCTTCTCACCGAAGGCGATGAGATGATCGGCGGAGCGTTTCTGATCCCCGGAACATGAGCTTCGCCTATCTCCACGAGTGCTTTCCGGATCCGACCAAGACGTTCGTTTACCGCGAAGTCGCACAGATGGTGAAGATGGGCATGGAGCCCGTGATTTTCTCGGTGCGCGAACCGTCGGCAGAGGAGAAGGCGCTCATGGGCGCGCATGATTTCCAAGTGCGGTATCTTCCGGGAGAAAACGAACTGAGGGCGCTCATTGAGCGGGAGCGCGATTCGTTTTCGAGAGGGCAGCGGCGGGAGCTTTCGCACTGGCGTGCGCAAAAAGGGGATTCCAATCGGGTCTTTGAGGCGCTGTGGCTGGGGCGTGAGTTGCGTCGGCTGAGAGTGCGGCATGTTCACGCACATTTCGCGGGACTTGCGGCGCGGACGGCTTGGCTGGTGCGGAGGCTGTGGGGGATTGGCTATAGTTTTACGGGGCACGCAGATGATATTTTCAGCCCTGAAGAAAAGCCGATTTCTCTCGCGATGCTGGTGCGTGATGCGCGGTTCATCGCGACGGAGACGGATTACAGCCGCGAGCGACTGGAGCGCGATTACCCCGATGCGAGCGGAAAGACATTCCGGGTTTTTAACGGCATCCATTTTGACGAAGGGCAGGTCAAAGCCGATGAGCCTGAGTTTACTGGCACAGAAGAACAGCCTCGCATTGTGAGCGTAGGGAGGCTGGTGGAGAAAAAGGGTTTTCCTGATTTGCTCCGCGCCTGTGCATTGCTGCGTGAACGAGGGGTGAAGTTTGGCTGCGACATTGTAGGCGGCGGGCCGCTGGATTCAGCACTGCGTGCGATGGTCTCGGAATTGGGACTGGGTAATTGTGTCGTCATGCACGGCCCGCAGTCGCAGTCGGAGGTGCGTGCGCTTTTGGCGCAGGCACGTGTTTTTGCGCTCGCCTGCCAGCGTGAGGGCGATGGCGGCAGCGATAATTTACCGACGGTGATCATGGAAGCGATGGCTGCCGGTCTGCCAGTCGTTTCGACGAAAATTACCGGAATTCCAGAAATGGTGAAAGACGGTGAAACGGGCACGATGGTCGCTGAAAATGATCCTCATGCAATCGCGGATGCGCTCGCGCCTTTTCTGGACAATTCATCTCTCGCAAAGCAATTCGGCGCAAATGGTCGAGAGCGTGCAAAGGCGAAATTTGCCGTCGGCACCACCACGACCGTGCTTGCCCGACTGCTTGCCTCACACGGCGGCGTATGCGCTCCGAGGTCCGCCCTTGCACGCGATCCCTCGCTGCACAGCCCGTTTTGGCGTCGCTGGCTGTTAAGGTGATTTTTTTACAATTTAGAGTTGGGGCGTTGACAACCATGCCCTCTATACACACCCTGCCGCCCCGAAAAATCCCTACGTCTCAACGGATAAAACTCTGTGCAAACTATCATCAAACTACCCCGCCGGTTTCTGATGCATCTGGCATCAGTTCTCATTGTCGCGTTTTTCAGCCCGCTGCCTGCGCGAGCAGGTGACACGTTTAAATGGACTGTTCAATACCTCGTGGACAACAGTCAGGCGGTTTTCGGGCAGTCGCAAAAAATCTGGCCCCGCCGCAATCGTGGACTGGCGCTTTCTGCTGATGGCAAGTCTCTCTACATAGGCTACAATCACGGCGGAAATGGGGAGGGGGAGGTGCGCAAGGTGGCGATCGGAATTACGGATGACTATACGCGTGCCACAACGCGTGTTTTGCGTGGCCCGCTCGGCAAGTCTATTTCGTGTGACGACAAAGGCCGTGTCTATATCGCCAATGAAGGAGAAATCCTCATTTATGACAGCGAACTGCAGCGCCTTCAGCACAGGATCGCGATATCGATTTGCGAGGGGGTGGCAGTCACACGGGAGGGTAAGGATCTTGTGCTTTATGCTACCGATCGCCAACTCGGTGAGCTTCAGCGTTTCGTTCTCACAGAAAAAGGTGACGAAATTACGGGCGATACGATGACGGGACTGACCGAAGGCGGCAGGCTTACCATCAATGGCTCCCTGAGTTTGCGTGGATGCGAGGTGGATCCGAAGGGAAATATCTGGATTGCCGATGTCGAGGGTGGTCGTGTTTTTCGAATCAGCCCCAACGGACTGAAAATCGAATTCGCCGATGTGAAGAAACCGATGGACATCGCATTTGATGGCAACCGGGCTTACGTGAGCTGTGGTGAAGAGCGTGTGGTTGCGGTGATGGAGGCAGACAGCATGAAACTGCTGGGAAATCTCGCTGTGCCTTGGGATGAACTGGAACTTTCACCCAAAGGCAACAACGGCAAGGGATCTCTCTGTGGCATCGTGGCTATCCCGGGCAAAGGTTTTTTTGTTACCAACGAAGGCGGGCAGACTGCGAACCAGCACAGCACCTATGGGCGTGCTGATGAGAACACCGACTTCGTCCTCGGTAAACTTTACCGCGACGCATATCTCGACGATAATGAGCCCGTGCTTCGCGCGCTTGAAGTCAGCGAGCCGTAACCGATTTACTCTTCGCGCAGCGCTTTTACCGGATCGAGCTTCGCGGCGAACCGGGCAGGGATGTAGGCGGCGAGCAGGCAAATACCCATGGACACAGCGCAGATGAGCACCACGTCCTGCGCAGCAATCGCGGAAGGTATGCCGTTGAGCGAGTAGATGGTGGCGTTGAAAATATCCACGTTGAACGCGTGGATGAGCCAGTTGCGCATCTCATTTCGCCAACTCAATACACCCCAGCCGAGCAGCAGCCCCACCACATTTCCGAGCACCCCGACGATGAAGCCCTGACCGAGGAATATCCCTACAAGCCTGCTGGACGGCGCACCGAGCGCCTTGAGCAATCCGATCTCGCGCTTCTTTTGCACGATGACGGTGATGAGCGTGTTGGAAATCGAGAACGCGGCGACGACGATGATCATCATCAGCACAAACATCATCAGCACCCGCTCGTGCGCCACGGCGTCGAGGCGCTCGCGGTTATTGTCCACCCATGATGTGACGTGAAACTCCGGCCCGAGCGCCGCGGCGAGTTGCGGTTTGAATTTATCCGCCGTGTCCGCATTGGGTGTGCGCAGCGCGAGACCGTGGACGCTGTCCTCGAAATCATACATCGCCTGCGCAACCGCGAGTTGCACCACGACGAAATTGGAATCGTATTCGTAGCGTCCCGTTTCAAACAGCCCCACAACCTCCACCTCCTCCGGGCGCACCATCTCCTTGATTTGTTTCAGCGACTTGGCGGCGGGGTCTTCCTTCTCCATGCGCTGAAGCTCATTCACCACCTTCTTGAGATTTCCGGGGCCGTGGAGCTGAATCTTGTCGCCCACATTCACGCCGAGCACACCAGCGAGCGCACGCCCCATGATACATTTCTCGCTATCCAGTTCATAGCGCCCGACTTTGATGAAGCTTTTCAAATCCACCAGTTTGAGTTCCCCGTTCGGCTGCACGCCACGCATCGTTGCGGAGATAAACTCCCCCTCAAACTGAAGCAGCACCGGCCCCATCACAAAGGGTGCCGCAGCCACGCCGGGATATTCTTTCTCGATACGCTGCTGGAGAGGCTCCCAATCATTCAGCGTCCCGCCAACGCTCACCGTGAGGTGCGGCTCGAAGCCGATGATGCGGCTGCGCAACTCGCGATCGAACCCCGTCATTACCGCAATCACCACGATGAGGCAGGCGATGCCCAGCGCCACGCCCAGCACCGAGAGCACCGTGATGACGGAGACAAAAGTCCGCTTCGGTTTCAAATAGCGAAGTGCGAGGAAAAGGCTGAAAGGTAAATTCACGAGCGGGAGGACGGTGCTGAAAGCCGCACCCGCCGTCAATGTCGCGGAACTCACGGTTCTGACACAAAAATATGTTTGACCATGTAGATTGGCCTGCCAATAGTAGTGCCTACTCTATGAAAAAGATTCTCTCCTTCCTGTTGATGATTGTTTTCCTGCAAGCTCAGGTCTTCGCCTTGAGTGGCGGCCCAACCTACGGCGGCGGTAAAGGAGAAAATATTATTGGTTCATACTCGGGTGTTCTTCTTCCTGAGGCAAATTCTGTTTCTGAGTTAGTAGGACCGAACGGCGAAAAGATTGATTCACTCGGAATTTTTTCACTATCTGTGCCAATTACTGGTTATGCGTCAGGAATATTCATAGTATTTGCTGAGGGACAAATTTTTCCAGGGAAAATTAATGCTGTCGCCAATGCTCTAAAAGGGACTCTTAATGGATTACTAGAAGCAAGCTTCGACAAACAAGAACTGTTGATAGCAAATGGATTTCCCGCACCGGCTGTCGTGACTACAACAGTTAACGGAACTATTAAAGCAAAAGTTACAGTTGTTACAGGGTCTGGAAGTTCTATTGGTGCCGGTAATAACTTTCAGCGCGTAAGTGGGACAGCTCAGCTCGTTTTTGATGGGGGACAGGTCACTTCTGTGCAAGTTGCTCAAGGTATTGGCAATGGGGCTCCAGACACTTCAAATGACACTGTAAATAATTCAGGAAGCCGCAAAATTTCGAAGGTATTAAACTACACTGTCGATGGAGTGAAGCAGTCGAATTCGGCCACTACTGACACAGGCGCAGGGACAGGCGCGACCACAGGGTTCTAGTATGCGCCCTTGAAAGAGAGGGTCTTGATTTCGGTGTCACCCTGCACACGACTGCGTCATTGTCGGCCACACAGCCTGATTGGATTCACTTTGCTTGAGATGATGGTCGTCATCGTCATCATCGCGATTCTGGCAGTCCTCACGTTCCCGGTTTTTCAATGGTATCGTGAGCGTGCCCAAAAAATTGCCTGTCAGGAAAATCTTAAGGGACTCTACGTAGCAGCATCTGCCTACGTGAACGCCAATGGAGATAAATGGCCGCAGATCGTGTTCGACACGGAAAAAGAGGCGGAATATGCGGATGGCTGGATGGAGGTCCTTGCTCCGTTTGGTATCGGCTGGAGCAACTTTATCTGTCCAGTTGTGCAGACCGGCCTTAAAAACCCCAATTATATCGAACCAAGCAAACATCGGATTGATTATATGGGAGGTGTCTTTGCCGACCAGCCGGGAAGTTGCCGCAAATGGCCCAAGCAGCCTTGGTTCGTAGAGCGTCAGGATTCCCACGGAACTGGCAACCTCATCATTCTAGCTGACGGCAGTATGATAGATTTGAATCAAGCTCAGGCATTGGGCAGCCAGCCTCAATAACCTTCACTTTTTCAAAAAGCGCCCAGCTTGCTCCATCGCCCGGGCGCGATGACTGAGTTTGTTTTTCACCTCCGCCGATAACTCGCCGAAAGTTCCCTCGTATCCATCGGGCACAAAGAGAGCATCGTAGCCGAAGCCGCCCGCACCTCTTTCCTCCGCGATCACCTGGCCTTCCACGCGTCCATCGAACTCCGCAACTGTGCGCCCATTTTCCGCCACTGCCATCGCGCAGCGAAAGCGCGCACGCCACGGCTGCGGCGCACCGCACGTGCGCAACTCGCGCATCAGCTTGGCGCGATTGCCAGCGTTGTCGCCGTGAGTGCCTGCATAGAGCGCGCTTTGCACGCCGGGGTCGCCGCCGAGAGCATCCACCTCCAGCCCCGAGTCATCGCTTAAAACGAATCCCGAAAAAACACGCGACGCAGCCTCGGCTTTGATGCGCGCATTCTCAGCAAACGTCGTCCCCGTTTCCTCCGGTGCGGGCACCTCCGGGTGCGAGGTGAGATCGCTCACTTCCCAATCCGCCCCGAGCATGGCGCGGATTTCCGCAGTTTTGTGAGCGTTCTTTGTGGCGATGAGCAGTCGGCGCATGTGCGCAGGTTGCCCAATCCCCACCGCCTCACGCAAGCAGCACGCGCATCCTGCAACTTGCATCCGGCATCCGTCCCAGCCACATTCCGCGCCCTTTCGCCATGAGCAACGAACGTCGCAGTCCATTTCCGTTTGAACAATTTGAGCCCCGCTGGCAACGCGTGTGGGCCGAGCGTGCGACCTTTCACACTCCGAATCCGGGCGAGCCCGGCTTCGATGCTACGCGGCCAAAATACTACGTGCTCGATATGTTTCCCTACCCGAGCGGTGCGGGCCTGCACGTGGGGCATCCCGAGGGCTACACGGCGACGGACATCATCGGGCGCTACAAAAAAATGCGTGGCTTCAACGTGCTGCACCCGATGGGCTGGGACGCCTTCGGTCTTCCCGCCGAGCAATACGCCATCAAGACCGGCCAGCACCCGCGCGTGACCACCGAGGCGAACGTAGCCAATTTCCGCGCGCAACTTCAGCGCATCGGCTTCGGCTACGACTGGCAGCGCGAGGTAAACACAACGGATCCCGGCTATTTCAAATGGACGCAGTGGATTTTTCTCCAGCTCTATAATGCGTGGTTCAACCCTGCGACGAATCGCGCCGAGCCAATCGCCACATATAAAGGCGACGCCCCTGATGGTGTCCGTCTCGCCTATGTCTCCTCCGCGCCAGTGAACTGGTGCCCGGAACTCGGCACTGTGCTTGCGAATGAGGAGGTCATTGATGGAAAAAGCGAAGTCGGCGGACATCCCGTTGAGCGTCGCCCTATGCGCCAGTGGATGCTTCGCATCACTGCATACGCGCAGCGGCTCATGGATGAACTCGACGGTCTCGACTGGCCCGAGAGCATCAAGATTCATCAACGAAACTGGATCGGTCGCAGCGAAGGCGCGGAGGTGGATTTTGAAATTGCGGATCGCGGATTGCGGATTGCGGAAAGAAACGACCAGCCGGCGGACGCCGAACAAGATTCAAAACAAAACGCGCAAAGCGCGGACCCTTCAGCAATCAGCAATCAGCAATCAGCAATCAGCAATTGCATCACCGTCTTCACCACGCGCCCCGATACGCTTTACGGAGCGACCTATATGGTCCTCGCGCCCGAACATCCGCTTGTGGATTCGATTTTCACACCGGATCAAAAAGACGCAATCGCCGCCTATCGAGCCGCAGCAGCGGGCAAGAGCGATCTCGAGCGCACCGAACTTGCGAAGGAAAAAACCGGCGTCTTCACCGGAGCTTTCGCGATTAATCCGGTTAACGGTGAGCGCATCCCGATCTGGATCGCCGACTATGTGATGATGGGCTACGGCACCGGCGCGATCATGGCCGTGCCCGGGCACGATGAACGTGACTGGGAGTTTGCCAAAAAATTCGCACTGCCCATCCGCGAGGTCGTCGCGAAAGAGCCGCGCATCGGACTCGGCAACAAAGCCGCGTGCGACACCGAACCGTTGGAATGCCTTGCCGGTGAAGGTTTCGCCGTGAACAGCGGCCCGCTCGACGGCCTCGCCACCGCCGACGCGAAAGCCGAAATCATCCGCCGTCTCGAAGCGCAGGGCCTCGGAAAAAAGACGATCAACTTCAAACTCCGCGACTGGCTATTTTCGCGTCAGCGCTATTGGGGCGAGCCGTTTCCCATCGTGTGGGAAGGCGGAAAGCACCGCGCGCTCGACGCCAGCGAACTGCCCGTTGTCCCGCCGGATCTGGCCGACTTCAAACCCACCGGCACCCCGGAAGGCCCGCTGACAAAGGCGACCGACTGGGTCCGCTACAGCGCCGCCGCGACGCGAGAGACCAATACCATGCCGCAATGGGCCGGCTCGTGCTGGTATTACCTGCGTTACATTGACAACAAAAACATCGGCCGCTTCGTCGGTGCCGACGCCGAGCGCTACTGGATGAACGGCGGCAAGCCCGGCGGCGTGGACTTGTATGTCGGCGGCACCGAGCACGCCGTGTTGCATCTGCTCTACGCGCGCTTCTGGCACAAAGTGCTCTTCGACCTCGGCCACGTTTCGACACCCGAGCCATTCCAGCGCCTCGTGAACCAGGGACTCATCCTCGGCGAGGACGGACAAAAGATGAGCAAGTCGCGCGGCAACGTCGTGAACCCCGACGATGTCATCAAGGAATACGGCGCCGACGCGCTGCGGCTCTACGAGATGTTCATGGGCCCGCTCGAAGCCACAAAGCCGTGGAGCATGAGCGGCGTCGAAGGAGTGTTCCGTTTTCTCGCCCGCGTGTGGCGTCTCGTCATGGAGGAAAACCAGGCCGGCGAGTGGCAGCGCAGCGCCGCCGTGCAGGATGTGCCGATGGAAAAATCCCTCGCAAAAGTCGTCCACGCCACGATCAAAAAAGTCGGCGAAGACATCGAGGCGCTCAGCTTCAACACCGCCATCGCGCAGATGATGGTTTGCACCAACGCACTCACAGCCGCCAACCCGCGCCCACTCGCTGCAATTCAACTTTTGCTCCAAGTTTTGAATCCCTTCGCACCACATCTCACAGAGGAATTGTGGAGCGCGGTCAATCCGAGCGCCGGTCTTCTCGCAGACTTGGCGTGGCCAGCCTACGACCCTGAATTATTGATCGAGGATGAAATCGAACTTCCCCTCCAGGTGAACGGCAAACTACGCGACAAAATCGTCGTCAAAAAAGACGCTACACAAAGCGACATCGAAGCCATCGCACTTGCTTCACCAAAAGTGCTGGAGCACACCACCGGCAAGACCGTGCGAAAAATCGTCGTCGTCCCCGGTCGCCTCGTGAACATCGTTGCCAGCTAAAACAGCGCATCGTTCAAGGCTTGGATGGGCCGAATACATGTCGCACATTCCAGCCGTGCCTCGGCCCGCTCCATTTACCAATCTATCGCTGCCGGATTTTTCTCCCGATGAAACCGTGCTTGTCGGTGTCAGCGGCGGTCGTGATTCGATAGCTTTGCTGCATTGGTTGAAAGAATGCGGCTTTCGCAAAATCATCGTCTGCCATCTTGATCACGGACTGCGTGCCGAAAGCCGTGCAGATGCCCGCTTTGTTGCCGACTTCGCTAAAACATTGGGCGCTCAATGCGAGGTAGCGCGCTCGAATGTCATCGCCCTGGCAAAACGTCGTAAGATTTCCATCGAGTCCGCAGCGCGTGAGGCCCGCTACAAATTCTTCGCCCGCATGGCTCGCAAGCACTCTTGCCCGCACCTGTTCCTCGCACATCACGCGGATGATCAAGTGGAGACGTTCCTTTTCAACCTCCTGCGTGGCTCAGGCAGCGCCGGCCTTGGCGGAATGTCTCCGCTTTCGGTGCGCGATGATGGATTCGTTGTCTTGCGTCCGCTCCTTGGTGTGTGGCGCGAGGAGATTGACGCCTACATCACTGCGCACGCTCTGCCTTATCGCGAAGATGACAGCAACACCGACCCGCGCTACACACGCAACCGGATCCGCCACGCGGCACTCCCTGCTCTTGAAGCCGCATTCGGACGCGATGTCCGCCGTGCGTTGTGGCGAACTGCGGAACTTCTGCGTGCTGAAGACGAGCACTTCGCTTCAGCGGCTGAACTGAAAAACATCCCTGTCCAACTCGACACCACTACACTCCGTATACTTCCACTCGCGCTCCAGCGTCGACTCATCCACGCATGGCTGCGTGTGCGCGGAGTGCGCGATGTTGGCTTTGATGAAGTAGAGTCCGTCCGCAGTTTACTGACGGCACGTGTTGCAAAAGTGAACCTTCCCGGAGACAAACACGCCCGCAGGCGGGCACGCCGAATCTTTTTGGAATGAAACCGCAAGCCCGCTAGCGTCCGCTCCCATGTTTGCAGATTTCCAGATGGCAGCCCCGGTCATTGCCGCGTTTATCGCAGCGCCCTTTCTCTATATTGGCGCGCTGGCGCTGGGGCGCTGGCTGAAGCGCGCGCATCGTGTGCCGCTCGGCACGGCTTACCAGCTATTGTGTCTTTCGGTTTCCATCTACCTGCCTCTGCGGGTGCTCCATCATGCCCAGCATCCTTCAGGGCATCCCGATGGTGTCGGGCGTGCATGGCATGATGAAGCGATAGACCACTTCGGTGCGGCGGTGATTCTTCTTGGTGTCCTCTTCGTGCTCGCATTGCTACGACGCTTTTACTGGCAGAAGTGGTTCAAGCACCGGCACGAGGCTGAGGCGCCAAAGTTCCTCCAGCAAATTTTCAGCTTCACCGTTTTCACCATCGCGTGCGTGCTGGTGGCGAAATGGGGATACGGCGCGCAAGTGGATGCGTTTCTCACCGGTTCGGGCATCGTCGCTGTGGTCATCGGGTTTGCGATGCAGGACACTCTGGCAAATATCGTCTCGGGCATCGCGCTCCAAATCGGCAAGCCTTTCAAAGTCGGCGACTGGCTCATCGTAGATAAATTCCGCGCCGAGGTCATCGAGGTGAACTGGCGTTCGACGCGACTCCGCACGAACGACGACATCTACCTCGACATTCCGAACAAGACTGTCGTTGGCAGCACGATCACCAATCTCAGCTACCCGACACGTGCGCACGCACACCGTATCCGCGTCGGTTTTGAATACAGCGCGCCGCCAAACACCGTGCGAGATGTGCTTAGACGCGCTGCGGAGAAAGCCGACGGCGTTTTGGAGCACCCGCCGGTGAAGATCTATCTTGTTGATTACGGAGACTCGGCAGTGATTTACGAAATCAAGTATTCGCTGGAGGACGAGGGGCGCTTCAACGACATCGAAAACCACATCCGCACGAACGTGTGGTATGAGGCGAAGCGCGCTGGTCTCACGATTCCGTTTCCGATTCGCACGCTGCATATTCAGCGGGACCACCATCATGAAAGCCCGGCCAAAGCGAAGGCGCGCGCGCTTTTACCCAAGCAGGAGTTGCTCGCGCCGCTCGCTGAAGAAGAGAAGGCAGAACTGCTTGCGAACGCGAACATCCTGCGATTCGGGCGGGGCGAGGAGATCATCAAACAGGGCAATGACGGCTGTTCGATGTTCATCATTCTCGAAGGTGAGGCGGATGTGATCATCCAGTCCGGCGGGCAGGAGATGCACCTTGCTAAGCTTCATTCCGGCGATGCCTTCGGCGAGATGTGCATGCTCACTGGTGAAAAACGCAGCGCCACTGTGATGGCTCGAACCGATTGCGAGATTTGGGAAATCAGCCGCAATGTTCTCCAGCCGCTCATGCAGGAAAACAACTGTCTCGCCGAGCGGATGAGCGAGATGCTTGCAAAGAGAAAATTGGAAACGGACGGCATTCTCGCAGCCCAGACTCCGCCCCAAGTCGTGGAGCTAAAGCAGCAGGAATACGCCAAGGGCATCCTGAAAAAAATCAGTTCACTGTTTGAGATTTAGCGTTCCGCCCAGCGAAACGTGTCGCTCACTGGAAGCCCGAGTTGATCGAGAATGCGATCCACAACGGTGTCTGCGATCTGCTCAATGGTTTGCGGGCGGCTGTAGAAGCCGGGGCTTGCGGGCATTACTGTCGCGCCGGCTTCCAGCAGTGTGCAGACGTTGCGGGCGTGGATGAGGCTCCACGGTGTCTCACGCGGGACGAGGATCAATTTACGGCGCTCCTTTAGAAAAACATCCGCAGCGCGGAGGATGGTCGAGTCGCTCGTGCCTGCGGCGATGCGGGCGAGTGTGCCCATGGAGCAAGGGCAAATCACCATCGCATCGAAGCGGGAGGATCCGCTGACGAAGGGAACATTCATCGTCTTGTCGCCGTGCTGATGAACCCCCTCGGGCACTCGCAGTTCCCCTAGTTCCTCGTGGATGACCTGCTTTGCAAACGTGCTGAGGATGAGATGCACCTCGTTTTCGCGTGCATCAATTTTATCCAGCATACGCTGTAGATAGATCGCGCCGCTGGCTCCGGTGCCGACGATGACGAGTTTCATATTTGTGATGTATAGCCGCTGTGTAAGCGACTATTTCGACTCCACGCCGCTCTCCTCCTCGGCTTCTTTTTTTAAGAAATCCTTCATCGCCTTCTCCCACTTGCCGACGTCGTTGCCGTAGTCTTCATCGAGAAAAACTTGAAGCGTTGTTTTGGCCTCTTCGTTGTAGGGATGATTCGGCATCCGCACTGCGTCGAGCATCGCCGGGAGCATGACTTTGTGTTCGCGGTTCATCAGGTCGGTCGCGAAGACTTCGATCACATCGGGATTGAACGACGGATTCCGCCAGATGGGCATGACGCGCTTAAACTCGTCGTCGCTCAGCAAATTTGCAACGTGCTGCGCGCACTCGACCTGCCCGTCCTTGGTGAGCGTTGGCAGCAGATTGATGAGCGATTGCGCCGTGTTCGTGTGGTCTGCATCCGTGTTGCCGGGATACAAACGAAGCACTTCGTCAATTTTCCGATCATCCTCTGTCATCGCCGCTGGCTGTGGCACTGGCGCAGTCTCGACTACGGGGGCAGTCTGTGGGGCGGTTTGTGGCGATTGGTTGGTCTTGATTGTAGTCGTCGGATTGCCAGCTGGAGCCAGTGGTTTTGGAGTCGGAGTTGCAGCGGCGGCGGGTGCCGCGTGCGGGGCGATGTCGCTGTTTAAAAACCAAATAGCCACCCCGACGAGGATGGCCACGACGACTGCAAAGATTGCTACCGAGCGAGTATTCATAGGTTTCGTGCTTTTGATTACACAAAGGCCCCCGGCGTTCAACCAGCAGCCTGTGAGGACGTGAGATTGTTACAAGTATCCTGCGGTGTGCAGGCGTTTGGTGAGGTCGCTTTGGCGGGTTAAAAGTCGGGCGTAGGTTTCGCGGTGGTTGTCGTTCGGCTGGCAGCGCGTGCTTTCGTCGAGAGTCACGTATTTTTCAGCGAGGACGAGGAAGCGCGTCGGCTGCCCCTCGGCGGCGGCACAGGCATATGCGGCCTGAAGTGCAGCACCCAGCGCGGCACCTTCGGCGCTTTGCAGGCAGACGGTCGGAACCCCGAAAATGTCCGCACAAATTTGTCTCCAAATATCGCTCTTGCTGCCGCCGCCAGTGAGACGGATTTCCGTCGGCTCGATGCCGAGCTGGCGGAAACGATTCAGCCCGTAAGCGAGCCCGAGAGTCACGCCTTCCATCACGGCGCGTGCCATGTGGCTGGGCTCCATGGTTTCGGTGGTGAGGCCGTGGAAAATTCCCGTGCCCTGCGGGAGATTCGGCGTCCGCTCGCCATTGAGGTAGGGGAGGAAAACCAAGCCACCAGCACCTGCGGCAGTTTCACGCACGTGCTTTTCCAATTCCTCGTGCGACCAGTTGAACATTTTGCGCACCTGCTCAGTGGCGACGGTCACGTTCATCGTGCAGACGAGCGGCATCCAGCGATCCGTGCTGTCGCAAAACGCGGCGACTTCACCTTCGGAATCCACGACAGGCTCGGCGGCAAATGCGTAAAGCGTCCCGCTTGTTCCGAGACTTGCAGTAACAACTCCGGGGCGCACATTGCCGGTGCCGATTGCGCCCATCATATTGTCGCCACCGCCAGCGGAGACGACTGGGCTTTTCGACAGACCCCAAGCTTCGCGCAGATTGTCCGTGAGCAGTCCGATTGCACGTCGGCTGCTGGCAAGCGGTGGCAGACATTCCTCCAGTCCTTCATCAATAAACTCGACCAGAGGACGGCACCATTGCTTCGTGCGCACATCGAGCAGGCCGGTGCCGCTCGCGTCACCGAACTCCATGCCCTTTTCACCGGTGAGGTAAAAATTGATGTAGTCGTGCGGGAGTAACACGGTGTGCAGCGCCTTGAAATTCTTCGGCTCATTTTGTTTCAGCCAAAGAATCTTCGGTGCGGTGAAGCCGGGCGGGATTGAATTGCCGGCGAGCTTGATCAATTCCTCCACGCCGCCGAACTCGCTCTCGAACTGTTTGCACTGGTCCGCCGTCGAAGTGTCACACCACAGTTTCGCCGGGCGGATGACTTCGTTCTTTTTATTCAGCGGAACAAAGCCGTGCTGCTGCCCGCTGACACCGATTGCCCGGATGCGATCTTTCTTTTTCCCGAGCTGCTGAATGCAGGCGCGCACTGTCTTGTCCACCGCATCGAGCCATGTTTGCGGGTCCTGTTCGAGATGTCCCGCAGGCAGTCCTTCGATAAGCCCATAGGCGTGCGAGGCGCTGGCGACTATTTTTCCAGATTCGAAATCAAGGGCGATGCACTTGGTGCTTTGTGTGCCGCTATCGAGGCCAAGAGTAATCATGCCCGATGCTGTCTGTTGCATGGCGCGTGGCTCAAGGAGGAAGTTTAACCGAGAAGCAAGGCGAGTCAGGCCCGTTTTCTCATTTTTCTGCGCCGTGGATCAATTTACGGCGTCGCAATGCGGTAGAATCTCATGCTGGTGCCGGCGGGATCCGTGTAGCTGATGGTTTGTTGCACGGGAGTTGCGGAATAGGATTGGAGCGTTGTCCACGAGGTGGCGGTGAGGGTGTCTTTGTATTGGATGGTGTAGGATTTATAAGGCATTGCGGTAAAGGTGAGGGTGTAGCCGGGGCCGGAAATTGAGGTGGCGATGGAGACGCTGAATTTGCTGTTGGGGTCGTTGGGGTCGGTGCCTGCGAGGTATTCCTGCAAGTTAGTCATGCCGTCGCCGTCGGAGTCTTGTGAGGCGACGGCGGCAGTGTTGGTTCCAAAGTATAGCGATTCCCACCAGTCCTGGATGCCGTCGCTGTCGGTGTCGGTGAAGGTGACGGTGAGTTGGGCGTTGTTGCTGATGGCGAAGCCGTAGCTGTTGGAGACGAAGACGCTGTATTGGGCGGCGTCGCCCGGTGTGACGTAGGGGATGGTGTAGGTTTGTGAGGTGGCGCCGGAGATGAA
>CANJNZ010000082.1 GCA_947476045.1 Chthoniobacteraceae bacterium
CCACGCTGTTTTCCTCGGTAGCGTTGGGTCGCCCGTGGCTGCACGATCACTCCGCAGGCCCGGCGCTCGGACACTTCGAGGACTTCCTCAACGTGCCTGACCGCTTCACGTTTGCGCGCCGGGCCTACCATTTTCCCGTGGCTACCTCCTTGAGAATCGAAATGTCCAACGCCTGATCCGCCACCAGTCGCTTGAGCCGCACGTTCTCCTTCTCCAGTTCCTTGAGCCGTTTGACCGTCTCCTCCTTCGCCCCACCGTATTCCTGCCGCCATCGGTGGTAGGTCGGCGGACTGACTTCCAGCTTCTTGCAGACTTCCTCCACGCTCTGGCCTCCAGCCAATTGCGTCGCCGCCTCGCGCAGCTTCTTGATGATCTCTTCGGGTGTGTGTCTTTTGCGTTTCATAATGAGTGTTCGGCTGCGCTCACGCGCCGCCAAACTCTCATAGCATCTGGATCAACTTTCAGGGAGCAGGCCATGAGCGGCTGGCTGGTTCCGGTGCCAATCGTGTAAGCCGCAGCATTGGCGGTCTCAAAACTGATCGTATTGACGGTGACTCCTGCGCCGAGATCGGGCGCCGCATTGCTACCCGTGCCGTTGAAAACCGCTGTATCCCCCGAGCCCGGCGCAGCGCCGCCAACCCAGTTTGTGCCTGTGGCCCAAATGGCGGTCGTGCCCGACCACACGATGGCGGCAGCCGATGCGGATTGCGCTGCGAAGAATGCCGCGAATGGCACGGCACAATAGCGAAGTGCGCGGGCGCTGCGGCTGGTGGTGGTGTTCTTTTTTGCGGAGACGGATTTCTTTTTCATAGGACGGAGTGGTTCTGGTGGAGCGAATTTTTGCTGTGGAGATTTTGTGACTTTACGATGGAGAAATTGTGATTATAGAAAGGAGATCGAAAGGAGATCGAAAGGAGATCGAAAGGAGATCGAAAGGAGATCGAAAGGAGATCGAAAGGAGATCGAAAGGAGATCGAAAGGAGATCGAAAGGAGATCGGGAGTTGGTTGTGTCTTGCAATAGGCGCTGCAACTCTGTTGGCAAGCGGTTTTTCGCATAAGATAAAGATAGTTTCAAACGGGGGGGTAAAACACCGGCACGCAGAGGTCTGCGGCGTGGGCAATGATCGGCCAGACTCCTCCCTCTTTTTCACCTCGAATCACACGAAAGGCTCGAACCATAATCCCAAAAGTATGGATAGTTCGGTAGAGCCCCATATTCGGCGCTTTCGCAAGGAGGGGGGCCGTTCCGGCCCCCTGCACTCCGGAGGGGTGCCCTGTGGGTCGCACGGAACGTGGTGGCGTTATTTTGCTGGTGCCCCTGCCGGGGCACAAGGGGCCGGGACGGCCCCTCTCCTTGTTGCCCGCGCTCCATTTTTACCGATCTCCATGTGGAAATGGTATCAGCACCCGGCTCAGTTTTTGTAGGGAACCGTGCCTTGGGCGTTCACTTTGTAGTCGTGTTGCTCGATGTATTCGGGGCCGGGGAGGAAGGCGTCGTTGTTGGCTTTGAGTTTGCGGGCGAGCTGGGCGTCGAGGTCGGCTTGCAGCGCGGCGTGGGCGGGTTGGTTGACGAGGTTGTTTTGCTGATAGGGGTCGGTTTCGTTGTCGAAAAGGAGCCATGGGCCGGAAAGATCGCGCACGTAAGTGTAACGTGTGGTGCGCAGACCGCGGTATTCCTTTCCTCCGATACGGCGCTCGAATTCTCCGAAGGGTGAGACGCACGTCAGCATGGTCGCGCCGTCGCCGGGATTCGGGCCGCCGCGTAGGTAGCCGCTGTAGTCGAGCCCCTCGACGCTGCGCGGAATGCGGACGTTGGCAAGGCCGAGGAGCGTGGGCATCACGTCTTCGGAATTGATAGGTGCATCGAGCTGGCGTGCTTCTTTGCCGAGCACTGCAGGCCAGCGGATGAGCATGGGCACGCGGGCGGATTCATCGAATGGCTTTTGTTTTTTCCAAAGTCCCTGCGAGCCAAGCATGTCGCCATGGTCGGAGGTGAAAACGACGATGGTATTTTCGGCGAGTCCGGTTTCGCGCAGCGTCTTGAGGATATCGCCCATCGCGTCGTCGAGTGCGGAGCAGTGCGCGTAGTATCCGGCGAGATTTTTGCGCGTTTCGGCTTCAACTTTTACGGGAACGTTCGGTCGCAGTGTGAGCTTCGCCGGGTCGTAGAGGGCGCGATATTTCGGCGGTGCGGTGAGGTAAGGATCATGCGGCGGGCCCCACGCGAGCCAGAGCAGGAAGGGTTTTTCGATGCCCTGGCGTGTGCGGAGGTATTCGCAGGCGTCCCGCGTTTGATCGAGCGCATCGTAGCCGGACCAGCGGAGTTTTTCCGATGTGTCGCCGTAAAAAATCGAGTCTGTGTAGTTGTGAGTGCATTCGAGCACTTTCCAATAATCAAAGCCCTGCCGTCGCTCGCGCGGGATGAAGTTCGAGCGGCCATGTCCATCAATGTGCCACTTGCCAATCGCGGCGGTGTCCCAGCCTGCGACATCGAGCACTTTTGCCAGCGAGACGGCGGCGGGATTCAGCGGCACGTCATTGAGAAAAACACCGTGCGTAAGCGGGCGCTGTCCGGTGAGCAAAGAGGCGCGTGTCGGCGAGCAGACGGGCATCCCCGCGACGGCGTTGACAAAACGCACGCTCTCAGCGGCAAGCTTGTCGAAATTTGGCGTCTTCACATTTGGGTCGCCAGCAAATCCAAACGCCTGCGGGCGCCATTGGTCGGCGATGACGAAGACGATGCTGGGCTTCGGCGCAGGCACGGGCTGCGGGTGTTCCGGCGTGATGTCCTTTTTCGCCTGCGCGCTGTATTCTTCAGTCTGGCGCGTCCACTCGGCGACAAGTTCGCGGACTTTCTCCGGCTTTTCTGTAGCAAGGTTTTTGGTTTCCGAACGATCCATGCTGAGGTCGTAAAGTTCCCATGCGCTATCTTTCCCAGCGGCGACGATTTTCCAGTCGCCCATACGTAGCGCGCGGTTGCCCTCGTGGAGCCACCAAAGCGAGTCGTGCCTCATCGCCCCGTCCTTTTCCAAAAGCGGCACGAGGCTCTTGCCCGGCGAGGGCGGCGCTGATGCGTCGAGCGGCTTTACAGCGCCGCCTGTGATTTCGAGAATCGTCGGCACGATATCCACGATGTGTCCGGGCGTTGTGCGCAATTCGTCGTGCGCCGTGATGCCGCGCGGCCAGTGCGCGATGAGCGGCGTCGAGATTCCACCTTCGTGAACCCACGTTTTGTGACGGCGAAACGGTGTGTTCGCCATGCTCGACCAACCAGGTCCAAGACTCAGAAATGTCGCACCTGTCCCACACTGCGCCGCAGGATCATGCCCACTGCCCTGCACCATCATTTCGGCGCTCGCGCCATTGTCGGAGAGGAAAAGAATGAGCGTGTTTTCCATCGCACCCATCGTGCGGAGCTGCGTGAGCACACGACCAATCTCCCGGTCCATCCGATCCACCATCGCCGCGTGAACAGCCATTTTTCCCGCCTGAAACTCGCGCTGTTCTTTGCTGAGCCCATCCCACGGGAGCGGGCGGTTCAATTCGTTCGGTCCAAATTTCTGCATCGCCGCCGGAAAGGGATACGGTGGCCCCACCTCGCGCTCGATAGGCGAAAGCGCGCTGCCACCGATGCCCATCGCGTGCATCCGCTGCCAGCGCTCCTCACGCATCGCGTCCCAGCCTCGCAGATACTTTTCTTTATAGCGCGCGATGTCCTCAGCAGGCGCTTGCAGCGGAAAGTGCGGCGCTGTGAACGCGAGAAATTCAAAGAACGGTTGCGCGCTGTATTTGTCGGCGTGTTCGCGCAGGCATTTGATCGCATGGTCTGCGATGGCCTTCGTTGCGTAGTAGCCACTTTCCGGGTCCACGGGCGGAAGTGCTACGTCCTCCTCGGTGTGATAGCGCGGTGTGAAATACCGATCGTGATCCGTGAGATTATACGAATGATCGAAGCCGTTTTGCATCGGCTTTCCATCCACGTGCCACTTGCCCGAATGATACGAGCGATAGCCGAGCGGCTTCAGCAAATCCGGCAGCAATTTCGCCCACGCCGGACGCGTCCCGCGCAGGCCGCTTTTCACATCCGGCACCGTGTCGCGACGCACCTGCTGCGCGTAGTAGCCGGTGAGTATGGAAGCACGAGACGGCCAGCATCGCGAAGTATTGTAGAACTGCGTGAACCGCAGTCCGCCCTTCGCCAGCGCATCGAGATTTGGCGTAGAAATCTCACTGCCATAGCAACCCAAGTCCGAATATCCCAAATCATCCGCCACGATGAGCAAAACATTCGGCCTAGCCGGCTCTGCGGCGTGGAGCGCGGAGAATATCAATGCAAAGACAGCGAGGAGCGATTTCATCGGAGGGTAGCAATAGCGCGGTGAGGCTTTCTGCCAAACCTCAACTTTGCTCTGCTCCCATCACACGCTCCGAGACGGAAGAATGAATCAGGGCGTCTTTGGGGGAGGTGGTGGCTGCGAGATCGGGGCGGTGAATGGAGGGGCTTCTTTAGCGGCGAGTGCGGCGTATTCTTCCATTTGACGTGCCCACTCGGCTGACAGTTTGTTGAGTTTATCGGGCATCGTCGCGGCGAGGTTTTTAGTTTCCGAGCGGTCGTTGCTGACGTTGTAAAGTTCCCACGGGCTTGTTTCGCCGGCGGCCACGATTTTCCAGTCGCCCATGCGTAGCGCACGGTTGCGTTCGTGTTTCCACCACAGCGATGCGTGAGTGACTGCGCCGTCCTTTGCGAAGAGCGGCGCGAGGCTCATGCCGTGCAAGGGTGGCAGCGGAGGACCGTCCCACGAATCGGACGGCTTCGCTCCAGTGATGTCGAGTATCGTCGGCACGAAATCAATGATGTGCGCCGGCGTGTGACGCAATTCGCCGTGAGCAGCGATTCCACGCGGCCAGTGAACGATGAGCGAAGTAGAAATTCCGCCTTCATGAACCCAGATTTTGTGACGGCGGAAAGGGGTGTTGGCAAAGCTCGACCAGCCCGGCCCGAGGCTCAGGAAGGTTGCGCCTGTGCCGCATTCGGCGTTGGGGTCGTGACCATCGCCGCGCATCATCATTTCGGCGCTCGCTCCGTTGTCGGAGAGAAAAAAGATGAGCGTATTTTCCATCGCGCCCATCGCGCGGAGTTGGGCAAGCACGCGACCGATTTCGTGATCCATCCGATCCACCATCGCGGCATGAACGGCCATTTTCGCCGCCTGAAACTCCCGCTGCGACTGGCTCAATTCATCCCACGGCAGCGGACGGTTCACTTCGTTGGGGCCCAGCCTTTGTATCGCAGCCGGAAAGTCATACGGCGGGCCGACTTCCCGCTCGATGGCGGAAAGTGCGCTGCCGCCGATTCCCATCGCGTGCATTCGTTGCCAGCGGTCTTCGCGCATAGCGTCCCAGCCGCGCAGATACTTGTCCTTGTAGCGCGCGATGTCCTCGGGCGGTGCTTGCAGCGGAAAGTGTGGTGCGGTGAAAGCGAGATAGCTGAAGAACGGCTGCGCGCTGTATTTCTCGGCGTGTTCGCGAAGGCATTTGATCGCGTGGTCGGCGAAAGCCGTGCTCGAATAATAGGCGGTGTCCTTCGCAACGGGCGGCAGCGGCACATCTTCCTCCGAGTGCGCGCGCGGCCCGAAGTGCCGGTCGTAATCCTCGATGCGATACGAATGATCGAAACCGTTCTGCAACGGCCTGCCGTCAACGTGCCACTTGCCGGAATGATACGAACGATAGCCGAGCGGCCTCAGCATTTCCGGCAGCAGGCGACCCCACGGCGGACGCGGTGCAAGGCCACCGCTTCGCACGCCGGGCACTGCATCGCGACAGACCGCCTGTGCGTAGTAGCCAGTGAGAATCGCGGCGCGCGACGGCCAGCAGCGCGCCGTGTTGTAGAATTGCGTGAAGCGCAGTCCGTCCTTTGCGAGCGCGTCGAGATTCGGCGTGGAAATCTCGCTGCCGTAGCAGCCCAAGTCCGAGTAGCCCAAATCATCCGAGAGGATGAGCAGGATGTTCGGTCTCGGCGGCTCGGCAGCGTGCAGTGATGCCGCAAGCACTACGAGGTATGTAAAAAACGCCCCTACTTTCATCCGCGCGCTACTTCGCAGCACTTTCGAGCGGCACATTGCAAAACGTCAGCGCGGCGATGCCGTTGGTGCCGTTGAGCAGTGTGTCCTGATTCCAGGTGATCTCCTTGAGATACGTGATTTTCGTCGCGGCGGACGGCTCCTTCAATTTCAGCGTGAGCACATTTCCAGCGACGCTGCCCGATGCGACTTTGTCCTTTTCTCCATCGAAATAGAACTGCCCGGCCAGCTTGTCATCCCACGCGACGGGCTGATCAAACTCCAGCGCGACCGTGTCCTTCGCGGCGAACGCAACCTTCTTCAAATTCGGCGGCGTGATGGATGCGGCGGGCTTTTTGCCGTAGTGATCCCGCTCGATGAGCGGCTGGATCATCCGTGCAAACTCCGCCCATCCGACGAGCGGAAAGTGGCAGCCGCCGGGCGGGCGCACGCCGAGCGTGGACATGATGCCCATGTTGGAAAAGAGCTGCGGCAGCGTGCGCTGTTTCTCGCGGAGCATGTCGCCGGAGCCGTTGCGTCCGCCCATGCTGCATGAGTTCGGCCAGATTTGGAAAACGTAGTAGTTCTTCACGTTTGGGAAATCCTGTTTCCAACCTGCGGCCATCTCGACGAAGAACTCGTGGTAGGTCTCCCATCCGTAGCCACCGGTCGGGCCGTCGGAGCCTTGATCGTTCTCGCCCTGATGCCACAGGATTGCGCGGATGCCGTGCGTCAACTTCGCCTGCTGCACGCGCCAGAGCATCCGTCCGTAGATCGTGGTGAGGTCGGTCGGATTCGCAATGTCGCGCTGGTGCTGGTCAATGCGCGTTCCGCCGACTGCGGCGTTGATCATGAAAATCGGAACCTTCTCGCTTTCGAGCAGACGCTTCGCGAGTTCCATGCCCCACCAGCCGAGTTCGGCCTTCTCGCCTTTCTGCGCTTTCCAGACTGGCAGGCACCACAGGTTGCCCGTGTTGTCCTTCGGGTTTTGTGAAGGGCGGCCATAGCTGCGAATCCACTCGTTCGTCTCCGGCGGTGATTTTTCGCCCGTGTCGGTGGCGAGTGCGTTCGACTGTCCGTCAATGATGTAGGCGTCGCCGCAGACGATGTCGTTCACCGTTTGTTGCACGGTTTCCTTGCCGCCGGCCTTCGTGCCGAACTCCACTTTGTATTTGATCAAGCCCGGCTTGAGCTGCGTCGAGAGCGCGTAGGATTTGTCCGCAGCGGGCTTGGCTGTCTCGGTCTTGATGAGTTTGTCGTTGGCGTAGAGCTTGAGGAAAACCGAGTCGGCAGCGTCGGTCAGTGTTCCATTGTAATAGAGCGTGCCCAGCCCCTTGTCGTCGCGGGCGTAAAATTGGCCGTCCTCGGGCTTCTCGTCCTTCGCAGGTGTGCGCGCGAGCCACGGGTCGCTCTTCGGCTCCGTCACCATGATATCCACGCTGTGTGAGACTGGCGTGCCGCCATTGCTGAGCGTAGCCGTCACCGTCAGCTTCCCGCTGTTTTGCGCACGGTTGAGGGTGAGTTTGACGGGCAACCTTGATGTGAGCAATCCACCTATCGACTCCTGCGGACGCATAACTTCTTTGATCACTGCAAACGGCCCAGCACTCCATTCCGCCTTCAAAATCACCGCCCGATTTTTGACCATCTCTTCCATGTTGGACACCTGCGGCACCATCTCGATTTTCGTCCGCCCGTCCCAAGTCGCCGGAGCCTTCAACGTGAACACCGGATCGGGAATCGTCTCCTTGACCGAAATCGCGACGTCCTTCGTCTCCACCTTGTCCGCATAGACCGCCTTGCATTGCAGCGTCACCGTCTTGTCGCCCGTCACGCGGCCCGCGTCGTAGGTGAAAGCAAACCGATCCACCGCCACGATCTTCTCCTGCCCGTCGTTTTTCAAAATCCAATACACCTTCTGCGCGAGTGGTGCCTGCGCAGTGAAAGACACGCTCTTTCCCTCCTCCACTGTCGCAGCCTCGGGCGTCACTTTAAACGCCGTGCCTGTGTGGCCGGCTACGAGCGGCATCACCGGCCCGACGAGCGTCTGCATCGTCTTCTGGTTTTCGTGCTGAAGCTTCACCCACTCGGCGGAGCGCGTCACTTTCGAGATGCGCACTTCGTCAATATCGCCGATGAAATTGTAGTTGCCATACCAGCCGCCGATGTAGAACCGCGCCGGAGTCTTGATCGCGAGCGGAGCGTTCGGTGTCTTCGAGGTGTTGCTGAGTTCGCCGTTCACGTAGATGCGCGAATCGCCCTGCTGATACGTGTGGACGATGTGGATCCATTCGTTCATCGGCAGCCGTCCCTGGCTCGCCACGTCCGCGCCGGAGAAATAGCACTCCATCTTCACGTGCGGCGGACTTTGGAAATGCATCACAACCTTGCCCTGTCCGTGCTCATTGCCCCACGCGAGCGCCTGACCGTTCGATTTCTCCGCACGAATCCACGCCTCGGTCGTGTGCGGCCCCGCGCCCACGGGATAGTTCTCGATTTTCTCGCCGCAAAAAATCCCCTGCTTGCCCGCGAGATGACGCGCCGTGCCGATCATCCCCGCAGTCGCCGTCGTGCCGACATCCTTCGTCTCCACCGAGCCCGCTTCATCCGTCACCACATCGCCCATGTGAAACACACTCAGGTAGCCGTTTGTTTCATTGAACACCGCTTTGCCGTTCGACTCGCTCGCAGCGTTCGCCTTTCCCCACAACATGCGGATTTCCTGCCGCGCATTGCCTTCGATTTTCGGCACGCGCACCCAGATGCTCGCCTCGCCCTTCGCCGCATCCCACTGCTCGATTTGATACGCCAGCGGCGCACCCGATGCGGTGAAAAAACGAACATCCTCCCCGTTTGCCTTCGCCTTGCTGAAATCGAACCAGTCCTTGTTCAGCCGCACCAGCACCGGGAAACCCTCCACGCTCGTGCCTGCGGGAAGACTCGCTCCTTCCGGCGTCGTGAGGATGAAAATCGAGCCCGACTGCGACCAAGGAAGAGGGGCCGGTGTCAGCGCCACCGCGAACTGCGGCAGTAAAAGTGCGACGAGGGTGAGTAGATTGAAGGTGCGTTGTTTCATAAAATCATTTCTGCGGTGCCAGCCAGCGCGCGGCATTTTCGATCACACGCAGCGGCTCGGCTTGTTTGAAAACGGGATAAGTCTCGTGACCGGGACGGAAGTAAAACACGCGGCCCTTGCCCACCTGCCATGCGCAGCCACTGCGGAAGTGCTCGCCCTTGTCCCAGCGCTCCTCAAACACCACCGCGTCCGGCTTCGGCACGTGGAACGGCTCGTCATACATCTCCGTCTGCTTTACGTCCCAATTCAGCGGCAACCCGGCGGCGATGGGATGTTCCGGCAGCAGCGTCGTCATGTGACTCGGCGCGCCATCACCACGGTATGCCGGGAAAATGCAGCCCGGCAGCGTCAGCTTCCACACATCGCCCTCGTGGACGAGCGAAGGCGTCAGCGGCGCATCGCGGCGCGGCACCTTGCCGAGCGGGTTGTGGTTAAAATATTCAAACTTCGCCGCCGCGCGCTCCTCGGCGGGAATCTGCGCCAGCGCATCGTCCTTCGCGCGCTCCTGCATCAGCCGCACAAACGGACGCGACCAGTGCGCCGAGTGCAACGCCGCAAAACCGAGTCGCCCGTCGCGCACCCGCGTCACCACACGCTCCACATTTTCCGCCAGCACCGCCGGATTTCGCACATGCCCCCACCAAATCACCACATCCGCATCATCGAGCGTCGCCTCATCCAGCCCCTGCGACGGAGAATTGATCGAAACACTCTTCACCACAAAACCGGGCAGCGCCGCGAGGTGCGCCGCGATGGTCTCGCCGAGAAACTTGTCGCCATAAGCCTGCTTCTGCTCCGGCTGCTGCTCATCCCAAACGAGCACACGAATCGAGCGCGGCTCCGCAGCGTGAAGCGCGGCAACCACCGAAAACAGTCCGGCGAAGACGAAGGAATTTTTCATGTAGGAAAAAGGAAACGGCCACAGACAACCCCGCAGCCGGAAAAACAATAGGCAGCCTTTGCAGATGAAAAGCTGCACTTCGGATCTCTACTTCACCTGGCTCGCTGGGTTCACGAGGATCTCGTCGAGCATCAAGTGGCCGAGCACTCCGGGGGAATTGTGCCACGCGGGAAGCTGGCCGTTGTTCTTGCAGAAGATTTTCACGTAGCGACCTGCGCCTTTCGATTCGATGGCGATCTCCTTGATGGAAGAACCATCCGCGCCTCGTGCATCGGGAACTTTATACTCCACAGCGCCAGCCTTGGTGAAAGTCTGCCCGTCGTCGGAAACGGAAACCTCGATGTGCTTCGCCGGGTAAATTCCAGCCTCCTGACAATAGATGCATCGCACGACGACTTCGCGGACTTCCGTTTTTGCGCCCAGGTCAATGACCGCATCGAGATCGCTGTTGCCGAGGCGGAGCACCTCGGGAGCGCCCCATGCGCCGCCGCGCGTGAGAACACCGTCCACGAGCAGCTTTGCGTTTTGTGCGGGGTCGGTGAGTTGCGCGGTCACGGTCATTGTGATGGGTTTGTTCAGTGCGGCGTGGCTCACGGTGACGAGCTTTTGATAAGTGGCGGCAGCGATATCCCCGCGCCCCACGTTTTGTGCGTCGAACCAACGGGCTTTGATCGTCGTAGTCGCGGTGATAGTGAGCGGTTTTGCGTAGGCGGGCGAAGTCGGCAGTGGTGCGGAGCCATCGAGCGTGTAGCGCACCGTTTCCGCCTTCATCGTGGATGCGACAGTCACGGTCACCGTGTCAGCGAACCACGTGCCTTCCGGCAGGAGACCCTGCGCTTGCAGCGTGAGCGGGTTGAAAATGTAAGGCTGCGTCCAAGTCTGCCCCGCTGGGTTTCCCTGCTTGTCGAAGAGGCGCGCCTTGATCGTGAAATTATCCGCGAGTGGAATTGCGGTCGCAAATTCCGGCGACTGTGCAGTCGGCTCCGTGCCGTCCGTCGTGAAGCGCACCGCGCCGTAAGCGCCCCATGTCGGGAGCGACAGCATGGTTTGCGTGGTGATTTGCCGGTGCGTGAATCCCTCCGGGATCCTCGGATTGTGATAGATCGCGAATCCGTAAAGCATCCGGTCGAGAACAAGATCGCACGACGCAGCCCGTCGCTCGAAATTCGCAGGCTCAATCAGCGTATCCGGTCCCCACGTGCGCTCCTGCCGTGCCGCCAGACCGCCGCGCAACCAGCGCAAATGCACCTCCCCTTTCTGCTCCCAGACCGGCAGCATCGCACCGAGAACCGGGTCCCCCTTTTTCAGCACGCTGCCGTTCGAGTGATACATCGTCCAATCCTGCCACGGCACGCCCGCGAGATTCCACGGCACGGTGATCGTTGTGATACCTTGCGCCACGAGACGCTCAGCCGTGCGCGCTCCACCGTCCCAAGTCATGTGAACGATGTCCTTCGCCGCACCATTGGCCGCGCCTTCCCAGATGATCGTTTTCCGTCCGCGCTTCTTCACCATTTCATTCATCTGCACCGCAAAGTAAGTCATCAGCTCTCCGGCGTCTTTCATGTTTTTTTCCTTCATGAAAGCCTGCGCTTCCGGCGTGGCGGCGACGTTTCCGAGACCCGAGACTTCATCGAAGCCGATGTGAAAATACGGCGACGAAGCAAACACATCGCACATCTCGCCGATGATCGTATCGAGCGCCTCGTAGAGTTTTGGATTTGCGATGTTCATCATGCCCTTCCCCACGGGCATCTTTGTAGCCGGGTCTATGTAGCCGAAAATTTCCGGTAGCGTTCCGCAGGCGTTGCTGGAATGACCGGGTGTCTCCAGTTCGGGCACCAATGTTACACCGCGCTCGTCGGCGAATTTCACCAGCGCTTTGAGTTCGGCGAGATCGTAGCGCGGTGGAGGCGGGCCGCCGTGCGCGGAGCCGTTCATCGTCCCGAGCTTCGGGTAGGCCGTGGATGGAAACGTCCACGCCTGATCGTCCGTCATGTGCATTTGCACATAGCGCACTTTGAAAGCACGACACACCGTGATGCAGCGGCGGATGTCCTCGATGGTGTTTGCCTGCCGCGCCAAATCAAGCATCACGCCCGTGTAGTCCGCGTGCGGCCAGTCGAGGATCGTCATCACGGGGATATCCGCGAATTTTTCAAACCTCCTGACAGCCTGCAACAAAGTCGCCGTCCCTTCAGCCACCGCACGATAGTCGAATCCCTCGACATACACGCCATCCCTCACAACGAGTCGATATGCACCATCACGCGATCTGACGACTTCACCTTTCCGCACGCAGAGAACATCCTCCCCCGCCTTCAGCTTTTTATTGATCGCGAGCACGATGTCGCCGTTGCGCGCCGGTGCTGTGACGACCGTGATGTTGATGCCTGAGACGATCCGAAATTCATCCCGAAAAATTTCCGCAAGCGGTTTCAGTTCCTCATTCAAAACCACGATGCGCGACGCATCGCCGATGTGCACCATGCCCGTCGCGACAACCACGGACTTCGGCCACGGGAGAAAATTTAACTGTGAGTTGGCGGGAGTCGCCACCGTGTCATTCGAACTCGATTCAGCCGCGATGGAAGCGGAGACCAATGCGAACGTGGCGCACCACCTAAGCAAACAACTTATTATTTGCATATTTTCGATTCCGACTGAACTGGCGCGATCTCGACATGATGAGGCTGGATGGTGAGCGACTTTTTGATCGCATCGAATAGCTCGGGCATCGCGTCCATGCGTTTTTTGAAAGCAGCGGCGCGTTTTTCTTCGAGCATTTCGGGAGTGAGTTCGAGAAAGTCGGGCACTCCGCCTGCGAGCATCACTCCACGGAAAATCCAGTCGTGGAAAAAGCGGTTCTTGGCAGAGATGGCGGCGGAGACGGCTTTCACCTGCTCGGCAATCGGCCCGGCGGCGAGCACTGCGGATGCGAGATTCACCCCGGCTGCCAGTTCGGCTGCGGAATACTCGGCTACTTTCACGCCGCCGATGCGCACTTCGTGTTTGCCGTCCTTGAGGCCCGTGACTTTCAGGCGGTAGTCATTCATCTCGTCGAGAATCGGCGACCACTGCAAAATCTTCTTCGCATCACCCTCGGGGAAATACGGCAGCGCGTTGTCCTTTTGCTGAAACTCAATCTTTCCGCCAGCGACACTCTTGAAGCCCTCGACGGTGCAGTTCTGCTTTTGCACGACTTTGCCCGATGCGGCGTCAATCTCCACGGACGCAACGACCGTCGGAAAGCTCATGCCTTTCAAAAGAATCGCCGCCATCAGTGTCTGGCCGGGAGGGCCGGGATGCACTGGGTCGCCACCGCCGATGTGGACCTTGGGATTCGTCACACGGGCTTTGTCCGCGACCTCGGCGAAAGGATGGAACTGATCGACGAATAGCGCGTTGCCATTGGTCGCTGCGTGCTCCTTCACACCGTTGGAGAATTTTTCGAGATTCACATTGTCGGGCAGAATGGACGGCCCCTCCGTCTGCACCTCCACGGGCTGCGGAGTGAACCACGCGACTCGAAGATTCGCAGCCTTCGCCTGATCCGCGATGCCCTGCAAACCGTCCATGTAGCGTTTGAATCCCGGCTCGTTGAAAACTTTATTCGGCCCGCCCGCGTCGTTCATCCCGAAGTTCACCGTAAGCGCCGTCGGCGAAAATGCGGCCACGTCGCGCTTGAAGCGATTTTTTCCACCGGGCGCAGTGTCGCCGCCGATGCCGACGTTGATGAATTGAATGTCCCACGCGGGGAACCTCGTAAGCGTCCATGCCTCGACGTAGCTGCTGTGCAGATATTGCTCCGTGATGCTGTCACCAATCATCACGACCTTGTCGCCGTCCTTGAAAAAGAAATCCGCAGCGCCGCCGCTGGCGAACGAAGAGAGAAGGGTGAACGCGGTGAAGGTGAGTTTTTGAAAAATGGACATAATGTGGTTGAAGGCGCGCACTCCACGAAATGCCGCACGACTTGTCGAATAGCATCATTCGGTCTTCGTCGGCGCGCCGAGCCAGCCGAGCGAAGTGAGAAATTTATCCGCCTCGTTCCAGCGGCTTTTGCTTTGAGCGCGAATTGAACACCTCATGTCCGCATTCTTCCGTCATTTTCACGGCGTGGATGCAATGGATAAAATGGACGGAGCATCATCATTCAACCACACGCCCCCATCGGTCGCTGTGGAGGAGCGCCCATTCAAAGTGGTGGCGTTCTTTGAGGCGGAAGCCGCTGGCGACGAGATACGGGTCGGGCGGGGTGAGGCGGCGGGCGGGCAGGCGCGTGGCGATACGGAAGCAGGTGTAGAGGATTTTCAGAATGATGCGCGCACGCCATCGCGCGAGACCGCTGGGCGGTTCGCAAAAATCCGCGATGAGCCATTGCGCACCGGGCGCGGCTGCGGTGGCGAAACGCGGGATGAGCACGGCGAGTTGCTCGGGCGGGAAGCAGTCGAGAAAGAAGTGCGTCACCAGCAAATCAAAATCCCCTGCGGGCACCGGCCATGTGAGCGCATCGGCATGGATGAATTCCACATTCCCCTCGCCAGCCTGCGCACGGGCACGCGCCAGCATTTTCGCACTCGCATCCACACAAGTGATCGCCGCCGCCGGATACGCCACGCGCAATGCAGCCAGCGTGCGACCGTGTCCTTCGCCGAGCGAGAGGATGCGGCGCGGTGCTTCCGCCGGGAAGCAAGCCGTGCGGGCGCGCTGGAGTCTGTCACCCGCAAACAGCCGTTCCAGCCAGCGATAATGTGGGGCGATGCGATCAAAGCTCACGCCCCGCTATAACGTGGCGCACCGCATCCGACAGTCACTTTTCAAAAAGCGCCGCTGTGGAAATGAGCGCAGCCAGCCGGGACGTGCGGAGTTCGCACTTGTCGAAGGCGGCGTTTTCATCCTCCTTGCCGCACCATGTCGAAACCGATTTCGCTCAAGACTGCCGCTGCATTTGCGCTCGCGCAGTGGGCGTTGCTTGTGGTGGTGCAGGCGGAGAACATCGGGGCTTCGCAACTCCTGTGGCTGCCGCTGATGCAGGCACAAAATGCGGTGGCTGGTGTGCTCGTTGCGGGTCTCGCATGGGCGGCGTGGCGGGCGGCGTGGAGTCGCTGGTTGTTTGTGGTGGCGTATGTGGTGCTCACCGCGCTGGTCGTCGTGAGCCCCGGTTATTTCCAGCTATTTGGCGATCACCCGCGCCTCTCCGTGAGCGACGGTGGAGTCGCGGGAGTGCCAGTGCAACTACTCAGTTCCGTGGGTGCGGCGGCTGCGGCTGCGTGGTGGAAACTGGCGCTGAATGCGCTGCTCGCCATCGGCATGTTCGTGTGGCTCTGGTGAAAAGTTTTGCCAGCAGATTTTTCCGAACGCGCAGGGGACGTGCGTCCCAACGCAGCGCGCTTTGCCAATGGCAAGATACTCGCATCCACGCCCCTGCTCGCCATGGCGTTGAGTTTTGCATCCATCCCACAGCCGGTAAAAAATGCGGCGAACCATCCGCTCTTTCCGCTCATTCAGGAAGCGCTGATGCCGCGTGTGAGCGTCGGCCTTTCCGCGAGGACAGGCGACGATGCTCCAGTGGATGCCCGCGCTTCCTCCTCGCCGGAACTCGCCGATGCCGTGAAGAAAATCCGCGCGGCATCGCCGAAGCCGAACATCGTTTTCATCGTCCTCGAATCCGTCGGCTCCCGGCATTTGCTCGGCAATCTCGCCAATACGCCAAACATCGCCGCACTCGCCCGCAGCGCCATCGCTTTCGAGAATGTGTATGCCGTTTACCCCAGCACCGCGCGCAATCATCTCGCCATCAATACCGGCGGCTTCCACCTCACCGGAGAAGGCATGATCGAAGCGTTCCAGCACGATTTCACCGGCCCGCTCATGGCGCGCGGATTCGCAGCGGCGGGCTACGAGACGGCGCTCTTTTCCAGTGAGCGGCTGGATGTGGAGGGCATGGATCAATTTGAGCGGCGCGCAGGGTGGGGCACGCTCTACGACTTCGGGCGCGATGTGAAAAACCACCTCAGCGCGAACATCCTCAACTCGTGGTGCGCGAAGGAGGAATTCACCATGAAGCAAATCGAACCGTGGCTCGAAGCCCGCAGCGCCACGCCCTTTCTCCTCAGCTACATGAACGGCGCGACGCATCACCCGTATTCCGTCCCGCGTGGATTCCCCGAGCCCAATGGTCGCGCCGACGACGCGGCCCGTTTCCGCAATGCGCTGCACTATACGGACGCCGTCATCGGCCAGCTCATCGCCATGCTGAAAGCGCGCGGGCTTTTTGAAAATACCGTCATCGCCATCACCGGCGACCACGGCGAGGCGTTCGGTGAACACCCCGGAAACTCCGCGCACAAAAATGCGATCTACGAAGAAAACATCCGCACTTTCCTCCTGCTCTCCCACCCGGCCCTCGGCATGAGCATCGTGAACAGCCGCATCGCATCCAGCGGCGACATCTACGCGACACTCGCCGCGCTCGCAGGCTTTGAAGTGAAGACGCCCGGCATCCCGCTCACGACACGCGATTTCGCCGCGCGCACCGTCTTCTTTTCAAAAGGCGCATTCCCCGAGCAGTGGGGCCTGCGCGACGGGAAATGGAAATTCATCCAGACCATCCGCGAAAGGCAGGCCGAGCTTTACGACCTCACGACCGATCCCGGCGAACAAACCAACCTCGCCAACGCAAACGCCGCGCTCGTCACGAAATTCAGCGGCCAATGCGAGCGCTGGTATGTCCAAGCCCAAGCGGAGTGCATGGCGCAGTTTCCCAGTGCCACTGAAGCGAAGTAGCTCCGGCTATTCCGCGTTGCCTTCGATCCGCCCGCCAGCGGTGGTGCCTTTGAGGAAGCCCCAGACGCCGCCTCCCTTTTGGAAAAAGACGCCCTGAAACGGCACGGCTTTTTTCGACGGCGGGAAGACTACGCTGCCGCTGATCGTGCACGTCTTGGGTTTGAAAACGAGGCTCTTCACCGGCTCTGCGGGCGTGGCTTTGCCTTTGGCCACCGTGAGGGTGATGGGGACGGGCGTGGCATAGTTCGCGCCATGGAGATAGCCGGTGACGCTTGAATTGGGAGCCACGGGTGCGAGTGGGATGGCACAGCCTTTGAGCGTCACGATGGTGTCCACGCCGCTGAAGTTCAGTCCGCTTTGTTTCTTCTGCGCGGGCTTCACCCAGGCGAACTCGCCGGTGAGGTCGGTCTTTTCCGTGCTGGCAAAGGCAAACTCACCCGTGAGCGTGCCTTTCGGATTCGTGGCTTTGATCGGCGTGTAGATCGCCGCGCTCTGGTCGTCGGCGAGCGCGGCGGAGGTGGAGAATTTCGTGCCGTCGGGCAGTGTGCCGGTGAGCGTGAGCGAGCCCGTCTTGCGGAGCGTGAGCTGGCTGAAGCCGCCGCCGAGGAGCGTGGGCTCGATGGCTTGCAGCGCGGCGACATACTTCGTCGCGGTGGCCGTCTTGGCGAGCGGGCGGAGGTCGCCGGTGTTCGTGCCGAGCGTGACTTGCAGGTGATTCGCGCTGTCGAGAGTCGCGTTCAGTGCGCCGAGCTTCGTCGTCGCGGGCGTGCCGAGGGTAAATTTCGCGGACTTCTTCACGTGGCCCACGTTCAGGGCGGCGGTGTATTTGCCATTCGTCGCGGTCGCGCTGATGCGCCCGGTGATCTTGCCATTCGCGTCGCGCAGCAGCCCGGCCCATTTCTTCGGCGTGGCTACGGGCGTTCCGGCGACGATGGTCACGGTGCCTGTCCTGTCATTGCTAGTCGCGTAGCTCAGCGTGCCGGTGAAGCCCGCTGCGATGAACAGGTGCCGCCCATCCGCGCTGATCGTGGCATTCCCGCCCACCACGCGGGTGATCGTCACTTCCGGGCTGAAGTCATTCGCCAGCGGGGCCACGAGGGTGACGCCCGAGGTGGCGGTGAAGGTGTCGTTCACGACGGCGTTGCCGCGCGGGTTCCCGGGGGCGACAAAGAAAATGAAACGCGAATCTGCCTGCTGGGCGGAGAGCACCTCGAAGGCATTCGAATTAGTGAGGGCTACTGAGGGGTCGTTGTAGGTCAGGGTGACAAACGCCGTCTGCCCTGGATCGATATTTACCGTGGCGAAGTTGCCGCCGCTGCCACTGCCACTGCCGCTACCCGTGTTGCCGGTGCCGCTGCCACTACCGCTGCCCGTGCCACCGTTGTAGCCGGTGCCGCTGCCTCCCACCGCAGCCGCGATAAAGGCGGGCGTGACATTCGTGACGTTCACGGTCATGGGCGTGATTCCTTTGTTTCTCAGAACGAAATTGTTCACGTCGCCCACGAACGGAACGCCGATATTCACGAATGTTCCGGTGCCGCTTGTGATCGACATGTCATCATACTGCACCTCCAGCGCGTTCCCTCCGACGTAGAAGGTGAAATCCTGCTCGTAGAAAAGATTCGCCGCGTGCGCATTCGTAGCGCGGATGCGGAAGGTGTAGCTCTGCTTGGTCCCAAAGCTCGTGGTCCCGTTGATCGTCACCACGTTGCGGGTGAGCGTGAAGGCCGCATCGTCCGCCCCGCCCGCGAGCGCGTAGGTGAAGTCCGTGCCCGCATCTTCGCCGCTCGCCGCCGCCGTGAGCACGGTGAAGCCGGGCGCATTGTTTTCCGGGATGAAATTGACCCGGCTGCCGCCAATGACCGTCGGCGCGTTTTCGTCCACGTTCGTCACGGTGATCGTGAAGTTTTTCTCAAACGTCAGCATCCCCACGCTGCTATCCGTCGCGCGGATGCGGATGGCGTAGCTCGGCTTCGTGTCAAAATCCGCGCTGGCATTGATCGTCAGCGTATTCCCAGTGATCGTGAAGGCCGCATCGTCCGCCCCGCCCGCAAAGGTGAAAGTGTGCGTGTCGCCCGCGTCCGCATCCGTCGCCGAGAGCGTGCCGATGGTGGCGCCAGCGGTGTTGTTTTCCGTGATGCTCGCGGCTGAGAGCGTGATGTCCGTCGGCGCACCGGGGTCCACAAACGCCAGCTCGAGTTCATCAATGCACGTCCCGATGGTCAGCGTTACGATGCGGATGCCCGTCGCATTCACCGTGGGAAAGGAGAAGGCGTGACGCCGCGCGGCATTTGCGACCGCCAGCCCGCCCTCGCGGTAGTCCACCGTGCCGATGTCCGTCCACGCCGTCGTCGTTTCGTTCGGGTTCGCCTCCGTCGTGTATTGGATTGTGTAGAGGTCCACGCTGCGGTCCACGAAGTTGCCGAGATTATCGCGTCCAAAGGCGATGCGACTCACCGGCACTGCCGTCGCTCCGAGATTGATCCCCGCAAACGAATTCGCCGAATTGCTGATCCAGCTATTCGAGTTCCCGTAAGTCCCGTCGTTCAAGTGCGGGATGGTGTGTGAGCCGCCGCCCGGGATCACATCAAACGCAAACGCCGTCCCGGCAGGCGCGAGATTCCCCGGCAAAAACGTGCCGCCTTCTTCCAGTAAAGTGAGCTGTGCGAAGACAGGAGTCGCAGCAGCGAGCAGTGTGAACAATAAGCGGATCAAGGTTTTCATTTTGGAACACGGGTGTCCGGTTGATGCG
>CANJNZ010000083.1 GCA_947476045.1 Chthoniobacteraceae bacterium
CACTACTATGGAACCAGCCCCAACGCCGTGAAGACCCAAATCTGGATTGCCGTGGCCGTTTACCTCATGGTCGCCATCCTCCACAAGCAGCTTGCACTGCCCGGCACGCTGCACAGAACTTTGCAACTTCTGAGTGTCCATCCATTTGATAAAATGCCTCTCCATGAACTACTTGCAAAACATGACTTCAACCCTTTGACACCGCAAGATTGCAACCAATTACTACTGTGGTAGTTACTGCCGGACACTCGTGATGGCAGATACAAATGTAGCAGAACGAGTGCCATGTCTTTCATCCTCTCCTGACTCCGCTCCTCCTCAACAAAAGCAAACACCCGGCCTCCTTTCGGAAGACCGGGTGTTGTGAGTTCCGCGTTGGCGGAAAGTTTCAGACTAGCGGAATGGTGACCAGAAGTCAGCAGGAGCCACGTCGGACAATGCCGTGTAGGTCGAGCTGTTCACTTTTGGCACTGAGTCCACCGAGGTGATCGTGAACGCATTACCGAGGATATCCCTAGCATTGCTGTTATAGAGGCGGGTGCCGGTCTTGATATACTTCTGAACGTCGGCCCATGCGACGTTGCTGCCGCCAGCACGGTTGTTTTCGATGGCGTATTGGTCAATACCCGCATCAATTAGACGAAGATCCTGAAGAATTTGTGTAGCCTGCGAGCGTTTGCGGCTGCGCAGGAAGTTTGGGACGGCAATCGAGGCCAGCAATGCGATGATTGCGACTACAATCATGATTTCAACGAGGGTGAAGCCCCCGCGTTTGCTATTCGGTTTCTGGTTCATGGTGATGATTTCTTTTATGATGGTTATGTATGGATGATGAATGCGGCTGATCTAGTGATTGAATACTCGATCTTCCGTGACAATTTATTTAGCAAACTCGGTGCCAACGATTGCTAAAATTTACATTCCTGCCATCCCGCCAACAGGTGGATGATTCATGGCATTAATCATCACGCACACTTTGGAGATCAATCACCGTCCAGAACTGCGAGCAACTTGGTCTCCGCACTCCGATACGTGCCCTCATCCAGCACCGGCACCGCCTGAATCCCTTCTGGTAGTTTGGGAAGCTGAATCCATGAACGGCACCCACCGTATTTGGGCGAATCTGGAAAAACGAACGGCATGTTCAGCTTTTCAACCCGCACTAAAGCCACACTCACACCCGTCCTGCCCTTTTCCTCCTCATAGCGGAATCGCTTTTCAATTTCCGCATCCTGCCAGCAATGAAAGGGGGCCAGCCGCTGAACCAAAGCGAGATCGCTCACATCCCGCGTCCACTCCACGCGGACGCGATACTTGATTTCGTGCTGCCCATCCGCGCGCATCGCAGGAAGCGGTGTCTCCGCAGGCAGTTTTAATTTCGTCACCTGCTCGTGAAAGAGCGTCGGGAAAAGAAGGAACTCGTCGTATTGAAACCGAAACCCGGCGCGACCTTCTGCGATCCCGCCTTTGCGGATGATGATGCTTTGCTCCCCGCGACCAAGCGCGTCGCAAACAAGTGTCCATTCTTTGAAGCCAATATTCATAAATTAAGAATGTGGGAGACATCGTGTGTGAGGCAAGAGGACAGAAGGTTTCATCATTCGTCATCTTGCATCCACCGCCCTCTGTCGTGCATCCTGCCCGCCATGCCTTACCGCCTCGACCTCCATTGCCATTCGTGGTTTTCCGGCGACGGCGTGAGCAGTCCCGAATCTCTCGTGGCATCGGCAAAGCGGCGGGGGCTGCACGGTTTCGCAATCACCGATCACAATACCTGCGACGCCTATCATTATATGGTGGATCACGGATTCGCCCGGCGCGACGGCCAGCCGGTGGACGGCTTTCTCGTCATCCCGGGCGTCGAAGTTTCCACAGCGGAAGGCCACCTACTCTGTATCGGCGTCACACTTCCGCAGATGAAAGGCGCACCCGCCACCGAGGTCGCGCGCGCCGTGCAAGCCGCAGGCGGTCTCGCCATCCCCGCACATCCTTTCGATAAATTCCGCGCCGGCATCCGCGAAGAAGTCCTCGACACACTCACCGTGGACGCGCTGGAGGTCTTCAACGCAGCAATCTCCTTCCCAAAATACAACACCGAAGCGCTCACTTACGCCCAGCGCCGCTCGCTCCCGATGATCGCCGCCAGCGACGCCCACCACGAAGCCTCCATCGGCACGAGCTACATGACCTTCGACACCGACGACTTCACCGTCGCCGGCATCCTCGCCGCCATCAAAAAAGGCGCGCCCCGCCACGAACAACTCCTCAGCTTCCGCGACAAACTGCGCAAGACGATGAACAACTGGTTCCGCCTCCGCAGCAAGCGCACCTACACACCAAAAAACTCCACGCCATGAACACACAAGCAACCGGCCCCTTTGGCCCCATCACCCGCCGCGCCGCCCTCGGCTCCGCAATCGCCACCGTCGGCGCACTCACGCTGCCCGTCTCGGCGCAGACAGCGAAAAAACCAGACGCCCGCCGCGCATCTCCAAAGCGTTATGACATGCTCAAGAGCATCAACCTCTGGGCGTTCCCCTACCCCGAACGCATGACGCTCCGCGAATGTATGCAGCTTGCGAAAGACGCGGGCTTCGACGGCATCGAGCTCAACTACGATCTCGACAACGACCTCTCACCAAAATCCGGCGCGAAAGAATACACAGCGATCCGAAAAATGGCCGACGACATCGGCATCCGCATCAGCGGCCTTTGCTCGTTCCTTTTCTGGCCCTACCCCCTCACGAGCAACGACCCCGTGAAGCGCGAACGCGGCATCGAACTCGCCGGAAAAATCGCGCAAGCCGCCCACGATCTCGGAGTGGAAAACGTGCTCGTCGTCCCCGGCGCAGTCCACATTCCCTGGCGCAACGACCACGAGCCGGTCCCCAACGACGTGTGCGACAAACGCGCCCGCGAAGCCGTCGGTCAGCTCGCAAAACAGGCGGAAAAACTGAAAGTCTTCCTCAACATCGAAAACATTTTCTTCAACGGCTACTTGATGACGCCGATGGAAATGAACGCCTTCGTGGACGGCATCGGCAGCGAGCACGTGCAGGTGCATTTCGACACCGGCAACATCGCCATGTTCCAACACGCCGAGCACTGGGTGCCGATCCTCGGCAAACGCACGCGCAACATCCACCTCAAGGAATTCACCAAAAAAGGCACCGACTATTCGCTCGAAACTTTCCGCCCGCTCCTCGACGGCACGACAAACTGGCCCGCCCTCACCGAAGCGCTCGCCGCCACGGGCTACAAAGGCTTCCTTACCTTCGAATACTTCCACCCCTATCCGCACTACCCCGAGGCGCTCATCTGGCAAACAAGCGATTCGCTCGACCGCATCCTCGGTCGCAAATAGAGCGCATTACGCCAGCCGCACCGCGCGCGTCTTGTCCAGCTTCAGCACATCGCCTGCGGTGAAAGCGGGCGTCGCTTTCGGGTCGCTCACCTTTTCGCCGCCGAGCTGGATGCTCCCTTGCTCCACGAGCCGCCGCGCATCGCCGCGCGACTTGGTGATTTGAAAACACTGCCCGAATGCAGCCACGACCACACTCACGATATCCGCGCCGAGACCTGCCAGCGGGAGCGATGGCAGTTCCGCGCTCGCGAGATCCTTTTTGCTGAAACGCAGTTCAAAATCCGCACGGGCCGCATTGCCCGCTTCCTCGCCGTGAAAACGCGCCACGATGCGCGCGGCGAGTTGCTTCTTCGCCTCCATCGGATGCATGTCCGCTGGAGCCTGCTCGCACAGCAGCAAGTTGTAATAGCGGGCCATGAGCGTGTCCGTGATGCTCATCAATTTCCCAAACATCGTCTCCGGCGCCTCCGCGACGCCGACGTAATTGCCGAGGCTCTTCGACATTTTGTTCACCCCGTCCAGCCCTTCGAGCAGTGGCAGCAAAAGCACCACCTGCTCCGACTGCCCCTCCTCGCGCTGAAGGTCGCGACCGACGAGACAGTTGAAAAGTTGATCCGTCCCGCCGAGTTCCACATCCGCGCGAATCATCACCGAATCCCAGCCCTGCATGATCGGGTATTGGATTTCATGAAGATGCACCGGCTCCCCATCGGCGATTCGCTTTTTGAAATCCTCGCGCTGGAGCATCTGCTGCATCGTCACGCGCGCATTCAGTTTCATCACCGCGTCAAACGTCATCATCTCAAACCACTCGCCGTTGAAAACAACGCGCGTCTTCGCCGGGTCGAGAATCTTAAACGCCTGCTGCTTGAAAGTCGTCGCGTTCGCCATCACCTCATCGTGCGTGAGCTGGCGGCGCGTCTTCGAGCGTCCCGATGGATCGCCTATCATCGCGGTAAAATCGCCGATGATGAGAATCGCCTGATGACCGAGGTCTTGAAACTGCCGCAGCTTTGAAAGCCCCACGGTGAAGCCGAGATGGATATCCGGTGCAGTCGGATCCACGCCGAGTTTCACATTCAGCGGACGACCGAGCTTTAACTTCGCGAGCAATTCCTGCTCGGAAATAATGCGGTCGGTCCCGTGCTTGAGGATGGCGAGCTGTTCTTCAGGCGTAGGCATGTGAAAAAAAGAGGGCGCTTAGATAATCGCGTTGCGCGTGCGTGCAAGCTTTGCCGTGCCTCAGTTCTTGTTCAGCAGCTTCTTCACGTCCTCGATGGTCATCGGCTTCACATCACCGGACCAGCTTTGTCCGTCACGATTCTCGCCGCCCATCGCCATCGCCGCCGGCCCTTGAGTGTCGTAGGCGGCCTGCTTCCTGCCCTTCGCAAAATACGCCTTGTCGCCCCCCGGCAGCGCGCGCGTCTCAGCCGTCTTGCTGACACCCTGCGCCTCGCGGGTTTCGTATGTTTTTGTCCGAGCTGTGAGGCGTGAAAACCACGACTCCTTCGTTGGCGCTTCCTTCGTCTCGTAATTCTTATCCACCATCGCCGCGTTCTTCGTCGAAAAATCGCGTGTCCCAAAAGACTTCGTGCGCACCCGATCCTCAAAGTGAAATTCGCCCGTCCGCGCCTGACGCGATCCAATCGCCGAGGCCGTGCCAAAATTCGCCGCACGCGTGTCGAACGTTTTGTTTTGATTTGGTGCCATGATTTCAGCTCCACGATGCGTCTCTCCTCCTTCCACCTCATTCATCCGTATCTGCTCGATGGCACGCGTGTTTGCAGTCGCAGGATTTAGCGCATCTTTGTTTTTGGAAGAAGCGCACCCGGCGAGCAGCAAAGCAATGAGCGGCAGCAAGCGCATGACCTACCGTTGCCACCGTCCGCGCCCACTGGCAAGGCCCGAGGCATCAACTCCCGCGAGCCTTCTCCCACATTTCCAGCGCCGCCTCGCGTTCCGCAGGCACATTGGAAATCCACAAAAAACTCTTCAGCACCGCGCGCGTCTTCGCAGGCTCCTTCGCTGCAAGATGAATCTCCGCAAGCCGCTTCACAAATTCCCACCGTAGCGGTCTGAGCGTTACGGCGCGTTCAAGATGTTGCTGCGCAGATTTTCCACCAGCCTCCGCCCAGTCTGCATAAAGCGCAGCCGCCTCCGGCTCCGCATCGGGCCCGCGCCATTCCACCAGTTTTTCGAGCAATTCGGCGGCCTCGGAAAAAGCGCCCGTCCTTCGCGCCAGCGCACGCAGACGGGCACACGTCACGCCCGCACTGCCGGCAGGCTCGATGACTTCGGGTGCCGAGAGCAGCAGAGCTAGCGCATCACCAAGGCGGCCCTGCTTTTCAAAACGCTCAAAGAGCGCCTGCTTGAGCCCGTGCAATGCAGCCGCCGAAAGCGCAAATTCTTTAGCACTCTCACGCCAGCGCGATAGCTCCCCGGCGACATCGAAATACTCCGCGAGCGCCGTGTATTCGCGACACGTCGGCTCGGAAAACGCCTGCTGCAAAAGCAACTTCGCCGCACGAAGATTTTTCGCCGCCAAATGAACGCGCGCCATCCCAGCCAGCACCGACAGCGACGGCACGGGATTATTTTCGCGCATAGACTGCTGCAAAAACTCGCGCGCCTTCTCCACGTCGCCGAGTTGCAGCCATTCGTTGCCGAGTAACTCCGCGCCGCCAGCTACCGCCGCCAGCCACGAATATTTCGTCAATAAATCGCGCGCCTTCTCGCGCTGGCCCGACTCGTCCAAACGCTGCACCCAGTTCAAAGTCGCCTGCGCATACGGCCAGCCGCGATGCGCGTTCGCCTCCGCGACTAGGATGCGCAACTCCGGCTGTTTCGCAAAAAGCGCATCCAGCCTCTCCAGCATCGCGCCGGAAATATCGGAGCGCGCGAGCAGTCGCTCGCAAACACGGCGTGCTGCGGGGAGATCATTTTGCGACAGCTTGCGACGCAGTGCCACAACCCCCGCAGACAGCGCGCCTTTGCCATCGTCCCACGAGCGGACAACCTCATTCTCCCAATCCGTTTCGATGCCAAATCTCGCTGCATATCGCTCAAAGAAATCGAAATATCCCTCCGCCAGCTCCGGGTGCTTGTTCGCGATTTCGCGCATCCGCGCCTGCATCCTCACCACGAATTCCTGCGACGGCGGCGCATCCGGTATGGCGAGCAGTTTCGAGGAAAGCTGAAGCCGTCCCCGTGGCTCGCTCACCCGCTTTGAAGTCGTCACCAGCACGCTGCGCGCAAGTTTGCCATCGCCATTCAGCCCCATCGCCTCGGCGAGCGTCATCGCTGCATACACCGCATTATTCGCGGAGAGTTTTGCGAGAGCCGTGAGCGCATCGTCAGCACGTCCGTCCTTGTAAAAAAGCACCGGCAGAAGCGGGTCGCCATTTCCACCACCGTCGCGAATACGCACTTCGATGGCATCCGCCAGCTTACCCCGCTGCTCCAGCATCACCGCCAGCGCGTTCTGCGCGCCAACATTTCCACCCGGCAGCTTCGCAACCTTGCTCCACGCAATCTCTGCCTCCTGTTCGCGCCCCGCACGCTGGAGAAGTTGCGCTCGCTTTTGCATCAGCGTGAATTCGCCCGGTGCCTTCTCCGCTGCACGGGAAACAACGCGCGCTGCCTCGTCTACCGCGCCGCGCTTTTCCAAAATCTCGGCAAGCTCCAGCGCAAACTGCCGTGGCGTCGTGTCATTGCCGGGGTTCAACTGCTCGTCCAGCACGCGGCGGCGAATCGCCTCGGCGGTCGGCTCGTCGTCAGCCATGGAGCAAATATCCATCAGCCTGCGGAGCGCAGCGGGGTCAGACGAATTTTTCTCCCAAACACGACGATGCACCTCCACCGCACCCGCGTAACCTTTGTAGGCAATCAGTGTCTCGCCCAGGCGTGTCACACCCTCCGGCACCCGCTCGCGCTCGCGGAGAATCGCCGCGCGCTCCACACGTCCACCACGCAAGTAGCGCAGCACGTCCCACTGGTCGCACGCCCGCTTTTCCAACTCCAGCACCGCCGGACGCTGCGTCCACAAATCGCCCGAACGTTGCTCCGCCGACTCCACGCTCTCTCGCACTAATTGCCCTCGCTGAAGCGAACGCAAACCCTCGTCGGCAAAAACATGCTCCCGTAAATGCTCCGCCAGCGCCGGATAATTCCACTCGATCAACTGCCCGCCAGCGCCGAGCAGAAAGAGCCACTCGCGTGATGCCGAGTTGGTTTGATCCACACTGTGAATACCGAGTGGATGAATATCCAAAATTGCATCCAGCGCAGCGACCGCCTTGCTCTCTTCGCCACTGAGCGAAAACAACAACACCCGCGTGATGAGGCCGTGAAGCGTCCGCTCATCCGTCGCACGCATGATGCCTGCCATAAAAGCAGCGCGCTCATTTTCCGGCGTGAGAAAATAGCCATCGCGCATCACACCAAACACCGGCGACTCGAAGGAATCCCCTTCCCATTTCAACGACGCAGCGAGCACGCGCCGCGCACCGTCCACATCGCCGTTGGCGAGATGCCATCGCGCCAGCTCGCGCCCCACGCCCGGTTGTTGCTCGCCGATCAAATCAAACAGCCGCCGCCCAAGCGCGATGGCCTCGGCGAAACGACGGTTGCGCGCCAGCTCCATCGCCGACGGCCAGAGCCGCGTGTTCGCAGCGGGCGGGAACAATCCATTCATCATCGCCGGGCCTACGTTTTCGGGATGCACCTTCACAATCTCCGCAAAAGCTCGGCTGAACAAATCCAGTTCCTCCGCCGAACGCCCCGGTGCATTCAGCCACGCACCGAGCCGCGCATACTGACTGCACTCCAGCGCGAGCCAGACAAACGCCTGTCTGTTCATCAAAACCTGCGGCTCCTTTTTGATCAACGATTCCACGAGATCCACCACGCGGTCGTGCGAACCTGCGAAATAGAGCGCCCACAGCAGTTCGGTCGTCAGCGTCGCATCCTTATTCGCCAACGCTTCCAGCCACGTCTGAAGTGCCGCGCCTCCCTGCTTGCGCGCGATTTCACCAAGCCTGCGGATCGCAGTGAGACGCTGACTCTGCTCCGCATTCGGCTTTTCACCGCGCCTTCCCGCCGACGTGGAAAGCGTGCCCAGACGCGACCCCGCCCTCTCCGTTTCAAAGCCGGAAAACACACCGCGCTCGCTTGGAAAAAACCGTTGCGTCACCGGCTTCGTCAATTTCATCACTACCTCGAAAGCCTCACGTGCCTCTGCAAATCTCGCGGCATCATACTCCAGCTCTCCCAGCTCCGAGGCAGCACGGACATTGGTAGGATCGAGAGTAAGCAGCTTCTTCCAAAGAGTCGCCGCTCGCGCTCGGTCGCCCCACTGCTGATGAAACTCTGCCGCACTGCGCACCACTTCTGTGTCGCGCGGAAATTTGCTCGTCGCTCGCGCCCATGTGCGCTCCGTGCCTTCGAGATCGCCCGTCTTTTCGTAGAGCGCGGCGAGTTTCATGAAACCATCAGGCCGATTCTGCGGACCGACACGCGTAAACTGTTCCTGCAAACGCACCGCCGTATCAAGCCGCTGTAAGTCCTCCGCCTCACGCACAAGATCAGGCAGCGCCTCCGGCTGATTCGGCGCGGAAAAAACCGCATCCGCAAACAACTCGAACGCCGCTTCCTTTTCGCCGAGCAACTTCAAAACACGCGCCAGTGCGACCTCGGTGAAATAATCATCCGCACCAAGCTTGCGACGGTCTTCAAACTTCGTCCGCAGCCAGCCGAGCTGCCCGCGCTGCCGCGCGTGGAGCAGCAACTCATCAAAGCGCGCCAGTCGCTCGCGCTCATTCGGAGTCTCATCCACAGCGCGTAGCAAAAGCGCGGCAGCCTCCTCGTTGCGGTTCAGCTTTTGCAACACGCGCAGCAATGACGACGCAACCTCGCGTTTACGCGGTGCGGGTGCGTTGGAAAGCGCCTTGCGCCATGTCGAGGCGGCGTCTTCGTCGCGACTCGCGCGTTCCTGCGCCGCGGCGAGATCTGCCAGCGCGTCGGCGTTGCCGGGATTCGCGTGCACAAGCTGCTCGAAAATCTTCAGCGCCTCGCGTGCGTTTCCGCGCTGTTGTTCGAGTTGGCCGATTTCGCGTAGGTAGCCGTCGCGACCATCAGGATTCAGCGTGAGCAGTTCGCGAAGATGGACGAGCGCCAGCGCCGCATCGCCATTGTTCGCCGAATGGCGGGCGAGAAACTCACGCGGCGCGATATTTTTGGGCTCAAGGTCCGACGCTTTCACCGCAAACGTCACCGCGCTCGCCTTGTCTCCATTCCATGCCTTCCATCGTGCAACGCGCAGCCAGCTTGCAGCACTCTTTTGCGAAGTCGCCACTTTCATCAGCTCGCGAATGTGCCCCTCAACAATCGCAGCCGCCGGATTCGCCTTTCGCAGTGTCACCGCAGCATCCGGATCAAAAACAGGAGCCTCTGCGCGGAATGTCTCGAACAACTTCGTATCCACTTCCTGACGCTCCGCCTCGCTCCTGCTCAACGCATATGCCCGCTCAAAAGCCACCCGCGCTTCGGGAAGTTGCAAACGCGCAGCCTGCAACTCGCCGAGCAAGATGTGCTGGTCACGCACATCGTCCTTCAACGCATTCGCCACCTCCATCGCCTCGACCGCCGGGCCAAGCTCCCCCTGCGCCTTCAGCAACTGCGCTGCACGAAAATTCAGCGCCGCCTGTTTTTCCGGCGCAGCATCAGCGCGCCTGAGACGTTTCAATTCGATGAGTCCGTCCGCAGCGCGCCGTTGGGAAAAATAGAACGTCGCCAGCGAAAACACCGGTTCCTCCGCGCCGCCCGCCGCCTCCCCCTTCAAATGCTCCTCCACGAGATCGAGCAGACGATGCTCCTGGTAAAACTCCAGCGCCTTCGCGCGCAGCAGTTCGTCACCCTTCTTCCCCGCGAGCAGCGCGGCGATGCGAGCTCGCGCCGCGGCATTGTCATCGCGCTGGATGTCCAACCGTGCCCGCTCGAAAACGAGATCCACATTCCCCGGCTGTTCGGCGAGCAGTGCATCATAGCGTGTTGCCGCATCATCGAGCCGATCTATTTGCACGAGCAACCGCGCGAGCTTCAGCCGCAGTTCGGCATTCTTTGGCACGAGCGCCGTCGTCTTTTCCAGCCACACGCGCTGTTCGTTCAGCTTGCCCGTGCGTTCGTAAAATTCGACGAGTTGCAGGTAGCCGCTGAGGTCGCGTGGCGATTGCTCCACCTGTTTCTTCCACTTTTCCTCTAACTCCGTCTCCACGTGCTGACGTTGTGCGAGACGGATAATCTGCCCCAGCAATTCCGAGCGCAGCCAGTTCCCCGGCGCAGTGAAGACGACTGCGCGTTGCAATGCCTCCATCGCTTCGCCGGGACGGCCCGCTGCGCTGTGCAGCTTCGCGATTTGCTGGAGCGCCGCCGCACGCTCCGGGGGCTGCGCGTGCTCGATGATAAATTCGAGATGCCGAATCGCAGGCTCCGGCAAATGGTTGTCCGCATACGCACCCGCAAGACGACGGCGCAGGTCGAGATTGTTCGCATCGAGCGCAATCGTCCGTTCCCACGCTGCCGCCGCCTTTTTCACATCGCCCGCCGCCAGCCACGCCGCGCCGAGTTGCATCAGCGTGTCCGCGAGCCGCGCATCGTCCTTTGGCAAAAGTGCCGCTGCCTTTTCCAGCCACTCCGCAGCATCGCGTGGATGTCCTCGCTCATTTTTCAAATGCGCCAGCGCGAGTAGCGGCAGCGGGCTTTGCGCGTCGAGCTTCGCAGCGCGGGAGAAAGCATCGTCCGCATCGTCGTCGCGCCCCGCCTTGCGCAGCAAATGCCCGAGCACCATGCGCGACGCGAATCCGTCCGCCTTTTGATACTCCGCGATCAGCCGCTCGGTCGTTCCTTCATCGAGCGCGATCTTCCACAGACGATCCAGCGCCACGCCTTCGACGGGGTTCGCCGCCAGCATCTGTTTGTAGCGCTCGACGATCTTTGGATTCGCCGGCTCCGCCTGTGCAAGAGCGGCGGCAAGCAGGAAAATCGCAATCGTGCGTCGTGTTTGCATTGGCGCGGCAGTATCCGCGATGGGGCTACGCCTGCAACAGTGTCTTTGCGTGGGCTAGGGCGGAGTCGCCTTTTCCGCCGAGCATCCGGGCGATTTCTTCGATGCGAGCTTTGCCTTTTACCTCGGTGAGCGTGGAGATGGTGCGGCCGGATGCGAAGTCCTTTGCGACGAAGAACTGTGACTGCGCTTGTGCGGCGACTTGCGGGAGGTGGGTGATGGCGAGGACCTGACGCTCTTCGGCGATGGCGCGCATTTTTGCGCCGACGGCGTGGGCGATTTCGCCGCCGACGTTGGCGTCAATCTCGTCGAACACGAGCAGCGCGATAGTGTCCTGCGCGGCGAGCGAGGATTTCACGGCGAGCATGACGCGCGAAATTTCGCCGCTCGATGCGATGGCCTTGAGCGGTTTCGCGGGCTCGCCGGGGTTTGGCGCGAAAACGAATTCGATGCTCTCCAATCCATGCGGGCCGGGCTCGGCGAGAGCGTTCAGCGCGACGGTGAAGTCGCTCTTTTTGAAACCGAGATCGCGCAGGTGGGCGGTGACGCTCTTGGCGAGCTTCGGCGCGGCGGCTTTGCGTTTGTCGGTGAGCTTCGCGGCGGTGGCGAGCATGGCGGCGCGCTGCTTTTCGATGTCGCGGGTGAGGCGCTCGATTTCCTCGCCTCGACTCTCGATCTTTTGCAGGCGGGCGGCGGCGGCTTCGCCGAAAGCGACCACGTCTGCGATGGCGCCGCCGTATTTGCGCTTGAGCGTCTCGAAGAGCGTCACGCGCTCTTCCATCTCGGCGAGCGCGCCGGGCTCGATGTCGAGCTCCTCGGCATAACGCTGGAGGCCGCTGGCGAGGTCTTCGATTTCGGCGAGGCCGCGTGTGAGCGCGTCGGAAAAACGACTCGCGCCGTGGTCCACACGTTCGAGATCGCGCAGGAGTTTGCCGACTTCGCCGAGCCGCGTGAGCGCTGCGTCGTCGGACTCCACGAGCCGGCCCAGCGCGGCGGCGGAAAGCTCCAGCAGTTTGCGCGCGTTCGAGGCGACGGTGTAGCGAGCGAGCAGTTCCTCCTCTTCGCCGGGCTGGATTTGCGCGTCGGTGATTTCGCCGACTTGATGACGGAGCAGATCGAGTTCGCGTTCGAGCGCGGCTTCGCTTCCGGCGAGTGCGTCGCGCTCGTTGGCGAGGCGGTTGAGTTCGCGGTATTGCTCGACGTATTTTGCGCGCAGCGCATCGGCGGCGGCGAAGGAATCCAGCAAATCGAGCTGGCGTTCGTTGGAAAGGAGCGACTGGTGATCGTGCGGGCCGTGCAAATCCACGAGGCCGTCGCCGAGCTGCGCGAGCACGGCGAGCGTGGTGGGGCTGCCGTTGATGAACTGCCGGTTCGTGCCCGCTGTGGAAAAGACGCGCTTCACGATGAGCTGGCCGTCTTCGCAGCGCTCGACGCCCTGTTCATCGAGCCACGCGTTCAGTTTCGCGGAGTCCTTGATGTGAAAGAGCGCCTCGACCGTGCAGCCATCGGCACCGGAGCGGATGAGCGATTTATCCGCGCGCTCGCCGAGCACGAGCTTGAGCGCGCCGACGATGATGCTTTTGCCGGAGCCCGTCTCGCCCGTGATCGCGATGAAGCCGGGGCCAATATGCCATTCCAACTCCTCGACGAGGGCGAGATTGCGGATGCGAAGTGAGACGAGCATCTGCGCGAAATGCCGGAGTGAGCCGCGCGAGGCAAGCCTGTGTGCGGCGGAAAGACGGATGCACTCTCACTTCGTCATCAAAAAACCGAAGAGGTCGCGCACTTGTTCTTGGGTGAGCGCGTCGAGGAGACCGTCGGGCATGAGGGAAAGTGGGCTGGCTTCGATCTTGATCACGTCGGCGGTGGGGAGGGTTTGGTTTTCGGTCATCGTGCGGAGCGTGAGGGTCTGTTCGTTTTTCGCGCTGATGAACCCGCTGAGCACGCGCCCGTCCTTGAGCGTGACGGTGCTGAGTTTGTAATCGGCGGGGACGACGGCGCTCGGGTCCACGATGTTTTCCAGCAGGTAATCGAGATTCGCGCGTCCGCTGCCGGTGAGGTTCGGGCCGAGGTTCGCGCCGGACTGGCCGAGGTCGAAGAGCGTGTGGCAGGCGGCGCAGGTCTGTGTGAAAAGTGCGCGGCCTTTTGCAATGTCGGCCTTTGCCAGAACGTCGGGAGTCAGCGCGGTTTTCAGCGCGGCGATGCGGCGTTTTTTGTCGTCGGGCGTGGTGCGGATTTCGCCCCAGACTTCCGCGATGAGGGCGGAAACTGCGGCGTCGCCGAGCGCGGCGATCTGGCGGGCGTGGTAGGCGGTGAGGTTTTCGCGCGCGATTTTTCCGGCGCGGATGGCGGTGAGCAGCGCTTGCGCGAAAACGGGGCGCGAGCACAGCGAGCCGATGACGCCGGGGCGCGCGTCGGCGCGGAGGCGCTCCCAGTTTCTCACGGCGAGTTTGGCGGCGGCGGGATCATCGAATGTGGCGAGGCCGCGAATGGCGACGGGCGTGAGGTCGCCGTTGCCGACGAGCTTTTCGCAAATGCCGCGCAGCCCGCTGTCGCCGCTGGAAATGAGCGACTCCATCGCCTGCCGCCGCGTGGCGAGGTCGGCCTTGCCGTCGAGGGCGATCGCGCGGATTTCGTCGAGCGCGCGCCCGTCGCCGAAGATGACATTCATCTCGCGCACCTTGTCGGCGAGGGCGGGAATCTTCGCGGCCTTCTCCGCGAAGGCGGGCCAGTTGGCGGGCGCAGGGGCTTTGGCGGCTCCGCGCAATGCGGCGGAGATGCCGCGTGTGATGCAGCCGGCTTTTGTTTCGTCGAAAGATTTCACCGCGAGCGCGAGCAAGCCGTCGAGCAGCGCCGGACGTTTTGCGAGGTCGTAGGTGACGCGGCGTGCGGCGTTCTCAAGGACGATTCTGATTTTGCCTTCATACGCGGCTTTGGAGGCTTCATTCACGAGGGCATCGTCCTTCTCGCTGAAGAGCCGCTCGAAAGTTGACCAGTAAAGCAGCGGCAGCACTTGGTCGTCGTTGTCTTCAGCGAAGGCTAGGATGCTTCGCATTACGGCAAACAAATCGCCCGTCGGCCTAACTTTCATATCAACGCATACACTTCTCCGTCCCAACGCGCCCATCTTACCGGAATCTTGAACAATCATGTCGTGAATCCAATGTTTGCTCGGATACGTTAAGGCCAACTGGGGGAAATAACCTCGAACGATGTCATTCATCCGCATCAGCCTTCGTCCTTCTTCACGCGGGTTCTTTTCGAGAATGGAAGGCACTAACTTTCGGGCGCGTTGCACCATTTCCCACTGAGCCTTTTTGCGTTCATCGTCTTCAAGCGGCTTTTGAGCGACACGAGTAGCGAGAACTTGCGCAGCCATGCGCGCCTCCCATTCCGTCCCGGTCACCCCGAGCGCCATCAGCTCAGCCGTTTCCATCGCAGCGAGGTCGCCTCTTTCTAAAAGCACCGGCTTTTTCACCTCCCCATACGTGATCTTGTAAATGCGGCCGCTTTCGCGGTGGACGCCGTCTTCTTCGTGACATTCGCCGTCGTCGCTCCAGTCGAGGACATACACGCCGCCGTCGGGGCCGGTCGTGAGGTCTATGCCTCGGAACCACGGGTCGCCGAACTGCGCGAAATCCGGCTCGTGCTTCGCCACGTAGGTGCTGCCTTTGCGTTCGAGGCGTTCGCAATTCATCCGGCGACCGTGGAGGTTGAGCGTGAAAAGTTTTCCCCGGTATTCGGCGGGCCAGTTGTCGCCTTGGTAAATCATGCAGCCGCAGTGGGCGTGACCGCCGCCGAAGTCGTTCGCTTTCCCCGCGCGCGAATCGCTCCACGTCTTCGAGCGGTCGTAGTGGTAGTGGTCGGCGGTCTGCGGGAGGAGCTGGTAGATATTGGGGTTCAAGTCCTCGCCATACATGCGCTCGTAGTGCGCGCCGGGGATGAGGTGATAGACGTGGCCGATGACGGTGTTGGTAAAGAAGCCCTCGCCCTCGGCATTCCAATCCAGCCCCCAGGGATTCGTGCCGCCCCAGCAGACGATTTCAAACGTGCGCCGCACGGGGTGAAAGCGCCAGATGCCGCAGTTCATCGGCGTGCGCTCGGCGGCGGGAGTGCCCGGCGCGCCGATGTGCGAAGTGGCCTGGATGCCGTGCCGCCCGTAGAGCCAGCCATCCGGCCCCCAGCGCAGACCATTCACGAAATTGTGGCGGATGCTCCAGGCATCGAAGCCGTCGAGGAGGATTTCGTAGTTGGTGCCGGGGAGGAGGTTTTTTTTGAAAGCGCCCGCGTCCCCTTTTTCCGGGAGCGCGTCCGGCTTGTCGTCGCCATCGCGGTCGGGGATGAAAAGCAGATACGGCGCGGCAGTCACAAAGACCCCGCCGTAGCCCAGCTCGATGCTCGTGAGGTTTTGCAGATTGTCGGCGAAGACCGTGCGCTTGTCGAAATGGCCGTCGTTGTCCGTGTCCTCAAAGATCAGAATGCGGTCGCGCAGCGTCTTGTCGAAATTGGTCTTCCCGTCGGCATACGTGTAATTCTCCGCAATCCAGAGCCGCCCCCGGCTGTCCCACGCACAGGCGATGGGGTTTTGCACATCCGGCTCCGCAGCAAAGACCGTCGCCTTGAACCCCGGCGGCAATTGAATCAGCTTCACCGCCTCCGCCGCCGGCATCGGCGACTTCCCCACATCATTCCCCGTATTAAAAGGCTTGGGAAAATCCCCCGCCATCACCCGGAGCGAAAAGCAAACGCAAAGCAGAAAACGCATGGCCACTCCGACTAGCGGAGAAAACGGAGCGCGTCACTAGGAACGTGGGTGCGCGAGGAAAGGCACTCTTTGGCTGCTGCGGGAGGCGCGGAGAAAATCACCATTTCATGACGGGCCACAGCGGGCCGAGGACCAGAAAAAATAATAAAACGAGCCCTAGGAAAATAAGAATTAGGAACCCACAAGAGCGCATGCATCCCCAAGCTTCGCGGCGTGCAAATTTGGCAAGTTCTACAGGAGGCAGTATCGCCTCCGGCTCATTCCCGCTGAACTCATATCCGCAAAAGCACAGCCGCATTTCACTGCGAACAAACAAAGAACATTTCGGGCATCGCTTCATGGGTTGCATGGGGTTTCGCCCATCTCCTCTACCGAAAACCCCCGCCCCTTGGAACAACAAACCCAAACAATGCCTCGCGCCAAGACGCCAAGGCGCAAAGGGGGCGGGTGTTTTGAACCACAGAGCGCACGGAGGACGCGGAGGGGTTGGCCCGGAGGGCCAGCGCGAAATTAGCCGGTGGTGATAACCACCGGATCGTGGTTCAAATGAACAACGCCCCGGCAGGGGCGTCGGGGAAATTCGCCAGCCGTCTTTGGATATTCGCCCGCCGTCTTGGGAAATTCGCCGCCCGTCTTCTGCCGCCCCTCCGGGGCGGTTGTTCTTGTTTGGGGCGGAACCGGTGGCTGCGTCCGCCTATGGCGGACTTGCCGACCGGCTAATTTCGCGCTGTCCCTCCGGGACAATCCGATGCGGGGCGGCGGTTTTGCGGGGGCGAGGGCCGGTTTCATGCGCTCCCTCCGGGACAATCCGATGCGAGGCGGCGGTTTTGCAGGGCCGAAGGCCCGGTTTCATACCAGCCTAGGGCATCGCCCTAGGTCGGTCGTGCAACATGAACAAAGCCCTGTAGGGGCGGCTTCATCTGGGACGCTCTTACAGAGCTTTGGCGTATGACGTCCGGTTTCCTAGGGCGTTGCCCTAGGCTGGTATGAATACGCACCTTTGGTGCTCATCGCGGCAACGTGGGCGGGGGGTGAATGTGCGGTTTTACTCTGTCAATGGGCGGTTTCTGCGGTTGGATTTGGTGTTTGGGTGGTTCGATTATTAGTGTTCGGGACGAAACCCCGAACGTTCGGCGTTACGCCCCGAAGGTTCGGGGTTCTATGCCGAAGCTTCGGGATTTTTCCCCGAATGTTCGGTGTTTTGTGCCGGAGGTTCGGGATGATGTGCCGAGGGTTCGGGGGTTCATGCCGGAGGTTCGTCGTTGGGTGCCGAGTGTTCGGGGTTACGTCCCGAAGCTTCGGGGTTTCTCGCCGGATGTTCGGTGTTTGATGCCGGATTTTAACATTCCAGTCCTTTGTTCGTAAAAATGAGCGCCTTAAACGGGGGACACATTCTTTTGTTTATGACTGGAGATTTCATACCCGACGGAGACGTTCCCTTTTTCACCATGTCGAAGGCCTTTGCCGAGTGGGTGTCCGCCAATGGTGCGTCGCACGGTCTCTCTGCCGGGGAATTGGCCGAGGTGGCTGCGTCTTTCACCGACTGGTCGCAGGCGTGGGGGGATTTTAAGACGGCGGAGCAGGCCTACCACTCGGCGTTTGAGGCGAAGGAGACGGCGCGTCGGGCGATGGATGCGAACATCCGCGCCAAGGCCGGGGTGATTCAAAAGAACCCTGCGACGACGGATGCGGATCGCGCGGCGGCGCGGCTCACGGTGCCGAAAGGGACTCGCTCGCGTGTGCAGGTGCCCGGCTCGTATCCGATTGTGAAGAAGGTGGACAAGTCCAACCGGTCTTTGCTGCGTATTTTCTACGGCGATAGCGAGACGGTGACTCATTCGGCAAGGCCGCGCGGGGTGGCGTTTGCGGAAATCCGCTATCATATCGGCGGGCCGGAGCCGGTGAACGCGGCGGCGATGCCCTTGCTGAAAATGCACGGTCGCTCGCCTTTCCGGGCGGATTTTGAAGCGGAGCAAGTGGGCCAGACGGTGTGGTTCTGTATGCGCTGGGTGAATACGCGCGGGGAATTCGGCCCGTGGTGCAAGCCCTTCAGCGCGGTGGTGCCGGGGTGAGGCGGCGCGCGGGGCGGGGCGCCTGTGACTGGTGACTGGTGATTTGTGAATGGTGGGGGGGCGTGGGTCAGGACATAGGTAACACATATGGGTCAGGACATGGGTAACACCTGCCGTGGACTTTGGTTACAGTTTCATGGTTGGTTTTGGTGTGTCAATGGGGGTGTTTTCGGAGCTGGGGGTGGCTCCCGAATTTGGTGCGGGCGTA
>CANJNZ010000084.1 GCA_947476045.1 Chthoniobacteraceae bacterium
ACATTGCACAGAACTTTGCAACTTCTGAGCGTTCATCCATTCGAGAAAATACCTCTCCATGAACTACTTGCAAAACATGACTTTAACCCTTCTACACCACAAGATTGCAACCAATTACTACTGTGGTAGTTACTGCCGGACACTCGTGGTTTTTACCACGAAGACACGAAGGGCACGAAAGATTGGGATGAATTTGGAAGGCAGGAATGCAGGAGGTGGAGATGCGGTATTTTCACCACCAAGACACAAAGGCACGGAGCTGTTTCGGAGCGCGCTCTGGTCTGCTTTATTATCCCTACGCAATGAGTTCGCAGCGGCGGGATGGTGTTTTTGCCTCAAACGAGTTCGACAAGAGCGTAGCTCGTGCTCCGACCACCACCTTCGTTTTGCACAAAAATTCCACGTTCCATCAGTGCGCGAATGTCGCGCAGTGCGGTGTCTTCCGAGCATTTTGCGAGCTTCGCGTATTTCGACGATGTGAGCTTGCCGACGAAATCATCCATCAAGCGATTAATGACGGCTCGTTGCCGCTCGTTGACGAGACCTTGATTGACGCGATCCCAAATCTTCGCCTTGCGAAGCACTTTTGAAAGTGTCTCGTCTGCACCTGCAATCGCCCTTTCGAAACAGCCAAGGAACCATTCCATCCATGAAGTGACATCCAGCGTCCCGCGCTGGGATCGCTCCAAGTTCAGGTAGTAATCTTTTCTCTCCGCTTCGATCTGCGACGACATGCTGTAGAATCGTTCTTTGGCTCCATCCGCACGGGCGAGCGCCATATCAGCGATGGCTCTGCCGATGCGTCCATTTCCGTCTTCAAACGGGTGAATCGTCACGAACCACAAATGCGCGAGTGCTGCCCTCAATACGGGATCCATTTCGTCGCGGGACTCGAACCACTGGATCAATGCAGTCATTTCCGATTCGAGCTTTTCCGCAGTCGGAGCCACGAAGTGAAAATTCTCCCGACCAATCGCTCCTGAGACCACTTGCATCGCGCCGATTTCTGCCGGTCGCCATGCGCCGACGGTGATTTTGTGCATTCCAGAGCGTCCCGTTGGAAAAAGGGATGCGTGCCAGCCGAAGAGCCGCTCCGCGGTGAGTGGCTCGGCAAAACGCTGAGTGGCATCCAGCATCATTTCCACGATACCTTCGACATCGCGATTTATGGAAGCAGCACCGCCGATATCAATGCCAAGTCGTCGGGCAATGGATGAGCGAACGAGTTCGGGATTCAGAACCTCACCTTCGATGGCGCTCGATTTGACGACATCGGAAGTCAAAGTTGCGAGGCTGGCTTCGTTCCTGAGCTGGAATCCAAGCCCCTCCATTTTCCCAAGCAAACGCCCCTGCTTGTGGCGCACATTTGCAAGCAAAAGTGAAAGCTTTGCGTGATCCCAAGTGAATTTCGGCCAGTCCGCTTTTTCGTGAATATAGGTCATAATGTCCGCATGATTTGCGGTGATTAGAGCCTATATTCACCGCAGAAGCAAGTATTTCCCGCAAATAATGCGGTGATTGAGTGTGATATTCTCCGCACTGTGGCCGGGCGGCAACCGGTGATTGATTGAATCCCTGTCTATCAATCAAAAAAAGCACATATATGATTGATTGAAACCACTGCTTATCGGGTTGGCTGACAAAGCATCTTAAGAAGGCAGGAAAGCAGGAAGCCATGAAGGATTTCGCCGGTCGCGGGAATATTCCTGATTTCCAAATTGAATCCCCTTTCGTGAAATGCCATCCGCTCTGTTTTTAACCACAAAGACACGGGGCATTACGGAGCGCTCACTACTCACGTTTATTATCCATGGGAAACACTGATTTGTCCGCAGATGGCGCAGATTTTCGCAGAGGGTGCAGACAGTTGACTTCAAAATCTGCGCAAATCTGCGCAATCTGCGGACAGGAAAATGTGCGGTGATTGAGCATGATATTCTCCGCATTGCGGCCAATACTCAATCCAGCGTGCGCAGGCCCTCGACGACGCTCATGCGGGCGACGCTCATGGCGGGGAAGACGCTGGAGAGGATGCCGAGGGCGGCGGCGGCGAGGGCGGCGGTGCCGAGCATTTGCGGGGTCACTTCAAATGAAACAAATGCGCCGTGCGTGAGGCTCTTGATGTCCATGGTGCGGGACATGAGCCATGCGCCGCCCGCGCCAAAGACGACGCCGAGGGCGGAAAGACCAAAGCTTTCCGCGAGGATGAATGCGCACAGTTCGCGGCGCTGAAAACCGATGGCTTTGAGGATGGCGAGTTCGCGGAATCGCTCGCGAATGGACATGCTGACGGTGCTGGCGGTGACGAGCAGAAGGCTCACGAGCACGGCGGTGCTGACGCCGCCGATGAGCAATTTGATGCCGCCCCACATGGAGACGAAGCTGAGCTGGAAAGCGCGCTCGCTTTCGGCGCGGACTTCGTCGGAGGTGTTGGCGAAGGCGGCTTCGATGAGCGGGCAGATTTGTGCGGCAGTTTCCGTATTGGTGGCTTTGATCCACCAGTCGCCGACTTTCCCCCAGTCGCCCAATGCCTCGTCGAGATAGGCGTGGTGAAACCACACGACGCGGTCGTCAATCGAACCCTCATACACGCCGACGATGGTAAGCTCCACGCTGCATGGATAAATGCCGCTGAGAAACGTGAGCTTTTGCCCGATGTGCATCTTTTGTTCTTTGAAAGTATCGCGCCCGACGATGCAGGAGGTGCGGTCTTTGACCCACGCTTCGTATTGATCCTCGGGGACGCGGATTTCGCCGAAGATTTTGCGGAATTTGCGAGGGTCCACGGCGAACTGCGGCCACATGAGCGGCTCGTCTTCTTTGAATTTTCCGCCGAACCACGTGAGCGGCATGACGGCTTCGACTCCGGGGATTTTTTCGATGATGGGGAGTTGGCGGGCGGGCAGTGGATTGGCGAGGGAGAGTTTGTTGCGGACGGTGATGCGAAGCGAGGAGCCGCCGTCGTTGGGCGGCTGGGTCAGCTCGCGCAAAACGACCATGAGCGTGACGAGCAAAAACATGCTGACGGCGATGCCGAGCACGCTGAGCAGCAGCCGACGTTTGTTGCGAAACGCGTTGCGGACGAGGAAGCCGGGGATCGTCATGGAGAAACGTTACGCCACATCGAGCAGCCTCCCCTTTTCCAAATGAATCGTCTTCGAGCCGAAGCTCGCCGCGCGTGGGTCGTGCGTGACCATGATGACGGTCTTGCCCGCTTTGCTGCTGAGCGTGCGCAGGATTTCCAAAACAGCCTCGGCGCTCGCGCTGTCGAGGTTGCCGGTGGGCTCGTCGGCGACGACGAGTTTGGGGTCCGTGACGATGGCGCGGGCGATGGCGACGCGCTGCTCCTGACCGCCGGACATCTGTTTCGGCAAATGCCGCGCGCGGTCGGCGAGACCGACGAGTTCGAGCGCGGTGTGGACGAGTTCCTTTCGCCGTGTGCCGTTCAAGTCCATGAGCAAAAGCGGAAGCTCCACGTTTTCGTAAGCAGTGAGGACGGGGATGAGATTGAAGCTCTGAAAAACAAATCCGACGTTTTGATTCCGCCAGTCGGCGAGCTGCGAATCATCCAGCTCCGTGACGCCGACGCCGCCGACGCGGCACTCGCCGGATGTCGGGCGATCAATGCCCGCGATGATGTGGAGCAGCGTGCTTTTTCCCGAGCCGGACGGGCCCATGAGCGAAAGAAATTCGCCCTGCGCGATGTCGAGCGAGACGTTGTCCAGCGCGGCGATTTCCATTTCGCCCTGACGATACACTTTCGAGAGCGAGCGGATGGTGACGATGGGCGGCATTGGCGGATGTGTGCGGAGGCTGCGCGGAAAGTGCAAGCGCCCGCGCGGGAATCAAGCGGTTCGTGTGAGATGCGCGATGATGCGATAGAGTGCCTCCAGCCTCGGCATCGCCGCGCCCGCCGCCACGCCCTGCCGCCACGGCTCGCCCCAAATCGCCTCGACCTCCACAGGACGCGAGAGTTCGTAATCAATCATCGAGGAAGGCTTGTAGTCGCCCATCGAGTAGCTGCGCTCGATTTGCCAGTCGGCAAATGAATCGGGAATCGCGTGCCCGAGACGCCGCGCTGCATCGAGGCCCTCGTCCATCAGCGAACGTGCGAGCGAGCGCAGTCCGTCATCCGCGAGCACCGCGCCCACATTTGCACGCGCGGCGATGGAGAGACCGTTGAATGGGATATTCCACAGCAGCTTGCGCCAGCGTTCCTCTGCGAGGTTGTCCACGGCTTTTGCCTCGATGCCCACATCGCGCCACGCGTCTGCAATTGCTTGCGCGCGTGCCGATGCAGGCCGGCGAAATTCACCGACCGAAATTGAACCCTGATCCAGATGCCGGATGACGCCCGGCTCCGTGCGATTGATGCACACAAAACACAGCGCACCCATAACGCGCTCCACGCCCCAGCGCGCCGCCAGAAACTCTTCATTTCCCAGCCCGTTTTGCAGCGTGAGCAACGCAGTGCCCGGCCCGATGAGCGGCGGCAGCAACCGCTCCAACTCCGCGTTCGCCGTCGTCTTCAAAGCGATGATCACCAAATCCACCGGCCCGATTTCCTCCGTCGTCGCAAACGCCGTCACGCGTGGCAGCCGAATCTCATTTCCCTTCGTAAAAATCCGCAACCCCTCCGCGCGCACCGTCTCCAAATCCGCGCGCATCAAAAACGAAACATCGTGCCCGCCATGCGCGAGCATCCCTCCATAATATCCCCCCACCGCGCCCGTGCCGACCACCGCGATGCGCTTCCCTTTCAATGTCTCGTCGTTCGTCATTCGTAATGCGTCATTCGTCATTCAAAACTGGGCCCGGCGGGACTCGAACCCGCAACCAAGGGATTATGAGTCCCCTGCTCTGACCATTGAGCTACAGGCCCTTTTTTAAAAAATCCGAATGCCTACTACGCCATAACTTTCTCGCGACGCAAGGAAACAGGTGGTGATTGTAGTGAGTATCTCAAAGCCGGACAGACTTTGGAGATAGCTATGATTGAGGAGTGATTGCGTTTTTTGCTCAGGCGTGGATGCTCGGCGCGTGGGCGTGCTGACCCACCACTTATCGCCATGGAAGAACCCAAAGACCGTCGTCCGCTGAAATCGCGCTCGTATGCGTGGGTGCATGTGCTGGCGAAGAAACTGGCGGCGCGCGGGGTGACTCCGAATCAAATCTCGCTCACGGGCATCGGGCTCGCGGCGGTTGCCTGCAATATGCAGTGGGGCGCGGCGAATGGATGGCCGCTGCCGTGGTCGTGGCTGCTGTGGGCGGCGATTTGTGTGCAAGGGCGGCTGATGTGCAATTTACTCGATGGGATCGTAGCCATCGAGGGCGGGAAGAAGGCGAAGGGCGGGGATATTTTCAATGAAGTGCCGGATCGCATCGAGGACACGCTGTTCTTCGTCGGCGCGGGCTACGCGAGCGGGCATCTGGAACTCGGCTGGTCATGCGCGGTGCTCGCGGTTTTCACGGCGTATCTGCGCGCGTTTGGTGCGTCGCTCGGGCAGGGGCAGGATTTCGGCGGGCCGTGCGCGAAGCAGCAGCGCATGGCGATTCTCACTGCGGGGCTGGTCGGTAAGGCGGTCTGCACGCTGTTTAGTATTCAGTGGAACATCCTCACGACGGCGCTGTGGCTCGTTGCGGTGGGGACGGCTATCACCGCCGTGCTGCGACTCCAGCGGATGTATCGGAAAGCGCCATGATCGCCCGCATCATCGCGAGTCTCGCACGTTTTCTCACCGGTGCCCGCGCGCATTGGCACGGCTGTCTGCCGGAGGCGAAATTGCGCGTCTATTTTGCCAATCACACGAGCAATCTCGATCTCGTGCTGCTGTGGGCTTCGCTGCCGCCGGAGCTTCGCCGCAACACGCGTCCCGTCGGCGCGCAGGATTATTGGAGCAGCGGGATTCGCGCGTTTCTGTCGCTGCGTGTTTTTCGCGCAGTGCTCATCGAGCGCAAGCAAGTCACCAAATCGAACAACCCGCTGCGGCCCATGCTCGCAGCGTTGGAGGGCGGCGAAAGTCTCATCATCTTCCCCGAAGGCACGCGCAACCCGAACGGCGAGGTGAACGAATTTCGCGCCGGCCTTTTTCACCTCGCGAAGGCACGGCCCGATGTGGAGTTCGTCCCCGTCTTCATAGACAACCTCAACCGCGTGCTGCCCAAAGGCGAATTTCTCCCCGTGCCCATCCTTTGCTCCGTGCGATTCGGCACACCGCTCAAATTCGCCGATAGCGAAACGAAACCGCAATTCCTCACCCGCGCCCGCGAAGCCATGCTCGCCCTCCGCCCACAATGAACCTCGACAGCGAAACAAAATATCTCTTCGGCGGAACACTCGGCATCCTCACCGTCGCCAGCGTCATCGGCTGGGTGCTGAAAGCGCGCATCACCAGCGAGAGCGGACGCAAGGTCGTGGACAACCTCGTCTCCCGCACCAACGCGTGGTGGGTGATGGCCGCAGTCTTTGGCGGCGCACTCGCCATCGGAAAACTCGCACCCGTTTTCCTGTTCAGCTTCACCTCCTTCCTCGCGCTCCGCGAATTCATCACCCTCACACCCACGCGGCGCGGCGATCACCGCTCCTTGTTCTGGGCCTTCTTCGTCATCCTGCCACTGCAATACTGGACGCTTGCACGGGAATGGTATGGCCTCTTCAGCATCCTCATCCCCGTCTATGCGTTCCTTTTCATCCCCGTGCGCAACGCCATCGCTGGCGACACCGAGCACTTCCTCGAACGCACCGCGAAGATCCAATGGGGACTCATGATCGCCGTGCATAGCGTCAGCCACGCGCCCGCACTCGTCACCCTGCTGGAAATCCCCGGCTACACCGGCAACGCCAAACTCCTCTTCTTCCTCGTCTTCGTCGCCCAGATTTCCGACGTGCTCCAATACGTGTGGGGCAAACTCTGCGGACGCCACCCCATCGCCCCCAAGCTCAGCCCGAACAAAACCATCGAAGGCTTCGTCGGCGGTTCGCTCAGCGCCATCGCAGCGGGCACCGCGCTGTGGTGGGCCACGCCGTTCACGCCGCTGCAAGCAGCGGGAATGTCCGCCGTCATCGTGCTCATGGGCTTCTTCGGCGGCCTCGTCATGTCCGCCATCAAGCGCGACCGCGGAGTGAAAGACTACGGCGAAACCATCCCCGGCCACGGCGGAGTGCTCGACCGAATTGATTCCCTCTGCTTCGCCGCCCCCGTCTTCTTCCACTGCGTGCGGTATTGGTTCACCAACTGATTTTTTAAAACTGCGCGGCAGCAAAGAGCGGTGTGAGGCGGCGGCAGATTTCCTCCAAAAAGCGCGCGTCCGTTTCATCGAACGCCGCGAGCGTGTCGGAATCCACATCCAGCACCGCGCGCACACGGCCCGCCGCATCGAACACCGGCACCACGATCTCCGAGCGCGTCGTGCCCGAGCACGCGATGTGATAAGGCAGCGCCTCCACATCGGGCACCAGTTGCGTGTGCGCCTCGCGGGCACAACGACCGCACACCCCGCGCTCAAACGGAATCGTCAGGCACCCATGCCCGCCTTGATACGGCCCGACTTTCAAAACTCCCGGCGCGACGACGCGGTAAAAACCCGTCCAGTCGAAATGCCCCATCGTGTGATGCAGTTCACAAACAATCGTCGCCATCGCCGCCACCTCATCCGTCTCCCCATCCAGCAGCCCGCGCAAATGCGTCATCACCTCTTCGTATTGTGCGGTTTTGTTCATCATGGCAAAAAATAAGAATGCCCCTCATAATATCTGAATAAAATTTGGGAAAGCATTCCTCCCCGCCTTCGCCCATGACTCATTGACTTGCACAAATTTTCGTGCAGCCTCCACCAATGAGCAAAAAGGCGAAACTCCGCGCAAAGCTGATGGCTGGCACGCACGACCGCGCCTTCACCTTCGACGAAGTCACACAATTACTCACACACGAGGGCTTCATCCACGATGGCGGCAAAGGGAGCCATTGCGTCTATCGTCATCCCGATGGGCGCAAGCAAGTGCTCCCCCGCCACGGCAAGGACGTGAAGCCCGCCTACATCAAACAAATCCGAAAACTGCTCCTATGAAAAAAACACTCACCCGCTACCTCGTCCGCATCTACTGGAGCGACGACGACGACGCCTACATCGCCGAAGTCCCCGCGCTTCCCGGCTGCATCGCCCACGGGGACTCCATGCAAAAAGCCGCGCGCGAAATTCAAAACGCCATGGCACTCTGGCTCGAAAGCGCGCACCGGCACGGAGACCCGATCCCTGCCCCAGATTTGGCGCGCGAGGAAATTTCCCGCGTCGAGCCATTCCTCAACGTCTCCAAACTTGCACTCCGCGCGGGCCTCAACAAACACACACTGGCGAGCAAACTCCGCCGCAAAAGCCCATTCACAGGCTTGGAGGTCAAAGCCATTTTGAAAGCCTTGGAGCCAGCCTAATCTGTCAACTATCGCCCATCGTGTGATGCAGTTCACAAACAATGGTCGCCATCGCCGCCACCTCATCCGTCTCCCCATCCAGCAGCTCGCGCAAATGCGTCATCACCTCTTCGTATTGCGCGGTTTTGTTCATCATTTTCTTCCCTGCTTTTCTATTTCCTCATCCGGCTCGGCAACTGTTTTTGTCAGCAAGCTGCCTGAGCCATTTCCCAAAAAACAAAGCCGCCGCTCCGTGCGGGACGGAGCGGCGGCTTGATGGGAAAAGCGATGGATTATTTACCGGGGGCGAGGGCGCTCATGTTTTCGATGCCGTATTTCTTGCCGAGGGCTTCGAGCTTGACCACGGCGGGCTCCACTTCTTTGACAATCGCTTTCATTTTCGCGCCGATGGCCTCCATGGATTCGGGGTCTTCTACCATCTTCTTGAGGAGGTATTGCTGCATTTCCTCGGGTTTCTCGGGCCACCCAATGAAGATATCGCCTAACTTGGACATAGCCGCGACGAACTCGGCGAAGCCTTCCTTTAAATCGGCGGGCAGACCGTCGGTCTTCGATGCCTTGAGGGCACCGATGAGGCTGCGGAACACCGCGATGTTCCCCATCGGGTTGTCTTTGAGTGCGGCTTCCTGTTTTTTGATGGAGGCTTCGAGGACCGCCATATCTTTTTTGAATGTATCCAGCGCCTCGTCCGCACGGAGCGATGTGATGGATGTGAAGGCCACCGCGATGGCCGTGATGATAACGCGCATGGTTTTCATGGGTGGGTGTTGGTGCTAGTTGAACTTGTTCTTCCGATACGCGCCCATGACGGGGGCGTCGGGGTTCACTTCGGGGCCGAAGTAGCGGAGCGTGACGAGTGGCTCGGTTTCGCTGGTGTTTTCAAAGGTGATGCCCGCTTTCGCGCCGTCTTCGGTGGCGAAGTATTCGTCCTCGGTGAGTTCGTGGAAGCGGATCAGCTTGGGCGAGTTGAGCGGCAGGCCGTTGATGGTGCCTTTGCCCTGCACGCAGATGAGGCCGTAGGCGCCTTTGTCTTTGATGGTGCATTTCGCGCCGGGCTCGACGGTGAGTTCCTTCGCGGTGAAGTATTGGTTGCCGTCCACCTTGCCGTAAACGATCCAGCGGTCCACGAAGCCCTCGCTGCGCGTGTCGGCGACGGGCACGGGTTCGAGGTAGTGGTTGTCCTTGAAGTTCGGGTCCACGTTCTTGTCCCAGTCGAGCTGGTCCACGATGAAATCCACGTCCTTGTGCTTGCTCTTTGGCATGTCCTTCACGAGGAGCGACCACGGCACTTCGCGGCCTTCGACGAGATTCTGATACATGCCGAAGACATCCGAACCCCACTGCGGCTCGTAGGTGCAGAGCGAGCCGGGCGCGTGGAGGATGCACGGATCAATGAGCCAGCCGGTGCCGACTTTGAGGCGGTAGGCTTTCGAGAGATCGAGGATGCCGTTGTCGCCTTTGTTCCAATTGCGGATGCATTGCTTCACCTGCTCCTTCGTCGTGCCGGGCTCGAAGCCCATGAATGTGTAGGGGAAGTTGTTGCCGACGTTGTTGTGCTGCGGCGGGAAGTAGTAGCTCTCGGGCTTGCCTTCCTGACCGACGAGCTTCGCCTGCTTCGCGCTCTGGTGCATGTGGTGCGGGATGGGCCCCATGTTGTCGAAGAACTTCGAGTAAACCGGCCACTTGCCATACTTCTTCCAAATTTTCTGACCGACGAGCGTCGCGCCGCAATCCTCGACCGCCTGTGCGAGCGTGAAGCGTTCCTTGCCGACGACGGCGTAGTTCAAACCCTCATCCCACGCGCGGCCTTCGTTTGCCGTGACGGTGGTGGAGGCGAACCAGCGTTCATCAATGCCGCCACGGTTCAGGCCGTAGGCGTAGGTGTCATCGGGGTGGAGCTTGATGCGCAGTCCGGGCTGGAGGAACGAGCGCGGCACCCACGCGGGCGCGAGACGGAGCAGGCCGCCGGTGCGCGAGAGTTCGGCTTCGACTTTGGATTTGGTGTTTCCCTTGGTGGTCTTGAGTTGGTTGACGGTGTTCATGTCGGTTGAAAATGCGGCGCGCCTTGTGAACTCCCGCGCGCCGCCGGGCAATAAGTTTTGTGCTCGAAGTGCTGCAACCGCGACGATTTCATCCACGCTCCACCCACGTCGCGGGCGAATTGTTTCGCTATCCTTCCCCACGTGCGCCAATGTGTCTGGATGCAGAAATTACCATTTACCGAGCTGGGCTTGTCGCCCGAAATGCTCAAGGCCGTCGCGCATGTCGGCTACGAAGTCGCGTCGCCGATCCAGAGCGAGGCCATTCCCGTGCTACTCAGCGGACGCGATGTGCTCGGCCAGTCGCAGACTGGTTCCGGCAAGACGGCGGCGTTCGCCCTTCCCGCCATCGAAAAAGTGGACGTAACACTGCGCGCTCCGCAGGTGCTCATCCTCTGCCCGACCCGTGAGCTGGCAATGCAGGTCGCCGAGGAAGTCGCGCGGCTGGCGCAATTCAAACGCGGCGTGCGCGAGCTGCCCATCTACGGCGGCGCGAGCTACGAACGGCAATTCGCCGGACTACGCGCAGGCGCGCAAATCATCATCGGCACTCCGGGCCGCGTGATGGATCACCTGGAGAAAAAATCCCTGTCGCTCGACAAGGTGAAGATGGTCATCCTCGACGAAGCTGACCGGATGCTCGACATGGGCTTCCGCGAGGACATGGAGACGATTCTCGCGAAGGCGAATCCTGAGCGGCAGACGGTGCTTTTCTCCGCAACGGTGCCACCGCCGATTCAGCAGATGATCAAGCGTTTCACCAAGGACCCGGTGAACATCCGCATCGCGGATCAAAAGCTGACGGTGCCCGCGATTGACCAGGTTTATTACGAAGTGCAGCGCCGCTCGAAACTCGAAGTGCTCTGCCGCATCATTGACCTTCAGGATGTGAAATATGGCATCATCTTTTGCTCCACGAAGATGATGGTGGACGAACTCACCGAGCATCTCGTCGCGCGCGGTTTCCTCGCCGACAAACTGCACGGCGACATCGCGCAGGCCGCCCGCGAACGCGTGATGCGCAGGCTGCGTGAGCGGAAGATCGAATTCCTCGTGGCGACCGATGTCGCCGCGCGCGGGCTCGACGTGGACGACCTCGAAGTGGTCTTCAACTACGACCTGCCGCACGACGCTGAGGACTACGTGCATCGCATTGGCCGCACAGGCCGCGCCGGTCGCACGGGCCGTGCAATTACCTTCGCCGACGGACGTGAAGTGTGGAAGCTACAACACATCATGCGCTTCACCAAGGCGCGCATCCGCCGCGAAAATGTGCCGACCGCCGAACAGGTGGAGGAACAGCGGAGCAACGCGCTTTATGACAAAGTCCGCGCCACGCTCGAAAGCGCAACTTACAAGCGCTACGACACTTTTATTGACCGTCTGCTCGACTCCGGCAACACGCCGACCGACATCGCCAGCGCGCTCTTTTTCCTTCTCGAAGGCGACGGACCGAAGCCCGCGACGATCGCCGAGGATCGCCCCGCGCCAACGCGCCGCGAATATCCCAAGCAGGAGCAGCGTGGCGCACCACGAGGAGATCGCCCGCAACGTCAGCTTGAAGATCGCCCACCACGGCAGTTTGAGGATCGCCCTCAGCGTCCGCAGCGCGATCAGGTCGAACCCGTTTCACACGAGCCCGGCATGGTGCGGCTCGCGATGAATGCGGGCAACGACAGCATGGTGCGCCCGGCGGATGTCGTCGGATTTCTGCTGAACGAAACCGCGCTCCCACGCGAAGCGCTCGGCGCGATTCACATTTTACCGAAGCACACGCTGTTCGATGTGCGCGAGGAGTTCGCGCGCGACATGGTGAAAGTGCTGCACGGCGCGCGCTTCAAAGGCCGCAAGCTGATCGTCGGCGTCGCGAAGGTGTAGGCAAGGAGAGGGGCCGTCCCGGCCCCTTGTGCCCCGGCAGGGGCACCCTTATCAGGGTGCATGGGGCCGAGACGGCCCCGCTCCTTGCGCAAGCGCTACTTCAACGGACGCGCAATCATGATTCCCGCGTCGCGCTTGAAGTGGTCGAGATACTCGATGAGCCGCATATCCACTACGACCTTGCCGTAATTGGAAGGCGCGCTCGCGTGCATGAAATGCAGCGCGCCATTATCCTTACGCAAGGCGAGGCCGACGTGCGAAGTGCCGTAGGCGTCGCCGTCGTGCGCGACAATGCCGATGATGTCGCCGGTTTGAATTTTGTCCTCGATGGCCGGAATGTTCGCCTTTGGAATAAAGACGAGCGGTTCACGGCGGAGTCGCGCTTCGAGTTGCGAAATGCCGACACGATATTCGGGGTTGTTCCGCATGTAACGGTAGCCCTTCCAGTGGTTCGTCATCTCTACAGCCGAGTTTGGAAAACCACGTCCACCGAGCGAGCGGGTGAGATCGCGGATGAGGCCGCGCTTCGCATTGTCATGGAGCCAGTCTTCGAGATAGTGCAGCCGCGAGAGATAAGTGCCGTCGCACTTTCCACCCCAGTAACGATCCAGCTCAATAAAGCGCAGCATCGTCTCCGGTGTCCAATTTTCCGCCGGCTCCTCGACCATGCGCGCGAGTGCGAGCGAGACCTCGAAGAACGTCCAGCAATCGAGTCCGTTGAGATTCACGGACGGCGCTTCGATTTTGTCGTCAATCTCCAGCGTGAAACCCTTGTAGGGCGTGCCAAGAAAAATCTGTCCGAACCACGCCAAGCGCTGCCCGATGGGAAGCGCGCGGATTCGCTCGGCCTTCGGTTTGATTTGCGCGACGAGCGCATCGAAACGCTCGCGGCCTTTGAAAACCGTATCAAACGGCAGCAGCCCCGCATTCGCCGGAAGCAACGGCGCGGTGAGCGCGGCTGCGAGCGTGGTCAGAAACTGGCGGCGTGTGTGCGTCATTGCACCGACCAATAGCGGTAGTGGCCGGTGAGTTCAAAGTCGAAGAGCCGGTCTTCGAGTTGCGCGCCGCCGCCGATGTTGTGGATGACTTGCAGACGCTTCGGGTCGGCGGACGACGGCACATCGCTCACGATCATGATGTGCGGCAGATGCGGCGGGACGAGGCACGTCACGAGGTCGCCGGGCTGGTAGTCCTCCGGCTTTTTGCTCACCGCGATTTTCTTTCCGCTGCGCTCGAAGAAGCGCATGAGATTCGGCACGCGGCGGTGGTCAATGTTCGTGTCCGGTTTCCGCAGCCCCCATTGCTGCGGGTATTTTTCAAAAGCGCGCGCCATGTCTTCGTGGACGAGTTGCTGGAGATCGAGGCCGAGCTTGCGAAAGGAGCGAATCACCACGTCCGTGCAAACGCCGCGCTCCATCGACACATCGCCACCGGGATAGTTCAGCTTCGTGTATGCACCATCGTAGAATGTCGTCACACCGATTTGCATTTTCGCCGCCGCGACGAGTTTTTTCGCCGGCTCGGGCGATTGTGCGAAAGCGCTGACTGCGAGTGCGAGTAGAGTGAGGATGCGCATGGGGCGTTCAGACAAACTCCATGCTGCCGCGTTCACTTGCCGATGCACCAGAGCTTGTCCGTCGTGCGGATGAAAAGCTGGCCGTCGCTCACCGCGATGCTGCTACGCGCGCCTTCCTCGCCGCCCATCGCGATGACGGAAATCTGCGAGCCGTCACTTTCCTTTTGCACGACCACCGTGCCGCGCTCTCCGAGGCTGTAGATTTTTCCGTCCACGACCGTCGGCGATGCGCGGAAAATTTCCCGGCCCTTGCTCTTGTCGAGCGTGAGCGCGATCTGCCAGACCTTCGCACCGGATTTTGCATCGAGGCACGTCATCACCTGCACGTCGCCATCGAGGACGAAGAGTTTTCCATCGTGATACGCGGGCGTAGTGCAGTCGGGAGTTTTGCGTTCGTCAAAAGCCCACGCCTTGCCGCTCTCGGTCACGTCGCCTTTTCCATCGGTTTTGAAAGCAATCATCGCGCTCTGCTTTGGCCCGCACACCACGGCCACATCGCCAGCGCTCACGGGGCTGGGGACGATGCGCATCCATTCGCCGCCGCCTTTGCCCTTCTTGTTGTTGATGCCGCCGCCGCGCCACAACTCCGCGCCAGTCTCCGCGTCGTGCCCGCTCAGAACGTCGCCGCCTGCGATGAGGATCTGCGCTTTTCCACCCTGCGTGTGCGGGATGGGCGTGCTGTAACTTTCCATGCTCTCCATGATCGCATCGCTCGGGCGAACGTGCTTCCAAAGCGTCTTGCCGCTCACCGGATCGAGCGCGAGCACGAAGCTCTCGCGGTCGCCCGCATCGGCCTTGCCGAGACCGGGGTAATCATTCGGAGCCGGTGTGCGCTGGAGCACTTGCACGTAGAGTTTTCCGCCGAAAAGCAGCGGGCTGCTGCCGTAGGTCCACATGATGGCAAACTTGCCGTGATCCTTCGCGAGGTCGCGCGCCCAGAGTTGCTTGCCGTCCATGTCAAAAGCCGCGAGCTGCCCCGTGCCGACGAGCGCCCAGACCGTCTTACCATCGGTCACTGGCGATGGCGAAGTCGAGTTGCCGCGACCTTTCTCCACCATGCCGCCCGCGACGCTTTGCTTCCATAGCACCTTGCCGTCCTTGCGGTTGATGCACATGAGCAGTTGCTCCTTCTGCTTGTCCGGGCTCATCACAAAAACGCGATCGCCCCACACCACCGGCGTCGCCCCGGAAATGCCCGGCATATCCACGCTCCACTTCACGCCCTCGGTCTGGCTCCACTGCGTCGGCAGTTCTTTTTCCTCCGCAGCGCCGTTGAAATTCGGCCCCCGCCATTGCGGCCAGTTTCCCGCGCTAGCGGAGAATGAAAGTGCGAGTGTGAGTGTGGCTGTGAGTGCTTGGAGTTTCATGGGAAAAAATTGACGGCGCTTGCCATACACAAACCACCAGCGACTTGTCACCTTAGACCGTGCTCGGATTTTGATGATGCACAGCGGAGTTGAGTTTCGCATCTCTGTAACTACGATGTTTAGTCCTACGGTGAAAATCCCCACGCTTTATCTCGATACTTCAGTAATCGGCGGCTACTTCGACGCTGAGTGGATGGCCGACACGCGTGAACTTTGGACGCAAGCTCGCGCTGGCAGGTGGCATGTGCTGACTTCGATCGTCACGGAACGCGAACTACAAGCGGCACCGGAAAATGTCCGAATGCTGTTCCGGGATACATTTCAAAGTGCTAACGACTTACTGATGGCGACAGAGGAGGCTGAAGACCTTGCACAAGAGTATCTGAGGGCTGGTGTGGTGAGCCGAAAATTTGCCGATGATGCGCTGCACGTTGCGATATGCTCAACACACCGCATAAACCATCTAGTGAGTTGGAATTTCAAACATCTTGTAAACGTCCGGCGCGAGGCTGGCTTCAATGCAGTGAATTTATTGCAGGGCTACCCATCTGTGAGTATTGTGAACCCAAAGGAACTAATCTATGGCGATACCGACGACATATCCTGATTCAATTCCCGGCTTTGATGCCGTGGCCGAGTCGCGCAAGTGGCGTGAAGCTACCAGCCATTTACTGGAATCCATGAATAGGGAAGAGCGACTGGCATATCTCAATGCGGCACGGACCCATTATCTGGCAGAACGTGAAGCCGAGTCGTGCGTGGTGCGGGAGGAGCCGCCGAAGCCGTAAGCTTGGCGATCTTGCATCGGAGCAAATCAGACTCTACTTCCCAGCCACCGCGACAGCCACGAGTTCGCCCGCGGTGTTTCGGCAGAAGATGCGACCGTTGGTGAGCGTGGGCTGCACCCAGCAGCGTCCGCTGAGGAGGTGCTGGCGGGCGAGTTCCTTGTAACCAGTGAGCGATGGATCGGCGAGGACGAGGTCGCCGGTTTCCGTGAAGATGAGCAATTTGTCGCCTGCGACGATGAGCGAACCGCCCTGCACTTCCTTCGTCTTCCATTTGAATTCGCCGCTGGCGAAATCAATGCAGACGAGCGGGGCTTTCGGGTCCGCAGTGCCATCAATGCCATAGACGTGGTCGCCGATGAGGACGGGTGAGTTGAAATGCGAGCGCAGGTTTTTGCTAAACCACAACTGCTCCGCGCTGGTGCCTACGCGAAGGAGCGCCGAGCCGTGATTGTAGCCAGCGGAGATGAGCACTTTGTCGCCGACCACAAGAGGACTGGCGGCATTCACGTCGTAGCTGGTTTCAAATGGATGACGCCACAGCTCGCGTCCGCTCTTCGCATCGAGACCGATGGCGGCTTTCGCTTTGAAAAGCACCACGGTGCGCTGAGTGCCGATGTTTGCGACGATGGGCGACGCGTAGCCCGCGCCGTCGTCGCCGCTTTTCCAAACGAGCGCGCCGGTCTGTTTATTGAGCGCCAGCGTGCTCGCGCCGGTGCCGCCGCCGTCGAGCAGCACATTCGCGCCGTCAATCGTCGGCGAACCGCAATAGCCCCATTCCGGGCGCTTGCAGCCGAAATCGCGGACGAGATGTTTTTCCCAAACGACCTTGCCGTTCGCCGCATCCATGCACATCACGGCACCTTCATTGCCGAGCATGAATACGCGCGCGCCGTCGAGCGTCGGCGTCGCACGCGGTCCGCCCTCGAAGAGATTGTCGCCGAGCTTCGCGCTCCATGCGTGCGTCCAGACCGCTTTGCCCGTCGCCGCATCGAGGCAGTAGAGCGTTTCCTTTCCGTCCTTGTAGCCTGCGGAAAAAACACGCGTCCCCGCCGACGTGATCCCGCTCAGCCCGGTGCCGAGCTGCACGCGCCATAATTCGCTCTTGGCAAACCCCGCGACTTTTTCCGTGCTCGTGCCGTTTTGCTCCGGCCCGCGATAATGCAGCCAGTCGGCGGCGAATGTGGTGACGGCGAGAGAGAGAAAGACAAAAGCGAGCTTCATGGCGGAGGAATAGTCGCGAAGAGCAAATCGGTCAACGCACTCCATCCCTGCCACATAAACTAACCCAAGTTCCGCAGTTCGCAGTCCGCGGGAAAAAACTTTTCTCTGACGGGCTTCGTCCGTGCGTGGGCGGCGTCTCTGTTGGTCTGCGGGTTTGGGCGTTGTAGTGAAGAAGACCCCATTGCGGAACGCGGCGCGTTGGTGGGATA
>CANJNZ010000085.1 GCA_947476045.1 Chthoniobacteraceae bacterium
ACGCTGCACAGAACTTTGCAACTTCTGAGTGTCCATCCATTTGAGAAAATGCCTCTCCATGAACTACTTGCAAAACATGACTTCAACCCTTTGACACCGCAAGATTGCAACCAATTACTACTGTGGTAGTTACTGCCGGACACTCGTGACAACCTATGCCTAATTCTGAAAAATCCTTCCCTGACCGCGGCCAGAAGTCGCACGCGCTGCTGGCCGCTTTGAATGTTTTCGTGCCGGTGTTTACGCCGCCGGATAATGAGATTTCGATGGTCAATTTCAGCAATTTCCTGATCACGGTGGATTCGGCCAATGAGGAGGTGGAAAATACGCGTTCTATCCTCGCTGCGGCGCAGGTGGTGCGCAAGACGGCGAGCGATGCAGCACAGAAGTTCACGACGCAGATTGTCAATTACGTGAAGTCGAACCCGGCGTGGAAGGTGGACTTTTCGCGCATCAAGGAACTCTGCGACAAGGCGCGCAGGGTGCGCCCGAAATCCAAGCAGCCCGCGACACCGCCGCCGACGCCGCCAAAGCCGCACGATCTCGGAAATGGGAGCTATGCGGAGATTGCGCAGTTTTTCAAGGCGCTCTCGGCGAAACTGAGCGCGCTGTCGGGCTACACGCCGCCGGATGCAAACATCCAGGCCGCCGCCATCGCGACGCTCGCCGGGCAGCTCGAAGTGAACAATGACATGGTGGATACGAGGGTCTCCGAGCACGACAAGGCGGTGGAGGCGCGCTACGCGCTCTACTTCGATGAGGTGACGGGCCTCGCGGTGAAGTTTGCGGCCATCAAAGCCGCCGTGAAGGGCCAGTATGGACAAAATTCCACGCAGTTCGCGCAGGTGAAGGGGATGAAGTGGTGAGCTGAGCGGGCGCGAGCAATGCCGGATGACGGATGGCGCATTGTGCTTTCGCCCGCACTCTTTTCGTCATCATAACTCCCCTGCCCCACTCTGCCCTTGCTTAATGAGCAAAGCTCCGCTACCCGTCCCGCCGCGTGCAGGCTGGCAGCTCGCGCGCTTTTCCCGCGAAAACCTACGCCAAACGATGACGCAGCGACTTCTCCGTGCTCTTCATCCCGCGATGCCCGGCTGCACTACTCACGGTGACAGTCAGGTGGAAAGTGCAGCCTTTGCCACACACCGCACGCCCTGCGACGCACGAACGCAAGCAGGCAACGCAACAACACAAAGCAACATGAACACGAACGACACACGCCCGCAGGGCCGCCGCGACAATCGCGGAGGACGCAGGCGCTACAATGACCGCAACGACAGAAACGACCGCAGCCGCGGCCCCCGCGAAAACCGCACGCAACAAGCGCCGAAGAAACTCACCTTCTGGCAAAAGATCGTCGCCTTCTTCACCGGCGGCGCAAAAAAGAAAGCAACACCCGCGCAACGCACCAGCCGCCCGCCCTACGAAGGAAAAACCGAACGCAAGGCACCGCGCCCGGAAGCCGTGGAGGTTTCTTCTCCAAAGCTCTACGTCGGCAACCTCAGCTACGAGGCCACCGAGAGCGACTTATTCGACCTCTTCAAGGGCGTCGGCGAAGTGCAGAACGCGGAAATCGTGACCAACAGGGCCACGGATAGATCCAAGGGCTTTGGCTTCATCACCATGCTCACCGTGGACGAGGCGAAGCGCGCCGTCGCTGAGTTGCACGACAAGCAATTCATGGGTCGCAGCCTCGTGGTGAGCGGCTCGAAAACCGAAGGCGCGCGCGACTAGCCGCACCGCCGAAGAATCACAAACGGGAGTCTCGCAAACGCGGGGCTCCCGTTTTTCTTTCTCGCCGAAAGGCCCGCATCCCGCGAACGCTCACGCCTGTTTTGCAAACGAAACTTCCAGCGACGACTTTCTTCCTCCTCGGCCCCACCGCCGTAGGAAAAAGCGACCTCGCCGTTGCATTGGCCGAGCGCATCGGCGGCGAGATCGTCGGCGCAGATGCATTTCAAATTTACGCCGGCCTCGACGTGCTCGGCGCGAAGCCCTCACCCGAACTGCGAGCACGAGTGCCACACCATCTCATCGGCGAAATCCCGCTGAGCGAACCGTTCGACGTGGCGAAATATCTCGCACTCGCCACCACGCGCATCGCCGAAATCGCCGCGCGCGGGCGCGTCCCCATCGTCTGCGGCGGCAACGGCCTCTACATCCGCGCACTCACGCACGGCCTCGCCGACATCCCGCCCGGCGACGCGGCACTGCGGGCGGAGTTGGAAAAGGAATCACTCCCCTCGCTCGTCACCCGCCTCCACACGCTCGATCCCGCCGCTCAAGTGGACGAAAAAAACCCGCGCCGCGTCATCCGCGCACTCGAAGTGTGCCTGCTCAGCGGACGTCCATTTTCCGCCCACCGCACCGAGTGGAAAGCGGAGCCGGAAGTGCGCGGCGTCATCCTCACCCGCCCACGCGCCGAACTCCACGAACGCATCGCCGCACGCACCGAGGCGATGTTTGCCGAAGGCGTCATCGCCGAAGTCGCCGCCGTCACCGGACTCGGCCCCACTGCTTCCGAAATGCTCGGCCTGCGCGAAATCCGCGCCCACATCGCCGGCACGATGACGCTCGCCGAGTGCAAAACCGCCATCACGCAATCCACCCGCCAATACGCCAAACGCCAGCTCACATGGTTCCGCCGCGAGCGAGCCTACACATGGTTCGACCTCGCGGAAACGCCCGACGCACTCGCTGCACTTCTCCGCGCCGCAGATTGCGCAGAAAGCGGCACACGCTAATCTCCCAGCGATGCCCGCATTCAAACTCTCTTCCAAATACAGCCCGCGTGGCGACCAGGAGCAGGCGATTGCGAAGTTGCTGAAATCCCTCGGGGCGGGCAACCGGCATCAGACTTTGCTCGGCGTCACGGGCAGCGGAAAAACTTTCACCGCCGCCAATGTCATCCGCGAACTGGATCGGCCCACGCTCGTTATCTCACACAACAAGACGCTCGCGGCGCAGCTTTACTCGGAGTTCCGCTCGTTTTTTCCCGACAACGCCGTCGAATATTTCGTCAGCTATTTCGACTACTACCAGCCCGAGGCCTACATCCCGCGCAGCGACACCTACATCGAGAAAGATTCGTCCATCAACGATGAGATCGAGCGTCTGCGCCTGAGCACCGCAGGCTCGCTACTTTCGCGGCGCGACGTGCTCGTGGTGGCGAGTGTCTCGTGCATCTACGGCCTTGCTTCGCCGGAGGATTTCCTCGCCATGCTGCTCACGCTCAAGCGCGGCCAGACCATCGGGCGCGACGTCGTGCTGACGAAACTCGTCGAGATGCTATACGAACGAAACGACATGGATTTTTCGCGCGGGCGATTCCGTGCACGCGGCGATGTCGTCGAAGTTCATCCCGCGAGCGAAGACGAGACCGCCGTGCGCATCGAGTTCTTCGGCGATGAAATCGAACGCATCACGCGCTTCGATCCGCTCACCGGGCACGCGCACGAAGAACTCACACACCTCACCATCTTTCCCGCGAAACAATACGTGACGCCGCACGACCGGCTGCGCGCTGCACAAAATGGCATCCGCGAGGAAATGGAGGAGCGCGTCATCTGGTTTGAAAAGCACGGCAAGCTCCTCGAAGCACAGCGCATCAAGCAACGCACGGAATACGATCTCGAGATGTTGCAGGAGATGGGATTTTGCACAGGGATCGAAAACTACTCGCGCCACCTCAGCGGACGCCCCGCTGGCTCGCGGCCTTACACGCTGCTCGATTTTTTCCCGAAGGACTTCCTGCTCGTCATTGACGAATCCCATGCGACCGTCCCGCAAGTCGGCGGGATGTATGAAGGCGACCGCTCGCGCAAACAGACGCTCGTGGACTACGGATTCCGCCTGCCGAGCGCGATGGACAACCGCCCGCTGAAATTCCCCGAGTTCATGGAAATCGCCGGGCAAACGATCTACGTCAGCGCCACGCCCAGTGAATTTGAAATCCGCAACTCCGTCGTCGGCAACACCGGCTACGTCGCCACCTCGCGCACGCAGGCTGGCACCGCTGCGAACGATCCCGCATTCGCCGAGAAAGTGATGACCATCGTGCGCGCGAGTGGCAGCGCGATGCCGATTGAGAGCTTCGACGCACACACGCCGGGCAAGCCGCTCATCGTCGAGCAAATCATCCGCCCCACCGGTCTGCTCGATCCGAAAATCACCATCCGCCCGCTCAAGACGCAGATTGATGAAACGCTCGAACTTTGCCGCCAGCGCGTCGAGCGCAGCGAACGCGTGCTCATCACCACTCTCACCAAGCGCACCGCCGAGGATCTCAGCGATTACTTCCGCGACGTCGGCCTGCGCGTCCGCTATTTGCACAGCGACATTGATACGATCGAGCGCGTGGAAATTCTCCGTGCACTGCGCGCAGGCGAGTTCGACATCCTCGTCGGCATCAACCTCCTCCGTGAAGGTCTCGACCTCCCCGAAGTCTCCCTCGTCTGCATCCTCGACGCCGACAAAGAAGGCTACCTCCGCTCGCAAACCTCGCTCATCCAGACCGCAGGCCGCGCCGCGCGCCACGTGAACGGCGAAGTCTTTCTCTTCGCCGACGAAGTCACGCGCTCCATGCAGGCGTTGCTCGACATCACCGAATACCGCCGCGCCCGCCAGCTCGCTTACAACGAAAAACACGGCATCACGCCCAAGAGCGTCCAGCGTTCCGTGCAGGAAAGTTTGCACACCATCCTCCGCGCCCGCGACGTCGAATCCAGCGTCGTCAACGAAGCCGGCGGCGACTTCTCACTCAGCGAAACCCTGCGCGAACTCGAAGAGGAAATGCTGAGTGCATCCAGCGCCCTCGAATACGAAAAAGCCGCCCTCCTCCGCGATCAAATCGCCGAGCTAAAAGCCGGCACCGGCCTCACCAAAATCGAGCCCCGCCGCAAACCCGTCACCTACGGAAAACCCAAACGCGGCAGGAGGTAGGGCGAAGAGCAAGGAGGGGGGGCGTCCCGGCCCCCTGCACCCCGGAGGGGTGCCAAGTGTGTCGCATAACTGGATCGGCGCAGTATCTTGTTTAGTCGCGTTTTTATTGGTGCCCCTTCAGGGGCACAAGGGGCCGGGACGGCCCCTCTCCTTGCTACTTCACCGCCTTGGCGATGTCGCTTTCCCACAGCAGATACTCCCCATCCCTCAACCGCGCTTTGAGCGAATTGCGACGAATGTAGCGCACAACATTTGCAAAATGCCCGGAATCACGGATGAGCCGGTCGAAGTAATCCTCCTGCCATAATCGCCCCTCCCGCTGAAGGCGCTTGTTCATTTCATGCGATGTGAAACTTTTCCAGCCATGCAACAGTTTTTCCAGCGTCCACGGCGGGCGCGGGGTAAAGAGCAGATGCACATGATTGGGCATCACCACCCACGCGATTTGATGAACGCGCTCGCCTTCGAAATACGCGAGTGCTTCGCCCACAATCCGCGCATACTCCGGCGTGCGTAGCAGACATTCCCCGTGCGAGTCGTCCAGCCACTGCTCGATGCTCCCGCTGAATCGCTCGTGGTATTCGCGTTCAGTCTCAGGATTCCACGGCTCAGGATTCCAGCGCAGCCACGCCGCGCGCTCGCCCTCCCATATACGTAGTAGGTGAGCCGGAATAGAATCGCTCAGACGAAAAGTGACGAAATAGACCGCTTCTTCCTGCTGCCAATGTGGGAGGCGATTTTCCGTATGCCGGATGTCAGCGTATGGATTGAAGCACTTCCACTGCATCGAAAACTCGTATTCTGAAAACCGTGGCAAGCGCAAGTGCAAGGAGGGGGCCGTCCCGGCCCCCTGCACCCCGGAGGGGTGCCAAAGTGTGCCGAGCAACTGGACCGGCGCAGTCTAGTTCTCGTCTCGTTTTTTTGGTGCCCCTGCCGGGGCACAAGGGGCCGGGACGGCCCCTCTCCTTGCTACTCTCACCTTGCTACTTTGCAGAAAGGGTGCGCAGTTCGGGCTGGGTGGTGGCGCTTTCGATGGACTTGATGGCGTCTTCGACGGCGTTGACGCGGCGGTTGTTGAGTTCGCCTTTGGGGTATTCGCCACGGGCGCATTGTTCGTTGAGGGCGGTGATGATTTCCCTGAGCTGCGGGATGGCGTCGCGGGCGGCGGTGCCGTAGGCGACGATGCCTTTCATGATTTCGCCGGTGCGGCCTTCGCTGCCGTGGCCGCCCTGCGTTTTGGCGAAGATGACGCCGGCTTCGATGCCTTCCTTGAAATGAAACTTCGAGAGCGCGCGGAAGCCTGCCATGCGGATTTCGTTGCCGAACATGGTGTCGGCGGGGCAGCGCACTTTCACAGCGGCGAGGATTTCGGGGCCGAGGGCGGTGATGTCTTCGAGCTTGAGCTGGTCGGCGATGGTGTGGTTGAGGGTGGCGCGGGCCATGCCGTCGGCGTTTTGCGCGATGGCTTTTATGGCGGGGTAGAGCAGCTTGGTATCAATGCCGTCAATGGAGCCGCGCAACATTCCGCCGAAAAGCGCGGCGGCGAGCTGGCCGTGTGTGAGCTGCACGGGGTCTTCCCACGTGACGGGTAGTGATGGCTCGGCGGTGGTGACGAGCGCGCGGAGCATTTCGTTGACGACGGGCTTGGCTCTGTCGCCCATGTTTTTCAGCGCCTCCGCTGCTTTCACGCGCAACCAGCGGTCGGGATGCGTGAGCGAGCGGACGAGCACGGGCAGCGCCTCGGGGTCTTTGATGTGGCCAAGTGTTTCGCAAGCACCCTGGCGTTTGTGGGCGTCCTTGCCCTCGGCCATCGCGATCAAAGCGGGCACCATCGTTTTTGCCTCGGGACGCGAGGCGAGTTCCTCGGCGGCGAGACTGCGCACGACGGGCGACCAGTCGCCAAGCAGCTCGACCAGCTCGGCGGGCGTTTTCTTTTCCCGCACATCGTAAAAGCCGCCGGACGCCACCGCTTCGGCGACGTCCTTTTTGGTGAGCCAGTTGTTGGGGTTTGCGTCCTTGCCGGTGATCCACAGTTTTTTGAGCGGAAGCGAATACGTGAGCACGTAGCACGCGGCTGGCGTGAGGCCGCTGTAGCTGCTTTTGCCGTAGTAGGTGTTGTCGTCGGTGCGACCGGGGCCGTATTGCTCGCCACCGTCGTAGGTGAATGAGCCGTCGCTGCGACGGACGAGATCCAAATGCCACGCGGACTCGCGGAAGAACGCCGCAGCCGCAGCGGGGCCGCCGGCATTTGCGCCCATCGCGCCCCACAGATAGCTGAAGCCCTGCCCCGTGTGCCCGTATTCGCGATTGTGGAAGGAAGCCGTCACCATCTTCGCGTAAAATTTCGTCTCCACGGGGCGGTTCGTCGCCATGGCATACATCACGGCGGCCATTGCGTTCTTGCCATTGTTGTCGTGACTCGCCCACGGCATGTGCTCGCCGTAGGGAATCGCGCCTTTGTCCACAAAGTAGGCGAAAAATTTCTGCGCGCGATCAATCGCCGGATCAATCTCCGGGTCCTGAATGCCGCAGCGTTTTCCGTGGACGATGGCCATGTTGCCGATGAGCCCCGCCGCATTCACCGGGCCGTAGGGCGGGATGGAGCCGTGCAGTTTTCCATCGGGCGTGAGCTGCGAAATGCCGTGACCAAACGTGCCATACATACTCTGCCCCTTCGCGAGGAAAGTGGTGTATTGCTTGATGGCCGGGAGCACCGCCGTGTCGCGCGTGATTTGGTAATACTCGCAGAGAAACACGTTCTTGTAGCCCCAGTCCCACACGGTCATGCCGTCCTTGAGTTCGATCTTCATCGCGCCCTCGGCGATCTTCATCGCGAGTTCCTTCGCCTTCGGCAGATAGTCGGGATTTCCCGTCGCCAGCAGCGCGAGGCCGTTCACCGCACCGTTCCAACTCGCATCGAGTCGCTCCTTTTCCAGCGCCTTGCACGCATCGGCGAAAATCAATTTCGACTTCGGGCAATCATACGGAGCCGTCGCGCTGTAAGCGCCCATCACGCGCAGCTTGAGTTGCACCTCCTCCGTCTTGCCATCGCGCCAGCGCGTGATTTTCAAAATACCCGTCTTCTCCGCTTCGGTAATCGCGCGCCCGAAGGACTGCCGCGCATCGTCGTCGAAAGGTTTCCCGCCCACGCCGAGAATCACATCGTCCACCTGCATCACGCCGTCCGCAGGCGAATCCTTCCCCACGTGCGTCACCAAAATCTGCCGGCTCGCCGTCGTAGTCCGCCCCTGCTGGCTTTCGCGGAAATTTGCAGCCCGCGTGTAAATCCACCCGCGCATTCCCGAGGGTCCGAGATTGTAAGTCCCCGCGCGATCCGTCCATTTCTCCTTCGTCAAATCCGGCGGAGTCTTCGGCGGCTCGGCACCGATAGAGTTCGAGGCGAGAGTGAAAGTGCAAAGCACGGCGAGAAGAACGCGGCGATGGATAGAATGGAAAATTTTCACGGGATGTTGGATTTCAGCGGCACGCTGGAATAATGTGCCACCAGCCCGCGGCATAGCTCAAAGTCTCCCGCCCGCAAATAACGGTTTCACGCATCCCACTGTCATTGTTTACGCGTCTTGCCGAAACGGCAGGAGCGGCTGCGTGAACGGCGTCAGAAACTCCTCGTAATTCCGCCACATCTCCAGCGATTTGCTGTAAAAGGGCTGCAAGGCCTGCGCGTAGGACGGAACGGAACAAGATGGGTCACAAAAGAAGTATTGACTCAAATGGGGGGGGCTTACAAGTTGTCTAATTCCAAAAGGAATTCACCTCACAGCAACCCACAATAAAACACAGAACACACCACAACGCCCACTCATGAAAACAACTCAATTCATTTTAACGCTCGCCAGTGCGACCGCCGCAGTCATTGCGCTGACGGTTCCCGCACAGGCGGACACCCTATATAATATCCTCACCGGCCAAAACCGCGAAGTGGGTAATAATTTGCATATCAGTCCTGCCGACGATGTTCGAGGGGTGGCTGATATTGTGACCGCAAATCAATATTGGCTTGGGATCAGCGATAACTCCCTCGCCTCCCAAACAACATATTCTCTTGTGACATCTACTGGTGCTTCGTCGTCTTTGACCTACACTACATCGCTGGGCTCAGGAGATTGGGGGAGCCAAGGTGGCACTGGCAGCCGCATATGGGAATCTTACAATTATCGTCCCTCCGATGGGTCGTTCGCCGGTTTGGACCCTGCCAAAACGTATGATTTGTATGTCTTGGCCAATTCTTTCTGGGGTGATCGTGCAGGTTCTCAAATACACCAGACTGCGGGCACTGGAATGTCAGACTTTTGGATCAATGAGAATGGCGTGGCATCTAACTCTGCCCTAACTTTCATACAAGATTCCAATTCTGCTAACGTTATTCAGGTCGCCAACTATGCGTTATTTACTAGTCTCGCTCCAACGGCAGGCGGCGTTCTCGGTTTCAGCTACATCGCACACGGCGGTCGTGATGGCGCTAATTCAGTGGCCGGATACCAATTGGTAGAACATACGGCAGTGCCGGAGCCCTGCACCGCAGTATCGCTACTCGGCGGACTCGGAATGCTGCTCGGCCTGCGCCGTCGCCGCGAATAACGCGCTACAAAATCATTCATTTCAAAGCCTCGCTCGTTGACTCGGGTGAGGCTTTGTTTTTTCACGCGCTTTGCAGATACGGCAGTAGCGGCTGCGTGAACGGCGACAGAAACTCCTCGTAATTCCGCCACATCTCCAGCGACTTGTCGTAAACGGGCTGCGATGCCTGCGCGTAGGACGGGGAGCGCACCAAATCCTTTCGCTCGTGGTAGCCGAGCACTTCCTCGCTCCACGGCAGTCCGAGAAATTCCAAAGCCCCGCGCGCCTCGCCCGGCAAATCTTTCACCAGATTCTCATACCACACCTCGCGCCAAGGCTGCGCGATGCGTTCGCGCAACGTCGTCCAGTTCTTCATCATCGTGGCGATGTGCGCGCTCGCGGTCCCCAAATCGAAAAACGCGGCGCTCTCTGCGTTGACCTTGAAAGGCTGCGTGTAACAGGACCACAGCAACGCCCGTGGATCGCGCCTGGCCACAAGCACCGGGGCTTCGGGGTGAATGCATTTGATGACTGATAGAATCGCCAGGGCAGATGGATTTTTGTCCAGCACCAGACGCCCGCCGACCGGTTGCTCCAATGCGTCCGGCAAAAGCGACCAATGCGTTTCGCGCGCTGCTTTCAACTGCGCGATGGGAATGCGCCGAAGGGCATCGGCCATTCCCTCGATCTTGCGCTCCGCATTCAGGGAAGCCAGCAGCGGGCCCCACACTTCGCTGCCGAAGGTGGATGTTTCCGAGGCGGAAACCAATCCGGGGTGGGCCTCCAGCACGCGCTCCAGCAGCGTGGTGCCCGAGCGCGGACAGCCGACGAGAAAAGCGATCCGGCGCGACGGATCGTGCAGCGGTTGCGCGGCATCGGCAAAGCGCACGAAGTCCTCCCGCGTTGGCAAAAGTTCTGTATTCGCGACAACGGCCTGGCTCTCGCGCCAAAGGGCCACATAGCGGGCCTCCTCTTTTTTCTGAATCGTCTTGGCCTGAGTGAAGGCGGAAAACGCTTCCGCGTATCGCCCCTGCCCTTCGCGCAGATGCCCCATTTCGTAGAAGGCCGCCGTCTTCGTTGTAGTAGGAGCGGCGGATGAATGGATGACTTCGTGCAGTGCAGCCTGCGCCTGTTCGTGGTCCTCCATCCGACGCAAAATGCGTCCGCGAACCAGCGTGATACCGGGGTGCATGGGGAAACGCGTCAGCCCGGCTCGCGTGGTTTCCAGTGCCTCCGGAAGCCTCCGCAAATGCTCCAGCGCATCGGCCAGTTGCTCATACACGAGGGGCGCGGCATCCTGCTTGCGCAATGCCTCGCGGAAAAGTGGTTCGGCCAAATCGTAGCGTCCAATTTCGCACCAGCCGAAACCGAACACACCGCTCCAATGGAGTCGGCTCGCCTCCGTCATCACCGACAAGAGTTGTGCAATCTGTCCACGCGCCGTCGTGAACCGCGAGCAATGGGCATTGGCAGTGGCGAGACAGGCGCGAAGGAGATTGTTCGACGTATCCGTCCGCAAGGCGCGTTCGATCAAATCACGCGCATGGACGTAATCCTGCAGCACGAATGCTTCCTGAATCTTGTTTTGTAGGATAGGATCAACGGCCACGCTGTGGACGTATCATTATTTACGAAGGAACAAATTGTTTTCTGTAAAACACGGGAGCCTCAGTATTCCCTTAAAATGATACCGCCCGAAAAATAAATTTTTTCGCCGGGAATAGTTATATGATTCAAAATGTTCTCGTTCTCGGCGCGGGTAGCGCAGGTCTGCTCGCTGCCATCACCCTTAAAAAAAAGCTCCCCACGCTGAACGTCCGCATCGTGCGCAGCAGCGACATCGGAGTCATCGGTGTGGGCGAAGGAACGACGCCCGCTTTTCCGCAGCATTTGTTCGATTATCTCGGGCTCGACGTAGCCCGTTTTTTTAAAGAAGCAGAGCCGACATGGAAACTCGGCATCCGCTTTCTGTGGGGATCGCGGGAGTATTTTGACTACACCTTTCACCAGCAATTTGAAGGGCGCTGGAGCCATCTTTCGCGGGAGCCGGGATTTTATGCCTACGAAGACTTTCGCGGGGCCGACGTTCCCTCCGCGCTGATGGAAGCAGGGAAGGCTTTCATGTTCAAAACAGACGGGAGCGGCGACCCCGACATGAATATGAAATTCGCGCTTCATATCGAGAACCTCAAGCTGGTCGCCACGCTGGAAAAAATCGCGGAGGAATTCGGTGTGAAATTTCTGGAGGGAAAAGTGAGCGCCGTAGAACGGGGCCCGGCTGGACTTACCGCACTGCGACTTGAGGACGGGCAGCGACTGGAGGCGGACTTTTTCGTAGATTGCAGCGGCTTTCGCAGTGAGCTGCTTGGCCGGGCAATGGAGGAGCCGTTTGTGAGCTACGATCGTGCGCTGTTCTGCGACCGTGCGGTGATCGGCGGCTGGGATAGAACCACGGAGACGACCCTCGCTTACACGACAGCGGAAACGATGGAGGCAGGGTGGGCGTGGCAGATCGAGCACGAGCATCACATCAACCGGGGCTACGTGTATTGCTCGCAGGCAATTTCCGATGAAGCGGCGTGCGAGGAATTTCTCCGCAAAAATCCCAAGGCACCGAAAAGTCCGCGCGTGGTGAAATTTCGCTCCGGCCGCTACCGGCGGATGTGGGTGGAGAACGTGGTCGCCATCGGTAATGCGGCGGGTTTCGTCGAGCCGCTGGAAGCCAGCGCGCTGATGGCGGTGACGACCCAATGCCAGAAACTGGTGGATATGTTTGAGAGTTCCTCACTTCAACCAACCGAATCGCTGCGCGCCCTCTACAATCATCTGGCAGGAGGCAGTTTTGACACCATTCGCGATTTTCTTTCTCTCCACTACAAACTGAACACGCGGCTGGATAACGAATTTTGGCGTCACTGCCGCGAAGACACTGAGTTGGGAGGGATCGCGCCCTTGGTAGAATTTTACCGGGAAAACGGCCCTGTGATTCTCGGCACCTACACCCTGCCGCAGTTTGTGGACCCTTACGGCCTCGAAGGCTACTTGGTGATGCTGATCGGAAATTGTGCTCCTTTCAAAGCGCGCTATCAACCGAGCGCAGCCGAGATGAACACATGGAACCAAATTCGCGCATCTTTGATCGCCCGCGCGCGGCAGGGAATGTCCGTGGACGAAAGCCTCCGCTTAATCCGCTCTCCGAAGTGGCGGTGGAAATAATGTCGGAGTTTATGCTGACTGGACACACTGCCTTTATCAGCGAACTTACCCCTCGACTGCGCAACCAACGAAGATCGGCCATCGCCGTTCACACAAACGTCAAAATCTAAATGAGGATCTTTTCCCGAAACAACAAAACCTCGCACATTCTCGTCGGCTCCATCGCCGCACTCGCAGCGTTCCCGACAGCAACAATGGCGGCGGATATTAATAAAACCACGAATTTCACGGGCGACGCTGCGACTTTCGTCGGCAACGGCGGCAACTGGGGTGACAATAGGCTTCAGATTGGCAATGGAGCCAGCGGCATTACGGTTATCATCAACAGCGGCACGCTCCGAGATGGGCCAACTACCGGGCCCAATATTTCATTAAACATTCTGGGCACCAACAACACGGTCACATTCACTGGCAGTTCGACTCAATTGATTATTGATAACACAAGAAATTGGGGCAACGGCGGCACGGGCAATGGCTCATTTCACATCAACGGAACCGGCAACACGATGAATGTCCTCGCTGGTGCCACATTCACCGCGAAAGGCTGGAACGGTTTCGATGGCACTAACAATAGGATCAACATAGACGGGGCCGGCTCCATTGTTAATTGGAGCGCGGACGACAATGATGGATTTGGCAACAGTTCGGGCAACGATGTCTACGCCTCCAACAGAATCAACATCACAAACGGCGGAACCATGTATGTCAGTGGAAACGGCTTGGACAACATGACTGCAAATACTGCAGGACAATACACGATCAGCGTGGATGGGGCCGGAGGCCGTTCGACTTTAGGCTTTACCTATACCAAGTATAATGGAGCAAACGGGGGAGGGATTGCTCACATTTTCAACGGCGGTGCGATTGAAACACACGCAGGTCATGGCGCGGATGTAAGCAGTTACGCAAGTAGCAACGACCACTCTCATCTGGAAAAAATCTTCATAGACGGCGGCGTTATTTCCTACAAAGACGCCACAGCGGTGCGAATGGACGAAAGCACGGCAGGTGCCGCTTCCGCCTTCACCTACGCAGGCAACAACGCCATGCGGCTGAACAACTCCGTCTCCACCGACACAGGCAGCTACGTGCTCGCCAATAATTTGGGAACCAAGAACTACGTCCGTCTGGAAATGATCAACGGCACCACGTCAGTCGCGCGGGCCCTCACCATTGACGGCGACCACGGTGGCTCGATGCTGTTCGACGCAACCAACGCAACGGTCACCAACGGCGTCACGCTGGTCGGGGCATCCGTCTTCACGGCAACCGGCACTGCATCGAGTCTTGCGGGAGTGGTCAGCGGCGGTGGTAGTTTTTTCAAAGAGGGCGTTGGCACGCTGGCGCTATCGAGCGCGGAAACCTATCTCGGAAATACCACCATCAACGGCGGCACGCTTCAATTGGGCAACAACACCGCAACAGGGTCGCTCAATCCGGTCAGTGCCATCGTCAACAATGGCACCTTCGCATTCCATCGAACGAACACGCTGACGCAGGGTGTTGATTTCAACAGCATCATCTCCGGCACGGGCGGCGTATCGCAGCTTGGCAGCGGCACCACGGTGCTGAACGGCGCGAACACTTACACCGGCCTCACACTCGTAAGCGCAGGCACGTTGTCCTACGGCGCGAGCGATGTCATTGCGAGCGGCCCAGTGACTGTGAATGGAGCCACGGCGGTTCTTGCGCTGGGCGCAAACCAGAGCGATACCGTCGGCACCGTGACGCTGGACGGCGGCGGCAGCATCACCGGCTCGGGCACATCCACGCTTACGAGCACCGGCAGTTTAGAAATGAAGAGCGGCTCAGTGAGCGCGATCCTCGCAGGCACAGGCGTCGCTTTGAATAAAACCACCGGCGGCACCGTGACCTTAAGCGGCGCGAACACCTATCTGGGTTCGACAACAGTGAGTGCTGGCACGCTGACCGGGATTGGCCCCTCCCCTTTTGGAGCCGCCACAGGCACATTCGTGGTAAGCAACCCGAACAGCGGAGCCGGAACCGCAGTGGTGCTCAATCTCTCAACCATCGCACCGACCATCACCAGTGGTCTGAGTGGCACGTTCGCCACGCCATCCAGCGGCGTGAATACCGCGACCATCAACAACGGCGGGCAACTCTTCACCGTGAATCAAACCGCCACCAGCACTTTTGCGGGGACAATCGCAGGCGCCGGTGGTTTCACCCTCGGCAGCCCCAGCACAGCCCCTCTGACGCTTTCCGGTGCCAGCACCTATACCGGCGCGACCAATATCAACGCCAGCACGCTCACGCTGCTCAGCACCGGTTCGCTTGGAAATACGGCTATCAACGTGGCCAGTGGTTCCACTTTTGCAGTCAGGCCCGGCACCGGCATTGTCTTAGCAGGCACCACGGGCGCAGGCACACTCGGCTCATCTCTGACTCTCAACGCGGGCAGCGCATTTACGATGTCGGACAACGCCATCGGGACATTCAATCTTCAGCAGAATGCGTCCTTCGGATCTGCTGGTCTGGTGGCCAGCGTGCCCGGCGGAACTGCACCGACACTCGACTTCGATATCGGCAATGGCACGATTGACGTGTTCAACGTGACCAAGGGCGTCACCACCAATCTCGGAGTGCGCGGTCTGCTCAACTTCTCGGCACTCACAGGACTGACCAGTCTCACAATCGGCGACTACATTTTCATGAACGCCCTCGGCGGTCTGGGAGCCTCGGCATTCACCCTCACCAACCCGACTCTGGTGGTTGGCACCAACGCCTATAATCTGTCACTCGCCAACTCGTCGGCCACGATGGAAAAACTGACCATCTCCCTTTATACAGGGAACGGAGCCATCCAGTCGTTCACCCCATTGACGCCGGGCAACCCGATCAATGCGCGCCCCGGAACGACCTTGAGCTTGAGCGACACGCTCACCAACTCGGGCGTGAATAATCTGGCCGTCAGCCTTGCAAGCATCGGTGCCCTGAGTGTGACAAACCTGAATTCGAGCAACAATCAGATAGCCAACGGAGCCCCGGGTAGTGTCACCGGCCTGATCAACACCGGCACAATTGCCGGCTCGCGTGTGTGGAAGATCACCAACTCCGATGGTGCCGCCGCCAACATCACAGCGAACATCAGCGGCACGGTGAACGTTTATGATCTGGCCAACGCAAAATACACAGGGACTACTGTGGCATTCGGTAATTTGCGCAGGTTCGCCAGCGTGGGCAGCAAGTCGGTGGCTATTGGCAACCAGACAGTGAGCGACGCAAGCTTTCAGGATTTACTGAATGTTTCGGCCACAACTGGAAATGCCAATGTGACGGCAACAGGCTTCACTGGATTGGTCGCAAGCGCGAACGGCATCGTCACCAACAGTCTGATTTTTTTCGTCAACACAGCGACATATGGCAGCTTGGACAGCACACCTACGCTGCTCCTTGTCAGCAATCACAACGGGGTGTCAGGGCTCAACGATGAAGCAGCCGCTGTGGTGGGAACACCAGGCCCAATCACGATCACCGGGCAGGTCTATTCGGGCCTGATGATCTGGAATGGCGCCTCCGGCAACTGGAACACGGACGCCAGTTGGATTGACTCACAAGCAGCCGCTGTCCACGCGCCGCCGGGATTGGATGCGGGCTTCACGAACGTGGACACAGCCACATTCGGTAACACCGCTGGTTCGGTCAGCGTGAATCTGAACGGTGTGTCTCCCAGCCTCAGCGCAATCACTTTCAACAGCACCGGCAGTTACACGATCACCGGAGCGACCGGAATCAAGATGGATGGCTTGGCTCCCACCATCACCGCTGCGGGCACGCACATCATCAACGCGCCACTCACGCTGGCGAGCAATCTCGCAGTCACCGTGAGCAGCAACACGCTGACGATATCCGGCGCAATCAGCCAGACTGCCACTGTCACTCTGACCAAGTTCGGCGCAGGCACGCTCGTCCTCGGCGGAACGAACACCTTCACTGGTGCGACCACGCTGAGCGCGGGCACACTGAGCGTTGGGGCAGACGCCAATCTCGGAAACGCCAACGCGCTGGTCTTCAACGGCGGCACCCTGCAAGTCACGGGCACGGCATTGACCTCGTATGCGGCGGGAGTCATTGGCAGCCATGCGGTCACGTTGACGCCGAATGCGACCGTCGGCTTCGACATCGCGAATGTGGGGAATACATTTAGTGTGACCCAATCATTGAATCAGGGTGCCGGCGGATTGACGAAGGCAGGAGCTGGCACACTCGTGCTCGTCGGAACCAACGGCTACACCGGTCAGACGACGGTGAATGAAGGAGTGTTGCTCGTCAGTGGTTCGATTACAGGCAGCACGACTGTGGTGAATAGCGGTGGCACGCTGGGCGGGACTGGAACAGCGGGGAGTGTGACTGTGAGTGGCGGCATCATTGCGCCCGGCGATCC
>CANJNZ010000086.1 GCA_947476045.1 Chthoniobacteraceae bacterium
CTGTGGCCACCTCAAGGCAAACAGATAGGCGCGGCAACCCGCTTCGTCACTGAAGCGCCGTTCCAGTTCCAGCAGCGTGCGTGGATAATCCTCTGTCATCGCAGAAAACACTACCACTGGGGGTCGGTGGAGTCATGTCAATACCCACATTAGTTAATGGCACTGCGCGTAATCGTATCGCACGGCTGGACAACGACACCGCTACTCAGAGCCTCACCGTGCCGGATATGACGCAGGTGCTCTGGACGCGCGGCGGTGCTTCGCCGGAGTTCTCGCAGGTGGCTTTTGAAAAGAGCATGGATGGAGGTGTGACATGGTCCCTCCTCGGCAGCGGCACGCGTGTTGGTGCCACGGCGAATTGGCAGTTCACTGGCCTGAACCTCAGTGGCAGCGGCTTGATCCGTGCCAAAGGTCGAACCGTCGGTGGCTATCAGAACGGCAGCTCTGGTTTAGTTGAGCAGATCGCCCCTTTCACACTGAACAATACGCCAGTGGTGACATTGACGGGAGCCAATCCGCTGACGTTTGAGGCTGCGGCGAGCTACACGGATCCGGGAGCGACGGCGACCGATGTGGAGGATGGCACGCTCACGCCCAGCATCACGAGCAACACGGTGGTGGCCAATGTGCCCAGCACCTATGCGGTGACGTGGAGCGCGACGGACACGAGTAATGCCACCGGCAGCGCGACGCGCGTGGTGAACGTGGTGGACACGACTGCGCCTGTGGTTGCTGTGCACGCGAATGTAAGCATTTTAGCGACGAACGCGGCTGGGGCGACGGTGAACTATGCGGCGGCGACGGCGAGCGATGTGGTGGGGATTACCAGCATCACGTATTCAAAGAACAGCGGGACGGTTTTCCCCATCGGCGTTACGACAGTGACAATCACCGCGAGGGACGCTGCGAACAACACGGGCACGGGGACGTTTACGGTGACGGTCGGCAACAACGCGCCCGTTGTGACATTGACCGGGGCCAATCCGCTGACGTTTGAGGCGGCGGCGAGCTATACCGACCCCGGAGCGACGGCGACGGATGTGGAGGACGGAGTGCGCACACCGTCGATTACGAGCAACACGGTGGTGTCGAACGCGCCCGGCGCGTATGCGGTGACGTGGACTGTGACGGACACTCAGAGCGCCACCGGCAGCGCGACGCGCGTGGTGAACGTGGTGGACACGACAGCGCCTGTGGTTGCTGCACACGGCAATGTGAGTGTGCCGGCGACGAGCGTGGCTGGGGCTGTGGTGACTTACGCGGCGGCGAACGCGACGGATATCGTGACGGCGAGTCCGGTCATCACCTACTCCCAGAATAGCGGCACACTTTTCCCAATCGGCACGACGACGGTGACGATCACGGCGAAGGACGCTGCGAACAACACGGGGACGGGAACATTTACGGTGACGGTGGGGAAACTTGCGCAAAGCATCACATTTAATCCGCCAGCGAGGGCGGATGTGAGCGGAACGCTCACGCTGAGTGCGACGGGTGGTGCGAGCGGGAATCCGGTGACGTTTAGCATCGTGAGCGGGCCGGGTTCGGTTTCTGGCAATACGCTGACATTCAGCGCAGTGGGTAATGTGGTGGTGCGTGCCAGCCAGGCAGGCGATGCAAACTACGAAGCGGCCACGCCCGTGAATGTAACCATAAAAGCCGTGGTGAACACAGCGCCTGTGGCAGTGGATGACTCGGTGACGACCACCACGGGCGACACGACGCTTTACCCGCTTGCCAATGACACGGACGCGGATGGAGACCTGCTGAGCATTGCGAGTGTGAGCGGAGCCGGGGTGACGATTTCCGCCGACGGGCGCGGGCTCACCATCCCGCTTGGGACGCCGAGTTTCACCTACACAGTGACGGATGGAATTGCCACGGACACCGGAGCGGTGACGGTGAGCGCGGGTGCGGTGGTGAGCGGTTCGAAGTTTTGGACTGGGCTGCTGTATGATGCGGACGGAGCAGTGGTGGGGCGTGCGCACATCGCCGGCATCATCGGGCAGAACAGCAGCGTATCGCTGAGAGTTGGCAGCACAGCCGCCATTGCGAAATTCAGGCTGACCGCACCGAGTGCGGAGGTGGTCACGACGCTCGGAACGTTCACGGTGAATGTGACTGGAGCCGGGCGACTGGATGTGACGCTGAAAAGCGGCAGTAATACATTCAGCGGGAGGTTGCGACCTGCCAATCAGAGTGCGCCGCGCGGAGTTTATCATGTGGCATTGGCCGGGGCAGAAAGAGCGGTGGTGCCCGGAGGCGGCGTGGCGCGAATCGTGGTGGGGGTGGATGGAAAAATGACGGTGACGTGCAGGTTGCCTGACACGAAAACGGTGACATTCAACTCGAACATGAGCGATAACGGCAGCTTCACGTTCTACGGGATGGTGGCCGGAACGAATCCGCGCGCGGCGGTGAGCGGGGAGTGCACGATGGCGAATTTGTCGCAGACGGATGTGACCGGGGAACTGCTGTGGGTGAAGCCCGTGCAGAGCCCTGCGACAGGGCTGCATCGCACAGGAGTGGACACGGTGCTGACGGCGAACGGGAGTGCGTTTATAGCTGGAAGCGCGCTGCCGAACGGAGCGGTGAGCGTGCATCTGGCAGGAGGCAACCTTGGCAGTGAAATCAACCGTAGCGGCACGGTGGTGCCGGGAAAAGCAAGTGCAACGGGTGCAAGCTTCACATGGATACTGAACCCCAAGTCACCGGGATGGATCAAAGCGACACTGACATTGCCCGGTCGAACGAATCCAGTTATAGGCGGAGGCTTATACCTGCCCAAGAGCAACCGAGTGTGGGGCTGGTTCCCTGGGACGACGGTGGGAGGCTATTTCGAACTCAAGCCCTAGTCCGGCAAGGCAGCGCCCGATTTACCAAAGCCCGCTCCCGCAAAGGAGCGCGCTTTGTGTTTCCAGCGAATCGATGGCATGGCGCTCCCTTCAATGTGTGTTTTATGTTGGCGGTATTTTTCAGACAAGCAAGTTGACCGGAGCGGACTCCTCACTATTGTCGCCCACCCGCAAAAAGCACATGGCTCAGCAAAATCAACGACCTAACCGCGAACGCGAACCCAATGGCAGTGGCTCGCAAGAACCAAATTTCAACTGGAGGGGATTGCTACTCTTTGCAGCAGCAGTGGCTCTCATCGGAGGGGCGTTCTACTTTAAAAACCCGATGGGGAATCCCGAAGAGATGACGCTATCGAACTTCATCAAGCTCGCCAAGGACGGACGTGTGGTGAAGGACTCGACTACCGTTGTGGTGGACCACGGGAGTCCGGTGGATTACATCCGTGCCAAGGTGGTGGATGTTGCCGGTGCAGCGCCGGAGTCTGCGCGGCCAGTGCGGGTGATGGTGAATCTCGAATACAATCGCACGCTCGAAAAAGACCTGCACGAGGCGGGCATCGAGGTGCCGATCAAAGCGGACAACAGCAATGCGGTCATGGGGATGCTGCTCAATTTCCTGCCCATCGCTTTCATCCTGCTGCTGCTCTATTTCTTCTTCCGCCAGCAACTGCGCATGGCTGGCAAGGGCGCGATGAATTTCGGCAAGAGCAAGGCCCGGATGCTGGCGCGCGACAAAAACAAGGTGACGTTCAAGGACGTGGCCGGTGTGGAGGAGGCGAAGGAGGAAGTGCAGGAGATCGTGGAATTCCTCAAGGACCCGAAGCGTTTTCAAAAACTCGGCGGTCACATCCCGAAGGGTGTGCTCATGGTCGGCTCGCCTGGCACCGGTAAGACGCTGCTCGCCCGCGCCATCGCGGGAGAGGCAGATGTGCCGTTTTTCTCGATCAGCGGCTCGGATTTCGTGGAGATGTTTGTGGGCGTCGGCGCGAGCCGCGTGCGCGATATGTTTGAGCAGGGAAAGAAGAGTGCGCCCTGCCTGATTTTCATTGATGAAATTGACGCTGTCGGTCGCCATCGCGGACACGGCATGGGCGGCGGTCACGACGAACGCGAACAGACGCTGAACGCATTGCTCGTGGAGATGGACGGCTTCGACACGCAGGACGGCGTAATTATCATTGCAGCCACGAACCGCCCCGACGTGCTCGACCCGGCGCTCCTTCGCCCCGGTCGTTTCGACCGTCAGGTGACAGTCGCATTGCCCGATGTGAAGGGCCGTGAGGAAATTCTGAAGGTCCACGCAAAAAAGGTGAAGATGTCCGAGGATGTGAACCTCGCCGTCACCGCACGCGGCACTCCCGGCTACAGTGGAGCGGAACTTGCGAACGTCATCAACGAAGCCGCGCTCGCGGCTGCACGTCGCGGCGCCAAGGCGATCATCCAGTCCGACCTCGAAGAAGCCCGCGACAAAGTGCGCTGGGGAAAAGAGCGCCGCTCGCTCGCGATGTCGGTCAAGGAAAAGGAAAATACCGCCTACCACGAAGCCGGCCACGCACTGCTCGGCTGCCTGATGGAACACACGGATCCGCTGCACAAGGTGACTATCATCCCGCGCGGCCCTTCGCTCGGTTCGACGATGTATTTGCCGACGGAGGATAAATACACCCATCGCAAAAACGAACTACTGGATCGTCTCGTGATGATCATGGGCGGTCGTGTTGCGGAGGAATTGATTTTCGGCGACGTCACCAACGGTGCGCGTGGCGACATCGGCCAGGCGACCGCGATTTCTCGCAAAATGGTGTGTGAATGGGGCATGAGCGAAAAACTCGGCATGGTGGACTACAGCGAGGGTGAGGAGCACGTTTTCCTCGCCCGCGATATCACGCGCAACCGCAGCTTCAGTGAAGTCACGGCGCAGGAAATTGATCGCGAAGTGAAGAAGCTTTGCGACGACGCCTACGCTCGCGCGAAGCACCTCATCACCTCGAACCGCGACAAACTCGAAATCATCGCCAAAGCGCTGCTCGAATTTGAAACCCTTGATGGCGATCAAGTGCAGGACATCGTAAAGACCGGCGGCATGAGCAAACCGCCCGCTCTGCCACCGAGCAGTGCCGCGAAAAAGGAAGAAAAAGCAGAAGAGGCCAAGCCTACGCCCACGACGCCGACGCTCGATTTCCCAGGCGGCCTCAGCGGGGCACCTGCGTAGCGCAGGCTTGCGTGCATAAGCCACATCGCGGCTAGATGGGGCATGAACATGGAGAAAGTCGTTATTGTCGGTGCGAGTGGTTACTCGGGTGAAGAACTCGTCCGCCTGCTCTCGCGGCATCCGAACGTCGAGCTAGTCGCTGTCACATCGCGTCAGGCCGCAGGGCAGACGCTCGCGAGCGTGTATCCGCGTTTCGCAGGAACGCGCTATGAGGAATTGAAGTTCATTGATTCCACCGTGCCCGCAATTCTCGCGACGGGCGCGAAGATCGTCTTGCTCGCGCTGCCTCATGGAGTTGCTTCGGAGTTTGCACTGCCGCTCATCAAGGCAGGACTGCGTGTGCTCGATTTGAGCGCGGACTTTCGTATCAAAGACCTCGCGACCTACGCGGAATTCTACGGCGAACAGCATCACGCTCCCGAACTGGCGGCGATGTCTGTTTACGGACTGCCCGAGCTTTACCGCGAAAAAATCCGTGGCGCGCAACTCATCGCCTGCCCCGGCTGCTATCCCACGAGCATCCTTGTCCCGCTCGTCCCTCTGCTCCGCCGGCAGCTCATCAAGCCCGCTAGCATTTGTGTTTTCAGCATGAGCGGAGTCAGCGGAGCCGGACGCACGGTGAAGGCCGATTATCTTTTCGCCGAGTGCAACGAAAGCGTGCGCGCCTACAGTGTGCCTAAGCACAGGCATCTCGCCGAAATCGAGCAGGAGCTTTCCATCGCCTCCGGCGCGAAAGTGACGATCAACTTCACGCCGCACCTCATCCCCGTGAATCGCGGCATCCACACCACCATCTACGCCGCGCCTGCCGAAGGTGCCGAGCCGTTCCATTTCACAAACGCCTACGCCGAGGATTACGCTGGCGCGAAATTCGTTCGCGTGCTTGGCGATAACGGAATCCTGCCCGATACGAAAAATGTCGTCGGCACAAACTTCGTGGACATCGCATGGCGGAACGACCCGCGCACCGGGCGCATCGTCCTGCTCAGCGCCGAAGACAACCTTGTGAAAGGCGCAGCCGGTCAGGCCGTGCAATGCCTCAACATCCTCTGCGGCTGGCCCGAGGAGACCGCGCTGTAGGGTGTAATTTTGAGCACGACTAAACATATCGCCATCATCGGGGGCGGGCCCGCTGGACTGCGCGCTGCGGAAGTCGCGGTGCAGGCTGGGGCTGATGTGGTGCTCTATGAAGCGAAGCGCTCGGTTGGCCGGAAGTTTCTGGTGGCGGGGAAAAGCGGACTGAATCTCACGAACGATGCCGCTCTGGATGTTTTCGCGAACCAATACTCCGGCGCAGCGATGCCCGCGAATCTTTGGCGGGAGTGCCTTGCTTTTTTTGACAGCGACGCATTACGGACCTGGGCTGCGGGACTGGGTGTTGAGACGTTCGTTTCATCGAGCGGAAAAGTATTTCCGACCATGATGAAGGCTGCACCGTTGCTGCGACGATGGGTGGAGCGGTTGCGCGGACTAGGGGTGAAATTTGCGATGAACCATCGCTGGAGCGATCTCGAACATGGAGCGCCGATGCGTGTGCATTTTCAATATCAAGAGCCGGTGCACTGCGATGCGCTGATTCTCGCGCTTGGCGGAGGTTCGTGGCCGGAGACGGGATCCGATGGAGGATGGGTGAGTATTTTAGAAAATCTCGGCGTCGTCGTCCGACCACTTTGCTCGGCGAACTGTGGTTGGGAGTGTGCGTGGACACCGGAAACCATGGAGATCGTGCAAGGTCAACCGCTGCATAATCTCCACGTGCGCGCTGGTGATACGCTGGCAATCGGCGAGGTGATGCTCACGCGCTACGGCATTCAGGGGACATTGATGTATGCGCTAGGTCGCGCATTACGTGCGATGGAGAAACCAGCAGTGCGTGTGGATTTCAAACCCATGTTCTCTGTAGAGCAATTGGTGCGAAAGATGGAATCAGCGCGCCGCAATTTCCTGATGGAAGCGCAGACGAGATGGAAGCTCACGCCTGCCGCCTGCGCGATCCTTGCCCAGTTTCACGGGCCGTTCGATTCAGCAGACGTGCTGGCTGGAGTGGTAAAAGATTGCAGCATCCCGCTCACGGGTCCGCGCCCGCTTGCCGAGGCGATCTCCACCGCTGGCGGTGTCAGTTGGAGCGAATTGGACGATTCGCTGATGCTTAAGAAACTGCCCGGCGTGTATTGCGCGGGCGAAATGGTGGATTGGGAGGCGCCCACTGGCGGCTATCTGCTGCAAGGATGTTTCGCCACTGGAACGCGGGTGGGCTTGGCCGCAGCAGCCCGCGTAGTCGGATAAGCCGATGCGCTTTTTTCGCTTGGCTATCGCCGCCTGTCTTCTCATCTATTTTCCAACACCCGATGGCATTCACTTCAGACGAAGCCTATTCCCTTCTTAAAAATGCGCAGGCGAATGACCGCCTCGCTCACGCCTATCTGCTTAGCGGGCCCGATGGCAGCGGCACGCATGAACTCGCCGAGCGGCTCACTGGATTGATCATCAGCGGAGATGGCGATGCGATGAAGCACCCGGATGTCCACATCGCCGAGCCGGAATCCAAGTCGCGCAAAATCGTCATCGAGCAAATCCGCGAAATGGAAAAACAACTCCAGATGCGCTCGATGTTCGGCGGGCGAAAAGTCGGACTCATCATGGATGCGGATCGTTTGCAGGAGCAGGCTGCGAATGCCTTTCTCAAGACGCTCGAAGAGCCGCCTCGCAATTCCCATCTCATCCTCGTCACTTCACTGCCCGACCAGCTCCTGGAAACGATCCTCTCCCGTTGTATTGAAGTTCAGCTTCGCCCCACCGCCCGACGCGAGCCCACGGAGCGCCAGCATCGAATGCTCGAAACGCTGCGCGCTTTCGCAAAAATCCCAAACCCCGACTTCGCTCAGACATTCGGCCTCGTGCGCGATTTCCAATCGCTACTCGCGGAAGCCAAGGAGGCAATCGGTGATGTCAACGAAGCCGCAATGAAGGCCGAGGAAAAGCACTACAAACAAACGAGCGACGTCTCGCACTCATGGCTTGAGGATCGCCAAGATTACTACAAGGCGCTCACCGAGGCGCGCTATCGCAATGAACGCACTGCGCTCATCGAGACCATCGAGCAATGGTGGGCCGATGTCCTCCGCCAGCAGCACAGTGCCGACCATCTGGATCATCCGGCCTTTTCCGCCGATACCGCTGCGCTAGCGAACCGGATGCCCACTCCGCAAGTGCTCCGCAGGGCCGATGTCATCGCTGGTTTGCGGGAAAATTTTAACCGGAACGTCAACGAACCACTCGCCATCGAGGTCGCATTCCTCGATGCTTTTGCCGCATGATAGCAGCTGGAACCGGCGACTACTTTTCATTTGGAGGAATGCTCCTTTTCTCGGTGGGACTGCCAGCCATCGGCTTGCTCATTAGTATCGTTTCGATGCAGAAGCAGGGCATCAATCGAAAGTGCGGAATTTCCACACTGCTCTTTTTCGTGGCGCTGCTGGTAGAGTGTTTTACTTGGACGCTGACTTCCAGTGGAGGGATCATCGAAAAAGTCCAAATAGGAATCATGCTCGGAACAACAGGTCTGCACACGCTCAGTGCAATCCTTGCCATCATGGGCCTCGCGGAGATGCGCAGTCGGCGCAAATGGTCGCGTGGAATGAAACGGGGGGTATGGGGATTCTGGCTGAATATCTCGATGCTACTCGTGCTGTCGCTTTGGTTTTACGCGCACGTCAGTCAAAAGTTTTACGACCACATTTTCAAATAGCCGTGTCTTCCTCCGGTTCCTCCCATGTGCCTCCGCGTTCGGTGATCATGAACTCCACCGCAGCCACATCTTCGTAGGCGAGATGCTTCCGCTGGTATTTATTCCAAAGCACGCGGCGTAGCTCGATTAAGTCATCCAATTCCGGTTCTTCGTAGTAAGTCCATCGCTCGTCGTGCTTCAGCTTCGCTTGGATACGCCACTTCGCTCCAAATTTCTCCGCGCGCACTTCACGTTTTTCGCCATCTTCAGTGCTATGTTTCCAGACGTGAGTATTGCGCATGATCGTTCGACCTGCACAATGCAATGCCTTGAACGCACCCGGCAAGATCGTCCTTTATTTCATCGCCGTTTTTTTCCTCGGCGCACTCCTCGCTCCACCTCTTTTTAGGGGAATTGAGCGATTGCGCCCCGCCGCTGAGAGCCACGGTTGGATACACTACGAAGTGGAAAAGGACGGCTCTCGCGAAGCAAAGGGCGTGTGCTCATTTCTGGAAGCGGACTTCGCCAAAATCTCCAACCGCGCAATCCTGCTCTCAGCAATCGTGCTGCTCTGGCCGCTATTCCGGGCGCTTCGCATCCGCAGTATCGCAGAGCTTGGCTTGCAGAAAAATCCACATCGCTGGCGCGACTTCGCCGTCGGTAGCGGGGTCTCGGTCGCCGTCATGACTGTGCTTGCCCTCATCTTGTTGAAACTCGGTATTTATAAAATGAAAGACCCTGCACCGTGGAGCGGACTGCTTGGCATTGCCGCCACGGGTGTCTCCGTCGGCATTGTGGAGGAATGGATGTTTCGCGGCGCAATTCTTGGTTCTTTCCGTCGTGCAATGAACGACTACACCGCGCTCGGATGCGTTTCGGCACTTTTCTCGATTCTCCACTTCATCAACCCGCCGGACACAGTGATTCAAAATGTCGGCTGGCTCAGCGGCTTTGAGTTACTGCCCCATCGCTTCGAGAATTTCGCAAATCCGCTGCTCGTCCTCGGTGGCTTCACGACGCTCTTTTGTTTTGGGTGGGTCTGTGGCTGGGCTGCCATCCGCACACGCGGGCTCGCGCTGGGCATCGGCTTTCACGCAGGCATGGTGCTCGGAAAATTCGGTTTCAACCGCCTGACGAAGCGCTCCAAGGACAGTCGCGACCTGCTCCCGTGGCTTGGGCAGGATATGACCGTCGGCCTCGTCGGAGTTGGTGTCGTCATTCTTGTAGGTTTGTTGCTTTGGTTCTGGCTGAAAAAGTCATGTCGTTCCTCCAAACCATAGATCGTCTGTGGGGCGCCGCTGGCACGCTCTGTTTCCCGCCCCATTGCACGGGATGTCGAGCGGATACCGAGCGCGGTGTCCATGTTTGCGAGCAATGCGCGGAAACGGCTGAGCGTATCGTTGCGCCCTACTGCCAGCGATGCTCGAATCCATTCGATGGCGCAATCACGGATGCATTCACTTGCTCTAATTGCGCAGACCGCGACGTCCATTTTGAATGCGCAATCGCGCCATATCGGAGCAGCGGCATCGTCCGCGAGTGCATCCACGCATTTAAATACAACAAAGCCCTCCACCTCCGCGCTCCGCTCGCGAAATGGCTCATAGAATCCCTCGCCGATTCGCGCATCGCCTCACGCCCGGGGGACGCATTCATCCCCGTTCCGCTGCATCACGTCCGCTTTCGTGAGCGCGAATTCAATCAGGCAGAGGAGCTCGCCCGCCTGCTCTCCAAGCAGTCTGGGACCCCCATGTGGAATGCCCTCAAGCGCATCCGCTATACCACCACGCAGACAAAATTGGATCGCACCGAGCGAATGGAAAACTTGCGTGGAGCCTTCCGAGTGCGACACACTCGCCGTGTGAAAGGTCGCCACCTCATCCTTGTGGACGATGTCTTCACCACGGGTAGCACCGTGGAGGAGTGCAGCCGCGTGCTCATGCGCGCAGGCGCGGCCTCCGTTCGCGTCATCACTGTCGCGCGCGGCTAACTACAACCAACCACCAATGACTCATCAACTCAGCTATCCGACAGCACTCTCGAAAACCGCTGCCAACTGCCACCAATGAGCGACAACGACATGGGAATCTTTAGCAAACCCGTATTCACCTCCGACAAAAAACGCGAACTCCCAACAGGGCTATGGACCAAGTGCCCGAGTTGCGAGGAGATCATCCACAACCTCGAAATCGAGCGGAACACGCGCATCTGTCCAAAATGCGAGCATCACTTCACACTCAGCGCAGCCGAGCGCATCGAACTGCTCATTGATGAGGGAACTTTCGTCGAACACGACGCTAACCTCACATCGGTGGACACACTGAAATTCACCGGACAGGCGAGCTATACCGACCGGCTCAAAAAATACCAAAAGGCTACCGGTCTCAAGGACGCCGTTTGCACCGGTCTCGGCGACATCGAAGGGCAGAAAGTCAGCATCGCCGTCATGGACTTCGCATTTCTCGCCGCAACGATGGGCAGTGTGGTCGGCGAAAAGATCACCCGTGCCATTGAGCGCGCGACGGCACAGCGACTTCCCGTCATCATCATCAGCGCGAGCGGTGGAGCCCGTATGTATGAGGGAATGCTCTCGCTTATGCAGATGGCCAAAACTTGCGGCGCACTCGCACGCCACAGCGACGCGAAGCTCCCATACATCTCCGTGCTCACCAATCCCACCACCGCAGGCGTTATGGCCAGCTACGCCAGCGTCGGCGACATCATCATCGCCGAGCCGAAGTGCATGATCGGTTTCGCCGGACCGCGCGTCATTCGTGAAACGACGCATCAGGAACTTCCGCCGAATTTTCAGACCGCCGAATTCTGTCTCGAACACGGACTGCTCGATAAGATAGTCCACCGTAAAAAAATGAAGGAGACGCTCGTGGGAATGTTGAGCTACCTGAGCCCGGACAAGGCTGGTAAATGATGGGAAGCTTTCATTATCCGTCAGTCGGCGTGCGATGAATTACCAGGAGTCACTCGACTGGCTCTACGGCCTACAAGTCCACGGCATTCAGCTCGGACTGGAAAATATGCGCCGCCTCTGCGCCGCGCTGGGTATCGAGACAGAGTGCGGGGAAAAGCGGAAGTTCATCCACGTCGCTGGAACTAATGGTAAAGGCTCCGTCTGCGCCATGCTCGCAGCAATCTTGTGCGCCGAGGGGAAACGCACCGGTCTCTACACTTCACCGCATCTCATCCATTTTCGTGAGCGAATCCGTCTCGGGGCCAACTGCATTCCCGACGAACACATCGCTGAGGGACTCACTGTCATCCGTCGCTTCATCGAAAACTGGGATCACTCTCCCACTTTTTTTGAAGTTACCACTGCGCTGGCCATCGAGTGGTTCCAGCGTCAGCGGGCAGAGTGGATTATTTTGGAAACAGGGCTCGGCGGACGACTTGACGCCACGAATGTCATCACGCCGCTCGTATCGGTCATTACGTCCATCGGTCTGGATCACACACAATACCTCGGTCCCACACTCAGCGATGTCGCACGCGAGAAAGCAGGCATCATCAAACGTCTCGTCCCGGTGCTTTCCGCGCCGCAGCAGGACGAAGTCGTCCATGTTCTTCGTGACACAGCCTCCGAACTCGGTGCACCGCTGAAATTCGTGACCAACCCCATCGGCGAAAACTGGCAGCTTGCGCTTACTGGTTCACACCAGCGCTGGAACGCCGCACTCGCCTTCGCTACACTGATTGCGGCGGGCCTCCGCCCAAATCCGCGCACTGTCGCGCAAGCACTCGCCAATACCGAGTGGCCTGGACGCTTCCAGCGCGTCGGTGAGCGTCTCATCCTTGACGGTGCGCACAATCCCGCTGCTGCGCTACAGCTTGCTGCAACCTGGCGTGAGCAGTTTGGCGAAAAGCGTGCAACGCTGATCCTCGGCATTCTCGCCGACAAGGATGTGCCTGCCACCATCCAGCCGCTGCTCTCCATTGCTGCACGCGTTTATTGCGTGCCGGTAAAAAATCCACGTTCCATCGCTCCCTCATTGCTGGCCGAACAAATTACCGAACTCTCCCCGGTAACGCCCTGCCAGGTATTCACCGATGCTGCCACAGCTATCGCTACCGCCGAGTTGCTCGACGAGTATGCACTCGTAGCCGGTTCGCTTTTCCTCATCGGCGAAGTTCTTTCTCCCGATGCGCAGGAAACGAGCGCTCAATAACGCATTCATTTTTCACGCATGACTGAACCCTACACATTCCAAGCCGCCGGACGTCTTGTAGATTTCATGCGGCAGGCCAGCGAACCCGGCCTCATCAATCTCGCAGCAGGCATCCCGTCGCCGGAGTCGTTGCCAACGGAAGAACTTGCCGCCGCTTTTCAGAAAGCGTTCGCCGATGATGGCGACAACCTTTTCGCCTACCATCATCCCGATGGAGATCATCGTCTGCGCGAATTGCTCGCAGCACGAATGCAGCGCAACGGCGCCAGCGTGCAGGCGAAGGACATCCTCACCGTCACCGGCTGCCAGCAGGCGCTCCAACTCATGCTGAGTGTGCTGATAAAACCCGGTGATATCGTCGCGTGTCAGGTGCCGATTTACTACGCGATGCTCGAACTCATCAGCGCAGCCGGAGCGCGAATTCTCCCGCTTCCGGATCGGAACGGTGACGGCATTGATATCGCCGAGACCGTCGCTCTTCTCGAACGCTGGCGGCCCAAATGCCTGTTCGTTTGCACCACTCTCTCGAATCCCACCGGCTCCACCATGCCCGACACAAACCGTGCGCAACTCGTCTCAGAGTGTCGCCGTCTTGGCGTGCGCATCATCGAGGACGACATCTACGCAGAACTCGCCGACACAGGTGCGCCGAAACCCATGATTGCCTACGACGACGGCTCGACAGTCAGCTATGTCACCAGTTTTTCGAAAACCGTCTCGCCAGGACTGCGTGCCGGATTCTGCGTGCCGGGAACAATTTTCGAGCAAGCTGCCACGCTCAAGTGCCAGCAGGATATGCACAGTTCCGTCGTGAGCGAGGCGATCCTCCGCGCATTCATAGAAGTCGGCGCGCTCGACCCACACCTCGCACGCACCCGTGAACGCAATCTCCGTCGCCGCACCATCGCCACAAGCACCATTGCAAAAGCATTTCCCGACGGCTCAAAAATCTGGCCCGTCAAAGGCGGCTACATGCTGTGGGTGGAACTGCCATCGCTCGTGGACATGGCCCGCATCCGCGATGCGGCGCGAAAACTGGGTGTTGTCTTCGCGGGAGGCCGCGTCTTTTTTCCCGACGAGCCGAACGCCAGCTACCTGCGCCTCAACACCGCCAAAGTGAGCGAATCCGAACTCGTGCGCGGCCTCGAAATCCTCGGTTCGGCGTGCGGTGCGTAGAAATTGCTGTGAAAAATGCTCGACTCTCTTGGCGCTGATTTGGTCAATCCACGCGACAGCCGCCGCAAACAATGCGAAGTTCGCTTTGTTCGAGCGCGGATAACTTCAAACCGATTCACACCATGGCCAAAGGCAACAACAGTCACCGCAAGGAAGCAAAAAAGCCCAAGAAGGAAAAACCAAAAGCCGCACCTCCCGGACGCCCACGTCAGTAATCGCATCCTGACGCGCTGAATTCCCCTCACAATCTTCTTTTCACATGGTCGTAGATTTCTACGGTCACGAATCATGCTGAAAAAATTCGCCCTCTTCTCCTGCGCCTTCCCCCTTATTGTCGCATCGCACGCTTCCGCTGCCGATGCTCAACCGAAGAAAATTCTTTTCTTCACCAAGTCGAGCGGCTTTGAGCACTCCGTCATCACGTGGAAAGGTGGCAGGCCCAGCCACGCGGAAAAAGTGCTGACCGAACTCGGGACCAAAAACGGCTGGGAGTTTGTATTTTCCAAGGACGGATCGAAATTTGGGAAGGACTACCTAGATCAGTTCGCCGCTGTCTTTTTCTACACGACCGGCGACCTCTGCTCGCCCGGCAATGACAAGGAGCCGCCTATGTCTATGGAGGGCAAGCAGGCGCTCTTTGACTATGTGCGCTCAGGGCACGGTTTCATAGGCACACACTCGGCGAGCGATACTTTTCACACGGACAACGAGGACAAAAAAGGCCCCGAGCGTTATCTCAACCATGGCGAGAAGGCCGATCCCTACGTGCGCTTTCTCGGCGGTGAATTCATCAAACACGATGCGCAGCAGGTCGCTAAAAACACGGTGACCAATCCGAAATTTCCCGGCTTCGAGAAAGTCGGCGCGGAATACAGCCTCATGGAAGAATGGTATTCGCTAAAGGACTTTAACCCCGACATCCATGTGCTCAGCGTTATTGATGCACCTGCGATGAAAGGCCCCGACTACGTGCGCCCACCCTACCCGACGACATGGGCACGGAAGGAAGGACAAGGTCGCGTGTGGTTCACCGCGATGGGACACCGCGAGGAAACTTGGACGAATCCCATGTTTCAGGACATCCTCACCGGCGGCATCAAATGGGCGCTCGGCGAGGTGAAAGCGGAGGTGCCTCCGAACCTAAAAGAGACTGCGCCGGAATCGATGACCAATCCCGCATTTCGCGGAAAGCCCGCAGAGCAACAGCCGCCGAAGTAACGCAGCCTAGTTCTCCTTCTTTTCCTCGATCACCACGAATCGCGTTGCGCCGCGGCTGTTCACGCGGATGCGAACGCTGTTCTTGCGCTTCACTTCCTCGCTCAACTTCACAGCGGAGTCAGAATCCTTCACAGGCTTGCCGTCTATTTCCACGACCACGTCGCCCACTTTCACATCGGTTTCGGCAGTCGGACAATCGGGACTGATCGCCGTGATGATTGCTCCCTTCACATCCTCGGGGATGCCAAATTGTTTCCGCATCTCCGGCTTGATGTCGCCCACTGTCACGCCATCGAGAACGTCCGGCGCTTTGTCATCCTCCTTTTGAGGCTCCAAAGGAGCTCCATTTTTGGCAAGATTTCCGGGCCGCTCGGCGAGAGTCAGCGTCAGGCGCTTCTCTTCGCCATTGCGGAAAATCTTCAGTTCCACCTTCGTGCCCGGTGCCATGTTGGCGATGCTGTTGCGCAGTTCCGCGATAGCCGTCGCTTTCTGGCCGTTAAACTCCGCGATCACATCGCCACTCTTCACCCCTCCCTTTTCCGCGCCACCGCCGGGAACGACCTCAGCCACGAGGATGCCCTCCTTGCTCGGCGCCTTGAATTCCTTCGCCAGCTTCTCGTCCAGCTCCTGCATCTGGATGCCGAGGAAGCCGCGCTGCACCTTGCCAAATTTAATCAAACTCTCCATCGCCGTGCGCGCCTGATTCGACGGCACCGCAAAGCCGATTCCCATATTTCCACCGCTGCGCGAAAAAATCGCCGTATTGATTCCGATGAGCCGCCCCTCCGTGTCCACCAGCGCACCGCCCGAGTTGCCGGGATTAATCGAGGCATCCGTCTGGATGAAATTTCCGAACTCAGAAATTCCCGTCTCATTGCGACCGAGCGCCGATACAATTCCCTGCGTCACGCTCTGGCGCAGCGCAAATGGCGCACCGATTGCCAGCACCTTGTCCCCCACTTTGATCTTTTCGCTGTCTGCAAAAGTAATCGCCTTCAGATCCTTCGCCTCCACTTTGATCACTGCGATGTCGCTACCGGGATCCGTGCCGATGCGCTTGGCCTTAAACTCGGTCTTTCCATCCGCCAGCGTCACTACCAACTCATCCGCCTGCTCCACCACGTGGTTGTTCGTGAGAATGTAACCATCAGCACTCACGATCACGCCACTGCCCATGCCCACCGGCACCGACTTCTTGCGCCCGGGTTTCGCGTCACCCTTCTTTGCCGATCCCTCCTCTTCCGGGATGCCGAAGAAGCGACGGAAAAACGGATCATCTGAAAAAGGATTCTGCTGCTGTCCGCGTCCGCCGAGGACTACCTGCTTATTGACGGAAATCGTCACCACACTCGGCGACACCTTCTCCACGATGGGCGCATAGCTGTTGTGCTCATTTCTCACCAGCGCCTTATCGTCCACCTTGATCTCAGGGAACTTGTTTTCCGCATAAGCCCCGGCAGCAAAGGCGAGAGGTGCAAACAGTGCGATGGCAAACGTGCGAGTGACGATGTGTGTTTTCATAAAGTGAGTGGGATTTCTGACAAACGAATCTGTGCTCTGTTCAATCTCAGACTTTCATACGAATGCACGCTGATTAGTCCGCGATTTGGCAGAGGGTGCTTGCTTGCTTCGAATCATGAATTTCGGGGATACATTGTGCATCTTCTGATGATGCTCCCTGGATTCTGCGGGGAGGGTGGTGCGCGGTGCAGGTTTCGAACCTGCGA
>CANJNZ010000087.1 GCA_947476045.1 Chthoniobacteraceae bacterium
CTCCGGCATCGAATGAGGGACACCCTGCAACGTTACTGGGAGGACGCCAAATCCGTCCTCCAACTCATCGGTCGCGACTGGCTGCTGGTTCAACTAAACGCTATGCGGAAAACTCGAATGTCTGTTTAATTTGAGCAGATGGTATTAGACAAATGGGGCTACCGCCGACACATATCGTATCGAAGCAAGGTGAGAGTTTTGTCATGAATCGTTATGTTTTGTTTGTTACCCGGCCAATTTCAAACCCAAACTCTGCTTTCTTTCGTTTCTCTGCCTGTTAATAAATTATGCACGCAGAATGATCTTTCTGACCTACCACCAAATCAGTCTGTTGGATGCTGCTGACTTTTACACGGTTCCAGTGCGCTTTCTGCAAGATCACCTCACCGTTCTTGATCGGAAAACCTTCACATGCGGGACGATCAATGACTTGGTGGCCGGGCGTGCAAAAAAAACGGATTACTTCGTCACCTTTGACGATGGAACGGCGGATCACATTGAGATTGTGGCCCCCCTGCTCGAAAAACGCGCCGTGAAAGCGATATTTTTTGTGCCGACTGCCAAACTGGGGCAAGCCGGAAGGCTGTCCCGGGAGCAAGTGGTGGAGCTAGCAAAGCGAGGTCACGAAATCGGTTGCCACAGTCACGAACATCGTCGCCTCGATACAATGAGCGAATCGGAGATTCGGGAGCAACTGCGTGTCTCGACAGAAATTTTAGGCGATCTGACCGGGCAAAAAACGCGGATCCTTGCGCCACCCGGTGGATACACCTCACCGATAGTTCAGAAAATAGCCGCCGAGCTGGGGATGCCTCTCGTTCGGACGATGAAATGGGGTATCAATCGCTCCCCTGTTCTCAACGACTTAGAAACGATCGCTTTGAATAGGAAATTCCCCGCCGCGAAGCTTGAGAAGATTCTTGATGGTCGCGGGCTCTTACCGTTCAAAATACTCTACGCGGCAAAACAAACTGCAAAGGCGCTTTTTCCACTGCGTCTTTACGAATGCGTGCGGAATGCCATGTTCCGCAGATAACTTTGGAAACTCACTCTACTATCATCATCGGAGCAGGACTCACGGGACTTTCCTGCGCTTACCACATCGGACACGACTACCTCATCGTGGAAAAGGAGGACGAACCGGGCGGCGTCGTCCGCACCCATATTCGGGGAAAGGAATTCGGCGGCTTTGCTTGCGACGGCACCGGCCACTGGCTGCATCTTCGCAGCAAAGAGATGAAGGAACTCATCCCTGCGCTTCTTCCGGGCGGGCTCGTGGAATACGAACGTAAAGCGGTAATCCACCTTGCCGAGTGTTTCACTCCATACCCATTTCAGGCGAACACCTACGGATTACCCAGAGAAATTGTGCTCGATTGCATGCTCGGGCTGATGAAAGCAAGGCACCCGGAGGATTTTGGCCTGCCACTGCCCGTGAACGAACCGCGTAATTTCCGGGAGGGCGTAGAGCGTCTCTTTGGCGAGGGAATTTGTCGGCACTTCATGGTGCCCTATAATGAAAAGCTACTCGGCGTGAAGTTGGAAGAAATCTCGGCTACTTACGCCACGCGATTCATACCCCGCCCCTCTCTGGAGGATGTGATCAAAGGCGCACTCGGCTTCAGTCGCGAAGCATTGGGATACAACGCAAAATTTGTCTATCCCCGCGAAGGAGGCATCAGCGCGGTTCCAAAGGCGCTCGCCGCTTCACTCAAATCGCCCGTGCAATATGGCGTGTCCGCCACTGCGGTAGACCTCAAAAAGAAGACGGTCACACTTTCCGACGGAACGATTGCGACCTACCGGCATCTGTTGAACACAATGCCTTTGGTCAGCTTCTTGCGTATGCTCGGCGAGCAACTGCCGAAGGAAATTCGTGATGCCGCCGAAAAACTGCGCGCGACCACGGTCTGGTATTTTGACATCGGTGTTCGCGGAAAGGGGGCGGCGGAATCAAACCACCACTGGATATATTTCCCGGAGCCTGAGTTCATATTTTATCGCGTGGGGAGTTACAGCGCCGTCCACAGCGACAGCTCGCCCGCTGGATGCAGGAGCTATTATGTGGAGATGAGCGGCGGGCTGGGCGATTTTCTCGAGCGCCCGGAGGAACTTAAGGCGCGGGTCATTGAAGACCTGCGCAAAAGCCGGGTGCTCGATGATAAGGATGAGGTTCTCTTTATGGAACTGTGCTCCATCCCCCACGCATACGTGATATTTGACGAACACTACGAAGCGGCGCGACAAACAGTCGTTGATTGGCTCGACAGTCACAACATTCTAACCCAAGGGCGCTGGGGGGGCTGGAATTACGGAGGGATGGAAGATGCACTTCTTGAAGGGCGAGCCGCAGCACAAAAAATCTCAGGCAATCCATGAAAATAACCGACCGCAAGGACTGGCCTGAAGCCATCCAGAAATGCCACAAGTTTTTCACCCAAAAAGACTACGATGGCGCACCGCTGGAAGACCGCATTGTGTTCTACCTTCAAATGCTGGAAGACAGTGGTCTGCTCGCTCCAGGAAAGCGCATCGTTGACCTCGGTGCCGGAATCTACTGGTTTGATCCGCTGATCAAATTTTTGGGTGCCGAGCCTACGCTTGTGGACGATTTTGGCGGGGGGGGCGGCGTTGATAATGCAAATCGCACCCCTTCACAAATCCTGCTCGATAGGTATCGGTCAGAACTCGGATTGACTCTCATCCAACAGGACATTCTCACCCAGCCACTTTCGATGGCGGACAACAGCGTGGATGCCATTACTTGCTTCCACTGCCTTGAGCACTGGCATCACTCTCCCAAACGACTATTCGCAGAAATCCACCGTGTTTTGAAACCCGGGGGATTCCTGTTTCTAGCCACGCCAAACGCGGCCAATATCCGCAAACGCATTACCGTGATGATGGGCCAGAATAATTGGTCTCCACTTTCCGAGTGGTATTATGAAGAGCCGATCTTTCGCGGTCATGTCCGGGAGCCAATTGTGAAGGATCTCCAACAGATCTGTTCGTGGAACGGTCTGAAAGTGGTTGGCACATATGGTGGCAATTTTATTGGACGTGACAGCCATGTGCTCGCATGGCTTCCCCGTCCGATCCGCCATGCACTGGTGGCTGGAAGTCAGCGTATTCTCCAGTTTTTTCCAACGCTTTGCTCCGACATCCATGTAGTCGGACAAAAGCCAGTATGAAGCCTCGCGTTGCGATGCTGGCCTACGCCTGCGACCCGGAGGGCAGCGGCGAGCACTGGCTTGGCTGGGGCTGGGCGGAGCAGGCCGCGCGCTTTTGTGATGTGCAACTCATCACCACTCCGAAAAGTCGCGCTGCAATCGAGCGCCACTCCGCGCGTCTTGGAATTACACCGCACTTCGTGGAAATCCCACGTGTCCTGCGCTGGCTGAGTGAGCGGCTTGGCAGCGCTGGGGCGTGGTGGAGAAAAATCGCGTGGGCAAAACACGCCGCAAGACTTGCGACACGCCTCCATCGGAATCAACCACTCGCGCTGATTCACCAGACGACGTTTCATTCCTTCCGCGTTCCGTTTTACGCCGCCAGTATCGGCGTGCCCTCAGTATGGGGCCCCATCGCAGGCGGTGAACACACGCCACCGGGCTTCGATGAATTTCTCGGTGCCGTTGCAGGCGCCGAACGGGCACGCACTCGCCAAAATTGTCTCTGGCTCCGCTGGCCACGCCTCCAACGGGCATTGCGCGAGGCAAGTATTCTCTTTGTCTCAAACCACACGACACTCGATTTTCTCCCTGCAGCCTGCCGCATAAAATCCATTGTTGTTCCGCCCAACGCGCTACGACCGAGCGATCTGCCAGCAACACATAATGATCGCCCGGAGTCCGGCACACTCACGCTGCTATACGTGGGTAACTGCGTAGCCACGCGGAGCATCCCGCTAGTCCTCCGCGCGCTGGCAAAACCCGGTCTTGAAAACTGCACGCTGACCGTCGTCGGAAAAGGCCCCGCCCTTGATTGTTGGGTGCGCGAAGCAAAAGCACTTCACCTCAACTGCCGCGTGCGTTTCGCCGGACAAGTCACACGCGATGAACTCCCCGCGCTCTATGCAGCGGCGGATGCTCTCGTCTTTCCCGCACTCCGTGATGCCGGTGGCTCGGCATTAATCGAGGCCATGTCCCTCGGCGTGCCTGTCGTCTGCCTCGATTGGGCCGGCCCGGGGGAGATGGTTGATATCAACAGCGGTGTAAAAATTCCTGTGACGTCGCCGGAACAAGTCATCGCAGATTTTGCCACCACCTTTGCCCGCCTGCGTGACGACCCTGCCTGGCGCAAGCAACTCGCCAAGCGCGCCGTCGAGCGCGTCCACGCGCAATTCACATGGGAGGCCAAGGCGCGCTTGCTGGAAACCACATATGCGCGTCTGCTAGTGCAATGATGAAAACCCGTCGGGACTTTCTTCTTCGATTCTTTGCCCTGCTGGACGAACGAGGTGTCGCCTTCGTGGTCTTGCGCAACTTCGACAATGTTTTTGAAGACTCCGCATCTGATGTCGATCTGCTCACCCACCCACGCAACCTGAGCGCGGTTTATTCGGCGGCGCTCGACGCGGCCGGGCAGACGAACCACCGATTTGTGCAACGCGTGCGCTTCGTCAATCGCTCGTGGGTGTTCTGGAATGGCGCAGATGGCTTCATTCGTATCGATGTGGATACGGAAGTCCGCTGGCGCTGGTTGGCCGCGCTGGATGCGAACACAATTCTCGCCGCCCGCTTGCGGCAGGACGGGCTTCCAGTGCCTGCGCCGGCGCATCAAGAGGAAATTCTGAGAGCGCAAATCGCGGCGAAAGGCCACGCGGAGGATCGCTATCAGCGCCGTCTCGCCGACCTGGGCGCAAAACCTGCCGTGCCAACTCAAGAACGGCGCCGCCTTCTGCGGAGGACCCTTGCGAATCCCCTGCTCTGGCCGGGGGCGTTCGGCTTCGCAGTGAGTGACGCCGTCCGCCTGCTCAGGCGGTGGTGGAATCCTCCTGGCCTGAAGGTGCATCTGGTCGCCGCTTCGGATTTTTCCGCTTCCGAGTTGGAAACCTCACTGGCGGTGCTTTTCCCAAAGGGAAAACGCGGATCGCTTTTCAAAGGCGGCCTTGTGGTGAACGTAACTCGCGTTTCCTCTGATGATGAACTCGCCGAGGTGGCCCGCCGAAACACACGCAGCGCAGATTTCGTTGCCGTGCTGGAAAGCAGCAGGCGCCTGCACGCAGCACACACAACCAGCGGCTTCATGCTCAGCGGTGCGGCCATTGGGGATCTTCCGCATTTCATCTGCAACACACTTGCCCGCCTTCTTGAACCTGCACCAAAAAAGCGTGGCACAAGCGTGCTGCTCGTCGGCTTGGACGGCGCGGGGAAAAGCACCTTCGCGCGGAACCTCTGCGCAGCTGCAATCCACCTGCCGCGTTTCTCCGGCTGTCACTATTTTCACTGGATTCCGCCTCTCTCGGGCGGCTCGGAATTTCCATGGCCAGCATTCCGCGACCAGCCACGCAAGACAGCCGCCCCTTCCAGTCTCGCCGCCAGTCTCGCCTCTGCCCTGCGGCTTGCGCGGAGCGTTATTCTTGCGCGCCTCGTTTGGTTTTTTCGAATCGCACCCGCACTGCGTGCCGGACGACTCGTAGTGCTCGACCGCTTTGTAACCAACTACTGGCTCGATCCTGTAAGCGTGCGCTACGCGGGGCCGATTGCCTGGCTCAGAATCGCACGTTCCCTCCTTCCGCTTCCTGATGTGCTTCTCGCGCTCGACGCCGACGCAAACGTATTGCTCTCACGAAAAGGCGAACTCACACTGAATCAAATTACCGAACAGCAAGCGCGCCTGCGCTGCCTCCCTGCGCTTGCGCGTCGGCGCGTGGATCTCGACGCAGCGCTTTCGCCCGACACACTAGTGAGCCAAGCACTCACCCTGCTTGATGATTCCTCACCATGAACCTTCCCGAATGGAGCGAGCTTTTTGGCACCGGCCCGGAAAAGCGCGAATTTCGCCTCGTGCGCAAACGCGGTGAACTCTTGCTGCTACTCCCCTGCTCCACAGCGGACGCGGCGCGCTGTCTGGATTTGTATCCGGCACAGACGGCGAAAGCGCGCATTGCCCGCACACTTCTGCGATTTGCGATCCATTTGCCCGTGCTGACTCGCGTGCAACTTCCATTTTCCGAGACGACACCGTTCGCTGCTTTTTTGCGTGGTTTTGCGAAAGATCATTTTCCAAGCGTCGGCGCTTTGCTGGGAAATCCACGCGCCAATGGCCGCCGCTGGGTTTTTCTCTGCCTCCAGAGGAATGGACGGCCTGCCCTTGTGGTGAAAGCGGGAGTGAGCGATGCAGCCCGCTCGCTCATCTCTGCCGAGGCCGACTTCCTCTCTGCGCTGCCCGCTGACTTTCCGGGCCGCCCGGCTTTGGTCGGCCAGCTCCGTGATGCACACGTCCATGCTCTTGCGTGCCGCTATGCACAGGGCGGTTCACCACGCCCGGATCGCAGCGAAGCCGCGCTGGCGAAGTTGCTGGGGAGCTGGGTTTCGCCGGAGCGCCGCATCCCGCTCAGCAACGTGCCCGCATGGCGGCGGCTCGCCGATGCGCTCACTGGCGATCCGATTTTCATCCGCATTGCGGACAAGCTCGACGGCCTCCAGATCGCGGCGACAGTAATGCACGGCGACCTCGCGCCTTGGAATATCCGTGCGCATCAAGGTGTGTGGACGGTGCTGGATTGGGAGCGCGGCGAGATGCTCGGCGTGCCGGGCTGGGATTGGTTTCACTTCATCCTGCAACGCGCAGTGCTCGTTGAGCGCCGTTCTCCAAGAGCCTTGCTCTTCACTGTGGATGCGTTGCTATGCAGTGCCTTGTTTCAAGATTACGCCGCGCGGGCACGTATGGCCGGTAAGGAGCGCGCACTGTTGCTCGCATATTTACTTTACTGCACAGCGGTATTGAAAAACACGGAGGGCTCATCCGTGACCACCGAGCTTTGCAAACTTCTATTCGAACAATGGAAGGACGCTTGAAACCTCCGCAGGGTGCGGTGTGGAAAACAAGCGTTATACTACTTCGTCGTCTTCAAAGCTTTTTGGAGCATTTCGATGTGTCGTTCGACCGTGAATCGCTTCAAGAACTCTTCGCGAAGAGACATTCTGTCTTGAACGATGGCCGCTTGAAGGGCCGCGGATATGGACATTGGTGATTTACTGGAAACGTAGCCCGGGTAGTCCGTTGGGAGCAGTTCCGGAATGGCGCGCCAGCGCGTGGTCACAACAGTCATATCCGCAGCCATTGCTTCAACAATGACAAGGCCGAAGCTCTCTGCGTGGTAATAGGTCGGGAAACAAAGACAGTCGCAGTCGCGAAGTAGTGCTTTCTTTTTTTCTCCACCTACAAACCCTGCGTATTCCACAGCTCCTTCCAGATCGGGCAGGGTGATGCGACTGTGAAATTCCGTTTCCTCTCCTGCGTCTATGAACGCTCCGGCGACCGTGAGATGGATCGAAAACAGCGATCTATTTTTGCGCAGCTCGCTATTGGCCAGCGCAACACCGTCGAGCGTATCAAAAAGCCCTTTTTCCCTGATGCAATGGGCTATGTAGAGCACGCGATAAACCTTCGCTTCGGCGGGCGCAGGCTGGTCGGCAAGGATGGCTTTTCTTGCATTGCTGCGGTCTCTGCGGTGCGGGCGGACAGTTGTTTCAAAGTCAGGAAACGGGTCGGGAATTCCATTGGGGACGATCTCCACTTTGTTACTCAACGCCCAGAGCGCATCCCGCATGCTTGGGATGGCAAGTGCGATTCCAAGGGCGGGGTTTCCCATGAGCATTCGCGTGATGATTCTCTCATACAACCGTCCTTCTTTTCTCAGCCAATCACCCACACCGGCAGCGTGCCAGTGGTGGATAAACTTTCGATAAAACGGACGGCACATCAACATCACGATCCAGTCACGGTAGAGGGCGGCACGTTTGCCCGGTGCTGGCACGTAGTAGAAAGTGCGGACTCCGTAGCGGAACCTGCACCAGATGGCTTCGAGACAGTAGCGCAGGAGCGCCAGTATCTTGCCCAACCGAAATGTGCCGATGTCTTCCATGTTGTCGGAGACCTGAGCGTTCACGTGATAGCATTCGATTGCGGATTGCGGATTGCGGATTGCGGATTTGTCGCGCTTGCGGGCGTCGCCGCCGAAGCCATCCAGCATCAATTTCACCATGTAGCTCTGGCCATGGTGCGGCGGCGGGATGTGGGCGAAGACGAGGAGTTTCACGCGTTGGGCGCGTAACATTCTACATCCGGCGGCGAACATCCAGTTTGGATATTGTTCGTAGAGCTTTTCCTACAGCGCGTGCGCAAGGAGCGGCGACATTCCTGTCGCCGTAGCCTTATTGCGCCGGAGGCAGACATTCTAAACACACGGAGCGAATAGTGTGTGTGCCTTTTTTTTGGCGCTTCGCGTTTTGTGGGTCGGCGACAGGAATGTCGCCGCTCCTTGCGATTACTTCCCGCGGTGCACGCGCGATGCGACTTTCAAGCGCAGCCCGTTCAGGCGGATGAAGCCGGTGGCGTCGTCCTGATTGTAGGCTTTGGTCGGGTCGGCTTCCATCGTGGCGATGTGCGGATTGTAGAGGCTGACCTTCGACTTGCGGCCGCTGACCATGATGTTGCCCTTGTAAAGTTTCACGCGCACCGTGCCGGTCACGTTCTTCTGCGATTCCTCGACGTAGGCCTGGAGCGCGTAGCGTTCGGGCGCATACCAGAAGCCGTTGTAAACGAGTTCGGCGTATTTCGGGATGAGCGCGTCGCGTTGGTGCATGACTTCGCGGTCCATCGTGAGCGACTCCATTTGGCGATGCGCGAAAAGCAGAATTGCACCGCCGGGCGTCTCATACACACCGCGGCTCTTCATGCCGACGAAACGGTTCTCCACCATATCCACGCGACCGACGCCGTGTTTGCCGCCGATCTTGTTGAGCGTCTTCATCACGCCTAGCGGATTCATTTTCTTTCCGTTCACTGCGACGCAATCACCTTTCACGAAATCGAGTTCGACAAACTCGGGTTTGTTCGGCGCGTCTTCAGGCAGGCAGGAGAGCGTGGTGAAATAGTTGCGGTTCTTGAGGTCGTAGGAATCGAACCACGGGTCTTCGAGGATGCCGGCTTCGTAGGAGATGTGCAGGAGGTTGCGGTCCATCGAATACGGTTTCTTGGCGCTAGCTTGCACGGGAATCTTGTGCTTCGCGCAGTAATCAATCATCTCCTGACGACCGGGAAATTCCGCGCGATAGCGTTCGTCGCGCCACGGGGCGATGACTTGCAAATCCGGCGCGAGCGCGGCTGCGGTGAGTTCAAAGCGCACCTGATCGTTGCCTTTTCCCGTCGCACCGTGGGCGATGGCGTCGGCCTTTTCCTTGCGTGCGATCTCCACCATGCGCTTGGCGATGAGCGGACGTGCGATGCTCGTGCCGAGGAAGTATTGCCCTTCGTAAATCGCACCGGCGCGAATCATCGGGTAGATGAAGTCCTTCGCGAACTCCGCCTGCAAATCGTCTATGTAGATTTTGGATGCGCCGGTCTTGATGGCTTTCTTTTCGAGACCGTCGAGTTCTTCCTCCTGCCCGATGTCGGCGCAGAAACCGATCATCTCGGCGTTATACTTTTCTTTGATCCAGGACATGAGGACGGATGTGTCGAGGCCGCCCGAGTAAGCTAAAACGATTTTCATGGGCGCGGATGAAAGCAGACACATCGTGCGCGTAAATCACGAATGCGTTTCGTGCGCATTTTGTGATTTGTTCACAACGTGATCTGGAGATTTAAAGATCCAGGACCATGTTCCTATTCACCTTCTAACTGTGAACAACTCAGCGCATCCGTGCTCCACGCCCGCTGGCACTGTGTTCCGCAGCGATCCGCGCTTGTGAAAATGTCCGCGTAATTTCGGAAGCAGCGCGCACAAGCAGCGTAACGCCGCAGTTATTCCGCGTTATTGGCAGTTGTTGGAGAATTATTCGCAGGCGTTTCCGCGCTCTTAATTCGCTCCATGGTTTCCCAAAAACGTTTCTTCAATGCATCGAGTGCCGCCGCCGTTTCCGCCTCTTTTTTGCTACTGCCCTCGCCGCTTCCGAGATCCAATCCATTCCACACCACCCGTGCTTTGAAATGCTTTTGGTGGTCAGGGCCTTCGGAGCCGATGATGGGATAACTAGGGCTGATCGGCGTGATTGCTTGCAGGATTTCCTGCAACTGCCCCTTCGGATTTGCATCGGGCGGGTCCACATCGAGGCTTTCCAAATCCTCGCGCGCTTCGGTGAGCACGATCCGACGGGCAGTGACGTAATCCGAGTCGAGATAAATGGCCCCGATCAGCGCTTCGTAAGCATCCGACAACGCAGAACTGCGCGAACGACCACCAGATGCCTCCTCTCCCCGGCCCATCATCAGATGGTTGCCGAGGTCCAGCCGTTTGGCGTGGAGTTTCAATCCATCGCGCGAAACCAGCCGCGAACGCATCTTCGTGAGCTGACCTTCGCTGTCCTTCGGAAAGTGATCGAACAACCACTCGGTGAAAATCAACTGCAACACGGCGTCGCCGAGAAACTCCAGACGCTGATTGTCGAAATGATGCCGCTGCGTTTCATGGCCGAGCGAAGGATGTGTGAGCGCCTCCGCGAGCAGCAGCGGGTTGCGGAATTTGTATTTGAGACGCTTTTCGAGCGGATTCATGAACGGACGCGGACTCTAGCAGACTTCCCTACAAACTCCCCAGCAAAATGCTTCTTAGCGACCAAAACGCCGAGGCCCCGAACGACCGCGCCCCTGAGCGCCACCGCGCTGCGGACGCTGGTGCGTGCGTTGCGTGAAATCGCGCGGGCGATCCTCCGACACCTTTACCGGCTCCGCGTGGTAATTAAACCCTTCCGCCTTCTTGCGCACGATCCCGCGCCCGATGAACTTCTCCAGCGCGCGTAGCGGCCCGTGCTCGTCCTGCGAGATGAAACTGATCGCCTCCCCGACCGCATTCGCGCGTCCCGTGCGGCCGATGCGATGCACGTAATCCTCCGACTGCATCGGAAAGTCGTAATTAATCACGTGCGAAATCCCGTCCACATCAATCCCGCGCGCCGCGATATCCGTCGCCACCAGCACGCGCACCTTCCCCGCCTTGAAATCCGTCAACGCCCGCATCCGCTGATTCTGCGAGCGGTTGGAATGCAGTGTCCCGGTCGTGATGCCGATGCGCTCGAGTTGTTTCGCCACGCGATCCGCGCCGTGTTTCGTCCGTGTGAAAACGAGCACCGAATTCATCGCCGGGTCCGACAGTAAATGCTGGAGCAACGCCGGCTTCATCGTCTTCGAGATTTCATACACAAACTGCGTCACCGTCTCCGCCGGGTTTGCCCGACGCCCGATCTGCACCGTCTTCGGCGACTTCTGAAACTCATGCGTCAGCCCCTCGATTTCGCGCGACAGCGTCGCGGAGAACATCAGCGTCTGGCGCTTCACCGGCAGCGACTTCACGATGCGGCGGATGCTCGGGAGAAACCCCATGTCCAGCATCCGGTCCGCCTCATCCAGCACCAGAAACTCCAGCCCCGAAAAATCCGCACACCGCTGCGCCATCAGATCCATCAAGCGCCCCGGCGTCGCAATCACCAGGTCCACGCCACTGCGCAGCGCCTCCTTTTGCGGGCGCTCCCCCACCCCGCCATACACGTTCGCCACCCGCAGCGGCACATGCTTGGCGTAGGCCCGCACATTTTCATGAATCTGCACCACCAGCTCCCGCGTCGGCGCCAGCACCAGCGCCCGCGTCCGGTTTTGCGACCCCGCGGCAATCATCTTCTCCAGCTTCACCAGCATCGGCAGCGTAAAAGCCGCCGTCTTTCCCGTCCCCGTCTGCGCAATCCCGATCAAGTCATGCCCTTCGATGACGAGCGGGATCGCAGCCGCCTGAATCGGCGTCGGCTCCGTGTAACCTGCATCTTGAATAGCTTGAAGTATATTGGCCCCGAGGCCCAGTGCGCGAAATGGCATCCGCACACAGTAGCCTTCTTGGCAGGGATGGCGACGTTATTCGCGCGGGAGGGTGGGATTGGTGAAAAAGCGAGAGGTGAAAAGCGGCGCGGGCGCGGACTATTCACCAGTTACCATTCACCACTGATAAAGCCCCGCCGCTCACCAGCGGATGGTTTTCACCTGTGCGTATTGCGTGGAGTTGGGGCCGTATTGGCCTTTCACGGCTTGCTTGATGGCGGCGAAGACATCGGCCAGGCCCGTCACCGGCGTGAAATAGATCGCAAAACGCTGCTTTTGCGCCGTGTCGAGCGCCGTATCGGCGTTGCCGACGAGCACGTTTTGCGATTCGATCTGCGGGCCGAGGGCGGAGAGCGCCGCGCTGGCGAGGTCCGGGTCCGCCGGGGCGTAGCCGGGGAGCGCAGTCACGGCCGCGGCGAGCAGTTTCAAATAATCCGCCAGTTCTGCGTAGCTGCCGTCGCCCCGGTCTCGCGGTTTATGCGGTGGCGCGGGCGGCTGGCCGGGCTGCGGGGCTACGGGTGCCGCCGTCTTGAGGGGTGTTTTCACCCGGCGCACCTTGTCGCAGAGTTCTTTGATGCGCGCGAACTGCACCTTCCACGCGGGGTTGGATTTCACGTAGTTGACGAGGCGCGTCGCGAGCTTCGGCACATCCTTCACCGCTGCGAGGCGGGTCTGCACGGCATTGGAAAACGCCGTCTTGGAATTGCCGACTGCGATATTGGCCGCCGTCACCGTCGTCAGCAAAGTGGCGACGTTTGCCGGCAGCAGCGCATTATCCAACGGCGCATAAGCGGGCGACATTGCGGTGATCGATGTGAGGAGGAGTTGTGCCTTTTGGGCGCGATCCGGGAATGATGTTTCTGAATTAGCCATAGGTTTTTTAGAGTTGAGGTTGTGTGGTGTGGTGTTTGGTTTTTTGTTTTGTCATTAAAAGGGATGTTCCGGCGACGGGCGCTTATGTGCTGCCAATTTGGAGAGGCTTCATCGGGAAAAGACGGGGCGTTGAGGCGGAGGGACGCTCATAAAAGCGAATGCGACAGTCATATAAACCACAGGCACCTTCATTTATCTCAGCGGGAAATTCATTAACCCCAGAATTGGCAACATTCGTGGCAATGCGAGCGTGCAGGATGCCTATGTGAGAGTGCAGAATGGCTATGGGAGCGTGCAGGATGCCAATGGGAGAGTGCAGAGTGGCTATGGGAGAGTGCAGGATGCCAATGGGAGAGTGCAGAGTGGCTATGGGAGCGTGCAGGATGCCAATGGGAGCCTCACTTTGCCGCAAGCCTTCTTCCAATAATCGGAAGAAACGCCCGCTCTGATAAAAGCATGTCATTACTTTCAGAAAACGGCGCAACCAATCCGTAAAACTACCCAGAACACGGCCAAAGCCAATTTCCAAAAGCGCCAATAAACTCAAAATACGCAGGAAAAAACCGCCTTTTTCCAACAAAAAACATCCGTTTCCCATCAAACACGACGCAACCCCGCGGACTTCGCCTTGGTCCGACCATTCCACATTTTGGAAAGCTGGTAGCTGAGGGTTCACGATGTCTAGGAGAGGCCGGAGATTAGCAAAAAGCATCAAAAGCCGTCAATGGAAAGTTTCAACTTGCCGCAAAATTTTGCTCAGGAAGGTAGGAAGGGACTCATTTGCCGCCTGTTTCTTCTATCACGCACGGCCTCTCTGTGAACGCCGTGTCTGCGGTGCGAGGCAACCTTGCTTTTCAATTTCGCCTTTGCGTCTTTGCGCGCGAAAAATCCGGTGCGGATGCGCTTCGTACTGTTTCGCATTTTTCGCGGGATTCCCTCAATTTACTCAGGAGCGATGTGCGCTTGAACGTCTGGTATCGCAGTTCGGATGCACGGGAGGCGCGAATTAAGAAAATAATATAAGCACCCGCGAAAACGCCCCCAGCGTTACCCATCGCACGGGAGCAAACAAACCTCTCCCGTATTTAAACAAACAAACAATAACACATGAAAAAACTAATCATCATCGCCACGGCCTTCGCCGCGGCCCTCGCACTGCCCATCAACAATGCATCTGCCGCCGAGGCCAAAACCATCGTCGGCGTCGCTGCCGGTGCCGGTCAGTTCAATACGCTGGTCATCGCTGTAAAAGCTGCCGGCCTGGTGGATACACTGAATGGCGCGGGGCCGTTCACCGTCTTCGCTCCGACGGACGAAGCGTTTGCCAAGTTGCCTGCCGGCACTCTGGATACGCTGCTCAAGCCTGAGAATAAGGAAAAGCTGACCGCAATTCTTACCTATCATGTGCTCGCCGGAAAAGTCATGGCCGCAGATGTGAAAACCATGGCCGCCAAGACCGTGAACGGCAAGGAGGCTGCCATCAAGGTGGACGGAGGCAAAGTGACCATCGGAGCCGCGACCGTCGTGAAGACGGACATCGCCGCAAGCAATGGCGTCATCCACGTTATTGATACGGTTCTTATCCCGTAATGAATCAATCCGCGAGGGGGTTGGTGGTTTCGGCCACCAACCCCTTCGTTTGGGTGTTCCTCAATCCTTCACTTATGTTTCACAAAATTGATTACCCTTTCCTCATCGGGGCATTTGTCAGCTTCGTCGCAAGTGTCTCCCTCTGGTTTTTCCTAAGTCATGAATGCGGTCTCTTCGTTGGCATCTGGGTGCCCAGCATCCTCAGCCTCTGGGTCGGAATCCGTGTTGTGATTCTTTCGGACCACAAAAACACCCGCAGAAGGAATTAAGGCCATGGACTACGTCATAGCCATTTTCTTTTTGGGCCTCATGGTGACTTTTGTTGTGGCAAAGGGGATCTTGATGGCCAACGATTACGCGACCTCGGAATTGGAGTCGCATGTTGAACCGGTGGAAAAGAGTCCCGGAGGGACTTCTCGGGATTAGCCGGTCGGCAAGTCCGCCGCAGGTGGACTTAGCCACCGGACCATCCCCGAGAGAAGAACCATCGCCCCGGAGGGGCGGCGGATGGCTGCCCGCCTGGCAATCTTTCGCCCCTGCCGGGGCTTTGGTCTTTATAGGCGTGAACCGGTGGTTGTCACCACCGGTTAATGGCGGGCAGTCTCTCCTACGCGCCGTCTGTTTTCCCAAAGGCAACATCCAAGCGGGCCTAGTTCGTCACTTTTCTGTAGAGGAAGGCGTCGGAGGTGAGGAGGGAGGTGAGGAGGGCTTTCATACTGCCGTTGTTGTCGCGGTAGGCGCGGTAGGCGGCTTGGAGGATGGGGGCATCGTTGAGGGTTTCGTTGCGTCCCATCCAAAAGCGGAAGACGTGGCGGACGAAGACTTGTTGGACGCGTTCGCTGTTGGCGAGTTTTTGGATCATCTCGATGGGGTCTTTGACGGGGCCGTCCAAAGTGGGGTCGCCGCTGAAGGTGATTTCGCCGCTGGTGTCCGCCGGTTTGCCATGGTCCTCACTTCGGAGCATTCCCAGATGATTATACATTTCAAAAGGCAGGCCGAGAGGGTCCATCTTTTGGTGGCAGCGCCAGCATTCCTTTTCGCGGGTGACGCGCATCCGGTGGCGGAGGGTGGAATGGGGTTCGTCGGGCAATTTGGCGTCCACGGTGATGGGGATATCCGGCACGGCGTCGCCGAGCAGGCGTTCGCGAATCCAGTGACCGCGTGAGATGGCGTGGTTGTCCATTGCGTCGGAGTGTGCAACGAGCCAGATCGGGTGAGTGAGGATGCCGAGGCGCTCTTTGGTGTCCACGGTGGTGATGGCTTTGAGGGCGTCTTTGGCAGGCGGGAAAATGCCGTTGTCGAATTGCGACTGACGGACGTAGATCGGCTGGGCGGGATTGGGCAAAATGTGGTTGAGCTGGTTCCCATTAGTGACTTCGTGTTGCACCCGCTCTTCATCGCCTTTCGCAACCAATGTTTTGTCATAGACCTTGATGGGGAAAAACGCTTTCCCCCTGTTGATGAAGTAAGCGATATCGGTGGTCATGCCACGCTGTAGCCGCACGGAGGTGTAGGGTTGGTAGATGGCGCGGTCGGTGGTGAGCAATTCCTTCAAGACGTTTTTGTCTTCCCGCAGGATGATTTCGATGAGGCCGTCGGTATTGGCGATCATGCTGTTGATGACTGCGGGGTGCGATTCATAATGCGCGCCCTGTCCCTCGATGGACTGCCTCGTCTTGCAGATCGTGGCTGCGCGGTCGTAGTCGAAGTATTCGCGGAAGAATTGGAGGATGCGTGGCTTGCGGATGGTGTCGTCGTCGAGGATGCGGGTGACTTCGCGTTGGACGTCGTCGCGGGTTTTGAGATGTCCCTCGGCGAG
>CANJNZ010000088.1 GCA_947476045.1 Chthoniobacteraceae bacterium
CGGCGTAAAAACATACCCGACTATCCCACCAACGCGCCGCGTTCCGCAATGGGGTCTTCTTCACTACAACGCCCAAACCCGCAGACCAACAGAATCGCCGCCCACGCACGGACGAAGCCCGTCAGAGAAAAGTTTTTTCCCGCGGACTGCGAACTGCGGAACTTGGGTTAACCAAGCCTTGTAGCGAATACGCTCCGGCTAACACGCTGCCTGCTACAGCGGCTTCTTTGTTGTCCCGCAGCCGCAGCCGCAGTCGTTGCCGCAGCCTTTCTTTTTTCGACCGCGCAGGGCGAGGTAGAGGATGGCGGCGAGGACTGCTGCGATGACGAGGATGGTTTGTAGGGTGTCATTCATTGCCAGCCGAAGAGTTTGCCGCCTTGATAGACGAGGAAGGATGCCAGCCATGCGAGGGCGTTCATGTAGGCGATTTGGAAGAGGGGCCAGCGCCAGGAATTGGTCTCGCGGCGGACGATGGCGACGGTGCTGAGGCATTGCATGGCGAGGACGTAAAAGACCATGATGCTCAGGCAGACGAGCGGGGTGAACATGGGCGCGCCGGTGTCGCGTTTTTCGGCGGCCATGGCGGTGCCGACGCGGTCGAGGAGTTTGTCCTCGTCCTCATCGGCGACGTCGTAGACTTGCGACATGGTGCTGACGAAGACTTCGCGCGCGGCGAAGGAGCCGACGAGGCCGATGCCGATTTTCCAATCGAAGCCGAGCGGGGCGATGGCGGGTTCGATCATTTTACCAGCGCGTCCGCCGATGCTGTTGGCGATGCGTTCGCTCTCCGGGGCGGCGGGATCGGCGGGTTTGGGATAATGGAGGAGCGCCCAGAGCAGGACGTTCAATGCGAGGATGACGGTGCCTGCGCGGCGGAGGAAGATGACGCCGCGTTCCCACATGCGCTGGATAATTCCGCGAATGGCGGGGGCGCGGTAGGGCGGGAGTTCCAGCAGGAGCATGGGCGTCTCGCTGCGGAGGAGTGTTTTTTTAAACAGCCACGCCATGCCGAATGCGGCGACGATGCCGAGGAGATACATGGAGAGCATGATGCCCGCTTTTTGCCAAAGCCCGGCGGCGGGCAGCAGCAGTGCGATCATCAGCGTATAGACGGGCAGCCGCGCGGAGCACGACATGAGCGGCGCGACGAGGATGGTGACGAAGCGATCCTTGCGGTTCTCGATGGTGCGCGTGGCCATGATGCCGGGGATCGCGCACGCGAAGGACGAGAGCATGGGGACGAAGGATTTCCCGTGCAGCCCGACGCGCGACATGAGCCGGTCCATGATGAATGCAGCGCGCGCCATGTAGCCGCTGTCTTCCAGCAGACCGAGGAAGAAAAACAGGATGAGGATTTGCGGGAGAAAGACGACGACTGCGCCGACGCCGTGGATGACGCCGTCGCTGACGAGGCTTTGCAAGTCGCCGTCGGGCATTTGGGCTTTTGTCCAACTGGCGACGGCGTCCACGACTGCGGAGATCCAGTCCATCGGCCATTTCGCGACGAGGAAGATGCAGAGGAACATCGCGGTCATCATCCCGAGAAATGCGAGCCAGCCCCACAGTTTGTGCGTGAGCACGATGTCGAGCCGGTCGCTGATCGTGAGGCCGTCGGAGTCTTCGCCGTGGCGGTGGATGACGGCGGTGCAAATGGCGGCGACCCAATCGTAGCGGGCGTCCACCGGCGCGGCGAGCGGGTCAATGCCGTGCGTGCGGAGGCGGGCCTGTGCGGCAGCGACATCGGCGCGGTGCGCGGGGTCGCATTGCTCGGCGAGGCCGGTGTCGTCGAGCGAAAGAAGGAGCATCGCTTCGAGGCGCGCGGTTTCGGCGGAGTAGGGGAGTTTTTTACCCAGCGCGGCTAGCTCGGTTTCATAGACGATGGGGAGTTGGGCGCGCTGCTCGGGTTTGTGCAGCGGCGTGCGGGAGACGGCTTGTTTCAGCTCGATGATGCCGGTGCCTTTGCTCGCGACCATCGGGATGACTGGCACGCCGAGCCGCTCGCGCAATGCCATCAGATCAATGACGAGGCCGTGTTCCTCTGCGACGTCCACCATGTTCAGCGCGACGACGACGGGGATGCCGAGTTCGAGCATCTGCGCGGCGATGTAGAGGTGGCGGTCCAAGTTGGACGCATCCACGACGGCGATGATCACATCCGGGCGCGGAACGCCGGCGATGCGACCGAGCAGGAGGTCGCGCGCGACGGCTTCATCGGGCGAACGCACTTGCAGCGAATAGCTGCCGGGCAGATCGATGAGTTCCATCGCCTCGCCGTGGCTGCTGAAAAACTTGCCGGTCTTTTTTTCGACCGTCACGCCGGGGTAGTTCCCTACTTTCTGCCGCAGGCCGGTGAGGGCGTTGAAAATCGTGCTCTTGCCCGTGTTGGGATTTCCCGCGATGGCGACGCGGCGAAAGATTCCGTCGCTCATAGCCGTGCGACCTGGATGCCCGCCGCATCGGCCTTGCGCAGCGAGAGGTGAAAGCCGCGCACTTTCAGCTCCATAGGATCACCGAGCGGCGCGAACCGCACGACTTCGACGGTCGCGCCGATGGTGAGGCCCATTTCCATGATGCGCCCGCGCGATGCGCCCGGCAAAACGATGGCTGTGACTTTCCCGCGCTGGCCCGGTTGGAGTGTGCTGAGGGGCTCCGATGGCGTCGGGGCGTTGTCCATTTCGCCCAGACTAAGCGGCGAGCCGCTCGACCTCCACGTGTTCGCAAAGTTCCCGCCCCAGCGCGACGCGTGCGCCCATGAGCGCGCAGATGATGGCCATGCCGTCAGCTAGTTTGGTGACGACGCTGCGGTCGTGAAAGCCGAGTTCGCGCAGCCGCACGCAATGCGGGCAATCCGGGCAAATGTGCCGGACGCGCAGCCGTTCCCCGCATTTCGCGGTGGCGAGGGTGAGCTTTGGCGACGTTTTCGGCATGGCTAAGGACGGCAAACTAAGCGGAGTGAGATTCTGTCGCAACAAGAATCTGCGATTCAGTCGCAAAAAGGCATATCGGCTCCTATACCAACCTCAATTTTCCCCTCAAGAAATCAAACGTTCGTATTCATCGTGCGAGCCAATCCAGAACCACACGAGATGGCTGCCCCTATCAAATGCGAGCGCCCGATGTTCCAGCCCGACCCGCACCGAATACACATCCGAGGCTACCTTCTTTAACTGGAGTGATCCGTGGCGGGGATTCGCTTTGAGTAACTCAAAATTCTTATCCGCCAGCGACCGAATATGCGGGGAAAGCTGGCGGTAGTGAAACCAGAAATCCGCGTGCGCCCTGTGTTTCACAGTTCTGCGCAATTTCCCGCCGTATCATCCGTCTGGATTCTTTTGCGAAGGGCGTCGAACTTCCCTGCCGCCACATCCGTCTCGATTTGCGAATCCCACTGTGCCCAATCGCGATCCGCGATCCACTTGCGCAATTCGCGGAACGTCTGCGGTGGCAGTTGCTCAATGGCTTCTTCGATTTCAGCAAGTGTGCTCATGCGGGCCAAGTTGTCTGATTTTCTGTGGAGAGTCAACGGGAGGCAGAGAGAAAGAACCTGTCAAAAGTTGACACCCGACCCCTATTTCCCCGCTCTGCGATGATGCAAGATGCGCAGTGCTCGCCGCCCGTTACGGCTTCACTTTCAGCCCGGCAGCCTTGGCGAGCTTGCGTTGCCGATGGTCGAAGGAAAGGAAGGTCCTTGCGCCGGATTCGAGGGCGAGCGCCACATGCAAAAGGTCAATGGCGCGCTGGCCTTCGGTGGCGGCGTGCTTTTCGCTCAATTCGTCGGCGCGGCGGAAAACATCCGTCCAGCCGACGGCGGTGTGAACAAGCAGGCCGTCGCGCAAGTCTTCGTCAATCTGGCGGAAAGCCAGCCGGCAATCGGCGTCGGTCATTTCCCCGTTTGCTGTGGCATTGCGTAGTGCGTTGCGCACCTCGATGCGGTGCAAAGGTGTAAAGACGAGCGGCGATGCTGCTTTGGCCAAATAGGCGTTGGCCTCTGTGTGGCGCGTGTCGGCGCGATGCAGCGAAACGAGAAATGATGAATCGGGGTAGGCGGCTTCCATGTGCCTAATCCCGCAACCGCGACCAAAGGGCGTTGGTTTCTTCTTCTGTCAGTCCGCGTCCTACTGGCTTGCGCTTTGCGAGCCGCGCTGCCCAATCCACCTTGCGCGGCTTTTCGGCCTTCGCCGGGGTGAGCGTGGCGAAGGCTGTTCCGTTGCGGGTGATCGTCACGGGTTCGCCGTGTTCAATCCATTTTGCCACGTCTGCAAAATGGTTTCTCAGGTCGCGCACGGTTGCTGTTTTCATGGTGATACAACTCTGTATCACGACGGCACAAAGGTCAACGGTGATTCCCGCGCAGCGGTTACGCAGTCACTCGCACCGTTTTTGAGGCTTTTCCGGCATCGGATATCGCGTAGCGCCGCGCAGCCTCGCCGAACCTCGTGAGGGAACTGCCCGCCACCATCGAGCGAGAAGCGTAGCCCTACCACGGGCCTTCGGTTGCTTACATGCTCAATGCATTCTTTACTGAAAAGTAATTACTCGAGCAGTGTCTTGGATAGTTGAGAGCTTTTTCAGCTCCTTTTCGACCATCGCTCTAAACTCGATTTCATTGCGCAGCTTTTTGGCGTGAAAATCTGTGAAGTTATCGAGGTTCAAACTTCTGATGTCAGACCTAGCTTCGTCAGCAAGATTGCGAAGAAAGCGCACCTTGGCATTTTGACGCGCTAAAGCGAAGTTGGTTCTTGCCCGCTGGTCTTCTTCCTCAGCATTTCTCCGTGCATCAACCTCAGCCTGTCGCGCGGCCTCTCGTGTGAGTTGAGCACGTCGCCGCTCCGCCTGCTCCTGAAATCGCTGCCGCTCATCCTCATCGCGTGCAAGCGTTGCCGGGCCGAGCGCTCCTTGTCCTGCTAGTTTTGCCCGACGTGCAAGGAATTCTTCCCCACTTTCATTCGGCAGAGGCTCGCCAGAAAAACGGTTCTCTATGTCCGATATGTTTACGAGTTTAGGTGTAGGCATTCTCGGTGGTGGGGCATCGAGTGATTGTAGGTATTCACTAACGCAGCGGCTCAACGCAGCGTTGCCGTCTTGGTGCAATCGGGCGTTTACTATACCGTCGTCAAAAATGTCCCTCAGAAGAATGATGAGACTTTCTGACTTACGCTCAACCTCCGCGACCGTGTCACCCTCCTTCTGAAAACCATCCCATTGTCGGAACTCCCATTTAGGCACTGTATCGAGCCGGTAGCCGAAGCGCCGTATCTCAGTAAATTGAGAGTCTTTGCCAAGAGTATCCAGCTTACGAATGACCGCGAACGTTGCGATTGCAATGACCTTACCCGTTTTAACATGAATGATCGGGCTACCGCTGTTACCCGCTACAAATTTTGCATCAACTTCAACAAGTTCAGGTCCTATCCCGGTAACTTTACCTGAGATTTCAGTAACAACACCAGAACCCTGACTATTCCCCAGAACCAGCACATCGTCACCTATGCTGACGTTCTTATCGACTTGCTGCATAACCTCCAGTCCACCCTGAATTGAATCCTGCATTGCAACGGCCAAATCGTAGTCTCTTGCAAACCCCAGAGTGCCAATATTCAAAACACTGGAATCGAGAGTGCGGATTTTGACGTTTTGATTCCCGCTCAAAACGTGTGCGTTGGTAGCAATCAGCGAGTTTCCTTTCAGACGTATTATGGATCCACTCCCGCTTTTAGCGTTGCCCTAGATCGTGATCAGATACTCGGTCATTTTCTTTCGATCCATGACCACAACCTGCTCGTCCGGTTTTTTATTTAGCGCCAGCGACTTTTCATCCACAGTCTTTTCCTCTGCGGTTTTTGCGATCTTTCCCTGCGGCTTTTCTATTTTTTGCTCTTTTTGTGACTGGGATTTTGAGGGCTCTCGAACTTCCTCGGGTTTCGAAACGACATTGGTATGATTTGCAGTTTCAGCATTTGGTGCTGTGGGTTTGGGATGTTTGCACGACACTAACCCAAAAATTAAGATAACTAGAATTGGGTATAGTTTCATAAGTTTTCCTTGTTTAAATCACAGGAAGGAAGTAGGTCAAACAGATCATTGGCATTCCGCCCGCACCTTCTCCTTTTTGCCCTCCAATTCGTCCTCGATGCGGCGGAGGTCGCGGCTGAGTTGCTGCTGGAGTTCGTCCATGGAATTGGCGTCGCCCTGCGCCTGCGCCTTGGCGATTTCGCCACGGAGGAAAAGTTCGCGCTCGGCTTTTTTGGCTTTGTAGAGCGTGTCGAGCCGGGCGAGTTCGGCTTTTTGTTCGGCGGTGATTTTGGTGACGGGCGACTGCTTTTGCAGGCGTTCCATGGCGAGTTCGTAGGCGCTTTTCATTTCGAGTTGAAGTTATTGGCTGAGAGTGGAGTGTCGCCGCCTTTGTTGCGGACGACGCACGCGACAATGGCACACTCTCTATACACAACACATGATTAAATTGCTCAGCACGGATTTCGACGGGACGCTCATCAACCACGGACAAAAGCCGCCGGTGGTGCCGGAGCTTTTTGTGATGCTGAAGGAGCTGCGCGCGCAGGGCGTGCAATGGGCGGTGAATACGGGGCGCACGTTGTGGCATCTCGACGAGGGATTGAAAAAGGAGTTCCAATTTCCCATCGAGCCCGACTTCGCCATCGTGGAGGAGCGCGATGTTTTCCGCCGTGCGAACGATGGAGGCTGGGAGCCGTTCGGCGACTGGAACGGACAGGCGGCGCGCGATCACGCGGAGATGTTTCACCTCGCGGAGCCGCTGCTGGCGGAGGTGCTGGCGTTTTTGGAAAGGCTGAATGGTGCGAATGCGATTCACGACCACGGGCGTTTCATCGGCGCGGTGACGACGACCGATGCGGACATGGACCGGCTCTGCGTATTCCTCGACAAGCTGCGCGCGCGGCTCCCGCTTTTCAGCTACCAGCGCAACACGATTTACGTGCGCTTTTGCCACATCAACTACAGCAAAGGCACGGCGCTCGGCGAACTCGCGCGCAAACTCGGCATCGCACGCGAGCACGTTTTTGCAGCCGGCGATCACCACAATGATCTCGCGATGCTCGACGGACGCTTCGCCGGATTCGTGATGTGCCCGTCGAATTCCTGCGAGGAGGTGAAGCTCACCGTGCGCACCGCAGGCGGCTACCTCGCGAACGGCGTCGCCAGCGCAGGCGTGGTGGAGGCGATGCGGCATTTCGGGCTGTGGAAGGCGGGCATTTAGATGCGCCGGGGCGTGACAGTGAAAACGTTAAAAAGATGCGTTGACACCCAGCTTCACGGCTCCTAGGTTCCGCGCCTCTTTTCTAAAGCCATGGGCACATTTTCCGCAAAAACAAACGAAGTGAAACGCAACTGGTGGGTCATTGACGCCGCCGATCAAGTGCTCGGACGCGTCGCCGTCAAAGCAGCATTTCTCCTCCGTGGTAAAAACAAGGCCATCTTCACTGCACACGTGGACACCGGCGACTTCGTCGTAGTCATCAACGCAGACAAAGTCCGCGTGACCGGCAAAAAAGAAGTCCAGAAGGAATACATGTCCTTCTCCGGCTACGTAGGCGGCCACAAGAGCGAGACCTTCAAGGCACGCCGCGCGCGTCGTCCTGAGTTGCTCGTTCAGGGCGCCATTAAGGGAATGATTCCCCACACCCGCCTCGGTCGTCAGCAGATCACTAAGCTCAAAGTTTACGGCGGCCCGACTCATCCCCACACCGCACAGAACCCAGTCGCCGTCGGCAAAATTTCCTAAAGCAACATGTCCACCGTCTATTCAGCAACAGGCCGTCGCAAAACCGCCAGCGCGCAAGTCCGCCTCACCTCAGGCACCGGAAAAATCGTCATCAACGGACGTCCTTACGTTGACTACTTCGCAGTCGCCGCGCAGCAGAGCGCAGTGCTCAAGCCCTTGGAGATCACCAAGACCATCAACACTTTTGACATCGCAGTGAACGCCAAAGGCGGCGGCGTCGCCGGTCAAGCCGGTGCGACCAGCCTCGGCATCGCCCGCGCACTCCTGCAAGTGAACGCAGAAAACCGCCCCGCGCTGAAAGCCGAGGGCCTGCTCACCCGCGATTCGCGCATGAAAGAGCGTAAAAAGCCCGGCCAACCCGGAGCCCGCAAGCGCTTCCAGTTCAGCAAGCGCTAAACAATCACCCGGAACCGTTCCTTAACCCAACGGATTCCTCCTCGAAGCCCGCGCAGTGCGACCTTCGTCCCCGCACTGCGCGGGTTTTCTTTTTCCTTAAGCAACTCCCGTCTGTTCGCGGGGTGGGGTGTATTGCATTTGTTTACTTCGTGCCGGCAGCTGCAGGCGCGTGCTTCACGATGAAATCCACGATGGGTGTGGGGTCGGGGAGGCTGTGGGGGCGATGGCCAGCTTTTGGTTTGCGGATGAGGACGACTTCGCCACCGAGTTCCTTGTAGCGTTTTTCGACGACGAGGCTGTTTCCCTCAATGGGCACGATCCAGTCGTGCATATCGCCGCAGACGATAAAGATTGGGATTTTCGCCTTCGCGAGTGGGGCGAGGTTGTCTATGGGGTTGCCTTTGTAGGCGCGGGCCTGCTCCTCGTTCAGATTGTAAGCGCGCAGGCACTCAGCCCACTCACGGCCATACATTTTCACCATTCTGCCTTGGCTGCCTGCGCCACCGCCGGGCCAGCTCCTAAAATCGCACACCGGCGCATCGAGATACATGGAGGCCACGCGCTCCGGGTGGCGGATGCCGTAGTTCAAGGCATACAGGCCACCGCGGCTGAAGCCTTCCAGCACGACCTTCGGGTTCACTGCGTAGGTCTTCACGGCGTAGTCGTAAAATTTGTCCATCGCGTCGAGCGCGACCGGTGCGCCGTAGAGGCCGCCGATTCCCACGTAGGCGACGTGAAATCCTTTGCCGAGCAGCGCGATGTCTGCCTGTGGATCAATGCCGAAAAACTCCGTGCGCCAGATCCACGGCTTGCCCGGTGCGGGCGTCTTGGGCAGCACCATCAGGCCGTCGCGTCCGTCCACTTTGAAGTTCTGGATTTCGTAGCCGTTCCATTCGGGTTTCTTCGGCTCCTCTGCTGTGGCGGTGTGTGAAAAAATGGCGAGCACAGCGAGGATGAGCGTCGCCAGAACGCTGCGGCGTGCGACGTCGCTCGTGCTAGATGAGGTGATGGGTTGCATAGGTGTCTCGTAGCTGTGGCAGAGAAAGTGAGAATGGTCATCGTTTTTCCGCGCGAAATGTTGCGGAAAGATTCCGTGTGAAGCCATGCAGCGGAGCCTTTGTGAACTCCGTGTCCTCCGTGCGAGGTATTGTGGATTTGCTTTTGCTCGCACAAAGGCACGAAGGCACAAAAGCGATGCGGCCTCGCACGGAGGACACGGAGTTCACAATTTTTTCTACTTTGTTACCTCTTTTTCCATGCGTCGAATCAACCGCAGGCAGTAGAGCAATGGCAGGATGCCGAAGACACCAAACGAGCAGTCAATCAGCCGCCAGTAAAACGGAATCCCACGAATCGGCCCGCAGATGAGTGCGAGCGGGATGACGCTGAAGCACGCTGCGATGCCGGTGTAGATCGTCGCCCTACCGGTGAGGGGATTGATGAATGGGCCGATGAAAAACATGGCGATGACGATGTGCGCAAAGGCGAGCCAGTCGGTGCCATAAGCGATCCACGGGTAGTGCGCGTAAGTGTCGCCGAGCCCGTGTTTAACAGTGAGTATCCAATAGGCAATTCCAGTGTGACCTTCCGCGCTGGTGGCCGCACCGACGCCGAGCATCTTCGCGAGAAGATCTAATTCGTAGAGCAGCGGGAAAGCCGTCACGCCGCTGAGCACTAGTCCGATGATGAAGACGAGCATGACGATGCGAAACCGGAAGATGAGAGCGGAGGTTTTCATGGTGAGGTTGATGGAAGACTACAGCGAACCGCTCAGGTTGTGTCGAATGTAAGAGTGAGGTCAGTCGCGTTGGTTTTCCTGCATTGGCCCGCTGGTGTCTGTAGGCGGCGGTTCGTGTTTTGATGCGTAGTCCTTGATGAGTTCCATGGCCGTTGCGCGCCGTGTTTGTGTGGCCCGCCAGTCATTGTCGGGATTTTCCGATGCGATTCGGAAAATGTATGACTTCGCGATTTGCGTTGTGGATGAGTCGCTGCTTCTCGATGCGATGCGTATCAATTCCGGCCAGGCGCCGGGGCCGAGTGAGGCGAGGTAGTGGACATCGAGGATTTTTTTCGGATCCTTTTCCCAGCGCCCTACGTTGTAGCGGGCGACCCACTTGGCGGTGTCGGTGAATTGAATCGTGAAGAAGAGCAGAAATGTGGCGACGGCGTTGGTGCCGAGCAGCCAGTTGAAAGTGCGTCTTTTCTGAACGAACCACGCAAGCAGCGCGAAACCTGCGGCGACGAGGATGAGGAAAAACGCGACGTGAATGCGCTTCGTGGTGAGGCCGTAGTCGTGTGTGTAAAAACTGAGGCGTTTAAAGCATCCGGCGATGAGCACGCAGTTTTGCAGCGACCACAAATGCGAGAGCGATTTCAGCCAGCGGTTGTTTGCAACGCGATCCTCCTGTTGAAATATGCCTGCGATGACGATGCCCGAAAGGACGACGGCGCAGATCAGGCTGTTGACTCCATCGTGGACGAACTCGGAGCGATTCACGCCGAGCGGCGGCTCACTGCTTTGCCACAAATAGACGGCGTCAATCGTATTCACGATGAAGAAGAGGGCATTCAGTGCTGCGAGCGCGACGCCACTTTGCAGCGCGGCGAGTTTGAAATCTGGACGCGGCACTCGCGGAAATGTGAAGATCCACCAGCGCGGATATTCCGGCGCGAGTTTGCCGTGGAAAATTCCCAGCGCCACTGTGGCGACAAAGCCCCACATGAGGAAGCGAACGGGTGTGAGATTCAACTGCTCCCAAAAATGGACGGCGATGCTGTCCACGTGTTGGAGCCAGAGACTGAAGACGGAATTTCCCGACGAAAGAACGGCGGTGAAGATCATGAGCAGGACAATCGCCGGAGCCAGCACCCACGCAGCTTTGGTGAGTGTTTTGACGATGTTGAATCGCAAAACACTGACATCACCAGCGCTGCGGATGGCTGAACCTGCGAGGCCAAACCAGCGGGGGAATGACGTGGCGAGTCCGTAGAAAACTTCCGTGATGCGTTCCCAAAGTCCGATCAGATTTGGCTGAAGGACGGTTCCCGCGAGTGCGAGTGCGAGGCCGGTGCAGGCGATGCCGTTCGAAAGTGAAAGTTGCACTGCGCTTTGCCAGCACGAGACTGCAAGCATCGTCACGAAAAGCAGCGTTTGCGATCGTGGGCGTGTGCGTTGGTGCAGGCCGAGGATGAGCAGGGCGATGCCTGCGAAGAACACACCGAATGAAGCACCGATGTGCATATCCCAAAACATCGCGTCGAACAGCGCGGTGGCGATGAACACCGGCAGGATGACCCTGGCGATGTGGCGGAGTGAGATGTTGGTTTCAGTATTCATGCTGCGATTCTTTTTGTTGTGCGGATGGTTTCGTTGATGGCTTCCAGTCTTGATACGACGGCGGCGACGGTTTCTTTCAACGTGCTGGTGCCGGCGGTGACGCCGACGACTTCGGAATTTTCAAACCACTCATCACGGAGTTCCTCGGGGCGCGTGATGTGGATGGTGCGGCGGCCTGCGACCTTTGCGGCGGCGACGAGTTGGAGCGTGTTGTTGCTGTTGCTGCCGCCCACGACGACGAGCGTATCGCAATCTTCGAGCAGTTTTCGCAACGCAGCCTGCCGGTTCTTCGTCGGCTGGCAGACGGTGTCGCGGAAGAGCACTTCGCTCGTGGAAAAATGCGCACGCAGCGCGGCGACGATTTCATTCACACGCTCGATGGGCTGCGTGGTTTGCGAGACGACTCCGTAGCGGGGTGCGGCGGGGAGTTTGGAAAAATCGGCCTCGGTTTCGATGACGACGGCTTCCGCGAAGTCGCCGATGAGGCCCTTCACCTCGACGTGGCCCGGCTTGCCGATGACGACGGGATGGCAACCGAGCGCGATGAGTGTGCGGAGTTGATCGTGTGCGTGCCGGACGAGCGGGCACGTTCCATCCGCGACACCGAATCCCGCTTTCCGCCAGTCCGCACGCGCTTTGTCGCTCGCGCCGTGTGCTGTGATCATGACTTGCGGAGTCGGCGCATCGCCCGGTGTATCCAGTTGACCCTCGCGCACGCCGAGCGCCGCGAGCCGTTCGCGGACGACGGGATTGTGGACGAGTTCGCCCAAAATGGTGAGCGGCCCGTCCGCCGCGAGTTGTTCCGCCTGTGCAATCGCGTCGCGCACGCCGAAGCAAAGGCCGTAATGTTCTGCTAGTTGTATTTTCATAGAGCTTTGTATGGCAAAGTATGTGGGTAAAATAAAGTTCAGGGGCGTGTGATACGCCTTATGGGGCGGATAGGGCCTATTGAACGAATTTTCGTCATCATTCCTTCCTCCCTGCTTTCACGATACTTTCCAGCACCGAGAGGTATTCTGCGAACGCCGTGCGGCCTTTTTCCGTGAGCGCGTAGCTGGTCTGCGGACGGTCGTTGTAGATTTCCTTGGTGATGGCGACGTGACCGGCTTCGTGGAGCGTGCGGAGGTGCGTGACGAGGTTGCCGTCGCTCATTTTCAACTCCGCCTTGAGATCCTGAAACGGCCAGCTCGGACGCGTGGCGAGCAGGGTCATGATTCCCAGCCTGCCGCGCTCGTGGATGAGCTTGTCGAGCTTGTCGAAGTCGAACATGAGCGGTCAGACGTTTATTTTCGACGCGCCGCGCGGCCACGTGCAGGCGGCGTAGATGAGGTGAAATCCGCCGAAGGTGACGGCCATGACGATGTCTGCCAGTCGCTCGCCGCCGCCAAAAATTTCGCGGACTCCGAGGAATGCATTCGTTGTCGTGGCAAGGCCGGTGATGAGAAATGCCCAGCCCAGTCTGTTGATGGAGCGCGGAGCAAAATGGCTCATCGCGAGCAGGCTCAGCCCGTAAAAAATGCACCAGCAATACGGAAGAAACAAAGCCAGCCCAGCAGCGTAGAGCGTGTTGTGCAGTGCGAAAGTGATCAGGGTGATGATTGCTGCGGCTAGATGAGCGGGAAAAAGGGCGCAGAGGGCCATTTTCATGCCGGCGGAAATGAACGGCTCTCCGCGCCGATGTGCATCACGGCGGAGGAAAAACGCGTTGCTGCATATGGTGATGAAAAGCACTGTCATCCATGCGCCAAAATAGGTGAGTGGTCGTTCGGTCTTATGATCTGCAGTCCACGCCAGCCAGCCGCCGACGGTGCTGGCCGCTAATCCGCCGACCAGAGCGGTGGGTGCGGAGATGGCGCGGTAGATGGTGGCTTTCTCCATGAGGGAACGGATGACGCGGAGGTGTTCTTCGGCTTCGTTGCGGTGCATGGCGGCAGACTTTGCTCGGCAAAGCGTCGCTTTGCAAGGCAAAGTTTAGTCGGTTTGCTGTGATTGAATGAAAAAACTGTGGGCTCATTTGCACTCTGCAAAAACATGATTACGTTCCCGCACGGCTTTGGTTGGGTGCGGCCGGTGCCTTGTAGTGGGGGTGCCGGCCGCCTCTTTTTTTGCGGGTTATTTGCCGAAGACTTCGCGCAGGTATTCGCGGCTTCTTGTGGCGATGATATCGGGGCCTTCCTCGAATTTGAAGACCTCGACGGAGACCGTGCCGGCGTAGCCCGCCGAGCGCAGTGCGGCGGCGATGGGGTGAAAATCCACGTCGCCAAAACCGGGACCCTTGAGGTTTGTGTCGTTGGCGTGGAAATAGGCGAAGCGTCCTGCGCTTTCGTGGATGATTTGCGGGATTGGCTTTTCCTCGGAGGACATGGCTTTCACATCGAGGATGATGCTCATCGCAGGGCTGGCGAATTGTCCGGCAAAGCGAATGGCTTCCCCGGCGGTGTTGATGAAATTGGTTTCCGCAGGAGCGAGCGGCTCGATGCAGAGCACGACATTGCGATCTTCTGCGCGTTTCACAGCGTCGCGAAAAACTTCCGTGGCCCACGTCCATGCCTGCTCGTGGGCGACGCCTTCCATCAAGCTGCGCTGCTTGGGCGAACCGACGATAATGCGCGAGCCGCCGAGGTCTGCGCAGCAATCCACAAGTTCCACGAAATAGCGCGCGGTTTCGCGGCGGACGGGGGCATCGGGATGCGTGAGATGTTTTCCTTCCGCTTGCACAAGCACCCAGTGCAAACCGCTAATGCCGATTCCCGCGCGGGCCGCTGCGTCGCGGATGCGTGTGCGCTGCGCGGCGGTGATGTCGCACACGGATTTTTCGATGGTGAAGGGCGCGATCTCCACCACGTCGTAGCCCGTCTTTTTTGCATGGGCGAAAATGTCATCGAGTGCCCAGCCTTGGTAGATTTCGTTGCAGATGCCGAATTTCATGGTGGAGCCAGAATAGCGAAATACTCAGCGGATTCCGCGAGCAATGTATTCGCGAGAGATGCGCACGTATTTCTCCGCCCAGACGCGAATGCCCGCCTGCTCTTCGAGCGAAAGGGTTTTCACGACTTTTGCCGGGGTGCCGAGGATGAGCGAGCCGGGCGGAAATTTTTTCCCGCCTGTGACGAGCGCGCCTGCGCCGATGATCGAGCGCGCGCCGATCTCCGCGCCATCGAGCACAATCGCGCCCATGCCCACGAGCACTTCGTCCGCGATTTTGCACGCATGGAGGATCGCTTTATGCCCGACAGTGACGAGTTCGCCGACTTCCACGCCGTAGTCATCAGCGAGATGCACGACTGCGCCGTCCTGGATATTCGAGCGCGGGCCGATGACAATGCGATGGATATCCGCACGCAGCACGGACTGAAACCACACACTCGATTCCTCGCCGATGGTCACATTGCCGAGCACCGTTGCATTGCCCGCGATGAATGCGCTGGAGTCTATATTCGGCGTGGCGCCGAGGTGGCGGTTGAGGCGTTTGTCCAAGGTCATGCGGGACGATGCGCGATGTTGTCGGGCAAAATCAACCGCGAAGCCGCATCAATACAGGAGCGTCGTAATTATAAAAATCTGAAATGAATTTCCAAATCGCTGTTGACTTCAATTTTTCGCAGTGACAAAGACACCTTCGTTGTCGCTGGGCCCCCAGCAACACGCATCTGAGAGAATCCACAAAACAACAACAACCACTCTAATCACTCATTCCATGAACAAAGCAGAACTCGTTTCCACCGTCCAAAAAGCACTCGGCAAGGACACCAGCAAAGCCAGCGCTGAGAAAGCTGTCACAGCCACCATTGACTGCATCGCCGCCGCGCTCAAAAAAGGCGCGAATGTGCAACTCATCGGCTTTGGCACCTTCAAGGTCGTCAGCCGCAAAGCCCGCATGGGCGTCAACCCAAAGACGGGCGAGAAACTGAAAATCAAGGCGAGCAAGGCTGTAAAATTTGCCGCAGGCAAAGAACTCAAGAGCAAGCTCAAGTAAGCGTTCACATTTCTTTTTTGACGCCCCCGTTTTGCTTATTGCGAAACGGGGCCGTTATTTTCAGGGAATAAGCAGGGCGCGTATGACCGCAAAAAGGTGCTTTAGGCCCATATTCTGCTAAGTTAGGCTAAGATTCAACAGCCCACCGATGCAGCGCCCTTTCGAAAAAAGAATTGTCGCCGGCTTTTTTGCCGCCGTAGCGATCTTTGTCGTGCTTGTTGCTGCCACCCTGTGGGAAGTGCGCCGGGTGGAAAATGGCCGCTCCCTCGCGATTATCGCGATACTGGGAAGTCTCGCATACTTTGGTGTCATAGCAGCGCTGTGGATGCTTTTCAAACGCGATCAGCGCATGCATCAGCAAACAGAAAGTGCCCTGCGGCAGGCCGAGCAAGTAATTTTCTGTAAAAGAGGCGAGTGTCAGGCGGAGGGTGGGATGGATGGATGCATATTGAGGTAAGTTTTAGAGGATTCCCAATCGTCGGAAGTTTCGGCGAGGAGAGCGGAGACGAGGCGGAGGAGGGAGGCATC
>CANJNZ010000089.1 GCA_947476045.1 Chthoniobacteraceae bacterium
AAGAATGTAGCGGCCGGAGTTCATGGGCCGGCATCGTCCACGGAGCCACTCCGAAATTCAAATGCGTGACATCCATTTTCATGCGCAACTCACGCAAACTTCGCTGCTAACAAAACACCGACCGCGCATCAACCGGACACCCGTGATTTAAAATATTAAAATTCGTCAAAGCGAAAAAACCGCTCGCTGCCTTTTGCTCGTGATTGAGAACGCAGCTTCAATTTCCGGCCACTCCAATCCGGATTTTTGCGAGTCGAGCCTTGCCACATGGTGCATCACTCCCCTACACCCCGCGCGTCACATTTCACCCCGACACTCTATGAATACACGCAACAAACTCTTCCTGATGATGGTGCTCGAAATCGCCATCTGGGGCGCATGGCTCCCACTCATCTTCGGCTATCTTCCGAGCCTTGGTTTTTCCGCCACGGAGCCGCCGCACGCCATCGCGGGGCTCGTGCCCGACTTCCTGAAATGGCTCTTCTCCGAGCAGGGCATGATTCTCAACGCCTTCCCCGTCGCCGCCATCATCGGCATGTTTTTCAGCAATCAATTTGCCGACCGCAATTTCTCCGCCGAAAAATTCCTCGGCTTCTCACACCTCGTCGGCGGGCTCGCCATTTTTGGGTGCGGATTCGCGCACACCTTCTGGCCGTTTTTCCTGTGCATGTTTGTGCACTGCCTTTTCTACGTGCCCACCATGTCCATCACGAACTCCATCGCGTTCGCCAACATGAAGGACGCGAAGAAGGAATTCGGCATCATCCGCATGGGCGGCACATTCGGCTGGATTCTCGTCGCATGGCCCTTCGTCTTCATCCTTGTTGACTGGGCGAAAGTGAGCGCCGCCAACCCGCAGGGCATCATCGCGTGGTTCGATGTCGTTTTTAAATCCGGCCTCTCCGGCCCCGCCGCGCAAGTCGCGACGGGATGGACCTTCAAAGTCTCCGGCATGATCTCCCTCGCCCTTGCCGCGTTCAGCCTCACGCTTCCACACACACCGGCGAAAAAGAAAACCGAAGGCGCAACCGAAAGCCTCGCCTGGCTGGAGGCGCTCAAGCTCCTCAAACATCCCTTCGTCCTCGTCCTCTTCCTCGTCACGTTCGCCGACTCCTTTGTCCATAACTGCTACTTCAACTGGACCGGCAGCTTCCTCGAAGCCGCTAAAGAAACCGGCGGGGTCGGCATCGCGAAAAACTGGATTATGCCGGTCATGACCATTGGTCAGGTCGCCGAGTTGCTCACCATGTTCATCCTCGGCGCGACTTTGAAAAAACTCGGCTGGCGCGTCACCATGATCATCGGAATCCTCGGACACGCTGCGCGCTTCGCGGTCTATGCTTTCTTCCCCGAGAACAGCAACCTCATCATCGCCGTGCAAATTCTCCACGGCATCTGCTACGCCTTCTTCTTCGCCACCGTGTATATCTTTGTGGACGAATTCTTCCCCAAAGACGCACGCTCCAGCGCCCAAGGACTGTTCAACGTCATGATTCTCGGCGTAGGCGCACTCGTCGCCAATTCCATCTGCCCCAGCCTCATCAACGTCACCTTCAAAAACGCCGCTGGTCTTGTGGACTTCAAAGGACTTTTCCTCCTGCCTTGCTACATCGCCATCGGAGCCGCAGTCGCCCTCGCCCTCTTCTTCCATCCGCCGAAAGATGTCACCGCCAGCGGTGCGCCCGGCTCCGCTCCGCACTAGGACGCGACGCTCCACCCGCTCCGCAATTCCTCCGCGCTCCGTCCCTGCTCGCGCAGCGTGCGCAGACTCAGCGCATCGTGACGCTTTGCCAGGCGCGTCCCCATTTCATCCACCACCAGCGGGCAGTGATAAAAGGCAGGTGCCTTCCAGCCCAGCGCACGATACAGCGCGAGCTGGCGGAACGTGCTCGTGATCAAATCCGCCCCGCGCACCACCTCAGTGATTCCCATCAACGCATCATCCACCACACACGCGAGCTGGTAGCTCGGAAACCCGTCCTTGCGCCACACCACGAAGTCCCCGAAATCCACCCCCGACACCGCGCACTGTGTCCCCGAGCACTCGTCGTTGAAAGTGAAAGTCTCCCCGTCATTCAAACGAAAACGCCAGTTGCACTGCTCGCGTAAATTCGTCATTCGCAATCCGTCATCCGTCATTCTGCACGTCCCCGGATACACCGCCTCATCATCCCCCGCGTGCGGCGCGGAAAGCGCACTCACAATATCACGCCGCGAACACTTGCACGGATACACCAGCCCCGCCGCGCGGAGCCGCTCAAACGCCTCCGTGTAAAAAACCATCCGCTCGCTTTGGCGATACGGCCCGTGCGCCCCACCCACATCCGGCCCCTCCGACCAGCGCAGCCCCAGCCAGCGCAAATCCTCCATCGCCGAATCCGCAAACTCCCGACGGCAACGCGGCCCGTCCAAATCATCCTCCCGATACACCAGCGTCCCCTTCCCCGCCCGCAACTGCGCCGTCCAGAAAGTCCGCGCATGACCCACGTGCAACCACCCCGTCGGCGAAGGCGCAATCCTCCCCCGATAGAGATTCGCCCCCGATGCTTCCTGCTGAAAAACGCTCACGTCCGCAGAAAATCCCCCGCCCCGTTAAGGCAGCTTCTTGATTTGAATATGCCGGTATTCGAGTTGGCCGTGGTCCGCCTCCAGCCCGATGGGCCCCGTCGCTGGTAATTTCAGCGCCTCCTCCAGCACCTCCCCATTGCACGTGCAACGCGCCACGCCGTCCTTCACCTCCACCACGATCACATTCCAATCCTGCGCCTTGTATTGCTTCAACTCCTTGTAAGGCCCGGCCACCAGATAATCCCTGCATTGCAACTGCGGCTTGCGCAAAAACACGCCGCTGTCCGCATTCACCGCCGCCCGAAACTCCAGCTTCAAAATGAAATCCTTCGCAAACTCCCGCACCGTCCACAACTGCCGGAGATGCGGCCCCTTCTTCTCATCGAAATCATTCACCACAATGCACCCATCCTTCGCGGTGTAGCGCCCGTCCGTCGCCTCAAGTTTCCCCTCCAGCGAAGCCTCCCCCTTGTAGCCCCAGCCCGAAAGATCCTTCCCGTTAAAAAGACTCACAAACCCCGCATCCGGCGCCCAATCCCCCGCAAACACAGCAGCGCACATCGTGGAAAAGAAAAGGGTGGAGAAAAAAAGGAGCGTTTTCATCGTAGGAAAGACCCGCACATACCAGCGCCCTTGGGTGAAAAGCGAGCATTCAGTCCCTTATCTCGGCGTTACTGGAATCGGCAAAATAAAAGCCCTCTGGCTTTTCGCGTTGACAGTGATGGTCTCCGTTCCACCTATATTTGGCCCGCTATGCGAGAACTCGACGCTCCAGTTCTCGCTATTTTCCCGCGATATCCGATAGGAATCGCAATCAACTTTGACGAGCGGCTCCCGGTGATTCGTCTCGCTATACTCACGAGCTAATTTGACGATCCGATTGACAGTCGGAGCATCTTTGGCCTGCCCGCTTTTTTCCGTGATTTTCACCTCAGCCTTCTTGGAGTCCAAAATCTGACCAAAGGGGTTCGCTAAATAAACCATTGCATCAAGAAGATACTCCCCTGCATCCAACAATGGAATCTCACGACCCTGCGTCACCACGATAGGCATATCTCGTGATCCCCCTGCGCCAAGAGTGATCTTCTGACACTTTTCCCTATCCCCGCCATGTGTGTCCACGACGATCGTTTTTTGCCATAGGGACACATTCGACTCGCCCCATAAAAAGGAAACTGGGTGTTCGGAGATATTGGAGACCCGAACGGTTGCACGCACAACATCACCCGTGGATAGCGTCAAACTCGCCGGGACAAATGACAACGCAACCGGATCCGTTGCCGTGGGTTCCGAAGCGAAAGCAGCGCAAACCGCCATCGCTGCAATGGTGATGATGATGCCTATTTTACCCATGCTTTGCGGAAAATTGAGAACGACGATTTACTACAAGAGAATGCACCCTGCATTCGCAGTATCGCGTTTTCGATGGGCGGGAGTAGGACATTGCCGATTGCCACGCACATTGCCGCGCTCTTCTGCGAAAAGCGAGCATTCATCCTAGGTGATGGATGTCTTTGTCTGACATCTACTCATCAAGCTCATAGCCCGCCTGTGCCATGCGTCGCATGATGGAAAGATTCCACAAAAGGACAGCAAAAGGGACGAGGTAAAACGCGCAGCCAAACAACGCCATAGCAACAGGGTGATCCGAGTTGGGTCTTTCCTCCGCATACATCCCCCATCGAAACCCAGTATCGCAAACTGCGATCCCAATGCCGGAAAGCAGCACCAGTGAAACGAAACAAGCCTTCCAGCACCCTTTGCGAAGGGTGACGAGTAAAAAGGTGGCCACGATCCATATTACGGATACGACCATAAAAGGCACTCTTGCCCAATCGTGCCCGCTAAAAAAACACTGGCCGAAATAAAAAACCAATACAGCACCCAAAGTATTTGAAAGGGAATGCTCATACTATTCCGCGTCGCCAGCACCCTAAAAATCTCCCGCACTTTCAGAAATGACAAGCGGGAATTAGGGGGCTGAAATTTTTCACGAACCGCGACGGCGACTACCCGAGGCGATACACGATGCGGGCTTTGCTCAAATCGTAGGGGGACATCTCTATTTTCACGCGGTCGCCGGTGGTGAGGCGGATGAAGCGTTTGCGCATTTTGCCCGAGATATGGGCGAGGACGAGGTGCTTGTTGGCAAGTTCGACGCGGAACATGGTTCCAGCGAGGACGGATGTGATTTTTCCTTCGGTTTCGATGATTTCTTCAGCAGCCATAGGCTATAAATAGTGGCCGCGTGGGCCGTGACAAAAAATGTGGCAGAGTTGAGTTTCCCCGCCGGGTTAAAAGCATTCCATGATGCGCTTCGATACGACACGGGCGCCGAACGAAGGCGCGAACACTTAGCGGCTTTCGCAACGAACGCAAGCACTCGCACCGGATTTCTGCGCACCAAGTGGAAAACAAGGATGCAGAACGAGCGCGAGCAACGATGGGCTGGATGAATCTGCCTACCAGCCGTGCGCGGCGCGGACTTTGATCATCACGTCGAGGATCGCGTTCCACGTCTGCGCTTGTTCGAGCTTCGCATTCGGGAACATGCAGCCATCCCAGCAGATGTGTTGGACCCCACGAGCGGCGGCATCTTTCAGCCAGTAGCCGGCGCATTTCACGATATCGAGTTTGCCGTTTGGATCATCGGCGGGGCAGTGCTTGCCGGTCTTGTCGTGCGAACCTGCGCCGTGGACATGGCCGTCGTTTTGCGCGACGTGGAAATCAATTGTCCACGGGCGGAGTTTGTCGGTCATCTTCTCGTAGGCGGCGTAGAATTCCGCGTCGCTGTAACCTTCCTTCACAAGGGCGTGCTCAGGCGCATTGTAGCCGAGGAGGTAGAGGTAGGTGTGCGCGAGGTCGGCCTGGAAACCAACGGTCTTCGGCATCCCGACCGCTTCGAGCAGATCCAGCATATCCTTCCACGAATGCATGCCCGCCCAGCAAATCTCACCTTCCGCAGCGAGACGCTCGCCGTGCGCCTCGGCAATCTTGCCCGCTTCGCGGAAAGTCTCGGCGATCTTCGCGGTGTTCGCCGTGGGGTTCTCGCGCCACTTGTTCACACCGAACTCGGCGGAATCAATGCGGATGCAGCCATACTTGCGAACGCCGTGCTTGTTGAAAATGCCAGCGATGCGGCAGGCCATCTTCACCGCGCTCAAGAATTTTTCGCGCTGTGCCGCGTCGCCCATCGAGGAATCGCCGATGGTGCCGGGCCACACAGGCGCGACGAGCGAACCCACGCTGAAACCTTTGCTGGCGATGAGATCCGCAATTTTCAACAACTCGGAATCGCTGGCCTCGGGATTCGTATGCGGGAGGAAAAGGAAGTAATCAATGCCATCGAATTTCTGGCCGTTCACGTTCGCCGCAGCGGTGAGATCAAGCATGTGCTCAAGGCTGATTGGAGGCTCTTGTCCTTCGCCGGTTCCTTTTCCGACGAGACCGGGCCACATTGCGTTATGAAGTTTAGGAGAGGTGTTGCTCATGGTGTGTTTTGGTTAAAAGAGGGCGCGAAATTAGCGGCGACTCCGATCGTGGCAAGGCGGAAGTCAGCACCATTTTGCATCTGAATTGTTTTGTGAATCGTTTGATCAGCATGACACCGCGCTAGTATATGCTCGGTTCTCGCCAATTCTGTGTTCCTTACTACAATCACACGACAATGACTCAACCAGCCAACTTTACCGACCGCAAATTTCCACCATTCAGTATCGCGCGCCTCTTGCGCACCGTTTTTGCGCCGAAGGGTGGCGAGCGTGTTTGTATTCTCATTGACCTCGAAAATCCGTGTGACGTGGAGGGATTCCGTTTTCTCCAAAATCCAGACCTCAATGTGCAGCGCAATGCTCACGATGTATTCTATCAGGGGCTGCGCGGTGGCGTGCTCGAAGAGTTAGGGATGCGCGGCGGCGAGTTTTTCGCCTACGAAATCACCGGCGGCAGCAATCTCGACCTGCCCGATGAGGCTTTCGCTCCGGACGGCAGCAAGCTGTGCCTATCGCGCGATATTTATCCGAACTACGACATCATCCTCTGCATCTCCACCTACTCCGCGACGGCACCGCTCACAGCGTTTGCAAAAAAATACGGTTTCCGCGGTGCGACAATGCACGGAATGAATCAGATCATTCTGGCGAGCGGACTCGCGGTGGATTACGACGACGTGAGCCGCGATGCGGAGAAGCTGCGTATAGGCATGACGCGCGCGGACTGGGCGGAGATTGACTATATTTTTGACGGACAAAAATACACGCTCCATCTCGATCTCGGCGCGCAGGAAGCGCAGAAATCACACGGTCTCTGCCGTGGCGGTCCGGATGTGGCGAACCTGCCAGCAGGTGAAATCTATTTCGTGCCCACGGGCGCGGAAGGACAGTTCCCCATGCGCTATGAGGATGGAAGTTTTGCGCTTCAGCACGTCAAAGCTGGACGCATTTACAAAGCGACACTCCTGCGCGGAAACGCTGAGACCATCGCAGAACACAACGCCAAGCTCACTAGCGATCCAGTGACTGGCGAACTCGGCGAACTTGGCTTTGGCACGCAGCAATTACCAGTGAGCGGACGCGACATTCAGGATGAAAAAATCCTCGGCACGATGCACGTAGCGACGGGCCGCAGCGATCATCTCGGCGGCAGACTTACGCCCGATCTTTTCGCCAGCCGCAAAAACGCGACGCACGACGATATTCTCTTTTCACCCACGAAAACGCCGGACATCCAAGTCCCGCAAGTGCGCCTCCATCGCAATGGAGAGACTCACGTGCTCATCGAGAACTACTCCCCGGCGGCTTACATGCGCGGGCTGATGGACGCTTGATGCGCCGCTTTTTTCCTACCCCTCGCCTTGCTGCTGCGATGCCCATTTCCGCCCACTCGCAGAGCAGGGCTGATGAGTCCATCGCATCCGCTGGCACCGTGTAATAGGACATGATTTCGCGCCGCCCATTTTTGCTCTCATAGGAAAATGGAATGAGCCGCTGGTCGACGAATTCAGCGCGGGTGGCGTCGTCCACTTTCACGTAAAAAGTATCGGCTGCGACGAGAGTAAACATCTTTCCCCCATGGTAAAAACCCCAGCCGCCAAACATAGAGCGCGCGGTCACATCACCGAGCGGGGCGAGTAAATCGAGCAGATGCGCGATGAACTCCGTGGGCTTTGGCATTGCAGTGAGTGCGCTGTTTTAACTGAGGCAGCGTTGAACTGCGGAGACGAGTTGCTCGACGAGATATGGTTTTTGCAGAAATGCCTGTCTGTCTGTTTCCAGAAGATCGGGCGCCGTGAGTTCCATGCTGTATGCGCTGGCGTAGATGACCGGCAGTCCCGGACGCTCCCTTAGCAGCAGTTGCGCGAGTTCCCCTCCGGTGATTCCATTTAGCATGATCATGTCCGTGAGCAAAAGGTCCACTTCGTCTTTGCGCTCCGTCCAGACTTCGAGCGCATGAGGACCATCCTCGGCCTCGATGATCTGGTAGCCGGCTCGCTGGAGAGTGGCACAGGCAAGTTTGCGCACATTGGGTTCGTCCTCGACGACGAGAACGGTCCTGCTCCTGCCTGAAGTATCCGGAGACGCACCAGCGACAGTGCGGCGTGAAAATTCAATCTCCGGCTGTTTGTCTGTGGGTGGAAAATAAGCGCGGACCGTTGTGCCCTTTCCAACCACACTTTCAACCTCCATCCATCCGCGATGTTGTTTGACGATGCCGTGGACAACGGAAAGGCCGAGCCCTGTTCCGTCGCCACCCTTCTTCGTGGTAAAGAATGGCTCAAACAAATGAGGAAGATGCTCAGCCGCGATGCCCATGCCAGTGTCCGTGACACTGAGACAGACGGCCGTGCCCGGCTGCGCATCAGGTGTGTTCTGTGTGGCTTCGCCAAATATTTCGACCCGTTCCACGGCTACGATCAGAGTGCCGCCGCGGGGCATGGAATCGCGCGCGTTCAGGACGAGGTTGGTGATGACCTGCTCCATCATCGCAGGATCGGCATCGATGGGTTGCAGGTTTTCTCCAATGCGCACTTTGAACGCGATATTTCCACCCATTGTGCGCGAAAGCATGGCGGCGGTATTTTTCACCACCTCGTAGAGATGGATCGGACGTGGAAACATGGCCTGCTGCCGGCTGAACGCGAGGAGCCGGTGCGTGAGGCTGGATGCACGCAGCGCGGCACTTTCAATGTGCTCCAAATCCGCACGCATATTGACGGGAATATCTTTATGCCCGAGCAACAGACCTGCGTGGCCGGTGATGATTGTGAGAATGTTATTGAAATCGTGGGCGACGCCTGCGGCAAGTTGACCGACGGCGTTGAGGCGCTGGCCTTGCTGGATGCGCTTTTCGAGGTTCAGGCGCTCGGTGATATCTTGAGCGAGGCTGAAAACTTCGTCCACTTTTCCATCCGGTCCGATAAGTGGTGTATTAATCCATTCGCAGACAATCGTGCGTCCGTGCTTGGTGATGTTGTCATTAATGCTGTGTGAACCAGCCTTGTTGGCCAGCAGGTCTGACCAGACTTTGTCAACCTGCGCGCGCGCAGCAGGCGGGACGATTGCGGCGAATGTCTGCTTATCGAGCATTTCCTCGGCTTTGAACCCGAAGATTCGCTCCGCCGCCGGGTTCCATGTTTTTGCAATCGCCCTCGTATCCCACTCGATGAAAGCGACAGGCATCTGGCTAATGGTGATCTGCATGCGCTCGTCAGCCTTACGGTAGCGTTCCTCAGCAGCGGTGCGTTCGGCGAGGTCCGCATTGAGCATGGCGAGCGCAGTGCTGCCCAAAGCGACAAAGGCTAAAATAAGTGCGATGCCGGTAATGGCATTGCGACGATCTTCCGAGATGGCCGCGAGCCAGTCGCGCGCGTCGAAATCAATACCTACCACGCCATCCACCTTTCCCTTGGAATCGTAAATGGGCGACCACGCACTCACCCACTCGCCCCATCGATCTGAGACGATGTCTGCGTCAAAATTCGTCCTACCCTTGAGAGCAAGCAGAAGCCCGGGCGTCTGCTTCTCGTATTCCTCACCGATGGATGTGCGCTGCTCCCGGCTGCCCTCAAACTTTCCATTGTGATCGTAGTCCGTCTCGGCATCTACAATGAGCACGATTTTTCCATCCGGCAGCCTTCGCATCGTGTAGATGTCCGCCACTGCCGGATTGAGCGAAGACCACTTTTTCAAACGTTCAATCAGCTCAAGATAAAGAGGATCGTTCGCTTGTGTCTGCGGTGTGATTTTTTCGTGACCAGCACGTCCCAGTTCCAGTGCATAAGTAGGGGCGAGTGCGACGACCAGTCGCTCGATATCCGCTCTGGCTCTCTCCCCTGCTTGTTGCACCGACCACCACCGCCAATTAGAATAGCCCCCGCAAGCACCATAGCCGGCATGGAAAGACGCGCCCCGCGCCAGCGACGCAGCGCAAAAGCAATAAGCAAAAAAACCACGACGCTCATGCATACAAACACGAGGTAATCCGCCTCCGTCCTCAGGAAATTCACGAAGCTTGATGGCATATTTCGCAGTTTTTAGTTTAAAGACGTATTTTTGGCGTTGTTAAGGGGTGTCTTTAGCACGAATCGGGACAGTCAGAGTATTTTCTCTGAATAAAATATCAAACAATCTCGATGCGCTGTTTGCCTGTAACATTAACTTCGAGCGTTCTACACCATAATCTTAACGAGGCGAATGCCTACAACCAGTTTTTCAACAGCCTTCTCCATCCTTGGCAAAAAACATCTGCGGTTCTCACTTAAGCTGTCGCCTAAGGATACAACCCGTGCAGGATTGATGTGCCGACTATGAAAATCTCTCTCCGTATTTCGCCCGTCGTTTTCACCCTCTCGTTGCTGGCTCCGCTTGCGCAAGCTGACGTGTCGCTTTCTCCCATCATCGGTTCGCACATGGTGCTCCAACGCGATGTAGCTTGCCCGATTTGGGGCTGGGCCGAGGCGGGCGAGGAAGTTTCCGTGGAATTTGCCGGGCAAAAATTGCCGGGCAAGGCGGGTGAGGACGGCAAGTGGATGGTGAAGCTCACACCGTTGAAAGCGACCTCCGAGGGTGCAACGATGACGATTTCCGGAAAAAACAAGATCGCACTTGAGGACGTGGTCGTTGGCGAAGTGTGGCTGTGCTCAGGGCAGTCAAACATGGAGTGGGTCGTGAAGGACGTGCAGAATGCGCAGGCGGAAATCGCTGCGGCCACGGACGGGATGATCCGGCATTTGAAAGTGAGCAACCCGGGATCAGGAACACCGATGGACAAAGTGCAATCGGGCGGCTGGCAGGCTGCATCGCCGCAGACCGTGAGCGGCTTCACAGCAGCGGGTTATTTTTTCGCACGCGAAGTGCGCAAGGAATTGGGTGTGCCGATTGGCCTGCTCGGCGCAAACTGGGGCGGCACGCGCATTGAGCCATGGACACCGCCGGTCGGCTTCAAGGAAGTCCCCGCGCTAAAAAACATCGCAGACAAACTCGACGAATTTCCGAAGGGGAAAAACAACAACCGGGTGGACATCCAGTCGCCGCTCGCGCTCTTCAACGGTCGCATCGCGCCGCTCGTGCCTTTCGCAATCCGTGGCGCACTATGGTATCAGGGTGAATCCAATAACGGCGAAGGGATGCTCTATTTTGAAAAGATGAAAGCGCTCATCATCGGATGGCGCAAAGTCTGGGAGATGCCGGATATGCCCTTTTATTTCGTCGAACTCGCACCATACAACTACGGCGGCAGCGGCGATGCACTGGCGATGATTTGGGAAGCACAGGCTGCAGCGGCGACAAACATGCCGCAAACAGGAATGAGCGGCACGACCGACATCGGCAACGTGAAGGACATTCATCCGAGGAACAAACAGGAAGTCGGTCGTCGTCTCGCCCTGCTCGCTTTGACAAAAACCTACGGCAAGTCGGTCGGTGAAATCAGCGGCCCCGTTAAAAAAGATGTGAAATTCGATGGAGCAAAAGCCGTAGTCACATTCGAGCACGCCGCCGGATTGAAAACGCGCGACGGCCAGCCGCCCACACACTTCATGCTCGCGGGCGAAGACAAAAACTTCGTCTCAGCGAAGGCTGAAATTTCCGGCGAAACCGTGGTCGTCACCGCTGAAGGAGTGACCAAGCCAGTCGCCCTCCGCTTCGGCTTCAATCAAATGGCGGAACCCAACCTCGCGAACGGCGCGGGACTCCCTGCGCGCCCGTTCCGCACGGACGACTACCCCGCGCGGTAACACTCCGCGTTTGACCAAGGCGGCATCCATGCGGCTTCATCGTCGCATGGAGAAAATTACCATCCGCGTTCCAGCGACCACAGCCAACCTCGGCCCCGGCTACGACTGCCTCGGCATCGCGCTCGACATCGCCAACCGCGTCACCATCGCCCTCGGCAGCGTGGGTGAATTACCGCCCATCGTCGCCGACGCAGGGCGCGCATTTTTCGCCGCCGCGAAAATCGAACCGCTCGCATATCGCTGGAACATCGAGGGCGAAGTGCCCCGTTCGCGCGGCATGGGCAGCAGCGTCACGGTGCGCCTCGGTGTGCTCCACGGCCTCAACGAACTCGCCGGAAAACCGTTCGACCCCACGCAGCTCTTCGAGCTTTGCGCGCAACTCGAAGGCCACCCCGACAACGCCGCGCCCGCAGCATTCGGCGGCTTCACCGTCGCCCGCGCCGGCTCGGAAACAATGCGCTGCGAAGTCGCGCCCGAGCTGCGATTCATCCTGCTCATCCCCGATTTCGAAGTCTCCACGCCCGAAGCACGCCGCATCCTGCCCGACACCATCCCCCGCCGCGACGCCGTGCTCAGCGCCACCAACGCCTGCCGCATCACCGCCGCCTTTTTGCAAAAACGCTACGACCTCCTGCGCGGTGCATTCGCCGACGGCCTCCACCAGCCCTACCGCGAACCGCTCGTCCCTTTTCTCAGCGCAGCCATCGCCGCCGGCGAAAAAGCGGGCGCACTCGGCGGATTCCTCAGCGGCAGCGGCTCCACGATCTGCTGCCTCACATTGGAAAACGAACACGACGTCGCCAACGCCATGCTCGAAACCGCGCCACCCGGAACGCATCTCGTCACCACCTCCGCTGACAATGCGGGAACTGTGGTAATGACGAATGACGAATGACGCTTTCACGGGCGAGCGCTATTCGACATTCGGGCTTCCTTCGACATCCGACATCCGTCATTCGTCATTCCACACATGGCCCTGCGCGACACACTCGACCGCTTTGAGCAGTTCGCCACCGACGTCATCCTCGAACGCCGGTTCGGCAAGCGCGCCATGTTGCTGCGATGGTTTCTTTACGCGCTCTCGTGGATTTTTCGTGGAGTGGTGCAACTAAGACTGTGGCTCTACCGCAAGCGCATCCGCAAAGCGCGGCAGCTCGGCGTCATGGTCGTCAGCGTGGGAAATCTCACCGTAGGCGGCACTGGAAAAACGCCCGTCGTCGAGCGGCTAGCGCGCGAACTCCAGGACGGCGGGCGCAAAGTCGCCATCCTCAGCCGCGGCTACAAAAACAAAAAACTCCCCCTGCTTCGCCGTCTCCGCCGCCGCTGGTTTGGGAAATTTAAACCGCGCGTCGTCCATGACGGGCAGAAAATCCTCCTCGATTCCGCGTGGGCAGGCGACGAGCCATTCATGCTCGCCCGCTCGCTCGGCGATGTGCTCGTGCTTGTGGACCGCGACCGCGCACGCACAGGGCGCCACGCCATCCGCGAATTCAACGCCGACCTCCTCATCCTCGACGACGGCATGCAGTATCAGGACATCGAGCACCGCCTCGACATCTGCCTCATAGACAGTCAGGCGCCCTTCGGAAACGAATACCTCCTCCCGCGCGGCACCCTCCGCGAGCCGCCCTCGAACCTCCGTCGCGCCAGCTATATCCTCATCACCAAGACCGCGCCGGGAAAAAACGCCGCACTCATCCAGCGCATCCGCCGCTACAACTGCACCGCCGAAATCATCGAGTGCTCGCACAAGCCGCAATACCTCCAGAACCTCTACGATCCCGACGACCGCAAGCCGCTCGATTTCCTCCTCGGCAAATACATCGGCGCACTCAGCGGCATCGCCCGTCCCGAGAGCTTCGAGGACTTGCTGAAATCGCTCGGCTCCGAACTCGTCATCACCTCCCGTTTCGCCGACCACCATCGCTTCAACGACGACGAACTCCGCGAATTCATCGCCCGCGCCATCCGCCGCGACCTCGACTGCATCGTCACCACACAAAAGGACGCCGTCCGTTTCCCCACCAAAATCAGCGGCGTGGAAAAACTCGAAGTCCCCATCTACTACCTCCGCGTCGAAATCGAAATCATCAGCGGCCACGAAAGCTGGCAGCGCATGATCGCCCGCCTCACCCAGCGCAACGAAGTCCGCGCACCCGAACGCATCTTCGCTTAAAGGCGCAGCGCCCCGCAAAATCCGTTCGCCACATCCCCGCGAAGCGCGCAGCCTTGGGCGCATGGCTGCAAAATTCATGCAACTCGTCCTCACACCCGCCGTGCTGGCTGCGCAGGAGCGATACTTCGGCAAACACCAGACCGCACCCCACGCCCCCGAACGCGACCCCTTCACCGCCGACGAAGCCGCCTTCATCGCCGCGCGCGACAGCTTTTACATCGCCACCACCAGCAGCGACGGCTGGCCCTACATCCAGCACCGGGGCGGCCCGGCGGGCTTTCTCAAAGTCCTCGCCCCCACCCTCCTCGGCTTCGCAGACCTCAAAGGCAACCGCCAGCTCCTCACCACCGGCAACCTCGACGGCAACGACCGCGCCGCCCTCTTCCTCATGGACTACCCGAACCGCGAGCGCCTCAAAATCCTCGGCCACGCCCGCGTGCTCGACGCCCGCGAGCACCCCGACCTCGCCACCCAGCTATCCCCCGCCCCCGAGCTACGCGAGAAAATCGAACGCCTCCTCCTCATCGAAACCGTCAGCTTCGATTGGAACTGCCCCCAATACATCACCCCGCGCTACACGGCGCAGGAGTGGGAGGCGCGGTAGGGCGAAGGCGCTGCGGTGCATGGCTAGCAGTCAATCCCACCATAAAAACAAATACCGTCCTTCAATGACTGGTGGCGGATCATGGCGCAAATCGTAACCCTCCAGCGTTGCCTCCTCGCAATAAAGACGCGAAAGCGCCTCGGGAACGTCAGAACCGGAAAGCTCGATGACGAGTGAATCGGAATACGCACCACCAAGCGCTCCCTCCTCCTCGTCGTCTCTAATCGTGTCCTCTGGAACAAAAACTCGGCGTGCACCGGCTGCATAAAGTTGCTCAACAAAAGCGATGGCCTCGGCAGTGGAACTAAACCGATTCGATGCGAGCGCGGCCTCATGACCATTGGAACGCAACCACTGGAGTGCTTCCGGTCCGTCTTTGATGAGAATGTCAGGTGACTCGCTCATAGCGCGCGATGACGACTAGCATATTATAGTTCCGCAGGGGAGTTGGCAGGGGCGGAATGCGATTGGCATGGCGGACGGAGGGGAGCGGGTTTGCGCTACCTTGGCAAACCGAAATTGGAGGGTGCTGGACGGTGAGTGGCGAGTGGCGTGTCTGCCCGACGGGCGGGCGGCTTGCGTGATTGCCTCGCACGGAGGACACGGAGTTCACAAAGGGAAAGGCCGCAAAAACACAGGGGACGCCTTGTAGTGCGGTGGCAAGCGGAGCGCGAAACCGCCTTGGAAGCGCCGCGTCCAGGTAAAAGGCGCGCGTGGTTTAGCAGGGAAATGTTCATAGGGCATTCGCTCCGTTGTCCTGCTTGCGAAGGCGGCGTGGTGCTGTCGGTTGCCAGCGCCCTCCGGCGCTGCCCTGCGGGCTGCCTAGCGGCAGGCGTTCTCGCTCCGCTCGAATCCCGCCGCACTACAAGGTCGCGCCCAGCAGGGCGGCGGGAAGGTTCTTTCGTTCCTGCGGGACTCTTTGACTTGGGCGGGCAGATTTCCCGAACATGAATGACCGGGCTATTGTCAGGGCGCAACGGTTCCCGCCCGTCGGGCAGGTTCGCCGGGGTGCTCGCCGCACCTCTTGGGCTACAGAGGAGTTTCGCTGAAGAAAAGAGTTGCATTTTTCGAGAAAATAGGAACCTCCCTCCCGCCTCCATGGACTCATCTCCCGCCTCCATGGACTCATCTCCCGCCTCCATGGACTCATCTCCCGCCTCCATGGACTCATCTCCCGCCTCCATGGACTCATCTCCCGCCTCCATGGACTCATCTCCCGCCTCCATGGACTCATC
>CANJNZ010000090.1 GCA_947476045.1 Chthoniobacteraceae bacterium
CGCTGCACAGAACTTTGCAACTTCTGAGTGTCCATCCATTTGAGAAAATGCCTCTCCATGAACTACTTGCAAAACATGACTTCAACCCTTTGACACCGCAAGATTGCAACCAATTACTACTGTGGTAGTTACTGCCGGACACTCGTGATTTGTTGAATTAAATGAGTCTTTCATGTTGGCGGGAAGGGATGCATTGAGGTCAACTATACCGAAGTTTTTAGGCGGGATGTCGTCGTTCTGGCGATTATCCAGCGGGTAACGGTCTTCGCCATCATTGAAACCGTCTCCATCCGTATCGGCGACATCGGGGTTGGTGCCCAGACGAAACAACTCCTCGGCATCGGTCAGGCCATCGTTATCGGTATCCAGGGCGTTCGATACAAAGGGATTGAGGACACGCGAGCCGCCGGGGTGGTTGTGTGTCCAAGTCAACTCCTGTAAGTCAGTCAGCCCATCGCCGTCGCTGTCACCATCGAGATCAAAGGAGAACACGCGTTTGAGCTGGCCGAGGTTGGCGGTGGCGAAGTCGTTGGCGGTGCCGCCGTCGGTGGCCCAGGGCTTCGGGTAGGGGAAGGGGGCATAGACTGCAGCGAGCCGGTCGTAGAAAGGTTCGGCCACGGCTTTCATCTGCCCGAGATTGATGGCGGTGAAATCTTTGTGTGTCGAGGCGGTGGGTGCGATCTGTCGAGGGCCTGTGCCATGTGGACTGTAAACTGGCTGCCCATCGTTGAGGACTGGCGACCCATTTGGATAGAGCAACTGCCGATATGGATGAAATGCGACTGCACCGCTTTCATCCACAACGATCCATTGCTTGATGATGTTCAGGATGCGCCAGCCGGGGCTGCCTTGGTTGTTCGGGCCTGCGGGCAAATTGGGGTCGGGAGGTGTGATGGGGCCGAGTCCGCCGGGGTCACTGCTGCTTGCCAGTCCTGCGGGGATTTTGCCGAGGAGATATTCGTAAGCCGACACAGCCATGTTTTTGAGCTGGCCTTGATTGGCGGCGGAGAAGTCGCTCGCATCGGCGACGCTTTCGCCTTCGTATTGATACACGTGCTTTTCCTCCCACCAACCCGGCACCACCGCATGGAGCAAGAGCGGGATGCCGATGAAGAGCGTGAGCAGGGCGAGCAGCAAGAGGAGAACTCGGGCGTTTGGGGTGAGGCGGCGGAGGGGCATAGGGAGGGTTTCGGATTGCGGATTTTTAAAAGCGACAGTCTGTGACTAGATGCTGGATGCTAGATGCGGTTTTTCTGAGTTCCTGCCTTCCTGATTAAAAACATGGGCGTGTGGCGGAAAGGTAGATTTGAAGCGACAGCCGGGCGTCTGGAATGTGGAGAGCGTTTACCAGACAGGGAAGCGAGGTCATGGAGCCATCCCAAGCATGCACCGGGAAATAAAGACGCCAGTTCAACCGTTCCCTTTGAACGGAAGCTTTGAACGGAAGCTTTGAACGGAAGCTTTGAACGGAAGCTTTGGTTTGGAGGCATGACTGGGAGGTCATGGTTTTGTATATATCTAGAAAGGCTTCTTATCGTCAATAATTTTCTCCGGGTGCAGTAAGGGGAGCGCACGCACAAAATCTATTCCCGACTTTCAAACGCGACCTGCTTTTTCGCTTTCGACACTTTTGCGCCAAAAAGCTGATTTGTGAGACATGGGGCGACGATAAAACACTGTGCCGCGAATTTAACGCAGCACACGTCTGCTTTACTCTCCGCACAAGGGCGCGGGCGCTACTTGCCAGCTTCAGCGAGGATCTGGCGTTCCGCTTCAATCCAATCACTCAGGGAATCGCCCGGCTTTCCCGCACTCATACGTGCCTCGCCGATGAAGTAGGCGCGCAGTGCGATTATTTCCTGCGAGATTTCCGTGTTCGTTGTCTTTTTACGCGACGCTGCTTTTTTGGCAGGCGCTGCTGGTTTGTTTGCACGGTTTGCTGCGGGCAGCGCCGTGACTTTACGTTTCGTTACTGTTTTGGCGGCCCCGTTGGCCGACCCCTCTGTTTTTTTGTTTTCGTTGCCATATGATGTTGTCTCCCGCCGGACTCGGGGGACAGGGTCACCCGGCAGCCTTTTGATGGCATTTTTTCGGGACCTGGGCAATGCGAAATTCTGAGGCCTTAATTACAAGGAAGAACGCAGTGCGCGCATACGCTCGCGAGAGTAGGAATCCCGTGAATCGCAGTTCGCTGCCTCGCCATAGGCGCGTGCAGCGACGGCGCTCTGGCCGAGCTTTTCCGCAATCTGACCGAGGAGCCGCCACGCTTCGCCGCGATAGGGCCGGATGTTGTTGTGGCGGAGAATGTCCGCATAGGCACGCTCAAGCTTGCCGATGGCGGCGAGAGTCAGCGGAAGCCGGCGGCAGATGCTCCAATTTCGCGGCGCAGCATCAGCGGCATCGGCGAGGAGTTTGATTTGCGACTGGCCGGATTGTGCCTCGGCAATTGCGGCACGGATGACGATTGCGTCTGCTTTAAAAAGCGGCGACGACTCGGCTTTCGACAACTCATCGAGCGCAACGGCGTAGTCCTTTTGGCGAAGCGCCATGGTCGCCACGTTGAAATGTGCGACTGCGAGATCCGGCTCAATATTCAGTGCTTCACGATAGAGACGAAGTGCCTCGTCATCGCGCCCAGCAACGGCTGCGAGCTGGCCGAGATTTACAAGCATGCGCACACCACGGCCGGCGCGCCCGGCGGTTTGGGTGACGAAGGTTTGCTGGTCACGCCAATAGTCCTGCTGGCGCGCCGTCTGCACCGCGAGGAAGAGCATCCACATAGCCGCGGCTGTAATCGCGAGGCGTGGCGGGCAGCGATCGCGAAAGGTGAACGCGATGGCTGCGATGAGAAATGCGCTCGGCACATAGAGCCAGTGTTCGGCGACTGTGGCGTTGAGGCTGATGAAATTACTCACTGGCAGCCACGTCGCGACGAAACACGCAAGCGCCACCGCAGCATCCGGCGAGCGGCGCATCGCCCACCGCGCCCACAGGGCAAGACCGATGGCGATGAGGCATCCGGCGAGCGTCTGCGCTTCGCGCCAGCGCGCCCAGCGCAGGGTTGTTGCGCCGTCGCCCATCGGGCGCGTGGAAATATCGCGCTCCATGTGAAGCGAGTGCGGCGCGACGAAAAGCGTGGTGTATTCCGCAAGGGCACGTGCTGCGAGAATCGGACGCACGCTCCACGGGGTCGGCTCTTTCGATGGAGGAACTGGCGTGCGATCCGCAAGGCCACGCAACGCTAGATAACCGCTCAAAACAATCGCCGCACAACCCGCCCAAGCGAGCCATGCACGTTTGTCGCGGCGTGCCTTTGCAAGCAACCAAACGAGCCACAGCGCGAGCGCGGCGATACCGCTCTCCTTGCTGAGCAGCGCTGCCAATGCGCACAGCCCCGCGCCCATCACGCACCATGAAGCGGGACGGTCGCCCTTGGAGAGTCCGCCGTTTTTGTGTGCACGCACGACGAGCGCTAGTGCGCTGAAAACAAACAGCGCGGCGAGCGGATCCGCCCGCCCGCTCACATACGTGACCGCGCTCGTGTGCAAAGGATGCACCGCCCATGCAAGCGCACCGAGCATCGGCCAGACACCGCCGCCGAGCCACGAGCGCAACAGCATCCACAGCGCCACCGCCGCGAGCGCATGAACAAAGACGCTCGTAAAATGCCAGCCCGGCTGCGGGGCGCGCTGGATCGCAGCGACATCGGCGTGATCGCCAGTCTCGGGAGCGCCCGTCTTTTCGCCGACATCACGCGCGATGCCCCACAGCGCATAGTCGGCGGTAAAGGTGAGGCGCTGGAGGGGGCGGTAGAAATCGCTCGCCGTCGCATCGAGAAAAAGAAATTCGCGGAAACCATCGGGTGCCAGCCTCCATGAACGGATGAGCGGATCACGCAAAACCAGCGCGGTGTCGTCCCACACAAATGAATTGCGCAAAGCAGGCGCGTAGGCCGCAAACGTGACGGCAAACAACAGCAGGATGGAAAACCAGGTGCGACGCACCGCGCTGCCATAGCCGACGACGATGCCTCACCGCAACGCGGGAAGTGAACTTTTCTACATCGGCAGCATCTCCATCGGCGAACTTTGGGGCGGTGCGAGCCAGAGGCGCAGGTGCGTGGCGATGGCGAGCGCATTCAGGATGAAGAAAATGATAGCCGGCTTGCGGGAGCGCCGCCGCGTGCGGGGAACGATGCTCATTTCGCGCAACAGCCAGCCGAGCGCGACGGCGAATGCGCACGCTGCCAACGGCGCATGCCACGGCACTGTGGCCGCGATAATGAGTTTTTCGCGATACCACATCCACCAGAACCAGCGTTGCGCGAGCGGTTCGAGATTCACGAACGTGAGCGTGACCATCACGCCACCCGCGAGCGCCGTTGCACCATGACTGGCACGAGGTCTCAGCCATAGGACGACCTCTCGGGCGCCAATCACGAGCAATGCCCACAACAAAGCCCATCCCACTGGCACGCCGATCAAGCGCACGCCCAGTTGCGCCGTAAAATGCAGTCCGCCGAATGGCACGCCAGCCTGCACAGTCAGCACTCCTAGCAAGAGCGAAAGACCGAGCAATAATCCGAGCCAGCGGCGCGCAGTCGTCAAACCCTCCGCCCGCGAAATTGCGAGATGCACATTCACCAAACCGAGCGTGAGCCACGCGGGCATCGCCGAATTAAACAGCATCACAAGCGCGTCGCACAAACCGGTGTTGCTCACGTTTGCCTTCAGCCAAAATTCATCCACAGCGCCAATCCACGCCACGGCGAGCAGCGCAGTCCATGCGAGAAAAATCCCCCAGAGCGAGGCGGCGAGAGGTTCGAGTGAACGGGCGACTACGGAGCGCGGCATATTTTGCATTGTGCGCGAAGGGCCGTGGAGTCCGCAATCGGCAATCGGAAATTTACAATCCCCCGCCCGGCCCGCTACACGCCGGGTCATGCAATTCGACAACGTCACCGCAATCGCCAAGGCCAACGTCTATTTCGACGGCAAGGTCGTCTCCCACACCATCCTCGCCGCCGATGGCAGCAAGAAAACACTCGGGCTGATTTATCCGGGCAAATTTCACTTCGGCACCGCGCAGGCCGAGCGCATGGAGATCGTCGCCGGAAACTGCCGCGTGAAACTCGACGGCCAAAGCGACACGCGCGAATATGCAGCAGGCAGCGCGTTCGATATTCCTGCAAACAGTGGTTTCGATATCGAAGTCGCCGCTGGAATTTGCGAATACGTCTGCTCCTTCATCGCGTAGCACGGCGCACTATTTCGTGATGCGGAAGCGATCCACTTCCTTCCCATCAATGCTGATCTGCCGCAGTTCAAAGCTCGTTGGCGTGAGATCGATTACCGAGAAACTATGTTTGTCGGAGATGTATTTCGCGGTGATGTCGTAGTAATTCTGAGCGTGTTCCTTTTTGATCGCCTCCGCTAGTTTCGTCAAATCGCCCTTGTAGAGCTGCGCTCCGCCGCCGCCGCTGATAATGTGGATTACTCCCTTGGGCTTCGTGTTGATGATGCCGTCGAAATTTTCGTCGAGGGTGAAGTCGCCATCCACGAGACCACGCGGGTTTCGCTTGGGAGGATTTGGTATGAAAGTGAACGGTTTGCTGCGCTGGTAATTGTGGACGTGGCCCGCGAAGACGACGTTGACGCCGAGTCTTTCAAACATCGGCTCCAGCAGCCGCATTCCCTGCTCGCTGTAGTGCTCGCGCGAAGTATGAAATGCGGGCTGGTGGAAACAGACGAATTTCCACGGTTGTTTGCTCTCAGCGAGGTCCTTTTCGATCCACTGGCTCAGCTCCTGCAAGCCGTCCATCGTATATTTGTTCGCGTCCACACAGCAGATGTGCGCGGCGCCGTAGTCGAACGAGTAGTCGCTCATCGCCGGGTATTCCACGCCGGCGAGCTTCCGAAATTGCGTGGCATTTTTCGCGTTGTTGCCGAGCGGGAGATTCCACGGGCCGGTGCCGGGGCCGTTTTTCGGCACGCTGAAAAAATAAAACGCAGCGAAGGCATCGGGCCATTCGGAGAGTTTCTGCATTTCGGCATCGTGATTTCCAATCACGGGGTAGATAGGCACGGATGCCATGAGCGGCGCGCCCGCTTTCCGGCCGGGCGCGGCGACATCGTTATAGATGGGAAAAAAGTGGTGCATGTATTGAAGCACACGGCCTCCGGGATAAACGATGTCGCCGAGCGCCACGAGGAAGTCGGGCTTTTGCAGGCTGATTTGAAATGCGATGGCGCGCTGCTCGGGCGTGTCTCCTGCCATGTCGCCAACAGCGATAAAGCGCACTGTCTTTTCCGCCGACGCGCGCGTCTTGAACGTGCCCTCGCGAACAACTTCCCCGCCGAGTTTCACCTTGTAAACTGCCACGCTGTCGAATGGGAGTTCAGAAAGCTGCGCGCGGTAACGAAAGAAGTGCTGCTCTCGCTCCACAATGGGGCCGAAACTCGCGACTGTCTTCGCCTTCAATTCATCTATCGTGAGCGCCGGGTCTTTTGCAGGGTCGGGCTTCGGTGTTTCGATATGCTTTGCGGGCTTGGGCTTCGGGCCGTCAAAGTCGAGTTGGTCGCGCTCCGCGACAGCAGTCCGCATCGGCTGATCCTGAATGCCATATTCCACGGTGAACTCCCCCGGTGTTTGATCCGTGAGCCATTCGATCACCTTCACATCCGCACCGGAAAGCGACGCTCCATCGCCCGGTTGCACGTAGGGTTTCACAAGCACGGTCTGGCCGTGTGCAAGTGCGACAAAAGCGAAACCGAGAAGCGCGAGACGGGTAGGCATGGAGCAGGGAGGAAAGGTGACGCCGGGGCAAGGGGCAAGCCTCCACGCAAATTTCACGCACGTCGCGCTTGCCAGCCATGCAGCCACGGCTAAAACGAGCGCCCCTCAACTCAAAACACACATACTATTTATGGCACAAAAGATCGGATTTGTCGGAGTCGGACGCATGGGCGCCAACATGGCCCGGCGTTTGAAAGACGTGGGCTACAAAGTCACCGCCGTCTATGACATCAACAAGAAAGCAGCAGATGACCTCGCCGCAGAACTCGGCGCGGAAGCTTGCACCAAGCTCGCCCGCGTCACCGCGCTGAGCGACGTCGTCATCACCGTCGTCACCGACGACAAGGCGATGCTTAACATTTTCTCGAACAAGAAAGACAACCTCCTCACTGGCGCAAAAGGCCGCGTCTTTGTGAACTGCGCGACCATCTCGCCCGGCGTCCACGTGCAGGTAGAAAAGCTCGCCAAAAAAGCAAAGGCCGCATCGCTCGAAGGCTGCATGGCTTCCTCGATCAATCAGGCGCGCCAGGGCACACTTTATCTCATGTGCGGTGGCGAAAAAGCCGTCTTCGAGAAAGTGAAGCCGCTGCTCACCAAGCTCAGCGACGAAGGCAAACTCATGCGCTACATCGGCAAAGCCGGTCAGGCCGCGCAGTTAAAAGCACTCGTCAATATGGTGATGAACATCAACACCGCCGCGCTCGCAGAGGGCCTCGGCCTCGCCTCCGCGCTGAAGCTCGATCTCAAGACGGTGATGGAAGTTTTTAGCCAGACAGGCGCAAACAGCCGCGTCCTCGTCACCGACGGCGAAGACATGGTGAACCGCGACCACGCCTGCTTCTTCTCCGCCGCGCACGCAGCGAAGGACAGCGGCATCGCGCTCAGCCTCGGAAAGGCGCAGAAACTGAACCTGCCACTCGCAGCGGCCACTTTCGCCCAATACACCAAACTCACCAAGCTCGGCCTCGGCCATCTCGACAAGAGCGGCATCGCCGAGCTGACCTTCAAAGGCCGCGGCCCTAAGAAGAAAAAGTAACAAATTTGCCCGCACAACGCGGGCGATAAACAAAACAAAAACCAACAACCAAATACACATACCATGAGCTACGTTCCAATGATCAGCTCCGGCGTCGCAGGCCCTCTCGGCGCCCTTCACCTCCCGCGCCTCTGGCTGAAACTCAGCCTCGAAGCAGCAGGAAAACTCGCAGCAGGCTATCCCGGCCTCGGTCAGGGATACGACCAGATGACTTGCAACCAACTCGGCTTCGACGCCGCTGCGGTCACTGCATTCGTCAAGTCCAGCAAGCCCACCTACCCGCAATTCGAAGCGTGGGTGAAGCAAAACGCCAAGAAGCTGACGAAAGCCGACATCCATCGCCACAACCTCGCCATCCTCGGCTATTGCCACGATGACGCGACCCGCAAAGGCATCCTCAGCGCGAGCGGCCTGCCTGATGACGGCAGCGTCCTCCCCGGCGCGATTGACCTGAACAACCTCGACGACTGGCAGGAATTCCACGCCGCCGTCCTCAAGTAAGTTTCGGCATTCAAATTCAAAAACCGGCGCGGCCAAAAGCTGCGCCGGTTTTTTTGTATCCATGCGACCTGAACGCCGTATCGCCGCCACATTTACACTTTCCTTACAATAAACGCGGCGTGGCGACATACGGTCTTAACAGAGCGGTGCCACAGTGCAGCCATACGGAAAAAATCCGTCGCACTAAAAACACAAACAAACATACGACCCATGAACACAAAACTCACCCGCAGCATCACCACGCTCACCGCTGTTCTTATCCTCACCAGCGCCTTCGCTCAACAGCCGCCGCCTCCCGGCTCCCAGCCTCCACCAACCGGTGTGCAACCTCCACCAACCGGCGTGCAGCCCCCACCAACCGGCGTGCAGCCCCCACCAACCGGCGCGCAGCCCCCACCGACCGGCGTGCAACCTCCACCAACCGGCGTGCAACCTCCACCGACCGGCGTGCAACCTCCACCGACCGGCGTGCAACCTCCACCGACCGGCGTTCAGCCTCCGCCGACAGGCGTTCAGCCTCCGCCGACAGGCGTTCAGCCTCCGCCGACAGGCGTTCAGCCTCCGCCGACCGGCGTGCAGCCTCCACCAACCGGCGTGCAACCTCCACCAACCGGCGTGCAGCCTCCACCAACCGGTGTGCAGCCCCCACCAACCGGCGTGCAGCCACCGCCTCCCGGTAACCAACCTCCGCCAAATGGCAATCAACCTCCGCCGCCACCGGCGCAGACAGCCGCACCGCGCATCGGCGGGGCGCTCTCCGGCCTCACCGCCGAACAACTCGCCTCGTTCAATGACGGACGCGCCGATTTCGTGATGGCGGAAAGGCCCAACACCGGCCTCGGCCCCATCTTTAACAACGTCTCCTGCGTCTCCTGCCATCGCGGGCCGGCGCCCGGCGGAGCGAGCCGCATCAACGTCACGCGCTTCGGCCTCACCACTGCGGACGGTTTTGATCCGCTCGCAGACCTCGGCGGTTCGTTGCTGCAATTCCGCGCCATCGCACCCGCCGCACGCGAGCACGTCCCGGCGGAGGCAAACACCGTCGCACTTCGCCAGACCACGCCGCTCTTCGGCCTCGGCCTCATCGAAGCCATCCCCGACGACACCATTCGCGCCCTCGCCGACCGCCCCGAAGTGGACGGAGTGAAAGGCCGCACCGCCGAGGTGGTGGATATCGCCACCGGCGAAACACGCGTCGGTCGCTTCGGCTGGAAAAACCAGCACGCCACGCTGCTCTCATTTTCCGCCGACGCGTATCTCAACGAAATGGGCATCACCAACCGCTTCTTCCCCAGCGAAAACGCACCCAACGGTGACGTCGCACTGCTCGCCCGGTTCGACAAAGTCGCCGACCCCGAGGACCGCACCAACCCCAACTCCGGCCTCGACGGCGTGGACAGGCTCACCAACTTCCAGCGCCTCCTCGCCCCACCCGTCGCCCGTCCGCTGACGGCGAACGGCACCGCAGGAAAATCACTATTCACCAGCGTCGGCTGCGCCCAATGCCACGTCCCCACATTGCAAACCGGCCCCAGCGACATCGCGGCCCTCAGTAACCAAACCGTCGCCCTCTACTCCGATCTGCTGCTCCACGACATGGGCACCCTCGGCGACGGCATCCCGCAAGCAGACGCCGGCCCGAATGAATTCCGCACCCCGCCGCTCTGGGGGCTCAGCGGCACCGCTCCCTACCTCCACGACGGACGCGCCGGAAACTTGGACAGAGCCATCCGCGCCCACGCCGGCGAAGGCACAGTAGCCCGCCAACGCTACGAAGCCCTCACCAATGCCCAGCGCGCACAACTCCTCGAATTCCTCCGCTCGCTGTAAAAAGACTGGGCCAAACAAAAAAAGCCCGCGCCTCGAAAGAGACGCGGGCTTTTTGTTGGAAAAATTACACCCGCAGTTTGATCAGCAAATCTCCCGCTTCCACGGCCTCGCCGATGCCGGCGAAGATTTCGGCGACGGTGCCGTCGGCGGGGGCGAGGATGTTGGTTTGCATCTTCATCGCTTCGAGCGTGGCGAGCTTTGCGCCTTTGGTGACGGCCTTGCCGACGGTCGCCTCGAATGCGGTGATCATGCCGGGGATCGGCGCGCCGATTTGGAGCGGGTCGTTGGCGGCAGCCTTGGCACGGGTCTTGGTTTCCTTGGTGATGCTCTTGTCCACGACTGTGCTTTCGCGGGGCATTCCGTTCAGTTCATAGGAAATCACGCGGCGTCCGTCCTTGTCGGGCGCACCGAGGTTGATGAGTTTGATGAACAACACCTTGCCGTCCTCGATGCTCACCTGGATTTCCTCACCGGGGCGCAAGCCGTAGAAAAATGCGGGCGTCGGCAGGCAACTCACGTCGCTGTTTGCGGCCTGGAACTTCGCGAAATCGGCGAAGACCTGCGGATACATGAGGTGCGAGTAAAGGTCGTCATCGCTCGCCTCGCGCTTGGTTTTATCAGCGACCTCGGCTTTCACGTCCTTCAATTTCACGGGCTCCGGCTTCGTGCGTTTTACCTTCGCATTTCCCAAAACAGCGCGAACGACGTCCTTCGGGAAACCGCCCATCGGTTCGCCGAGTCCGCCGCTGAGCATATCAATGACGCTCTCGGGGAATGCGATGCTGCCGGGCTCGAGATTCACCACGTCGGCGGGCTTGATGCCGCGTGTGAAAAGGAACAGCGCCATGTCGCCGACGACTTTGCTTGATGGCGTGACTTTCACAATGTCGCCAAAAAGATCATTCACTGCGCGATAGCAGCGCGCGATTTCCGGCCAGCGATGGCCGAGGCCCATGCTCGCGGCCTGCTCGCGGAGGTTCGTGTATTGGCCGCCGGGCATTTCGTGGAGATACACTTCGCCACTGCCGGTCTTCGGCGCGGTGTCGAACGGCGCATAGAAATTGCGCACATGCTCCCAGTAGTCGGAAAATTCGTTGAGCGTATCGAGATCGAGGCCCGTCTCGCGCGGCGTGTTTTGCAGCGCAGCGACAACGCTGTTGAGGTTCGGTTGCGAAGTGCTGCCGCTCATACTCGCGATTGCGAGGTCCACGACGTCCACACCAGCGTCGCTCGCCTGTAGGATGGACGCGGCATTCACGCCGCTCGTGTCGTGCGTGTGAAAGTGAACGGGGATTCCGATTGCGTCCTTCAGCGCCTTCACAAGCGCCTTCGCCGCGTAGGGGCGGCAGAGGCCGGCCATGTCCTTGATGGCGATCATGTGCGCGCCCATTTTCTCCAGCTCCTTCGCGAGCGAGACGTAATACTTCAGCGAGTATTTCGTGCGCTTCGGATCGAGGATGTCGCCTGTGTAGCAGAGCGCGCCTTCGCAAATGCCGTGCGTGTCCTGCACCGCTTCCATCGCGGCTTTCATGTTCGACAAATCATTCAACGAGTCGAACACGCGGAAGATATCCATACCGCATTCGGCACTGTGTTTCACAAAACCAGCGACAACATTCGCAGGATAGCTCGTGTAGCCGACGGCGTTTGCGCCGCGCAGGAGCATCTGGAAGCAGATGTTTGGCACTTTTTCGCGGAGGGTGCGCAGACGGAGCCACGGGTCTTCGTTGAGAAAACGCATCGCGGTGTCGAAGGTCGCACCGCCCCACATTTCGAGGGAGAAAAGCTCGGCTGTGCGACGTGCGACGGCTGGTGCGATTGCGAGCATGTCGGCGGTGCGCACGCGTGTGGCCATGAGCGACTGATGCGCGTCGCGAAAGGTCGTGTCGGTGATGAACAGGCGCTTTTGCTTGAGCGTCCACTCGGCGAATTTTTTCGGACCGAGTTCGAGCAGGAGTTGGCGCGTGCCCTTTGCGGGCTGCACGCGACCGTCCCACTTCGGCAAAGGTGCGGCGGTGAGCGGCTGTGGCGGTCTGTAGCCTTTCGCGTGCGGGTTGCCGTTCACGATGACGTTGCCGAGGAAGCCGAGCAGCTTCGTGGCGCGATCGCGGCGTTGTTTGAATTCAAAGAGTGCAGGCGTCGTATCAATGAGCGTGGTCGTCGCCGATCCGCTGCGGAACGTGGGGTGGTTGATCACGTTTTCGAGGAAAGGCGTGTTTGTCTTCACGCCACGGATGCGCATTTCGCGCAGCGCGCGGTCCATGCGATCCAGCGCGGTGTGAAAAGTCGCGCCGCTCGTCGTGATTTTCACCAGCAGTGAATCATAGAACGGCGTAATCACAGCGCCCGCGTCGCCCATACCTGCGTCTAACCGCACGCCATAACCGCCCGCGCTGCGATACGTGATAATCTTGCCGTAGCTCGGCGTGAATTTGTTCGCGGGATCTTCAGTCGTCACGCGGCACTGCACGGCGAAACCATTGCGCTGGATTTTATCCTGCGCAGGAATCGCGACCTCGTCGCTGTGGAGCGCGTGACCTTGTGCGATGAGGATTTGCGAACGCACGAGGTCAATGCCCGTGATTTGCTCCGTCACCGTGTGCTCCACCTGAATGCGCGGATTCATCTCGATGAAGAACCAATCGTTCGTATCCAGATCGAGGAGGAACTCGACGGTGCCCGCGTTGTCGTAGCCGATCTCCTTCGCGATGCGCGCCGATGCGTCGCACAATTCGTGGCGCACTTTGTCCGGCAATCCATAGCTCGGGGCGATCTCGACAACCTTTTGATGGCGACGCTGCACCGAGCAATCGCGCTCGTGCAAATGCACCGCGTTGCCGTGACGGTCGCCGAGCACCTGCACTTCGATGTGCTTTGCGCGAGGGATGTATTTTTCCAAAAAGACCGCGTCGTTTCCAAACGCGCGCCCCGCTTCGCCCTGCGCTTCATCGAGCAGCGAGTCGAGATCGCCCGGCTTGTGGACGACACGCATCCCGCGCCCGCCGCCACCGAACGCCGCCTTGATGATCAACGGGAATCCAATCTCCGCCGCGACTTTCAGCGCAACTTTGCGATCGCTCACCGGGTCCTCGGTGCCGGGTAGCGTGGGGATTTTCAATTTCTGCGTCAGCGCACGCGCCGCAACTTTGTCGCCCATCAAATCAAGCAACTCCGCTTTGGGCCCGACGAATTCAATCCCAGCCGCACGGCACGCCGCCGCGAACTTCGCATTTTCCGAAAGAAATCCGTAGCCCGGATGAATGATGTCCACGCCCTTCTCCTTCGCGAGCGCCACAATGCCCTCGATGTCGAGATACGCGCCGACCGGCCCCTTCCCCTCGCCCACGCGATAAGCCTCGTCCGCCTTGAAGCGGTGCATCGAAAACCGATCCTCCTCCGCGTAAATCGCAACTGTGCGCAGCCCGAGTTCCGTCGCCGCGCGCATGATGCGGATGGCGATCTCCGAGCGGTTGGCGACGAGCAATTTCTTCGCGTGTAATATCGGGACGTTCTTTTTTACTGTTTTGGCAGGCATGGAAAAGGGCGCGCCTTTTAAGGCACCCAACGCCCCGCGGCTAGCGCGGAGTTTGATGAAGCTCAGAAACCTGCTGCAGCTAGTTGCTGCAATCGTGCGATGGAGTGGCTATCTGCGGACTGTGCGCATTGTCACTCGCCAACTCCATTGGCTGCTTTCGCTGGTCGCCCTTTTTTTTGCTGGGTGTGATCGTCCGCCGTCAAACGCGACTTCGCCGACCGTCGCGAGCTACGCGGTGCGTGGTGTTTTACAAAGTGCGGATGCGACGAAAGGGCGTGCGGTGATCGCGCACGAGGAAATCCCCGGCTACATGGTCGCGATGACGATGGAATTCACGGCAGTCCAGCCTGCCGAACTCGCGGGGCTGGTGCCGGGCGATGTGCTGACTTTCGAGCTGCGCGTGACGGAGCAGGAGAGTCGCATCACGCAGGTGAAGAAGGTCGGTCACACCACACCTCCCGCGACGATAGCCACCGAGGATGCCACAGGCACTGCTCCCGGATGTGGCGCTGGTGGATGAACACGGGCGGCCCTTCCGCCTCGTGGAGACGAAAGGCGGTGCGCTCGCGTTGACGTTCATTTTCACCCGCTGCCCGCTGCCGGATTTTTGCCCCCGCATGAACGCGCACTTCGCCACCGTGCAGCGCGCCCTTTCCGCCGAGTCTGGAAAATGGCGGCTGCTGTCGGTGACGATGGATCCCCTTTACGACACTCCTGCCCGCCTCGCCGAATACGCAGCGCGCTACCAACCGGAATCGAGTTGGTCTTTTGCTACAGGCGAAACGACGGAAATCGCAAAACTCACCACCGCGCTCGGGCTGGAGACGAAAGGCGAAGGTGCCGTGCTGACGCATAATCTGCGCACGGTCGTTGTGGATGCCACCGGTCGTGTGCGGCGAGTTTTCTCCGGCAATGAATGGCATCCGGAGGAACTGATAGCGGAGATGCGGCGGGCTATGTCCGCAGCGGAAAAATAGCGACTACGATTGCACGCGGCGACGGCGCAGAAGAGCGAGAACTCCAAAGCCGAGCAACGCAGCGGATACGGGCTCAGGAATGGTTACCGTTGCACCTGCGAAGTTCTTAGGCGTTGCCTGAGCATTCACCGATGTGTTGGTCGGTGTGTTGTTGCCAATCAATCCATTGAGGGAACCCACGCCGTCGAGTGGGAGATTGAGGAGGTTCACCACATCTGTTCCGCTGGCAAAATTGAGCTGCTTGTTTGTAAACCCTCCGGCGACTCCAAGAAAGTTGGTTGGAAGAACAAAGTCTGGCGTTACACCATAGAGACTCGTGAGGTTTGATGTGCCGATGAGATACGTCTTGTTCAGGGTGCCAGTCGGCCCATTGCTTGGAAAAGTGAAAGTTGCCAAGGTCGAAACAGGCGAGGCGGCTTCCAGCTTGATCGTCTGCCCGCTGACAAACTCCTGATTGCTCGACGTTGAGAATAATTCGATGAATTGCACACTGCCGTCTGCATTCGAGTAAATTTCCTGAATGTCGAAAATATGGAAGCCAGCCTGCGCGCTGGTGGTGAGGAGTGCGGCTGCGGAAAGCGCCAAGGTAAGGGTGCGGATGTTCATAGGCTTGGGTGGATGAGTGGGCGTAAAATGGCGGTCTTTTGTTAGGGATCAATACACGGGTGTCCGGTTGATGCGCGGTCGGTGTTTTGTTAGCAGCGAAGTTTGCGTGAGTTGCGCATGAAAATGGATGTCATACCACATTCCACAAACAAGCTGACAAAGTATTGGAAAAGAGATAAAAGGGAGGGATGGGAGGAAACACACTTAAACTGGGCAGGCCGGATGCGGCTGCACGAATTGATGAACGCTATGCGAGGGAGCCGGATGGATGGCGCAAGC
>CANJNZ010000091.1 GCA_947476045.1 Chthoniobacteraceae bacterium
CGAACGCGACCACTCCCCTGCGGGAGCTGCTGCGCTCGGCTCGCTACGCTCGCCTTCGCTTCGCCGCTCCCGCAGGGGAGTCAGGCTCAGCAAAGGCAGAGCAATTTACAGAAAAACTTTTACACCGACGACGACGAACACGCTTCAAGGACTCCCAATTAACCGTTTGGGGCTTACTTTAGATTTCGAGCTTCATCCGCAGCGCATCCTCAGTCATCCGTCTTCCGCACATGGCCCGACAATACACACTTCACCGCACCGCGCCCGCCGGGCCGCGCATTGATTTCGCAGCGGAACTGAATCCCCAGCAGCTCGCGGCGGTCACCGCACCGCCGGGGCCTGCGCTGGTGATTGCGGGTGCGGGGAGCGGCAAGACGCGGACACTCACCTACCGCGTCGCGTATCTTTTGGAAAACGGCATTCGCCCCGAGCATGTGCTGCTGCTCACGTTCACCAACAAAGCTGCGCGTGAAATGCTGGATCGTGTCGCCGCGATTTGTCCGCATGACTTGGCGGGCTTGTGGGGCGGGACTTTTCACAGCATCGGCAACCGCATCCTCCGCAGGCATCCGAACGAAGCGGGCTTCGCTCCCGGCTTCAGCATCATGGACCGCGAGGATGCGGAGGACATGCTCGACGGCGTCGTCGCCACGCTCGGCTTTGATCCAAAAGAGAAGCGATTCCCGAAGGGCCAGGTCGTCGCCGATGTGCTCAGCTACCAGCTCAACACCGGGCGCTCGCTGGAGGATGTGTTGCTGGAAAAGTATCCGCATTTCTTCGAGTTCGCGGCGGAGCTGGAGCAGGCGCGCGTGAAATACGAAGCGAAGAAAAAGAAAGCGAATGCTCTCGATTTTGACGACCTGTTGGAAAAAACCGTGCGTCTTTTGAAATCGAACGCCGCCCTCGCCGAGCACTACCAGCGGCAGTTTCAGTTCGTGCTCGTGGACGAATACCAGGACACCAACCACCTCCAGAACGACTTCATCGAAATCCTCGCCGCCCGGCATCACAACGTCATGGTCGTCGGCGACGACGCCCAGAGCATCTACTCGTGGCGCGGTGCGGACTTCCGCAACATCCTCGAATTCCCCAAGCGTCATCCCGGCGCCGTCGTGTATAAAATAGAAACCAACTACCGCAGCGTTCCGCAGGTGCTCGCCGTGGCGAATGCCGCCATCTCGGCGAACAAACAGCAGTTTCAAAAAGTGCTGCAAGCCGCGCGCGAAGAAGGTGCGGTGAAACCCGCGATGGTTCCCCTGCCCGACTCCCAGCAGCAGGCGCAATTCGTCGCGCAGCGCATGTTGGAACTCCACGAGGAAGGCATCGCGCTCGACGACATGGCCGTTCTTTACCGCGCCCATTTTCACTCGATGGAATTGCAGATGGAACTCACCCGGCGCGGCATTCCCTTTGAGCTGACGAGCGGCCTGCGCTTCTTCGAACAGGCGCACATCAAAGACGTCGGCGCGTTTTTGAAATGGGTCGTCAACCCCCGCGACGAAGTCGCCTTCAAGCGCATGGCGCGTCTGCTGCCGGGCATCGGCGCCCGCAGTGCGGATGCACTTTGGGCCAGCGTGAGCGACGCCCTCAGCGCGGCGGACGCCCCGCTTTTGAAAAAGGAAACCCCCACCACCGTCATCGCGCCCGTCGTGGTCGCGGAAGCGGAACAGCCCGTTTCGCCCATCGCACCTGCCGAGACGCCCACACAGGAACTCCCCGAGACCATCGCAAATCCGTGGGAAGGACTGCCCGCCATCAAGGAATTGCTCCTCCCTCTCAAAGTCCCCGCAAAAGCCAAAGCGGCGTGGGAACAACTCGTATTCACCCTCGATGAACTCGCACCCGGCGGCCACCTCGCCCCGCCGCAGGAGATGATCCACAGCGTCCTCGAAGCCGTGTATGACGACTACGCCCGCGTCAATTTTCCCAACTACGACCAACGCCGCGAAGACCTCAACACCCTCGCCAACTTCGCCCGCCAATACGAAAGCACGCAGGCCTTCCTCGACCAGCTCGCCCTCCTCACCAGCCTCGACGCCACCGCGCGCAACAACGAAGAAACCGAGCGCGTCACCCTCACAAGCGTGCATCAAGCGAAGGGGCTGGAGTGGAAAGTCGTCTTCGTCATCTGGCTCGCCGACGGGAAATTTCCCAGCTCCCGCTCATTGGAAAGCAGCGAGGCCATCGAAGAAGAGCGCCGCCTTTTCTACGTCGCCGTCACCCGCGCGATGGACGAACTCTACCTCACCTACCCCTGCATGTCCTTCAACTCCGCCTACGGCGACCCGCTCCAAAGACCCTCCCGCTTCCTCGCCGAAGTGCCCAAGACGCTCATCGAAGAATGGGAAGTCGGCGGCGTTTTTTAACAACTAAAGTCGCGCAAGTTTCGATGTGTCGTTCGACAGCATCGCACGGTTTGTAGGCAAGTTGCGGTAGTAGGTTTCGAGCATGAGGATGCTCATGGTGGTGCGATAGACTGCGCCGGTGATGGCGGCGTCGCCTTGCAAGTTGCCGTGACCGGGTGCGCGCATGACCGGCCAGCTCCCGTCGGGGCTTTGTGCGCCGGTGATCTCTTTGCTGAATTTGGCGTCCCACTCGTGCCATGCGACATCGCCGAACATGCACATGGCCTGTGTATGATAATACCACGCATACAGATCCCCGCGCTCGTGCTGATATAGAAATGGAAGTTCGCCCGCAGTCTTCGCACGAATGAATTCGATCGCGCGTTTGACGTTCATGTCGCGCTTCTCGTCCCAGAACATTTTGCAGAGCGCACCAACGCCAGTGAGGCTGTAGCGATCCTCTGCACCGCGATAACCGTAGCCACCGACAGGACCTTGCACGCGGTCAAAGTTTTTCATCGAGCGATCCAAAGCTTCGCGCACTCCGGAGAGTTTTAGCTCGCTGAGATGCGCGGCTTTTAGAGCCTGCACCTGCCAACCGCTCACCGAGGTGTCGCTCGCGGTTTTGTCGTAATTATACATCCAGCCGCCATCAGGCCCCTGCCCCTCGACGATGTAGGAGACAGCTTTTCGGAAAAGTTCCAGCGCACGTTCGTCTTTGCTCAACGTGTAATACTCTCCAAGCGCGTAGGTGAGGATGCCGTGCTCATACACGCCTCCGTTTCCGCCCCAGCTATTGTCCGTCATGGAGAGACGGCCTTCGTGTTTGGTGCCGTTGGAAATGACCCACTCGATGGCCTTGTTTACGGCTAGACCAAACTCCTGCGAGTCGCCGAGTTCACCGTGCCCGAGGAAGGAGAGCAGGGCGAGACCGGTCATCGCGCCCTGATTGCGATCGCCCCACGAGCCGTCCGGGTTTTGATGATCACGCAGCCACCTCAAACCGCGGAGCACTGCGTCTTCAGTCTTCTTGGTCGGCCCGGGGCCACCAACTCTCGGCCCCAGCACGCGCCCGTCGCCATCTTTTCCAAAACGGGCTCCCATGACTTTCGGTATCTTTCCGACAACACCGCGGAAAAGGATGTTCACGGGAATTGCCTCAATAGGTAGGCGGGTAAGATTGGTGAGCTCCATCGTTTTAACTACGCTCAACGGAGTCTGCGTGATGGAATCACGTATGTTTCCGCCATCGAATACAGGGCTGCTGCTCTGCGGCCGAGTGATAGTATCAGCGGTGATATCCTTAGGTTTATCATCCGTTATGGGCTCCGGGGTGCGAGTGTCCTCCGGCACTTCCACGCCACCAGTCGGGGTGATGTCTTCAACCATGTTATAGCGAATCAGCATGATCGTGCTGGCGATGATGACGAGACCGGTGTGCAGCAGCAGCGAGAAGGCGAAGAAGCGCGACTCGGCGAGACGGCGTTGGATTCTTTCGAGGATGGTAGGTTTGGTGATGGAGTTCATGGGATGTGTTGTTTCACCAAGAATCACGAACCGCCCTCGCCCCGCCTTAGCCCCGAATCGTGAAACTACCGTTAGGTAACAGCGGGCTACTGCGCGTCGGCCCGGCCCACGAGATTCATGCAGCGCGTGATGAGCGCCGTCCATCCCGTCTGATGACTCGCACCGAGGCCACGGCCCGTGTCGCCATCGAAGTATTCGTGGAACCACACCAGCTCGCGCCAGTGCGGATCGGCGGCGAGTTTTTCCGCAGCGGAATCGTCGCCGTGGCAGGGGCGTCGGCCATCGGCATCCGGGAGAAAAAGATTAGACATGCGTCGTGCGAGTTCGGCGGCGACTTTGTCGAGCGTGAGCAAATTCCCCGAGCCGGTGGGAAATTCCACCTGCACGCTGTCGCCGTAGAAACGGTGGTAGCGCTCCAGCGATTCGATGATGAGATAGTTCAGCGGAAACCAAATCGGCCCGCGCCAGTTGGAGTTGCCGCCCCACATTCCATCGGTGCTCTCGCCTGCCTCGTAGGCGATGCAAACGTGTCCGCCATCGTGCATGAAACAAAACGTCTCATCGCGATGCGCGCGCGACAACGAGCGGATACCGTAAGGCGAGAGAAATTCCTTTTCATCCAGCATTCGCGCGAGCACGCGGAGCAGACGATCCTTTCGCGGAATGGCCAGCAGGCGCAGTTCGCCACCCTCGGTGTGCGTGCGCTCCATGTAGCTCACATGCTGCGCAAGCTCGGGGCGGTTTTCTAAAAACCAACGCATCCGTTTGCGGAAACCGGGTAGCGATTTGATCATGTCCTGCTCAAGCACTTCGACCGCGAGCAGCGGCACGAGCCCGACCATCGAGCGCGCGCGCAACGGCACGCTCTCGCCATCGTCGGCGCGCAGGCGGTCGTAGTAAAAACCGTCTTCTTCATCCCAAAGCCCGGTGCCACCGAGCGTATTCATCGCATCGGCGATGGCGATGAAATGCTCGAAGAACTTGCTCGCGATGTCCTCGTAGGCCGGGCGCGTCTGCGCGAGTTCCAGCGCCATCGCCAGCATCGTCGAACAATAGAAAGCCATCCACGCCGTTCCGTCCGCCTGCTCTAGCGTCTTGCCGTTTGGCAACGGCTTGCTGCGGTCGAAAAGGCCGATGTTGTCCATGCCGAGAAATCCCCCGCCGAAAAGATGCTGCCCGCGCGCATCCTTGCGATTCACCCACCACGTGAAATTGACCAGCAGCTTTTGAAAACACTTCTCCAAAAAGAGCGTGTCACGCTTTCCGCGTGCCGCGGAAATTTTATAAACACGCCAGCACGCCCACGCATGGACGGGCGGATTCACGTCCGAGAAATTCCACTCGTAGGCAGGCAGCGCACCATCGGGCCGCATATACCACTCGCGCAGGAAGAGCATGAGTTGCTGCTTCGCAAAATCCGGGTCCACGCGGCACATCGGCAGCATGTGAAACGCGAGGTCCCACGCCGCATACCACGGATACTCCCACTTGTCTGGCATCGAGATCACATCACCGTTGAAAAGATGCGTCCAGTCAGCATTGCGCGACTTCGCGTGACCGACTGGCGGCGGCGGCTGTGAGGGATCGCCAGCGAGCCACTCCTTCACGTCGTAGTGGTAAAATTGCTTGCTCCACAGCAGCCCGGCGTAGGCCTGGCGCATTACATTGCGCTGCTCCTGTGTCGTCCCCTCCGCGCATTTCGTAGCGTAGAAAAGCCGCGCCTCCTTTCGCCGCTCGGCGAATATCTCCTCGAACTTCCCGAACGCATCTCCCGGCAATTCCAGCATCGCGCCGAGCCGCAGACGCAAAATCACCTCGCCGCCCGCAGGCACATCGAGCGTGTAGTGCGCTGCGCATTTCGTCCCTTGCAGCGAAGGATTCACCGAGCCTGCGCGCCTTTCGATGACGTGGGACTGAAATGCATCCTTCACAAACGGATTCACGTTCGGCGCGCCGTAGAGCTTCTGGATGTTCGTCTCATTCTCCGTGAAAAGCAGCGGCGCCTCCTTCTCCATCACAAGTCGGTAAACGCCGAGCGAAGTATGAACCGCCTCCACCGTCTGCGGCCCGAGTTCACGCAGCAGCGGCTTGTCCGCACCCGCTTTCCAACTCCACGTGTTGCGAAACCACAGCGTCGGCAACACATGGATTTGAGCCGCCTCCGGTCCGCGATTCGCGATGGTGATGCGGATCAAAATATCCTCCGCATCCGCCTTCGCATACTCGGCAACCACATCGAAATAGCGGTCGCCCTCAAAAGCATCCGTGTCCCAAATTTCAAACTCCCGATCCCGCCCTTTGCGCCGTCCATTTTCCTCCCGCAATTTCGCGTAGGGAAATTCACGCTGCGGGTATTTATACAGCGCCCGCAGATACGACGACGTCGGCGTCGCATCCAGATACCAATACGCCTCCTTCACATCCTCGCCGTGCGGCCCCTCACCGTTCGCGAGACCAAAGAGACGCTCCTTCAAAATCGGATCGCGCCCATTCCAGAGCGCCAGCGCAAAACACAGCCGCGCCTGCCGGTCGCAAATCCCCATCAGCCCGTCCTCACCCCAGCGATACGCCCGCGCCCCCGCGTGCTCGAAAGGAAAATACCGCCACGCATCCCCGCTCGCCGAATAATCCTCCCGCACCGTCCCCCACTGCCGCTCGCTCAAATACGGCCCCCAGCGTTTCCAATTCCCCTCCCGCGCCGACTCCGTCGCCAGCCGACGATGCTCCGGCGTCAGCGTCGCAATCGAATCCGCACCGTGGTCATCGGAAATCATGCCCTGCTCCTAGCCACTGAAATCGAAGGCAGGAAGCAAGAAAGCAAAACGTGGCAAAAGCATCCGTTGCAAAACTATTCGCGGAATTGTGCGAAGAACTCGTGGTTGATATCGTAAACCGTCCGCGGTTGCAGCCCGATTTGTTTTACCTCGCACATAGCGACCAGTTGCTCGCCATCGATCAACTCAATTCGCGGAGTCGTCCGAGCCGCCTCCGCTTTCGCTGGTCCGCTAAAAGTGCCCGTCGTAATCAGCAGGGCTTTATCGGCTCGTCCGCGTGCAGCTCCTCCCAAATTCTGCACCTCTTCACTCGAGACTGAATGCTTGTAGCGCTTACATTGAAAAACGACTACCGAACTGACGAATGGGTTTGTTTGCAAGATACCTTCGCCATCAATGCCTCCGTCACGGGTTCGTTTTGTAACCGTAACTTTCTCGAAGTCATACGCCAGCAGCAGATGTCGGCAAAAATGCTCAAACCCGGTCGGTGAAAGCCCGCGCAAAACATTCAATAGTGCGTTTTCCTGAACCTCGTCAGCTTCAACTAACTCGACTACCTCGGTCATCGGTTCTGCGGGCTTTCTGTCTTCGCTCTTTACAGCATTTCCCTCTCTAGCCTCAGTCCAGAACTTTACCCACTTAGAAAAAATCGTTCTCGCATCTTCGTCGGTGAGATGCGTTTTCAATCCTCGCGCAGTTAGCGACCAAATACCTCGTTTACTTCCGTCAATTAGGCCCTCCCAGACCAAATACTGACGCGCGAAGCAGACCTGATTTATGAAGCGTTCGCTTCCATTTTTATTCAAGACTTCGCGAACCGCAGGCGGCACGCCCTCCTTCACAGCAATCCAGTCCGATGCCTCACGCGGTTTCGCAGCTCCAAGTTCGTGGAGACAATCAATAAGCGGCTTGAACCACTTTATAAACTCCGCACCATTTCGGCTTCGCTTTGATGACTTTGGCATGTGCGCGGTATGCCCAGAATGTATCCACGGTGGCAAGTCATACCCCCCAACCCAAAGACTAATTCAGCCCCTCTCACAGACCGCGCCCAGAATGAACACCTCTTCGCCATCTACGAGCGCGCCAAACTCGCAAGAATTACAAAGCGAAGCGCATGAGGACGAGATACCCGCAGCGCAACGAGAGTTGCCGCCAGCACACACTGGACGTATCAGTGGGCACAGATGCGTGATTCACTCCAACGCCCGCTGCGTGATTTGCGGTTGTCCGTGACGGACCGCTGCAATTTCCGCTGCACGTATTGCATGCCCAAGGAAGTCTTCGGGCGCGGCTACGATTTTTTACCGAAGGACGACATCCTCACCTTCGAGGAATTAACGCGAGTGGCGCAGGTGTTTGTTTCGCTCGGCGTGGAAAAAGTGCGCGTGACCGGCGGTGAACCGCTGATGCGCCGCGACATCGAACAACTCATCGCCCAACTCGCGGGCATAGCCGGACTGCGCGACCTCACGCTTACTACGAACGGCTCGATTCTCGCGCAAAAAGCGCAGGCCTTGCGTGATGCCGGGCTGCGTCGGATCACGGTGAGCCTCGACTCTCTCAACGATGCGACTTTCCGCGCGATGAACGACATGGACTTCCCCGTAGCTCGCGTGCTCGAAGGAATCGAGGCAGCGCGGGCGGCAGGATTTTCTCCGATCAAAATTAACATGGTCGTGAAGCGCGGTGTGAATGAGAGCGATGTGTCGGCGATGGCTCGGCGCTTTGCCGGACCGGAGTTTGTGCTGCGTTTCATCGAATACATGGATGTGGGAAACTCGAACGGATGGCGCATGACCGACGTGGTGCCCGCGACGGAAATCCTCGAACGCATCGGCGAAACTTTGACGCCGCTGGAGCCAAATTACGCTGGCGAGACGGCGCTGCGCTTCCGCACCAGCGAAGGCGGTGAAGTGGGTGTGATTGCATCGGTGACGCGACCTTTCTGCCACGACTGCACACGTGCACGAGTGACAGCGGAGGGCCGGCTTTTTACGTGTCTCTTCGCGCAAAACGGACACGACCTCCGCAGCCTCCTGCGCTCCAGCACGGATGATGCGGAGCTTGCTGCTGCGGTTTCGCGCGTGTGGAGGGCACGCGAGGATCGCTACTCGGAAATCCGCTCCCTCGCGACGGACAAGGTGAAAGCCGAAATGTCGCTGCTCGGCGGATAGGCTATTGCAACTGCGGGCGCGGCCAGCCGAGGTGATCAAGGCATTCGAGGATGGCGGGGAGAAGGAGCGGGAGACATTCGCCGATGGCGCGCGGATTGCCCGGGAGATTGATGATGAGTGTTCTCCCGCGTGTGCCTGCGGTGGCTCGACTAAGGATTGCAGTGGGAACTTTCGCGAAACTCTGCACCCGCATGATTTCGCCGAAGCCGGGCAACTCACGCTCGATAACAGCGCGAGTAGCCTCGGGCGTGACATCGCGCGGCGAAGGGCCGGTGCCGCCGGTAGTGACGATGAGCGCGTGCTCTTCGTCAGCGAGATGAATGAGTGTGCTCTCGATTTGTGCGCGTTCGTCGGGAATGAGGATGCGCGTCCATGCGATTTCGTCGCGTAGATGTTCGGCGAAAAATTGCTCGATGGCTGGGCCGCTGAGGTCTTCGTAAACGCCAGCACTCGCGCGGTCGCTCAATGTGATACGTGCGAATCTCATTCTTTCACTTTCTCCACGACGCGGAGGTCGGTGACGACCATCGCTTTGTCCACGGCTTTGCACATGTCGTAGATGGTGAGCGCGGCGATGCTCGCGGCGGTGAGCGCTTCCATTTCCACGCCGGTTTTTGCCGTGGTGCTCGCGGTGGCGCGGATGTGGATGGCGGTGTCTTGCACATCGAAAGTCACGTCCACCGCATCGAGCGGGAGGCTGTGGCAGAGCGGGATGAGTTCGTCGCAACGCTTGGCTGCTTGAATCGCGGCGACCTTTGCAACGGTGAGCACGTCGCCTTTTGGCAGTGCGCGATCGCGAAGTGCGCGGATGGTTTCAGCGGCACAAACGACGCGGCACTCGGCGGTGGCACGGCGGTGCATCGGTGGTTTCGCGCCAACATCCACCATGCGCGCGGAGCCGGTGGAATCGAGATGGGAAAATTCTGTCATGGCGGATTTAGGAATGTCGGATGGCGGTTGTCGAACGACGATTTGGAGGCACGTGTTCTAAATGAGGAGCGCGCTGATTTTTTCGCCAGCGGTGATGGCTGGAGAATTCGATGGGATGCGGAGGAGTGCGTTCACGCCTGCGAGGGCGGTGAGATCGCCGGAACTCTGCCAGCGCAACGGCTCCACGCACGGGCCGTCTTCGCGCCACACGATGCGGGCGGGCCACCAAGTCTCACGGGAGTTGCTGTGCAGTTCTTTTGTCACGGGCAGTGTGGCGAGCTCAAAAGGTGCTTCCCCTTTTACCAAAACATCGAGCGCCGCACGAATGCCGACGTGCCAGCAGACGAAATGCGAAAGCGGATTTCCCGGGATGACGAAGGCGCACTGGCGTCCGCGCGTGGCGAAGATGAGTGGTTTGCCGGGGCGGAGATTGAGCGCGGTGAAGTGGACGCTGAAGCCGCTCTCCGCGAGGGCGCGTGCGCCGAAATCGTAGTCGCCCACACTCGCACCGCCGGAGATGAGGAGCACGTCCCACGCATCGTGTGGCACGCTATGGATGGCGTCGAGGAGCGTGGGGAGATCGTCGCCTGCGCGGAGCTGCGCGATCATTTCGCAGTCGGCGGCGAGGGCGGCGATAAGCGTCGTGTTGCTGTCGCGGATTTGTCCGTGAGCGGGCGTGACATCCGGGGAAACCAACTCGCTACCAGTGACGACATGAAGAATACGCGGGCGCGGTGCGACGAGCGGTTGCGTGTGCCCGAGCGTGGCGAGCAGCGAAAGCTCGATGGGACCGAAACGCTGGCCGCGTTCGAGCAGGAGGTCGCTAGCGCGAGCATCTTCTCCGCGAGCGCGAACACCGTGTCCGCTCACCGTCAGCGGGATTTCTGCAAAATCTCCATCGCGCACGACATGCTCCTGCATGGCGACGGCATCCGCGCCCGGAGGAAGTGGGGCACCGGTGAAAATGCGTGCGCACTCCCCTGCCCCGATCGACTGCATAGATGCAGCGCCGGCTGCGATCTCCTGCGCAACACGCATACGTCCATTTTCGCCAGCGGCGAAGGCGTAGCCATCAAATGCACTGCGCGAAAATGCAGGCATATCCTCGGAAGCAGCGATGCTTTCGCGAAGCGTGCGGCCCAGCGCAGCGGAGAGCGGGATGCGTTCGGCAGCGAGCGAATGAACGCGGCTGGCGATGAGTGCGCGGGCATCGTCGAGAGATTGCATAATGAGGAAACTAACGCTGCGGCTTGCAGAAGAGCCAGCGTGCAGGTAATAAACGTCGTAATGCAAATTCGTTTACTAGCTTTCGCCAGCGCCGCTGAAAAACTCGGCTGGCGTGAACAACGCCTGGAATGCACGACCAAGGACACACCCCGCAAGGTGCTCGCACGCGTCGCGCCGGACTTTTCCGTGGATAAAATGCGCGTGTCCGTGGACTGCGAATACTGCTCGTGGGACACCCCGCTCGGCGCCCGCGCGAAGGAAGTCGCCGTGGTGCCGCCCGTAAGCGGAGGCTAGGAATGGAGGTTCATTTCACCCGCGAGCGCATCGTCGTGCCGGAGCTGGCGCTTGAATCCCGCGAGGTCGGGGCGTGTGTGGAGTTTCTCGGAATCGTGCGCGAGGATGAAGGCGGGCGCACACTGACTGGATTGAGCTACGAGGCATACGAGGTGATGGCGCGCACGGAGTTTGCGCGCATCCACGCGGAGCTGGCGGAGAAGTTTTCCATCGCAGCCGCGACGGTCATTCACCGCATCGGCTGGGTGCCGGTCGGCGAAGCGTCGCTCTTCGTGCGCGTGCAGGCGAAGCATCGCGGTGCGGCGCTCGGCTACTGCGGGGAGTTGATTGACCGGATGAAACAGGACGTGCCGATTTGGAAATCGGCGGAGTGATTTCACCCGCAGCGCGGGTCAGTCCGGAAAGGTTTCGCGCAGGGGTTTACGTTCGGGGCGGAGGCGCGTGCGACCTCCCCGAGCTTTGCGAAACTGGTCGAAGACTTCATCGCAGCCGTCAGCTTTGAGCTGGTGCGCGATGCGGAGCAATTCACCAAGCCGGCCCTGTGGAAAGCATTCCTTTCGGGCGAACCATGCGAGGTATTCGAGCGGCAGATCGCAGAGGACGACGCCACGCGGCGGGTAGTGTTCGGGGCCGTATTTCCCAAATGGCATGTGCGTCCGTGCGAGATCGCCGAGGTCTGTGGCGAGCCAGTCACGGAGGTTGTCTTCGAGCATGGAGGCAGGGCGCGCTATTTCAGCTCGCGGAGTTTAATGCTGCGAAAAGTGATTTCGTCTTCGTGATCTTGGAGAAGAATCGGGCTCTTCTTCTTTTCACCAAAGCCGGGGACTTTTTTGTATTTGGATTTCGCGATAAGCGCCTTGAGCGCTTCGCTACCAAACTCGAACTCCACGGTCTTCACACCGTTTAGCCAGTGCTCGACGTGGTTTCCTTTCGCGATGAGGCGGCTGCTGTTCCACTCGCCGACAGCGTTCGTCTTTCGATCCGCAGGAGCGATGAGATCGTAAAGCCCCGCCGTCTGATGGGACTTTCCACCGCGCAAGCCATCGGGGTGCTTCTCGTCGTCAATGATCTGGTATTCGCAGCCGATGTTCTGCTCTGGGTCAGGCAGGTTGTATTTTAAACCGCTGTTGCCCGCTTGGCCGATTTTCCATTCCCACGTGAGTTCAAAACTTTCGTAGTCCTCGCTCGTGACGATGTCGCCTCCTCCGCCTTTGCTGATGTGCTTGAGCACTCCATCCTCGACAACCCAGCCCTTCGCCGGGAACTCGCCCTTTCCAATCCCACGCCAGCCAGCCGTGGTTTTGCCATCGAAAAGCAACTTCCACCCGACGGCTTGTTCGTCAGCGGTGAGAGTATTGGGTGCGTCGGCAAAGGCGAACGCCGTGAACGCGGCGAGCGCGAGAAGTGTAAGTCGCATGAGTGTGCGATAAACGATGCGTTCCTTTGGCGCAATGCAGACCTGACGCGCTCAGGACAGCGCGACTTCGATATAGTCGAGCGCCCATTCGCGCATGAAGCGCACACGTTCCGGGCGGATGCGGTAGATGATCAGTTCGGGATTTTCCGGCGTGCCGAGGTATTTTCGCAGCAGCGGATTGCTTTCCCAAATGGCGTGCAAAGTCGCTTCGTCGTGCACGACTTCAGCCACACCCGTGATGCGCACCTGATCGTGCTGCTCGTCGAGATAACACAACTCGCAGCGCGGATTCGCGGCAAGCTCGCGCGTCTTCCCGTAGCGGCGGAGGTTGGCGACATAGACAGTGAATCCCTCCACGCGCACGGGTGAAACAGGACGCACGCGCGGCTGCCCGCTTTCATCCACGGTGGCGAGGACGGGGAACTTTGCGCGACGGATGGTTTCTGCGGCGAGTGCGGGAGCTTCGGCGGCGGTGATGGGTGCGGGCATGGTGAGACGAATGTCGGATGACGAAACCCGGATGCAATGCTTTCCTCGCGGCGCTCGACCCTTCATTCATCATCCGCCATGCGCCTGCTCCGCATTTTTCTCATCCTCGCCGTGCTCGTCCTGATTCCATTTGTGATTTGGGGCGACAAACTCATGGCGCTATTCGACGGCGAATCGGCACGCAAATGGGTGCAGGATTGCGGCGCGTGGGGCTGGCTCGCGGTGATTGGCATCCTCATCAGCGATTTGTTTCTGCCGATTCCAGCGACGGGCGTCATGTCGGCGGCAGGGTATGTTTATGGACCGTGGTGGGGCGGCGTGATCTCCTCGCTGGGTTCCTTTTTATCCGGCCTGCTCGCATACAGTCTGTGCCGTGGCCTCGGTCGCGGAATGGCCGTGCGGCTCGCTGGCGAGGAAGGGCTGGCTCAAAATGAAACACTCTTCCGCCGCAACGGCCCGTGGCTCGTGATCCTCTCACGATGGCTGCCCGTCCTGCCCGAAGTCATCGCGTGCCTCGCCGGTCTCGCGCGAATGCCCCTGCGCATTTTCGCCGTTGCGATGCTGTGCGGTTCGCTGCCGATGGGATTCACCTACGCGGCAGTCGGATCGCTTTTTCAAAAAGAACCCGGCTGGGCCTTCGCTCTCAGCATCACGCTGCCAGTGCTCTTGTGGCTGGCGTTTCGCCCGCTGCTGCGCGCTCGACACAACGACGCGGGCGCGGATAGCTGAGTCGCAATGGAACTCGTCAAACTCGTCCTGCTCACCCTCGCATTCATCGCTGGCTACGGAGCCGTGTTCGGCGAAGCATCCGCACTGCTGTGCCCCGAGGCCTTTGCCGAAGACGGCGCATCCTCCGCGCTGCTCGTCGGCCCGTTGAAAATGATGATAGAATTCCTCACACCCGGCGTCGTCATCGGACTGGCCATCGCCTTCGCCGCAAACATCGGCGAGCGCCCCGCGTTGAAGGCGTTCTTTTTCGTCCGCCCGCTCATCACCCTCACAGTCTTCAATGTATGTATCGCCACCATCGGCGGACTGATTGGTTACTTCGCTACGAAGAATGGTGCTTACGAAGTCGTCGGATCCATCGCACGCCTCCTGCCTCCCGATCGACACCCGGCGCTTGGCGCTTCGTGGTGGGCGCTGCTCGCGAGTTTTGCAGCCATCTTCATGGGCGGAATATCTGTGGCATCGTGGACTTGGCAAAAGCGCGCATACTTTGAAAAAATACTGAGCAAGAAGTAGTGTGAAAACACACTTGCCAAGCGGAGACACGCCGCGCACTTTCCGCGCCCGCTGGAATCGGGCCGTAGTTCAGCTTGGTAGAACGCTTGAATGGGGTTCAAGAGGTCGTGGGTTCAAATCCCGCCGGCCCGACCAGCAGCGGAGCCTTTGTTTATCAGGGTTTGATGGTGATTGATGGAAAATATAGCGACAGCTCGTTTGATTCCATTGCCACTATATTGCCACTAAAATGAGATTATTTTGATTCGGACCGGCATTCGGCAAATCCCGATGCGCAAAATCTTTTACTTCCATAGCCGCATTTCTGAACCCCACTCCGGCCTCCTCAAAGGAGGTGCTTCCAGACGTGAACTCACTTGAAAAATACGAGGCAAGCCTGTGAGCAGCCTTGCGCCTGAACAGGAGAGGCGCAGCGGCCATCAACGAGTCCCGTTTCCTGTTCGACAAGCCCGGCTTCACCGGCACCATCGCCGCTTTCGGCTCACGCTGGATGCCACCCGCCAAAAACACCGCCGCACTCGAGATCACCAATTGGAACCTCGCCATCGGCAACGGTGTGCTCGTTCCACCGAACACAGCGACAACGACACTCAGCACGGCGAACCTCTTTATACCAAACGTGCCCCGCACCAAATTCACACTCGCACCCGCGACCGGCCATCTCTCCGGCAGCTTCCCCGGTGCAAGCGGCAAGGCCGTCAAATTCAACGGCGCGTTGCTGCAAAGCCAGCGTATCGGACGCGGAGTGTTCGCTATGCCCGACAAGACCGGCCCGGTGACGCTCGATCCGCCGTAATTTTTCCCTGTTTAACTTTTCGAGCATCAGCGCTGTTTTCTGCGCCTTTATCTTCCTTCCTTACACGCGCTTGATAACGGATAATTTTCGCAGTTCATGAAGCACTTCCTCGTCAGTCTCTTTCTCCTCGCGACATTTACGAAGGCTTATTCCGTCGAACCCTCCGATGCCAGACTTATACCACATTCCACAAACAAGCTGACAAAGTATTGGAAAAGAGATAAAAGGGAGGGATGGGAGGAAACACACTTAAACTGGGCAGGCCGGATGCGGCTGCACGAATTGATGAACGCTATGCGAGGGAGCCGGATGGATGGCGCAAG
>CANJNZ010000092.1 GCA_947476045.1 Chthoniobacteraceae bacterium
ACTGCCCATGCGCAACCGAATCCTAGCCGCCCCCACAGTATCAGGGACCGCCCAAACCGTGCAAATGTAGTGCAGAAAAACCGAGCCCGCCGCCTCGGAACCCGCATGAATGCGAGATCAGCCTCCGCGAACTGCGGAACTTGGGCTAAAGCTGAGCATCGAAACCGGTGAATCACCCTGCGGATCGCCATCACCTTGCTGCGGTTGTCCGTCGCCCTGTTGCTGATCCTTCATCCGTTGCAAGGCGCCGAGCAGCTTTTTCAAATCATCGTCGGTCATCTGCTTTCCGCCGCCTTGCTGTTTTCCGTTCTGTTGCTGTTTTTGCGCGAGCTGTCTCTGCTTCTGCATTTCGTTGAGCATCTCCGAGAGTTGCTGGAGGAGTTGCTGCCTTTCCCCGCCTTGCTGCGCCTGCTGGCGGAGTTGTTCGAGCTGTTTGGAAAGTTGTTCCTTTTGTTGTGCGAGATGATCGAGCGCCTGTTGAATAACCTGCTGTGCCTGCGCTGCGGCTTCCTCGTTCTTAGCTGCGTCCGCTAGTTTTTTCGCCGCAGCACTGAGACTTCCTTCCTTCATGTCCTTCGCTGCGTCCTTCGTCAGCTCGTGTTTTGCAAGCGCATCGGCGAGCGCGCCCAATTCCGCTGGCGTTGCCGCATCGGGCCTGCGGAGTTCCTTCACCAACTCCTCCAATTTCGCCATCTCCCGCAGCGCCGCCTTTTGCGCCTCGCCGCCTTCGCGCGCCTCGGCGCGGATTTCTGCGGCGCTTTGCTTGAGACGCTCGGCGATGCGTTTTGCGTGTTCGTCGTCCGTGGATTTTGCAGCGAGTTTGTCGGCGAGGGTATCGAGTTGCTTCACCGTGCCCGCGACTTCTGCAGTCGCGGCGGCGATGCGCGCATCACGCTCCGCAGCGGAGCGCAGACCGTCCCACCAAAGGATCGCCAGTGCAGCGAGCGGCACCACCAGCCAGCGCAATTCCTCCGGTGGACGGATCGGCAGCAGTGGGCGAAAATTCCGCGCACGCGCAAACTCCCCCGTCTCGCGCAGCGCGAGCAACTCCATATCGCCCGGCCTTTCCATGTCCGAAAAATCCAGCGCCGTGATCAGCCGGTCGCGCGTGCCCCCGAGCGAGTCCACGATTTCCGCCACACGGCGCAGAGTCGGTCGGCGCAACAATGCCACGACAACTCCTGCGACAGCACCAAGCACGAACGGCCACGCGAGTGTGAGCGGTAGCGCGCTCAAATCCGGCCGGGATGCATTCGTCCATGTCGCCAACGCAGTGAGCGCTACGAGCAGCGCGTAGAAAAAAAGTGTCGCTCGCGCTGTGCTTCGCAAAAAGTCGCGTAAGAAAATTCTCCGTCGCAGTGCGCGGAGCAGGCGGCAGATGTCTTGGGCGGTGTTCAAAACGCAACCACGCTAGCTTGCTGGAGCAGACGCGCAACGTTGTCTTCCGGCGAGGTCCGACATTTTTCGCTTCCTAAGACATGCCCCCGTCTGCGCATTAACTTGATGAGATGACACCACTACGATTCCTCACGTTCCTCTTCGTGGCAGTAATTATCGGGCGCGTCGGTGCCGCTGAACAGCCCGCAAATGCGGATGAAAAATTGCGCGTCACAGCCGAGGTCTATCGCATCTTCGAGGCGAAATGCGCAGACTGTCACGGCAGTCATCTACCGAAGCCGAAGGGAAAATTCGGATACGTGCTCGATCTTTTGCGCGTTGCCAAAAACCCGAAGTTCATCGAGCCCGGCAATCCCAAGGACTCCGAGTTGTTTCAAATGGTGAAGAGCAACGAGATGCCCGGCGAAGATGCCGACGTGCCACCGCTCACGCCGGAGGAAAAAAAGACCGTCGAACACTGGGTGCTCATCGGTGCGCCCGCAGAATTGCCGCCTACCTTAGTGCCGGGGCACGCGCCCGCCACGGCTGCCAAACCAGCGGAAGTAACGGCTCCGTTTTTCACACGACTGCTCAACTGGCTTGGAAAATTTCACCCGGTTTCCACACATTTCCCCGTCGCGCTGCTGCTCGTTGCAGTGCTTGCTGAGTTATTCGCGTGGTGGATGCGCCGCAGTGAGTGGACGCTGTTCGTTCGCTTCCTCGTCGTTCTCGGAGCGCTCAGCAGCATTCCCACCGCCACTCTTGGCTGGCTGGCAAACTACCCCACCGTGAGCGGCAGCCAACTGGCTCTTATCTACCGCATTCATCAAATCCTCGGCACCGCAACCGCCTTGTGGGCCATCGTCTGCGCTGTGCTCATCTGCTCTTCGGAATGTGAGGAGGGTTCGATTGAACGAAAGCGGTTTCGCGGTGCATTGCTGCTCGGTGCAGCAATGGTCTCCATCGTCGGTTTCCTCGGCGGTGCGCTCGCTGCTGGCGGGCTGGATCACTACAAATTTTAACGTAGCTATGGCTAAAGAAGCATCATTGCCGGGTTTTCCAGCAGCTTCTTCAATTCGGCGAGGTAGGTCGCGGCGACTGCGCCGTCCACTACGCGGTGATCGCCGCTGAGTGTGATGTTCATGCGCTGGCCGATGGTGATGCTGTCTCCTTCGACGACCGGCTTTTTGACAATCGAACCAACGGCGAGGATGGCGGCCTGTGGCGGGTTGATGATCGCGCAGAATTGATCGATGCCGTAGGCACCGAGGTTGGAGACGGTGATGGTGCCGCCGACGAATTCCTCGGGTTTGAGTTTCTTGGCGCGAGCGCGTCCGGCGACGTCCTTCACGGCTTCGCTGATTTCGCGGATGGATTTTTTCTGCGCATCGCGGATGACGGGCGTGACGAGGCCGTCCTCGACGGCGATGGCGACGCAGAGGTTCACGCTCGCATATTGGATGATGGCGTCTCCTGCGAACGCGGCGTTCACAGCGGGCACTTTCTGCGCGGCGGCGACAACGGCCTTGAGCACGAAGTCGTTCACGGTGAGTTTTGCGCCGCCATTCGCCTCGGCATTCGCGTTGGCCTCGGCGCGGAGTTTCATCAGCGGCGCGGCGTCCATTTCGATGGTGAGGTAGAAATGCGGGATGTGCGTCTTGCTGGCGAGCAGGCGCTCGGCGATGATGCGGCGCATTCCCGTTAGTGGGATGCGTGTGTCCTCAGCACCGGCGGGTGTTGCGGGAATCGGCGCGGGGCCGGAAAATGCAGGCGCTGCTGCGGGCGCGTTCTCCACGTCGCGTGCGATGATACGTCCGCCGGGGCCTGTGCCCGTGAGGCGTGCGAGTGCGACGCCCGTGGCGGCGGCGACTTTCCTCGCGAGTGGCGAGGCTTTCACGCGACTCGAACCACTGCCGAGCGCTGCACGCGAAGTCGGCGCAGCAACGGGAGTCGCCGTGGCGACTGCTCCGGGAGTCACAGCCGCAGCAGCCGCAGCGGGGCGCGCGACTACTGCGGGCAGCGATCCATCCGCAGGAGGCTGTTCGCCTTTTCCCAAAATGAGTGCGATGGCCGTGCCGCAAGGGACGCGTTGCCCGGCGGCGACGAGGAGTTTGTGGACGATGCCGTCGTCAAACGTCTCCATCTCCATCGTAGCTTTGTCGGTTTCGACTTCTGCTACGACGTCCCCGCTGGAGACTTTGTCGCCTTCTTTGATGCACCATTTCACGATGGTTCCCTCGGTCATCGTGTCGGCGAGTTTGGGCATTTCGATATATTTGGCCATGTGTGGAAAAGTTGGATTGCCCGCGCGCACTGCGCAGGAGCGGGCGATGTAGCGCGAATCTCCGTTCAGGGAAATAAAATCGTCACGCAGGATGATGCTCGCTGCCATGCTTTGCGGGCGCAGGACTGACAATTCGAGCCCGTCACGCGTGCGGTGGCGGGAGCATCACGATGCCGTAGTCCGGCGCAATGCGAAGGAGTTTTTCGATTTCAGCGGGGGAAGGAGGAATTGACGGTGCATCGGGCGATGGCAGTTCAACGGCAAACTCGGCCATGAATCTATCAAACCCCGCCGGCGTGCAAAAAATGAGCATTCGTGCCGGAGTCGAGGTGTTGTTTTTGAAAGCATGGGGCGTCCCGCGCGGGATTTGCACAAAAGTCCCCGGCGTCCCCGCGACCGTGCGACCATCCACCATGAATGTAATTTCGCCTTCGGTAACAAAAAACGATTCCTCCTCTCGCGTATGATAGTGCGGCGGCGGGCCTCCGCCCGGCGGCACGCTCGCCTCTGCGAGACAATACGCGCCACCCGTCTGCTCGCCTGTCGCGAGCATCATATATTTGTCGCCGACCGCGCTGAAGGTTTTTCCTTTGCCGGATGTGTGGTGGATGAATTGGGCGGGCGTGCTCATTGTTGATTGAAATGCATCCATGCATTATTTGATGGAGTTTGAAAATGCTGATTTCGCTCAGACAATCGCGGGTTATTCATCGCCAATGCTTGGAGAGTATTATCTGCATCACTCACAGATACTGCGGGCATGAAACGAAACGAACCCGTCTCCAAAATCATGAGCACCAACCTCGTCACCATTCATCATGGCGAGCCGGTCTCCAAAGTCCGCCAGCTCATCCGCGAGCACGGCGTGCACCACGTCCCCGTCGTCAGCGGGCAGAAGCTCGTCGGCATCGTCAGCAATACCGACGTGCTCCGCGTCAGCTTCGGCGACGCATTTCACACGGATGAGCGGACCGTGGACGCCACGCTCGACCACACGATGACGCTCGAACAGCTCATGGAAAAAGACCCTGTCTCCGTGCGTGAAAACGCACCCATCCGCGAAGCCGCGCAAATCCTCTCGCAGGGAAATTTCCACTCCCTGCCAGTCGTCAGCGACGGCAGCAAACTCGTCGGCATGGTCACATCCACCGACCTCATCCGCTACCTGCTGGAGCAATTCTAGTCCGCTTATTTCGGCGGTGCTGGCGCGCGGCGAAGGTCTTCGAGAGCCCAGATTTCCAGTAGTTCGCGGTCGCGCTCCGGCAAGTCGCGTGCATTGCGCTTCGTGAGGATCGCTTCAAGTTGCGCGCGTGCTTCCGGCAAATCCCTGCGCTGGATGGCCGCCATGGCAAGTGCGTAGGCGAGATGCGGATCGTCGCTGTCATTTAGTGTGGTGCGCACTGCTTCAGTGGTGGTGCCGCCGGTGAGTAACTGGGCGAGCATTTGAAAATAGCCCGGTTGCCCGGCGGCCAGCCGTTGCCAGCGTTCCATCGCCGAAGCGCGCTGGCCGGGCAGCCGCCATGCCAGCAGCCCGCCGAGAAATTGCGCTCGTGTGCGCTCTTTCGCCGAGTGCCAGGGTTGCACGGCTATTTCGTCATAAAGCGGCAGCGCCTCCGCAGCACGCCCGGCGAGTGTGAGGGCGCGTGCTTCGTTGAATGCCACCGAAGCGTGAGAGGCAGGGTAGGCGCGCATTGCCTCGCACATTGCGACGACGGCATTCCATTCACCTCGGGCGCTGTGTGCGCGGGATGCGAGGCCAAGTGCTGCGAGATTATTGGGCGCAAGCCTCATTGTTTCTTCGACACGGCGCAGGACTTCTTCCGTGCGGGCTGCGGCGTATGCACATTCGCCCAGCCCGAGCACCGCCTCGTATCCGCGAGGAAAACGCGCAAGCGATTGTTGAAAATACGTCTCCGCACGTGTGGCGTCTCCGCGTCGCAGCCAGATTTCGCCGAGGCGATACGGACAGTCGGGGTCTGCGGGATTCCACGCCGCGCCCGCCGTGAACGCTGCCTCCGCGCCATCATCGTCCTTCGCGTCCTCGCGTTTCACCCCGATGAGAAACTGATGGTTGATGATCTTTTCCTGCGCGAGCCCGGGCCAGTCCGGCCATGCCAGTAATACGGCACCGCACGCGGCGGCGGCAGGCACCCGCAAACTTCGCCAGTCGCGTGCTCGCGAGAGCGCGTGTGCGAGCATCCAGCCCGCGAGCGGCAGCATGGGCACGACCACTGGAAGGCGGTAGCGCGCCGCCGCCTGCACCGGTGCGACCGATGCAAAATAAGCCACCGCGCACAGCGCCAGCGGCCAGCCGCGACGTGCATCAGATTTTCCCGCCATTGCTGCGAATGCAGCGATGGCGAGTGGAAAGACCAGCGCCCAGCCCGGCCAAACCGGCAGCGAAAGCGCGGGCGATGCCTTGCGAAATTCCGCGATGTCAATTTCCTGACTTACCTCAAACGCGCCCGTAAGCATCACCGCCTTGCGGCCCATGAGCGCGAGCCAATCAGCGGGGCGTTCGCGTATGATACGCAGCGTCTCCTCGCGCCAGTAATTGTTTTGCTCGATGCGCTCGATGTGCCCTGCGCGGATGGGCAGATAGACGAAATCCGACCATCGCACCCCGACCGGCACCACGAGCCCGCGGTATTCCGGGTTATTGCCGAGGAAGACACTGAGCCAGCCGCCCGTGCGCAACTCCGCCACGCCATTCACGCGCCAGTTCCAAAATACAATCGGAGCGCAAAGCAACATCGGCGGAAGCGCGAGCACGCACACCGCAGCGAACGCACCCCGCCAGCGATGCACGTTTCCACGGCGCAGCGCCACCCACGCGACCCACGACGCCAGCACTGGGGCGACGAGCATCGTGTTTGCGCGCGCGAGGATCGTCCAGCCGAGGCAAAACCCCGTCCATGCGAGCAGCCGCCAGCCGCCTCCCCTCGTGCTCCACCGCACGAGCAAATACATCGTGAGCGTGAAGCTGAAAATCGCCAGAGGCTCCGCGTAGTAGCTCGCCTCGAAAATAATCAGCGGCCAATACAGCGCCGCGAGCCATCCCGTCGCCAGTCCTGCACGACGCTGCCACGGCAGCTCCGCCGTCTTTCCCAGCACCACGGCTTGAACCGCGCCGAGAAAAAGGAATCCCGCAAAGTGTAACATCGGCCTTTCGCCCAGCACCGCAAACCATCCCGCCAGCCACAGCGGCACACCCGGCGTGTAAGTTTTTGCATCGTGCCACAGCCACTTCCCTGCGAGGAAATCGTGCGCCTAATCCACATACACACGCGCATCCACGACGGGATACGTGAGCAATTCATTATTGCGGAGCGCCTGCGTGAGATACACCGCCCGCAACGAAAGCGCCGCGAGAAAAAGCCACGTGTAGCCGTTCTTCAACAGCGCTGACAGGCGATGGCGTAACGGTAAAGACACAGCCCTCATGCTACATGCCGTGTGGCAGCATTGCAGCGAAATTCTGTTGCAATAGAAGCGTGCTTATACGAGCGCGAAATTCCCAAGCCTGCTGGAGCATTTTTGAACTTGATAAATTAGCAAACAGTTCGGAGCAGGCGCACATGTTCCTGTGGCAGGTTGTCCAACGCACAGTGCAGCAGCAGTTGAATCAAACCATGGGTGTTGGTATGCGCCACTAGGGCAAAATTTCAGGAAAAAAGCAGGCTATTTGATCTCTTTAGGCAGAGGCTTTCCTTCAAACGGTTTTTTTGCTGCTTTCCAAGCATTGAAGCCTTCGTTCATGTGATACACTTGCGGAAATTTCACCTTCCCAGTCATTTGTTTGATTGCTCCTGAGCTCCGTCGTCCTGATGCGCAGTGCAATAGCACTGGTTTTGATTGATCTAATCCGGCTATCAGCTTTTCAAAATCTGCATCAAATAGATTAACGTTTACCGCACCTTTGATGTGCTCGTGGTCATATTCCTCTGGAGTGCGCACATCGAGCACTATCAATCCTGGAGTGCCAGAGATCAATTTTTCGGCCTCGTCCGCAGTAACATCTTTCACGGCCAGTTTGGAATCTTTAGCCGACCTGCTTTCGTCAGCGCGCAATCGCACGGTGACTTGTGTGGTGAATGCGAGTATTGAAAGGATTACGAGAAGTGTCTTCATTGGGAGATTCAAAGCACGTCCAGCACAAAACGCAACTAGTGTGGAGGAAAATAATATCCTTACACACTGTATTGAAGCAGTCTTTTTCAAAGTGCAGTAAGTCTTCCTCAATGTTGCTTGGGCTGAAGCATGCTAGAATATTCAGAAATCCAAATTTACATCGTAGGCATTACTAAAAAGCTTTTGGCAGAGTGGTCCGCAGCGAACAGAAAGGGCCTCCCAAGCATTTTTTAATGTGGCCGTGTTGACTCAAGTAAAAATGACACCGGAGCGAAAAAAGAGGGTGATACGTTGCCTCATAAAATTGTGATACCGGAGGCGAGCGATTTAGGAGGCATCATGAGGGGGCTTTTAGCGGTGCGCTCGCTCGGGCTCGCAGCACTTTGCGTAGTTTGTCTACGATGGCATGTAATATTTAAATATGGGTTGAGCCCGGCCATTTGACCTTAGAGTTAATGGAGTTTTTCGGGGGGGGGTGAGCTGGCTGTTTTCTTTGAGCCGCTCAAACGGGTTTTTAGGGCGATCATAAACACGCTCTTTGCGGCTGCCTTCAACTTCGGTTCGCAGGTATTTCATGCGGGGCAAATGTAGTTTCTAAACCAGCTTCAATCCTTTTTGTAGAGATCGTTGAGGGCTTCGGCTTGTTCGGGCTGCTGTGCCGCTCCAAACCGATGAGTTGCCTCAAGTGACTCCAGTTCTTCTGCTCGAAGCGCGTGTTGTCGTTTTTGCGGTAGGATCGCGATCTGGTAAAGGCCACGAGCTTGGGGCGCAGATTGAAGTAGTCGCCAGGTGCCAATCGAGGAACTCGGAGTCGTTGTCGCTGTTGAACCCGAGGATAGTAAAGGGCGTCACTTTTTCCACTTCGGCAATGCTTTACTGATACTGTGCAGGCCTTTGTTCCAGGTTGCCCGCGTCTCGTTCCATAGGGCGTGCACGTAGTTCAGTGTGACGCTTCAGATGAAGTCGCCGCTCATACTTCTCTGCATTGGACAATAGTATCCACCTCGATATAGCCGGGCTTTTCCACGTCCAAATGTTCGGAGCGCACGGGTATCTGTATTCGCAGCAGCGTGCGGCCGAGTGCCGCATCAGCCTCGGTAGCATGCTGGGTTTTCACCGCGTTTAGCATCCGGTCCATGGTTGACGCGCTCAATTTTAGCGTTGCCCGTGCACTGTCGCGTCCAATGCTCCGCGCTCGTTTTGGTAATGTGGCAGCCACGGCGGAGCAAGAGCTTTGTGCCGTATGCCAAACGGTTGTTCGGCTGCCAGCCAAATGAGTTTGAGCACGGCCCTTTCTTCCTCGCCATACCGCCGCTTCGCCCCCATCGCTTGCGATGGTCTTCCGCTATCGGCAGCCGCCCGACGAGCACTCTGAGCGTGCGCTTTCGCTCGTAGCCGCATAGTTCGCATGCTACGTCCAGCAAGTAGCCGTGTGCCTCCCGTCCATACCTCAGGGCATATTTTGTTTCATCTTTTCGAGGACTTCTCAGCGGCCTTGTTGGCGTATTTCTAATGGCATCTGCTCTACTGTCATCAGTTGTGAGGTTTCGTTCTATTTTTAACCCTCCGCTGTTTCTCCGCTCGGTGTCGTTTTATGCGTGACAATTCGTAGGCCAATTTTTTTAAAAAAAGTTATTGACGACATAAAAAACTGTGGTAGGTTGTCCCTCCCGCTGATTAAGCGAGTTCTTTGCAGAATACAAAATGTAAATTTAAGCGCTGTGTGCTTTGTAGTGTTTTTAGTAAAAGCCCAGTTTTCAAATCACATTACGTTTTCTGCAACTCATTAAGTTCTTTGAAAGTTTGGTTTAGAAGTATTGAAATAATGACAACTAGACTTCGTTGGAAGTTGTAGTCATAAGTAAAAATTGAATTGTGCGCTATACGTCATTTACTTGATTTTAAAAATTGAAAACTAAGACCGCCTAACACAAACGTGTTAGGAAATAATGGTCAGAAGTCTTTCGGCTTTAGCGGCCGAAAGCAAACAATCATAATGGAGAGTTTGATTCTGGCTCAGAACGAACGGTGGCGGCGTGGATAAGACATGCAAGTCGAACGGAAATTTATCTATAGCAATATAGATAGAAATTAGTGGCGCAAGGGTGCGTAACACGTGGGTAACCTGCCCAAAAGCGCGGAATAGCTCGGCGAAAGTCGAATTAATACCGCATGTAGCCATTGAGCTTATGCTCAAAAAGCTAAAAACGGCGCAAGCTGTTGCTTCTGGATGGGCCCGCGGCCTATCAGCTAGTTGGTGAGGTAATGGCTCACCAAGGCTATGACGGGTAGCTGGTCTGAGAGGACGACCAGCCACACTGGAACTGAGACACGGTCCAGACACCTACGGGTGGCAGCAGTCGAGAATTTTTCTCAATGGGCGAAAGCCTGAAGGAGCGACGCCGCGTGAAGGATGAAGGTCTTCGGATTGTAAACTTCTGTCATTAAGGAACAAACATTCCGTTTAACTAACGGAAAACTGATAGTACTTAAAGAGGAAGGGACGGCTAACTCTGTGCCAGCAGCCGCGGTAATACAGAGGTCTCAACCGTTGTTCGGATTTATTGGGCGTAAAGGGTGCGTAGGTGGTCGTGTAAGTCGGATGTGAAATCCTAAGGCTCAACCTTGGAACTGCATTCGATACTGCGCGGCTTGAGCGCTGGAAAGGAGACTGGAATTTACGGTGTAGCAGTGAAATGCGTAGATATCGTAAGGAAGACCAGTGGCGAAAGCGAGTCTCTGGACAGATGCTGACACTGAGGCACGAAGGCCAGGGGAGCAAACGGGATTAGATACCCCGGTAGTCCTGGCAGTAAACGGTGCACGTTTGGTGTAGGCGGATTCGACCCCGTCTGCGCCGTAGCTAACGCGTTAAACGTGCCGCCTGGGAAGTACGGTCGCAAGATTAAAACTCAAAGAAATTGACGGGGGCCCGCACAAGCGGTGGAGTATGTGGCTTAATTCGATGCAACGCGAAGAACCTTACCAGGGTTTGACATGCACTGTGTCGGGGATGAAAGTTCCCTAGCTGTAGCAATACAGCGCTTTGCACAGGTGCTGCATGGCTGTCGTCAGCTCGTGTCGTGAGATGTTGGGTTAAGTCCCGCAACGAGCGCAACCCCTATGTCCTGTTGCCACCGGCGCAAGCCGAGCACTCTGGACAGACTGCCCTGTGAAACGGGGAGGAAGGTGGGGATGACGTCAAGTCAGCATGGCCCTTACACCCTGGGCTGCACACGTACTACAATGCTCAGTACAATACGAGCCAAGGTCGCGAGGCCAAGGAAATCTATAAAACTGAGCCCAATTCGGATCGCAGGCTGCAACTCGCCTGCGTGAAGCCGGAATCGCTAGTAATGGCGCATCAGCTACGGCGCCGTGAATACGTTCCCGGGCCTTGTACACACCGCCCGTCACATCATGGGAGTCGTTTGCACCCGAAGTGCACTTTGTGCCCTACGGTATGAGCGGTAACTGGGATGAAGTCGTAACAAGGTAGCCGTAGGGGAACCTGCGGCTGGATCACCTCCTTTCTAAGGAGAAATGCCTAAAATTCTTACAGAACTAGGCATAGGTCGAGCAATAACACTAAAATAGTGTGCTTGTTTAAGCTGGAATAAAAAGCAGCAAATAAGTATTTGAAACGGTAGCGCACAATTCAGTTTTTACATAGTCTTCATAATCATTTGTAGTAAATTTACTTGGGGGTATAGCTCAGTTGGTAGAGCGGTAGCTTTGCAAGCTATAGGTCAGGGGTTCGACTCCCCTTGCCTCCACTGATATGTCCGCAAATGTATTTGCTTAACTTAGTAGGGCGTGTAGCTCAGTTGGTTAGAGCATGCGCTTGATAAGCGCAGGGTCACAGGTTCAAATCCTGTCACGCCCACGATGACTAGTAAAACAATACTTCGGGCTTTAAATTAAGGCCCAAATACCAAACAACTTAAACTTATAAAGTTTAAGTGGTTCTTTGACATCTGCATACAGGTAAGTGTAATTTAAATATAATTTGAATAGTACTATGTTTGTCCCATATAAATTTTTGTATGCGACAGTACGTATAGAATATAGCTTTATCAAGCTACAAAGGGCACACGATGAATGCCTTGGTGTCAATAGGCGATGAAGGACGCGACAAGCTGCGATAAGTCACGGATAGCGGCAAATACGCTTTAACCCGTGAATCTCCGAATGGGGTAACCTGGCTGGGTAAATGCCCAGTCGCCACTATGTCAATAAATAGCATAGTGCGAGCAATACCTGGTGAAGTGAAACATCTCAGTAACCAGAGGAATAGAAAGTGAAAACGATTCCGTCAGTAGCGGCGAGCGAAAGCGGAACAGCCCAAACCATTAGCTTGCTAGTGGGGTTGTAGGAGCCCGTTGTGGTAGTATAAACGTTAGGCGAAGCAAATGGAAAATTGCTCCATAGAGGGTGAAAGGCCCGTAGCCGAAAACTGATATACACCTAGGGAATTCCTGAGTAACACGATATAAGTGAAGTCTCGTGTGAATCTGCGCGGACCACCGCGTAAGGCTAAATACTAATTGGCGACCGATAGTGAACAAGTACCGCGAGGGAAAGGTGAAAAGCACCGCTGTGAGCGGAGTGAAATAGAACCTGCAATCGTGTGCCTACAAGGTGTCAGAGCCCCGCAAGGGGTGATGGCGTGCCTTTTGCTTAATGAGTCTGCGAGTTATTGTCATTGGCAAGCCTAAGCCCATTAAAGGTGGAGGCGAAGCGAAAGCGAGTCCGAATAGGGCGTCCAGTCATTGGCAGTAGACCCGAAGCCGAGGTGATCTACCCATGATCAGGTTGAAGCGCGAGTAACATCGCGTGAAGGACCGAACTAGTGCCTCTTGAGAAAGGCTTGGATGAGTTGTGGGTAGGAGCGAAAGACTAATCAAACCCGGTGATAGCTGGTTCTCCCCGAAATAGCTTGAGGGCTAGCCTCGTGCGCTGATCGATGGAGGTAGAGCACTGGATGAACTAGAGCCCATACCCGGGTATCGAATTCAATCAAACTCCGAATGCCATCGAGTGTAGCACGGGAGTCAGTGCGTGAGGGATAAGCTTCACGCGCGAGAGGCAAACATGCCAGATCAGCAGCTAAGGTGCCTAAACGAGACTCAGTGAAAAGGATGTGGAGATACTTAGACAATGAGGATGTTGGCTTAGAGGCAGCCACCATTTAAACAGTGCGTAATAGCTGACTCATCGAGTGTTTCTGCGCCGAAAATGATTGGCGATAAGTTTCGTACCGAAGCTCTGAAGTATTGAAGATCTCGATTTTCAATACTGGTAGGGGAGCGTTGTAGCGGCCTTGAAGCGGGAGCGAAAGCAACCGTGGAGCTTCTACAAGTGAGAATGCAGACATGAGTAGCGAAAAGACAGGTTGAATTCCTGTCCGCCGTAAACCTAAGGTTTCCTGGGCAAGGTTCGTCCTCCCAGGGTTAGTCGGGACCTAAGTCGAGGCCGAAGGGCGTAGACGATGGACAGCAGGTTAAATATTCCTGCACCACCGAAATTTAAGTGAAGATAAGTGTGTTGGGATAAGGGCCGGGCGATGATCGTCCTGGTCGCGCAAGCGGATGGCGAGGCTTCGGCCAAACTGAATCCTTAAAACAATGCACCAAGAAAAACCTTCATGTATACTAAGGTGCCCGTACCGTAAACCGACACAGGTGGGTGAGTAGAATATACTTAGGCGCGTGAGTGAAACCTCGTTAAGGAACTCGGCAATCTAGCCCCGTAACTTCGGAAAAAGGGGTGCCCTCATTTGAGGGTCGCAGTGAAATGGGTGTACCGACTGTTTATCAAAAACACAGCACTCTGCTAAGTCGAAAGACAACGTATAGGGTGTGACACGTGACCAATGCGGAAAGATTACGGTAAGTGGTTAGCGCAAGCGAAGCTACGAGCCCAAGTCCCCGTGAATGTCGGCCGTAACTATAACGGTCCTAAGGTAGCGAAATTCCTTGTCGGGTAAGTTCCGACCTGCACGAATCGTGTAACGAGTGCACCGCTGTCTCAACGAGGAGCTCAGCGAAGTTGTAATGGCGGTGAAGATGCCGCCTACCCGCAGCAGGACGGAAAGACCCTATGCACCTTTACTGTACGCTGTTACTGTGTTTTCGGTTTTCATGCTTAGCGTAAGTGGGAGACTTTGATATTTATCTTTCGGGATGAATTGAGTCGCCAATGAAACACCACCCTTGGGGACTGAAGACTCTAACCCTTGCCCATTATCTGGGAAGGAGACATTGGCAGCCGGTCAGTTTTACTGGGGCGGTATCCTCCCAAAGAGTAACGGAGGAGTGCGAAGGTTGGCTCAGCCTGGTTGGCAATCAGGTGACGAGTATATGGATATAAGCCAGCCTAACTGTGAGACCTACAAGTCAAGCAGATGCGAAAGCAGGCCCAAGTGATCCGGTGGTTCGAAAGTGGAATCGCCATCGCTCAACGGACAAAAGGTACGCTAGGGATAACAGGCTGATCGAGTCCAAGAGCTCATATCGACGACTCGGTTTGGCACCTCGATGTCGGCTCATCACATCCTGGGGCTGGAGAAGGTCCCAAGGGTCCGGCTGTTCGCCGGTTAAAGTGGTACGCGAGCTGGGTTCAGAACGTCGCGAGACAGTTCGGTCCTTATCC
>CANJNZ010000093.1 GCA_947476045.1 Chthoniobacteraceae bacterium
CAAGGCCCACCTGCGCCAAGCCGCCCGCCGCACTTGGACTGGCTTGATCCGCGCCACCGCCTCAGCACTGGACACCTTCACCACAGCACACTGCCTCAATTTCCTTCGCCATGCCCAGTATGCGACAGAATGAATAGAAAATGCTCTAGGGCCACCTGAAAATGCCCCATTTCCTCTGAAGAGCGCCCTTTTCGCCATCTTCATGCTCTTCATGTCCTTCATGGTAGAAAATGCCGCGTCAAAAGTTCACCACGAAGAGCATGAAGGCCATGAAGGGATGCCGGAAACCTACCCTTTTCCTCTGAGGATAGCACCCTTTCCTCTGAAAACCGCGCTTTTCACCCCCGCGCCTCCATCGCGCTGTGGAAATAGCCCAGCGTTTGAACGCTGGGAACCACGCCCCACCGTCCACGTTTTGCAGGTTAGGGCAGTTGTTGAGCCAAAGCCATTGCAGGCAAGTGAATCCCTTAAGTCCGTCCACTTTTTCACACCCGTAAGCACTCAAAATCGTGGGGCGGAGTCGGTGGAGCATTTCGCGGTAGCGGCCAAGGTCGCGGACTTCTCCCATATCAAGCCGCCTGAAGTGAATACCCCATGTTTCCTTTTTGAACGCATTGTGCCAGTCCTGCCGGATGAGGCTGATGGCGTCATCGCATTTCCACGTGAACCCCGCCGCTTCTGCCTCGCGCACAGCGGCGTTGTAAAGGTGGAGTTTCCACATCTGCCAGACGATGGCGCTGGCAATCGCTGCGACCATCCACCACCAAAGTTTCCCGAGGCGGAGGCGGCGCCTGGCTGGAGGCTCGTCTTTCACCCCCGCCATTTACCGCGCGTTGCTGCGAATGGCAATGCGGGTTTAGCTCTCGGGGTAGATGGGGACGCCTTCGCGGGCGATTTTTTCGAGGAGGCGGGGGTTGTCGGTGCGCTCGGTGCGGACGATGTCGAACTCGTAGATGATGGGGGTTTGTTCGATGGCATCGGTCAATTTCTGCCAGTCGGCGGGGGCGGCGTCCGGGGCGGAGATGGCGAGATCAATGTCGGAGGCGCGCCGTGCGTGGCCGGTGGCGCGGGAGCCGAAGATGCGGACTTCGCGCACGCAGGGGAAGCGACGGAAGACTTTACATAGTGCTGCGAGGTCTTTGTCGCGGAGTTCGACGGTTTGCATATTGGTGTGGCGGTGCGTTTGGCGAGGATGGAGTCTGCGCTACGCGCTGAGTGCCAAGCGGGGGCGGGCGTCGGGGCTCCAGGGGTTTGTTTTGAAATGGGCGGCTTCGATTTTCTCCGCGTAGTCCTCGCAGAGCTGGCAGGCGGCGGCGATGTCGAGGTGGAGGTGGCGCGGGGCGTAGGGCGCGAGGTTTTTGTGCGCGAGGCGGAAGAGGCGGGCGGCGGGGCGGAGTCGCGCGCCGTGCTTGGCGTGGGCGGGGTGCTCGTGTTGTTTGCGGAGGTGGACGAATGCGCCTGCGAGCTGGATGAGTCCTTTGAAAAAGGCGTGGTTTTCGCCGGGCGTGCGGAGCCAGAGGTGTTCGAGCACGTCGTGGGCTTCGTAGTAGTCGCCGGCGTTGAAGCAGGTGAACCAGCCGGTGTAGCGCGGGTCGGTGCCTTCGCCGCCGGGGCTGTTTTCGAGCGTGGCCACGAGGGCCTCGATGCGGTCGCTTTTTTTCATCGCGGGAAAGGAGCGAGGCACTATCCTGCGCAGCCGTGTGCAAGACAAGCGGACGCTTTGCTCCAACATTTTCCCTCGCGCTGACCGCGCTGCGCTTTCGCTTTGCCCGGCGCAGGGCGGGCGGTCGGGATTGCTGAATGTGATGTAAATGGACGGGATGACTTTCATTTTGATGACGAGCGGGCTGGTGGTGCTGGCGCTGATTTCGGCGTTTGTGTCGGCGGTGGAGACGGCGCTGTTTTCGCTCCAGCCGCAGCAAATCGAGGCGCTCAAGGCGCGGCGCGCGTCGTTCGCCGAAGGGCTGGGACGGCTGATGGAAAATCCGCGCCGTTTCCTCAGCGCGGTGCTGCTGGCCGATGCGCTGGCGAATGCGCCTCTGATGATCGGCAGTCTCGTGTTCATCGAGGCGCAGGACGCGGTGGAGATTCCGCGATGGGCGTCGGTGCTGATTATTTTTGCGCTGATCGTTTTCATCTGCGACCTCGTGCCGAAGCTGATCGCGCTCACGATCCCGCAGACGGTGGCGCGCATGGGCGTGTCGTTTTTCAGCCGCGTGATGCCGCTGCTCGATCCGCTGGCGCGCGTGCTGGAGCGGGGCAGCGAGCGCATCGCGGGTGCGATTTTGCCCACGGGGCTGCAAGCGCAGCGGAGTCTGAGCGAGGAGGAGATGGAGACGCTGGTGGAATTGAGCGCGGAGCAGGGGGCGCTGCACGAGACGGAGAGCGAGATGATTTCCGAAATCATCAAGCTCGGCGACAAGACGGCGAAGGACTGCATGACGCCGCGCGTGGAAATGTTTGCGCTGCCGGACGACCTGACGAACGAGGAGGCGATGGTGCAGTTGCGCCAGCGGCGCTTTCGTCGCGTGGTGGTATATGGCGAGACGCCCGACGACATCGAGGGTGTGCTGGATGTGTCGGCGTTCCTGCGCGAGCCGTCGACGCATTACACGGAGCGGCTGGATGTGCCGTCGTTTGTGCCGGAGACGATGAAGGCGGTGGCGCTGCTGAAAAGTTTTCTCAACCGTCCGCAGGGTCTCGCCATCGTGGTGGACGAACACGGCGGCGTGGAAGGCGTGGTGACGCTGGCGGATTTGGTGGAGGAGATCATCAGCGACGCAGTGCCGCAGGCGGAGGCGAAGTTGTATCTCGAATCCATCGGCGACGGGCGCTTGCTCGCGAGTGGCAGTGCGCGGCTCGAAGACATCGAGGAGGAACTCGGCGTGAAGTTCGAGGCGGAGGGAAGCATTGATACGATTGGCGGACTCATCTTCAACCAGCTCGGCCAGCTCCCGAAGGCGGGGCAGGAATTGCGCATCGGCTCGGTGCGCGCGGTCGTGCGACGTGTTTCGCGCAAGCGCGTGGATGAAGTGCAACTCGAACGCGACACATGGGAGGAGGTGGAGGAATGATCTGGCTCATCATCGCTCTCTGTCTCGTCGTTTCGTTCGTGTTCAGCGGAATCGAGGCGGGAATTCTTTCGGTGAATCGCGTTCGGCTCGCACACCGCGCCAAGCAGCGCGAACGCGCAGCGCTCAAGCTCCAGCGATTGCTCTCACATCCCGAGCGACTGCTCATCACGGTGCTCGTCGTCACAAATCTCTCGAACATTCTCGCGCTCGTCCTCGTCTGCGACCAACTGCACGACGTGCTCGGACGAAGCGGCTACTACGTCGCGCTCGCACTTTATCTGCCCGTGTATCTGCTCGGCCTCGAACTGCTGCCGAAATCGCTCTTCCGCCGTTTCCCGTATCGCGCGCTCGCCGCGCTCGCCGAGCCGCTGCGTCTCGCGGACGTGCTGCTCGCGCCAATGCATTTCATCGGTGAAGTGGTGCAGAAACTCTTTTTTGGCCGCCGTCCCATCGAACAGCAGCGCCTTTTCCTCGGGCGCGAAGATTTTCGCTACTACGCCGCCGAGGGTGAAAGGACGGGCACCATTACAAAGACCGAGCGCGAGATGATTACGGACGTGGTGGATTTCCGCGCTGTGACCGCGCGCGATGTGATGGTGGCGCTCGACCCTGCGCGCTCAATCACCGCTGATGCGCCAGTGAGCGAGTTGCTGGAGAAGAGCGCGCGGCTGCATCAGGATCGCTGGCTCGTATGCGGTGACGACGGCAGTGTGACCGGCGTGGTGAGCGCTTTCGAGGTGCTCATCGAAGGTCGGCGCGATGTGAATGTCGGCGTCTATCAGCGCCGCATCGTGACCGTCGCCGCGCAGGAGCCTGCGTATAGCGTGCTGCGAAAATTGCGCGCCGCGCGCACGAACGTGGCCATCGTGCGTGGCACAGGCGTCACGCCGCTCGGTCGCGTGACATGGGAGGATCTCATCCGCAAACTCGTGAGCGCAGCGGCGAAGTAGCACGCACTTTGCACTGTCCGCCTGCGCATGGCGGCTGCTATGGGTGCGGCAGATGCAGCCCAAACGAATCATTCTCCTCGCGGCCCTGATCGCGCTGGTGGCAAAACTTTACTGCGCAGGCACGACGACGGGCACGAACGACACGGTTTTCTTTTACGGCTTCGGCAAGCGCATCAACGAACACGGCCTCGCGCACACCTACAAAACGGTGACGATTTTCAACCACACACCGCTCGTCGGCTACTACTCAGCGCTGCTCCAGCGCATCGAGCCGGGCGCGCAGATGAAAATGGAACTGCTCCCGTTTCTGTTGCGACTGCCGGGGATCATCGCCGACTTCCTCGCGGTCTTCGTGCTGTTTCGGATTCGCGCAATTACCGGCGGGCCGCCGTGGTGGGCGATTGGTGTTTTCGCGCTCAGTCCGGTGGCGTTCATGGTTTCGGGTTTTCATGGGAATGTGGACTCGGTGCTCGCGCTGCTGCTGCTCGTCGCCGCATGGCTCGCGTTGGAAAACAAATCCGCGCTCTGCGGCATCGCGCTCGGCCTCGCGTGCAACGTAAAGGTCGCGCCGTTGCTGCTCGGCCCCGTGTTTTTTCTGTGGTGGTGGGAGCGTCGTGCGTGGCGTCCGTTCATGCTCAGCGCTGCTGCGGTCACGCTCGCGGGATGGGCGCCAGCTTTGATTGGAGCGCCGCGTGAGTTTCTCGGAAACGTGCTCGGCTACCAAGGCTACTGGGGAATTTGGGGAGTGAGTTGGTGCCTCAAGCAAACAGGCGCGGAGGTTTTTCAAAAGGTCGGCTTCGAACAACTCACATCGGCGCAGATGCTCGTCATGGCTGTCTGTAAATGGGGCATCATCGCGGGCGTGATCGTGATCTCGTGGCTGCGGAGAAAAGCCGATGCGCTTGGTCTTTTCACCACGCTCGCGTGGGTGTGGGCGCTGTTCTTCGTGTGTGCTGCGGGAGTCGCGCCGCAATACTTCGTGTGGCTCGCGCCTTTCCTCCTCGTCGCCACGCCGCGTTGGTCGGCGGCGGTCACGGCGGCAGCATCGGTGTTCCTTTTCGTCTTTTACAACGTGACCGCAAACGTGCGCACAGACCGTGTGCAAATTGTCGGAGGTGATCCGTGGACGCCGCCGTGGGTGAAACCGTGGGACCTCGCGCGCTCGGACAACCCGCACATTGCGCTCTGGGGGCCGTGGCAAATGCTCCCGTGGATTGTTTTAATCGGATGCCTCGTATGGCTCACAATGCGCGTCTGGAAAGAGCGCACGAAGGAAGCTGGCGCGGGCTCTGCTTAAAGCGAAACACAGCCCAACCATGTCCACTCTCAATCAGCCCAACGAGAGCGCGCCCGTTTTGTCGGCGCGCATATTCTGGATTCTCTTCGCGCTCATCGCGCTTGCCGGCACTGCTGCGCGAATGTGGGAATGTGCCTCGTGGCGCAAAACTGGTTTCGATGAGCTGCTCTACCGCCGTTACGTCAACCTCATGGATGGAGGGACGCAGCAGGTTGGTGTTTTCCAGCGCGACCAATCGCTCCAAGCATGGGAGTTTAAAGTCACCGGCTCTGGTGCGGGCGCGATGCCGTCGCTCACGAGTCTTTTTCTCCGCACACAGGCGAAACCGGGAACCGAGTGCGAACTGCCGCCAACTCGCTTCCTCTACATTTACACGTCGTGGCTGTGGAAAACAGCGCGCTACGGCGAGACACCGCCGCTGCCGATGGCCGAACTGGGGAAGGAGTGGCGGATGAAGCCCGAGGACTGGGGCAGTCAGGAGCGCTCGCGCGATGCCGACCACCGAGATCCTGCGCTCGCGTCGCTACATCAAGTCGCGTTCTTTTTCAGCATACTGCTCATGATTGCAGGCGGGCTTTGCGCGCGGCGGATGCTCGGACGCGGGGCGGGTCTGGGTGTGCTTGCTTTGATGGCGTGCGATCCCATTCAACTGCATCTCAGCCAGCACGCGATGGTGGACGGTTTCTTTACTTTCTGGGCGATGATGTGTCTGTGGACGACGTGGGAATGCCTGCGAGCGCCTGCGAATCGCGGATGGCTCGTCGCGCACACGCTCTGCCTCGCGCTGATGGTGATGACGAAGGAAAACTCGTTCTTCGTTTATTGCGCGCTCGCTTTGGTCGTGTGCGCAAATCGGTGGCTCAAATATGGCACTGTTACGCCACGCTTTCTGGCGTTCAGCGTCATCGGGCCGGCGGCTGGTGTTCTTGTGCTTGTGGTGCTGGCCGGCGGGTTCGAGCCGTTTATCGGAGTGTATCAGACGCTTGTGGCAAAGGCTCAAAACCTGCCCTACGCGCAGCAAACAGGCGACGGGCCGTGGTATCGCTACCTGCTCGATATCATGACCGTGAGCCCCATCGTCCTCGTCCTCGCGCTCGGTGCTCTCTTTGCTCTCGTTCCGCAGCGGCGCGAACTGGCCTTCCTCGCGCTCTTCGTCGCGGGGAGCTACTTGATCATGTGCAACGTGAAATACGGAATGAATCTCCGCTATGCGAGCATCTGGGAACTGCCACTGCGCACCGCTGCGTTTGCGATGGTGTGGCATCTCTGTTCACGGCTCGGTCACCGGCAATGGCTGGGCGCAACAGTGCTCATCGCTGCGCTCTGTGTTTACGAATTCCGCCAGTATTCCATTTTTGCGACGAACCCGGCGCATGCACTCTACGAGCTAGTGCCGTCCGACCTCCTTAAATTGGTCAACGTCATCAAGGACTAGTCGAATAATGTGCAAACAGACTCCATTTTCCCCAAAGCTCGACGGCGGCACGCGTCTGGCTATGCTTCCCGCGCCCAACCATGCCTATTGATTTTGCGCAAAAGCGCGTCCTCATCTTTATCGTCGCTTACAACGCCGAGACCACCATCAGCAGCGTTCTCAGTCGCATCCCGGCGGAACTGCGCAATCCAAACGTCGAAGTGCTCATCATTGATGACTCATCGAAAGATAATACGTTTGCCGCAGGACTGGGTCACGCCAATCGCGAGAGCGGCTTCCGCATCACCATCCTGCGCAATCCCGAGAACCAGCGCTACGGTGGCAATCAAAAACTCGGCTACCGCTACGCGATAGACAACGGTTTCGACATCGTGGCGCTCGTGCATGGCGACGGCCAGTATGCGCCGGAGAAATTGCCCGACCTCATTGAGCCGTTCATCAAGGGCGAGGCCGACGCCGTTTTCGGATCGCGCATGATGCGCAAATCGGACGCGCTCGCCGGCGGGATGCCGCTTTATAAATGGATCGGCAACCAAGTGCTCACCACCTTCGAGAATTTTGTCCTCGGCACAAACCTCAGCGAATTTCACAGCGGCTACCGCCTCTATTCCGTCGAGGCGCTGAAGAAGCTCCCATTTGAGAGAAACGCGAACGACTTCCATTTCGATACCGACATCATCATCCAGCTTCACTTCGCCGGAATGCGCATTGTCGAGCTGCCAATCCCTACTTTCTACGGCGATGAAATCTGCCGCGTGAACGGGATGAAATACGCGTGGGACTGCTGCAAGGCCGTTGTGCGCGCAAAGCTCCACAGCAAAAATCTGCTCTACGACCGCAAATTTGACGTCGGCCCAGTCGAGGAGACTTACGACCTCAAGCTCGGCTACGACAGCAGCCACGAGCGTGCGATCAAATCCGTCAAACCCGGAGCGCGTTTGCTCGATATCGGATGCGGTCGCGGCTACGTCGCGGAGATCATGGCGGAGAAAGCGGCGCACGTGACGGGGCTCGATCAGTATTCACCCGATAAAAGCACGAAGCCCAACGTGGATTACCGCAAGTGGGACATCGAAGCGGAGCCAGTGCCTGTGGATATCTCCGACTACGATCAGGTCTTCATGCTCGATATCATCGAGCATCTGAAAGACCCCGAAGTTTTCATGGAAATGCTTCGTGAAAAGGCCGGGCACAAGCGCCCGGAGATCGTCCTCACCACGGCGAACATCGCCTTCTTCGTCACGCGCTTCATGCTGCTGCTCGGCCAGTTTAACTACGGACGCAAAGGCATTCTGGATCGCACGCACACACGCCTGTTCACACGCAACTCCCTGCGCGAACTCTTCGAGCAGACCGGCTACAACGTGATCGAAATGCGCGGCATCCCCGCGCCGTATCCGAAGGTCATCGGCAACGGCGTCCTCGGGAAAATCGTCATGGTGATCAACACCTTCCTTTGCCGAATTCCGTTTCTCCGCAGCCTGTTCACCTACCAGCTCTACGTCCGCGCGCAGCCCCGCCCCACAGTGCCCGCGCTGCTTTCAAAAACCATCGAGGCCAGCGAAAAACTGCGCACCGAGCTGAGTCAGAAGGTTTAGTTGAGGTCCGCTGCCGTGAGTTGGCGAATAGAGAACTTGTAGCCTTCGAAGACGGCGATTCCGTAGAAGAGAAAATCCATTGGGGACATATTTTCTGTGAAGACATTCTGAACGAGGGCGAAAGGCAGATTGCTGAACGCGGTAAAAAACGACATATGCAGTTCATTCGCCGCAAAGCCATAGACAGAAAGCAGATTGCCCAGCAGGCATCCCAGCAGCGCAAACACGGCACCTATGATGCCGAAGGGTTTGGTGACACCTTTGCCGGCGATACGCACCATCCATCCGACGAGGATGCCGACGCCCACGGCCATCCAACCGATTTGATAGTTGGAACTCACGGTGACCACCGCCCAAAGCGCCGCACCGATGAGTGCGGCAACTGCGCCGGCACCGATGGCAAGAGGCATATTTTGCTCGCTGAGCAGTCGCTGTTCGAGAGCCTGGATCTTTGCGGGATCGATCTGCGGGGTGTCTGAGGGCGTGGTTTCATTCATACGACGCGATTAGCAAAAGCACCTGTTGTTTGGCCAGCGAAAATCCAGACGCGTTATCATCGTTTAAAAAGTTCACCCCGCTCCTCACTCGAGGGCGGGGTGTGAACCGGCCTATGTGGCCCATGTGACCGGCTCAAAGTTTTTGCTCTGCGGGCTTCGCGGGTTCGGTAGTGACGCGGTCGAGCGGCTTGCTGCGTTCGATTTCGTTGAGCTTGTTGCGGACGGGTTCGGGCATTGCAGTGCGCTGCTCTGCGGTGTCCACGGGGCCTTTCCACAGCACCTCGCCTTTGTCGTTGCGCGCGGTGAAGAATGCATGGCCATTGAAGTGCGATAGCTCGAAGAGGCCCTTGTCGTCCTTGCGCATGACGCGCGCGCGGTCGGCGTCGTAGCGCGGTGCGTTGAATGATGCGCCGTCGCCGTTTGGGCGGTTGAACTGCGGGCGTTGTCCCGGCTGCTGAAAATCATCCGGGCCGAATTGCTGACCGCCTCCGCCGAAGCGGTCGCCGAAGGGCCTCCGCTCAGGCATCATCTTTTCGCCGAGCTTCACCGTGAGTTTTTTTTCCTCGCCAGCGCGCAGGATGGTGAGCGCGATTTCCTTGTCCTTGCCCGCGAGGCGCACGAGGCCTTCGAGCTGGCCTTCGTTGATGAGGAGTTGGTCGTTGAAAAGGCGGATGATGTCGTGGCGGACAAGCCCCGCTGTCTTCGCCGGGCTGTCATCGAGGAGGTTGTCCACGACGAGGCCGGAGCCTTCGGAGATTTTTAAGTGCGACGCAAACTCCGGCGGAATCGAGCGCGCGATCACACCGAGGTAAGGCTGCGGAATTTTCGGGCCTTGGTTGCCGGGGAAGACGCCCGGTCTTTGTCCCGCAGGAAGCGGCTGGCGCTGGTCGGGCTGGAAATTCTGTCGTGGGTCCGGGCCTTGCGGGCCGTTGTCCGGGCGGTTGGGGAAATTCCCATCCTCGGGCCTCGGTGGACGATTTCCCTGCTGCCCGTCGCGTCCCTGCTGCGGGCGGAAGGGACGCTCGCCATTTTGCCCTTCCCCATTCGGGCGAAATCCCTCGGGGCGGAATGGCCGGTCGTCCGGCCCGTTGCCTTCGGGGAAAGGCGGGCGCTCTCCCTCGGGGCGGAAGCCATCGGGGCGTTGCTGAAATTGTCCATCCGGTCGTGGCTGACCATTCGGCGGGCGCGGCGGGCGCGTGTCTTCGTTCGGCGGTTGCTGCGGCGGTGCGGGTTTCTTTTCGCCGTCCTGCTGGGCGAGGAGGAGGCCGGTGCACACGGCGGTGGCGACGGCGATGAGGATGTGATGTGGTGTTTTCATTTATTGCACGCTGGCTGGCACGAGGACGACGTCTTCGCGCGGGATTTCTACGAGAGTGATTGCACCGCTGGCGTCCGTCCATTTGCGGCGCTCGATGGAATTGTAGCGCACGACGCGCGAAACGCCCTGCGCGCCGTTGTCCACAAAACCCTCCTCGCTCGCATCCACCACTTCGCTGCGAACGGTCGCATTCTCCGCGCTCTCCGCCTTCGTCACCACGGGGTCGGGATTGATTTGCGGAGCGGGCGGCTGCGGGCCGATGGCGCCGGTGAGGTTCAGCGAAAGCATCACCACCACCGCTGTCGCCGCGCCCACGCCGGCCCAGCCAAACGCGGGTAGCAGACTTTCGAGCAGCGACTTCTTTGGGATCACCCCCGCGCTCACCACGGGAGCGGGCGCGAGATCGCGGGCGATGCGTTCCTCCAGCGAACGCGTCGGGCGCGAAGGCTGGATGCTTCGGAGCTGATTTTCAAAGTCAGGATCGTTCATAAGTCGTCATGCGTTCCCGCAATTTATCCAGCGCGTAGCGGTAGCGGGCCGCCACCGTGTTGAGCGGAGCGCCGAGCATGTCCGCGATTTCCTGGAAAGTGAGATCGCCCCACAGCTTGAGCACCACCACCTCGCGCTGCTCACCGGGGAGCTGGCGCAGCGAGTGGTCCACCGCCACGGCCAGTTCCGCCTGCTCCATCGCGAGGTCAAAGCACGGGTCGCCATCGCGCGGCACCTCCGCCTCGGGCGCATTTTCGCGGCGGATGCGACGGTCATTTCCCCGCAACGTATCCAGCGCGATGGTGCGCACCGCCGCGTAGAGCAGCGGATAGTGCTCGCGTTCCGCCGTCGGGTGCTTTTTCCAAAACCGCACAAACGCCGCCTGCACCACATCCTCCGCATCCGCCTGCGAGGGCATCCATTGGCGGGCGAAAAGGAGGAGCTTCGGAGCAAGCTCGCGGTAGCAGCGGTGCCAGGGTTCATCGGCGTGTGTGGCAAACATGGACAGGGCCTATTGTGGGATGAAACGCCGCACCCTGCCGCTTTTGTGTGCAAGAGGCGAAAGTTTTTCGCGGTGAGAAAATTTACTTACACTTCCGCCACAACTTTCTGACAACTTGAGCTGTGAAAATGCCATTCTTGCCACATGAAACCTCTCATTGCTGCTCTTTGTATTTTTGCCGGTCTTATCGCCGTCGCGTCTGATGGTGGAGGCGAGCTTGTGGTCATAAAGGACACAGCGACGACTTTCTACCGGAGTTTCAAACGCCTCACGAAGGAACCGCGACTCATCTCGCCAAGCTTTGGCGCTTATTGCAGTCTTGCCTCTAAGCAGGCGGCAGACGCACGAGATGCGAGTTATGGGCCCCATATGGCAAGGGCGCTTCACACTTACGCCAATCCTGTCGCAGTCGATGCGATCACGGCTATTCCAGCTGAGTTCCCGATCGGAGCTGTCATTGTGAAAGAAAAGCTAAAGCTCGGCAAAAGGGGGCGATACTATTTTTCGGAAGTCGGAGGTATGATCAAACGCGCCAAAGGCTACGACCCGGCCAATGGTGACTGGGAGTTCTTCTTTTACACGCCGGGAGGTGAATTCAATACGGGCAAACTGGCGAACTGCATTGACTGCCATAGCGGAGGCAAACGGGATCATGTTTTCAGTTTATGGAGTCTGTCTCAGCCTCTCGTCGATCCGCACAGACAGAAGAGCGCACGTGAAGCATACACAGCCCCACCTTTGCCGAATACATCACGCCAAAGCGCGAGCCAAGTTCGCGGTGAAACTGAGGCGAAACTAGAGATTAAGAACAAAGTTCTCTTTTCCGAAGATACCAAGCAGGCAATAGCTGCGTTCGATGCAATGATGAAGGGAAAGCAGGCCGATTGGGATGAGCTTATTGTCCTGATGCATTATTATCCAAAACGCTACGCCCTCCTCATGACCGGATTGAATGAGGGTCAACGCGAGAAATTTGATTTTCAAAATCCAGATCCGTTCGGTTTTTATACTTTATACCTTCATAAACGAACGGAGGAGAGTGAGGATTTCGCTCGTAAGTCAGCAATTGGATGGAGGGATGGCTGGAATAGCACATGCGCGGATATGTTGCCCAAACTCCTTACAAAAGGGTTTCCAAGCACGAGAAGGATAGCGATTGAGTTTCTCAAGATGGAAAACAAAGAGGAAACCTTCGGGTATGACTGGAAGGCCGAACCGGACGCTGGCGATCCGGCAATTCAAAAGTGGCAGGCTTGGATTAATCAACATTTCAAGCAAGAGGACAAGGTCGAGAAGCAGTGAGTCTCAAAACAAGCCCGCTAAAAGAAAAAGGAGCGGAGGTTTTTAGCCGCCGCTCCTTTCTCGGGATGAAGTGGGTGGTTACTGCGAGTCCACGGGTTTGAGTTCGCGGATCCAGAGGTTGCGGAAGCGCATGGGGTTGCCGTGGTCCTGGAGTTTGATGGAGCCTTTTTCGCCGTGCTTGTTGTATTTGCCGACGGTGCGGTGCGGGGTGTCGCCGAGGAGGACGGTGTGGTTTTGCGTGAGCACGCCGTTGTGGAGGACGGTGGCGATGGCGGGTTTGGCGACGGTGCCGTCTTCGTTGAAGCGCGGGCCTTCAAAGATGATGTCGTAGGTCTGCCATTCGCCGGGCTTGAGGGAGGCGTTCACGAGCGGGGGCGTCTGGCCGTAGATGGCGGTGGCTTGGCCGTCGGGGTAGGTGGGGTTTTGGTAGCTGTCGAGGATTTGGATTTCGTAGCGACCGAAGAGGAAGCAGCCGCTGTTGCCGCGGCCCTGGCCGTTACCGGAGGCGGGCGGGGTGGCGAATTCGAGGTGTAACTGGACGTCGGGGCCGAACTCATCGCGGGTCATGATATCGCCGCCGCGGACTTCCATGTAGCCGTTCTCGACTTTCCACGTGGCGTCCTGGTCTTTCCCCTTGCGCCATTTGCTCACGTCCTTGCCGTCGAAAAGGACGACTGCATCGCTGGGTGCGGTGCCCACTTTGGCCTGCGTGCTGGGCTCGCCGGGCGTGACGACTTTGGGCTGCGGGCGCTCGCCGTCATGCACGTGCCATTTGGTGCCGGGGATGATGGGCGTGTCCTGATAACCGAGTGGTTTCGCGGGTTTGTCGTCGGCAAAAGCGACGGTGGCGATGGATGCGAAGAGGATGGTGAGGATGCGATTCATAGAGGCGGGATATACGAGTAGAACGGGGAAACTTAGAAAAGCTCTTATTTGGGAAAGTGAGGGTGCGTTGTTTTTACTGCGAGTCCACGGGCTTGAGTTCGCGAATCCAGATGTTGCGGAAGTGCATCGGGTCGCCGTGGTCCTGGAGTTTGATGGGGCCTTTCTCGCCGTGCTTTGTATATTTTCCCACTTCGCGCGGTGGCGTGTGGCCGATGAGGACGGTGTGGTTTTGCGTGAGCACGCCGTTGTGATGCACGGTGGCGACGGCGGGCTTGGCGACGGTGCCGTCGTCGTTAAAGCGCGGGCCTTCAAATACGATGTCGTAGGTCTGCCACTCGCCGGGTTTGCGCGAGGCGTTCACGAGCGGAGGCATCTGGGCATAGATGGCGGTGGCCTGTCCGTCGGGGTAGGTCTTGTTTTCGTAGCTGTCGAGGATTTGGATTTCGTAGCGGCCATAGAGAAAGCACCCGCTGTTTCCGCGAAACTGCCCGTGGCCTTTTGTCGGCGGCGGCGGTGTGGCGAACTCGAGGTGCAACTGCACGTCCGGGCCGAACTCTTCGCGCGTCCAGATGTCGCCTGTGTGCGTTACCTCCATGTAGCCGTTCTCGACCTTCCACTCAGCGGGCTTGCCGTTTGCCTTGCGCCACTTGCTGAGGTCCGTGCCATCGAAAAGGACGACCGCATCGCTGGGAGCACTGCCCGCTTTCGCCTGCGTGCTGGGTTCGCCGGGCGTGACGATTTTCGGCTGTGGACGCTCGCCGTCATTCACATGCCATTTGGTGCCGGGGATGAGCGGTGTATTTTGAAAGCCGAGAGGCTCGGGTTTGTCTTCGGCAAAAGCGACGAGGACGATGGATGTGGAGAGGATGGCGAGGATGCGATTCATACAGGCGGGATATACGAAAAGTGTGTGGAAGCTTAGCCCAAGTTCCGCAGTTCGCAGTCCGCGGGAAAAAACTTTTCTCTGACGGGCTTCGTCCGTGCGTGGGCGGCGTCTCTGTTGGTCTGCGGGTTTGGGCGTTGTAGTGAAGAAGACCCCATTGCGGAACGCGGCGCGTTGGTGGGA
>CANJNZ010000094.1 GCA_947476045.1 Chthoniobacteraceae bacterium
GGAAAGAATGTAGCGGCCGGAGTTCATGGGCCGGCATCGTCCACGGAGCCACTCCGAAATTCAAATGCGTGACATCCATTTTCATGCGCAACTCACGCAAACTTCGCTGCTAACAAAACACCGACCGCGCATCAACCGGACACCCGTGGAATTTGGTATAAAACGCCTGGAAATCGCCCCTCATATTCTCCTCTTTAATCGAGATACCTACGACTATTTCGCCGAAAAATTTGGAGTGCGTATGAAGAAAATGGAACCGCCGCCAAGATACGTCATTCAGATTGGCTCAAAATCCATTTGGCTCCCGTATGCGCTCTCTCCATTTGTGGCCTATATTTCTGTTCCACTCCACTACGTGAGCAACCCAAAGTTTCGAACCAACTTTGCTTTGATAAAAGAGGAATACTTTGGCCGTCTAGGAGACGCTGCCAAACAATTGCTCCAATGGATTTTTGGGTCGCGTAAACCCCATATCGAATATCCAGTCGGCGGGACTTTGGAACTCATGGATCGTCTCAAAGAAAAACTTCAAGAGCACGGCGTCCACATTCAAACCGGGGCAAAAGTGACCGAGCTTGAGAGGGGGGCAAGTGGATTGGTAACAGTTCGGTGGAATGGGGGTGAGGCAACAGCCAAAAAAGTCTTCATGACCAGACATCAAAATATCTCTAAAATGAAAGCTGGAGATGCCTGTCTGGACATCAATTACCTCCCGTTTTCTTATGATTCAGTCCATCTGCTGGGTCGTATGGACCGTCCACTAAGGGCCGCATTCATCATGGCTAAACGGGACCCAGTGATTAATTTGATCAGCGATATCACAAATTATACCGATGGGGTTCCAGAGGGTTGCCGTCTTCTTGTTGTCCGAACCCATGGATGGACCGGCTCGCGAGATGGCGCAGGAGGGGACGAAGTTTTCCAGCATCTCATCAAGAAAGGCTATCTTTCCGCAAATGCGCGTTTGGAAAAAGCGGCGTTCAGTTCATATCAACAGGGCCGAATGCAGCCCGACGATATCAGCCGCATTGAGCAAGCATTTGCTGGTAGCGTTCACGTTTTTCGTTCCACAAATTTCTCAAACAGCATCGGTGCTGAGATTCCGCGCTGGAAAAGCGGAAAAATACCCGCAGAAACCACTTAGCCGCGATAGCTAAGAACCATCTTTATTCCGGCTTTTGTGCGGCAAAAAATAGATGCCGTGCAGCCAAATCATCGCTGCTGTATTGTGAGAAACAAGAATGCACATTCAGTTTCTTGAGCGCGGCGTAGTCTTCTGCAGAGCCTTTGGTGACGTCAAAACACAGGAGCTTGTAGCCCGCTTCCAAAAGTAATTGTTTATAGTCCGGCGCTTTGAGTCGGGTGTAATGCATCAATTTTGAACTGAAGCTTTTCCACCGTTCAGGCGAATATATGAGATGGCGGAGTGAGTTGGGGCTGCTATCCAACCCTCCGTAGAGCGGGCGCAAATGAATCGTTGCAAGAAAGAGTCCGCCAGGCTTGAGCGCATGATAAATTGCGCGAAGGCACTCACTCAAAATTGGTGCTTCAATATGCAGCAGGACTTGTGTCGAAGTAATGAAGTCAGCCTGACCGCCTGAACTCGAGAGTAAATTTCCATAGGGCGCGTGGTAAGTCATACCCAGCGCGTGCAATTGCTTGTCGACCGGTGTGCGGGCACTGGTTTCCGCCGGGAGCCTGCGGAGATCGATGCCCGCTTCCTTCGCCATTGCTGGCGCGATACTGCGGAACAATTCAATCGAATGCGCGATAGCATTGGAAGTCATCACAGGGCTAAGATCGAGTAAACGCTGTGATTCCACACCGGCCGCGCAGAATGTCAGGGGTAATGCTGGATACCAGCCAGCGCCAAAGTCAAAATGTGTTCCTCCGATGATGCGGGCAGAGTGACCATTCGCATGCAGCCAGCGCAAATAATTGAACGCGACCGCCACCTTTCCGTGTAAACGCTCCGGTGTTATAATAATCGAGCGGGTGATATAACGCTGGATAAATTCGTAAATACGCTCGCCCTTGGGAATGGAGGAGAGCAATCGGAAGCCCGCGCTTTTTAAAAGCCACTTCATGGTTTGGCAGGTGGGTAGTTGGAATTATATTGGATTGAAGTGCTTTGTGGCGGGCGGATCCAGCGTGTCGATGGATTTGCGGCGTGAAAGGAAACACGGCGATCCACACAATCAAGCGTGTAAATGGAATAATCGAAAGCGGGTTGCCGGTGGGCACCGGTGGCCCGCATCCGGAGCCGGTGCTGGAGAAGATAAAAAGGACGGAGCATCTTGACCCAAAATGGCATCAATTGCTGGCGCAGGGCTCGTTCGCTCAATGCTACGGATCCGAGGGCCATGTTTGCGCCGGTCTCGGTGAATACCGAGGCGAACCAGCGTTGCGTGGCAAAAACCACGCCGCGACGGGCGGCTTCGATGAGCCAGAAATTATCCCCCAAACAGCGCCAGCGCGGGTCGAAATAGAGCCCCATTTCATCCAGCACGCGCCGGCGGATGAAAAGCGAGGAAGTGGTGAGATTAAAACGCACCCACGCACCCGGCCAGCGTGGCACAAGCGATGGGCGGTGGCAAAGATACCGGCCTTCAGCATCTACAACGATGGTGTCAGGCAATAGCACATCCACCTTGGGGTGGCTGGTGAAAAAGTTTTGAACGGCTTGAAGCGTGCCCGGCAGATACTGCTCGTCGCAATTGAGGTAGGAGACAATCTCTCCGGTCGAGCGACGCCAGCCACGATTGACCGCGTCATACATGCCATTGTCCTTCTCGATGAAGGCCTGCACGCGCGTATCGTGTGGCAACCATTCCTGCGTGCCATCATCCGAGCAGGCATCCTGCACAATGTGCTCATGCTCCACGCCCTGTTGATCCGCAACGGATGCGATGCAAAGCCGCAGCCAGTTGGAATTGCGAAAGCTTGGGGTGATGATGGAAAACTTCATGAGCGAGGAGCAGCCTAGTTGATTTAAAAGTGTGCAGAGCAAGGCAAAATCGCCGAATCAAAGCACCCTTGCGCCAAGTTTAAATATGTGGCAGTCTGCGCGCAATGTCGAGCATGCTCACCAATACGGCCAATCCACGCGCCGCCGCTATGCTGATTTCTGTTATCCGCCATCGTATTCCTGTGCTCAGGCAGCTATGGGATATTTTTCTGGGTTACGACATTGCCTGTGAGATACCGCGACACCTTATCAAGCCGCATCCGCATGGTATTGTTCTGCACAACCATGTCGTGCTCGGTAATAACGTCGTGCTGATGCAGCAATCGACCATCGGAGTTGGCACAAGCGGGCTTGGCGGTATCCATATCAGACCCCACACAAAGATCGGCGCTAATGCAGTGGTGACCAAAGATGTGCCGCCCTATGCGCCCGCAGATGGCTACAATCACATAATCTTGCACAACCTATCTCTAGCCGCGTGAAAGTCCTTTTTGATTGCCATGTAGCGTTCCAGCTCGCTCATGGCGGGCAGCAAATCCAAATCGAGCAGACGAAGCGCGCGCTTGAGGCGATAGGCGTTGAAGTCGAGTATCTGCGTTGGTGGGATGACACACAGCGCGGCGATGTTCTCCATCACTTTGGGAGACTCTCGGAAACGCTGATCCGACTCGCGCAGCAAAAGGGCATGAAGGTTGTGCTCACTGAATTACTCGGCGGCATGGGTGCGCGTTCCCCGCTGGCGCTTCACGCGCAGTGGTTCGTGATGCGCGCAATGGAGATATGTCTGCCGGAAATGTTCACCGCTCGGATGGGGTGGAATTCATTTCGCCTCGCCGATGCCTGTATCGCGCTCACTGGTTGGGAGGCGCACTTGATGAGGCGGATGTTTCGCGCCCCGGGCGAGCGCGTGCAGGTGTTGCCGAATGGCGTCGAGGAGGTTTTTCTCGCACCCGGCGAAAGGCGGTGCGGCGAGTGGTTGGTAACGACCGCATCGATCCTGCCTGTGAAGCGCATTGTTGAAACGGCGCGCGCCGCCGTGGTAGCAGAAACGCCGTATTGGGTGATCGGCAAGCCGTTTGCGGAGGATGATGCTTATTACCACGAATTTCTAGAGATTCAGCGGGCGCATCCGCGGCTCGTCCGCTACGAGGGTGCTGTAGCCGATCGGACGGCACTCGCGCGGATCTATCGCGAGGCACGCGGGTTCGTGTTGCTCAGCTGTTGGGAAACGCTGAGCATCTCGGCACTTGAAGCGGCCGCCTGCGGATGTCCGCTGCTGCTCAGCAAACTGCCTTGGGCGCACACTGTTTTTGGCGACACCGTTAGCTATTGCCCGCGCACCGCCGGTGATGCCGGCATCGCGGCGGCGCTGCGCCGATTTTACGATGCCGCGCCGCAAATTCCCGCGCCGCCGCGACCGCTGAGTTGGGAGGAGGTTGGTAGGAAGCTGCGGGCGATTTACAAATCCCTGGTCGTGTCGGCGGCGTGAAGCGGCGCGACGAGGCGCGCGAAAAGGAGGTCACCGTGGCCGCGGCGATGGGCGAGCCAGCAGATTCGTTTCACACATTCGCGCCAGCAAGCCCATACGGCGACGAGCGCATTGCGGGGCGAGTCGAACTCGATCGTCGGCCATCCGATGTCGTGATCCGTGTCGAACTCGGCGACGTGCAAACCCGCCGCCGCGGCGCAGCGTCCGAGACTCTTCGGTGTGAAAAGATGGATGTGTTCGCCGATCGAAAGAAGCTCGCGCCACCAACTCCGCAGGATGCGGTAATTCAGGCTGGCGGCATTTGGGACGAGCAGGTAGATGCTGCCGCCCGCGGCGAGTCCGGCGGCGAGAGCGCGTAGAAAACCGACGGGATCGAGCACATGTTCGAGCACGGCGCAGGCGATGATGACATCGTGCGGGCCAGCGGTTTGCGAGGGGTCGAAAAGCCCGCACTCGAACTGCGCGTGCGGGCGGTGTTCGCGGGCGTGGCGGATGCGCCGCTCATCGACATCGATGCCGCGACCCGTGCAGCCGTGCGCACGGCAGATCGCCTCGAGCAGCAGCCCGTCGCCGCAGCCTACGTCGAGCACGCGCTGGCCGGGCCGGAACGCGAAACCGACGCGGTGCATCCGTGCGAGGGCGATATTTTCGAGCGTGTGCTCCTGCTGCGGCGTGGGGCGCGGGATGGCGTAGTTGTTGTAAAGTTCCGCCGCGCCTGTGGCCTCGGCGAGCGCCCGCGGCAGCAGCCTGTGGGTGCCGCAGGCCGCGCAGCGCCAAACGACGAAGGGCCGGCGGCCAAAAAGCTGACGGCAGAAAACGCGGCCTTTGGTTTCGCCGCACCAGCAGGGAAAATCGTGGCGCTGCACGAAATCATCAAGGGAATTCACAGCGACAAGGGATAATGACCGGTGCCCGCCGGGTCAAGCCGCAGGCGGAAGGGCGAGGATCTCGCGATAAATGTTGAGGTGTGCGCGCGCGATGGTCGCCTGTGTGTATCGCAGGTGCATGGTTTGCGCGGTGCTTCTGGCGAGCGGGTGGCCTGCGCGCAGCCAGCTTTCGATGGCGGTGGCTAGGGTGGGCCATTCGAGTGGGGGAGCTAGGGTGACGTCAGGGATGCCTGCGGTGATGTCGGCGATGCCGCCGGTGCGGAAGGCGAAGAGACGGAGATTTCTGGCGAGGGCTTCGGCGACGGCGAGGCCGAAGGATTCCTCGGTGGCGACGTGGATGAGTGCGTGCGCGGAGTCGAGATGAGTTATGAGTTCGGCGCGGCTCAGTGTGCCGATGTGGCGTGCCCATCCCGCGCTCTGAGCGGGCGCGAGGGCGGCGAGGAAGCGGCGGCCATAGTCGCTTTGAGTATTGATGGCGCCGATGAATTCGAGGCGGAAGCGCAGTCCGCGCTCGTGGAGGCGGCTGGCGAGTTCGAGGAGTTCGAGTTGGTTTTTATAGGCGACTAGAGTTCCGACATTGAGCAGCACAGGCTCGGTGGCTCGCTGCGTGGTTGATGGCTGAAAAAAATCCGATGCGAGCGCATTGGGCACACGCCAAGTGCGGCGAGCGAGCGGACGCACTTGTTCCTCAGTATATGCCGAGTTGCAGATGACGCCGGTGGCTTTGCGGAGGGCTATTGTTTCTAGACGTGCGGTGAGCCAGTGAAATGAAAGTGGGCGTGCATGAAAGTGGCGTGCGATCGCCCGCATATTGCCGTGGATGGTCAGCACATTAGGGAAACCAGAAAAAACCGCCGAAATTGCGCAATCGCGTTCCGTGCCCTGTCCATGAACTATGTCGGGCCGGAGGCCGCGCAGCTTTCGCCGGACCGCCCGGATGCAGCCCTGATAGACTGTGCTCATCCATCCGTATTTAGGCACTACAAGCCCATGATACCAAATGTTCTTTGCCAACTTCTCGGGTGCCTGCATCGGCTTTCGTATGCACGAGATCACATGAACTTCTACCTCTGGGCACTGTGTAAGGCCCTCGATCAGGGCCTGTGGCGCTGTTCCAAAGCAGGGATGAGGATTATCGTATTCTTTGAAATGCTCTCGGCTGTCTGTCGCAAGGAGGGCGATACGTAGTGGTCTTCTCATTAGTATAAAAAAGCGGCAGGATGTTAAAATGTCGCAAGTTTACTCATTATCGGTGCAATTGCTTTCTGATCCACGCCACCATCCGTAGAAAGGGAACACCGCCAATCGATACCAATTTTTGTAAAAGGGCGTAACGGAAATTCGGTGCGGTGGATTCGTGTAGAAGACCGAGGTGATAACGGACGATGCGCGGCGAAAAACCACCCATGAAATCCAGCATTTCCTTGATGGATATGGGGCTGGCCCGGAGCAACTCCCGGCGGCTCACTAGCGCGTCAGGCTGCCTTGTGCGGAGCAGCGCGAAGTTGCGCCGCGTTTGGACGATGTCTAAAGCGCGTTTGCGTCCAATACGAACAATGCGATTTGTTCCGCGTCCCGCGTCACTGTGATTACGGCAGACGGCTACGGAGGCGTGTGTCTGTGCAGCTCCAAAATGGAATGCCAACCGAAACCACATCTCCCAATCACCAGCGAAAAGTGACCCGTTTCTGAAGCCGCCGACGGCTCTCGCGCTTGCGATATGGAAAAGCTGCCCAGGAAATAAAACCTGATTAAAACGCGCAAAATTTTCGATATTCAAAACACGCCACGGCGGCGGAAAATCATAAAAGCCATGATCGCTGCACGGCAGCACGGTGCCGGATTCATCGGCTACTTCGCAACGGCAGAAATAGATCGCAGAAGAAGGTGCGACTTTGGCGAGAGACACCATTTTTTCGACGAAGTCCGGGCGCAAAAAGTCGTCGTCGTGAAGAATGGAAATCCACGGGGTTTCGACGTATTCCATGCAGGCATTCCAATTCCCAAAAAGCCCGCGCCGAGCCGGGTTGCGGATGTAGGTTACGCGGTTACCAAAGGTGCGCTGCACCAAAATCGCCACTGCATCTGTCGGCGCACAATCCTCTACAACGATGACGCGCACCGGCAGCGTTTGATCCAGCGCGCTTGTGATCGCCTGACAAATGAATTCCGTCCTTTGAAAAACGGTGATAGCAATCGTGATTGTGTCCTGCGTGGGACTTGGGATAAACTGGGCTTCGTCATTCATCGTATCGATATTTTATACGCCGACAGAATGCTCTGGCGGCAGGATAGTTGGCAATTTTTCGGGACCCGAGAACAAGAAACGAAATAGTGTTGTTTTTAGCCCGCGCGCAGCGAACGGTGGCCAATACCAGTAGTTAAAAATACTATTTGCAATTATTGGCCCGATTACAAGCGCGCCCGGTCCAAGTAACGTGAATCGCAGCAAGATTAAGGATAAAATCATGCTGGATACATTAGTGATGATGCCCGGCCAGATGAACGGCAGCCGATTTCCCGTCGCGATTAAAGTGCCGCAGGTGGACATTTGCAAGTCCATGAAAGCACTGAACGCTAGGCACAGCAGCCACATCAAAGGCATCAGCTCTTTGCCCTTCCCTATCCAGTGAAGTAATCCCGGTGCAACAAAAACTACACCCGCAGCCAAAACGAAAAAAGTGCCGATCTGCAACCAAATTCGAGGCCAGAGCACACGTTGAATCATCGCATGGTCATGGCGGGCTTGATACTGGCCGATTAGCGGCCATTTGATGGATATCCACACGGAAGCCATCATTGAGGCGTAACCCATCAACTGGACTGAGTAGCTGTATTTTGCGCTTGCTTCAAGATGATACACATGAGCGCAAACCAAAGTGTTCACCTGTGTGATCATGTAGGTGCTCATCAACTGCACACCAAGCCGCCAACTGTTCGGCCACATCACCGCGAGGAGTTTCTTCAGTTCGAAATGTTCCATGGGCGGTTTCTGCGGGAGTAATTTCAGACAGCGCAGACGAGCGTAGCGGCGTTGAATAAAACTGCTGACCATGCTCGCGATCGGCAGACTTAAAAGGCCGGCACCGGACAATAGCAGCACCACTGAAATCACGAATTTGGCGATGGTTGCCAGAGCCGCTACTTTGGTGGCCACACGCACTTCGTTCAAGCCGCGCAGATAGATGCCCCACCAATTGGAGTAGATGTCGAGCAGTATGGCAAGAAACGTGGCAGCCCAAGCCAGACGGGGCATCAGCAAAGAAAATTCCGGGTGCAGGGCGTGTTCCGTGCGGATGAGATTCTCGACGATGATGGTTCCGCCAATTCCCAAGGCGAAAAAAAGGATGACGGTCAAATATCGGTAAAGTTGGCGCGTCGCCTCGAGCAGTTCCCAGAGCAATTCGTAATTGGGTTTCTGGGATTCGGTGCGCTGGGGCACGCCATGTGCCTCGAGTGTTTTTGCCCCGCTCATCGCGTAGCTGATGAAACGGTCAATCGTCGGACCAAAACCAAAGTCCACGATAAGCGCCAGACCCGCTAGGCTGAACAAAACTCCGTTCATACCCAAATCCGACTTGCTCAGCTCACGAAATAACAGCGGCAGAAGAATCACGCCCGACCCCGCGCGCAGAACGTTCAAAACCCACGACCACACCACGGTGGAATTGGCGAGTCTTTTAAAAATCATACCCGTTTCTTGTCGCGGCTATTTTGACTCTCAAGCATAGTTGGACGTTCATTAATCGGTGTGTTCCCGCAAAAGCTGATTAAATCGTTGACGCCAAAACGACCTAAGCCGCTGCCTTTGAATTCACCCAAACCTCGGTGATGAAGGATCTCTCTATCATTTGAAAACCAAGTTGTCGAAAAATCTCACGGCATTGTTCCACACCTTTTTCGCCCAATGTCCACTCGTGTAACTCGACAATGACCAAGCGAAAATTTTTCAGCGCGTCGCCGGAAGTTTCCAGCACCTCTAATTCGCCGCCTTCAATATCCATTATGAGCACGGAGAACGGTCCGTAACGTTCGCACAATTCCAGCGTGGACCGTCCTGGCATGCGCACCGGAATACCCGCCCGGTTTTGGAGCGAACCGCCAGTGATGTATTGTGGATGGAGGGAAAAAGTGACTTCTTTCTGGATGCTGACCGCACAGCTTTCGATCAAAAAACCGCACCGGTTCAACTGGCGATTACGATGAATGGCTGGGAGGCAAAACGGATTTGCCTCCACCACAACATGGCGTTGAGGTTCGCGTAGCATTTTGTTGGTGATGCACGAGATCACCCCCAGACATGCGCCAAATTCCAGAACGGTGTCCGTCGGGCGAAGATATTTCGGAATCAACCGACGCTCGTCCACCTCGTATTCCTTAGTCAAAAAACATGCGCGAAAACTGAGGCGTGTAATGTTTTTAGGAATTATAAACTCACATCCACCCGCACGAAAACGGCCTCCCGATAGGTCAAATATGAGCCCCAAAAAAGGGCGAATGATTTTGTCCATGAACTGACCGCAAAGCACGCCCAGTGGTTTGCGAATAATAGGATGCAGGAAACGACGGGCTAGAGCGCGGATTTTATTAGTCATTCGCTGAAAAATTAACTGCTCTTGAATTACAACTAAAAGCCAATTTTGATTTTTTTCTCTTCAGGTTTTTCGAGCGCACACCAGCGATTCCAAAGCACAGAGAACAACTTCAATCCGCTGGGGGGAGGTCATTCGCATGCGCTATTCGAGAATACTGGCGGCGTGAGCGAACAAGCCAAGCTTGTAGTTGGGACGAGTCTGCGTCTTTCAGGCGATACTTGTGCCATGGTCGGAACAGGTTCGCGTTCATAGGCGGCAAGGCTGTTTGCGAGCATACGCAGCATACCAATGCGAAAAAAAGTTTCTGGAATAATATTTTCGTAGGCGCCAAAAATTAACGTAAAAAAGACAGGTTCGATTACGATTGGCATGCAGACTAAAAGAGTCAGGGTGCGAAATGGTGTCGGTAAGGCGCGACGAATCAAAAGCCAAGCCTCCCTTGCCTGAAGTGCCAGAGCGGTCAGCACAATAAAAAGCCCCACATAGCCGCCATAGCGAATGGAACTTACTGGTCCGCTATGCACAGTTCCGCTGATCATAAAGTTTTCCTGTCCTGAAGCTGTGTCACCAGAGCGGGCAAAATATTCCATCAGGTATAACTGGCGGCGCGTAAAACCAAAGCCGTCTCCTAGAACCTTATTTTCTATGTAGCGATCCGTCGTAAGCATTTCTTTCCACATATCTGTTCTCCATCGAGTGGATTCTTTCGCTTCGTGGACCGCGGTGGGATCCCATTGGCCGGGCAGCCAAGAAAGTGTCCGTTGGGCTGAAAGGGGTAGTGTAAAAATCGAACCATTTCCGATGGCCAGCACCATCAACAAGAAGCAGGAGAAAAAGCCTAAACGAACGACCTCCGCCCAACCGCGATGGAAATACCCAGAGAGGAATAAATAAAGGAAAGCCCCAAAAAGCGCGTTGCGGAAACCTGAAAGAAAAATGCAAATAAACCCCACTACGACTAGTAGAAGACGCCAGGGACGCGCCGGGTTAAGAAGGGAGGCGAAAGGATAGCGCGCAAATAAGTAGAGGAGCAATGGTGCGCCGATGGTAATGAGATAAGAAATGCGCCCAGTCCCAGTAGATGATGCGTCAAAAACATCGAGCTTGTTGACCTCGCTTAAAAACGCACCTACATAGACTAAACTGATGAAAGCTAAAAATGGGAACCAAGTGACGATTAGAGCCAGCATTCCTTCAAGCATACTTCCGGAAAAAATGCCATTCGTCATTCGATTTGCGCTGTAAAAAGGCAGCGTGCACTTGCTCAGTGTCCAATAGGCTGCAAAGCCAATTACGCAAATAAAATAAGGACGTCCGCCAACTCGCTCAGTCTCTATGACTTCTAAGCCAACGGGATTTCGGACAAACGAAATCACCAAATAAATGATAATTAGATAAGTGACTATATCAAGCTTTCCGGTTTGCGGTTTTGTGCGGACAATTTTGAAAGCCTTCAGCAGAAGAAAAGCTGTAAATACGAATAGAATAACCAAGTCACGCGCTGCGAAGGGAAAACCGAGAACTGGCAATTGGCCGGTCAAGCTCCAGCTGAGAGGAATTAATACCCATATTTTTTCCCTCATGGCAAGCACGGCCGCGATTCCGGTAAACAGAATAAATATTCCCAAAACAAAGCCCTCCCGCCCGCTGGCAACACTACGAGCGAGGTAAATTGCAAGGAATATCCCCAAGAGCGTAACGATCCAGCGGATGAGATATTCTGGGATTTTTTGAAGATTCATGCGCGGGTGAAGAGAGAGAATGTGAGCAGAAAGGTTCGCCCATACAAAGCCAACCCCATCCGCGCCACGATGGCCATGAAGGGAATAACGCGTTCGCTCAGTCTTTCGAGGGGTAATTTCATTCCTTAGTTGGAAGTGCAGGGTTCAAGTGGATGCGGAAGGAAACGGATCAAATCTATGTTGGCAACTCTTAGTGAGCAGAGTGGAAAACTCAAGGGTGGACACCTAAAGGCAGCATACGTTCAAATTGGTCTCAGTTCAAAAAGCTCAAGCCTGCGATGGATATGGAAAAAGCAGTTTTAGATTGGTTATGACCACAGAAGTCCGGACTGGTTTGGAAAGAGAGGTTGCTGGTCCATAGGTTGTATTAAGCGGAGAGCGGTGCGAGTTTTTCAAACTCCGCGAGGGCGGCGGCGACGCACTGGTCCATGTTGTAGTAGCGGTAGGTTGCGAGGCGTCCTACGAATGTGACATCGCGTTCGGCGGCGGCGCGGGCGGCGTATTTGGCGTAGAGGGCGCGGGCGTCGGGGGCGGGGATGGGGTAGTAGGGTTCGAGGCCGGGGGCGTAGTCTTGCGGGAATTCGCGCACGATGGTGGTCACGGGGAGTTTTTGTCCGGTGGCGTGCTTCATTTCCACGACGCGGGTGTAGTCGTGGTCGTTGGGAAAATTCACCTGCATCGCGGGCTGCGAGTATTCCACGTTGAGCGTCTCGGTTTCAAAACGCAGCGAGCGCCACGGCAGCGCGCCTTCGCAGCGGTCGAAATATTCATCCACGGGGCCGGTGTAAATGAGACGCTTGTAGCGCACTTGCTGGCGGACTTCGCGGAAGTCGGCGCGCAGACGCACTTCGATTTTTGGATGCGTCAGGATTTTCGCAAACATCGCCGCGTAGCCGTCGCGCGGGAGTGCCTGAAATTTCTCTTCGCAAAAACGGTCGTCGCGATTCGTGCGCACGGGGATGCGTCCGCAGACGCTCGGGTCCAGATCGCTCGGGTCGCGCCGCCACTGCTTGCGCGTGTAGTTTTTGAAAAACATCTCGTAGAGCCGCCAGCCAACTTGCGAGACGATGACCTCCTCGCTGTTGCGCGGCGATGCGATGGGCACGCGCCACTCGGCGAGCGTGCGCTCCATTTCCTCGCTCGTGCTTGCGCGCCCGAGCAGTTGCTCGAACGTGTTCAAGTTGATCGGGAACTGCCAGTGCTGGCCGTGCGTCCACGAGAGCACTTTGTATTCGACCGGATGCCACGCGGTGAACTGGCTCAGATACTCGATGACGCGGTCGCTGTTCGTGCGAAAATAATGCGGGCCGTAGGGATGAATGATCACGCCCGCTGCATCGCGTTTGTCGTAGGCGTTGCCGCCGATGTGGTCGCGGCGGTCAATGACCAGACATGTCGAGCCGCGCTGGCTGGCGAGCCTTTCCGCGAGCACCGCGCCGGAGAATCCCGCGCCGACGATGAGGTAATCCCACGTCATGCGGCGTTGTCGTTGGCGTTGGGTGAAAACATGGAGCGCACCGTGTAGTCCACGCGCCCCGTGGTCGCCAAGCCCTTTGCCCGGACTGCCGCGCATCTTTTGAACCACGAAGACACGAAGGGCGCGAAGGATTGGGAGGAATTTGGAAGGCGGGAGGGCAGGAAGATGTAGTCGTGAAGAACTGAGGCGTTTTGCATGATATCGTCTCCCGAAATAAACCCGACCAACGCGAGCAGTATGTGCGGGGTAGCACGCGCGCCCCCGCGTGTTGTTGTCGGCGCCCTCGCCGACAATGAACCGTGCGAGTTTGCGAACCCACGCCCGAAAGACTGACCGCTGACCGCCAAATGGTGCGCCCGCAAACGCCGCCCCGGCTAGGGCACCGGGGACGCAGCCTGCGAGGGCGCAGGCGCTACCCAATGCACACCGTTCGCCATATCCATGGTCTTTTGAATTCCGGCAGATGGTATGAAATGAAGAGGCAGAGGCAGAACGAGACGCGCGCAAAATTTTTCCTGATTTCCTGCCTTCCTAACCCAAGTTCCGCAGTTCGCAGTCCGCGGGAAAAAACTTTTCTCTGACGGGCTTCGTCCGTGCGTGGGCGGCGTCTCTGTTGGTCTGCGGGTTTGGGCGTTGTAGTGAAGAAGACCCCATTGCGGAACGCGGCGCGTTGGTGGGA
>CANJNZ010000095.1 GCA_947476045.1 Chthoniobacteraceae bacterium
GTTGAAGGCATTCAACACATTCCTTGGAAGCGGAAACGTTCGCAAAAGCCCCAAAGTCCCACCGCATCCCCGTATGTAACACTCAAAAACAACAATCCAATTTTAACTTTTCCTACGCTCCACCTTGACACCTTTCATAGGGGTTAGGCGCTTGGTTCATACGCCGCCGATGTAAAATTGCTTTGATGCTGCCGGATTCGTTGGGTCATACGGCTGGAGTTGTGAGCGTTGGTCTGCCGGGAGCTGGCTGAAATCGCAATCATCGAAAACGATGACGCTCGGAAATCCGCGTTCCGAGGTCGTGCAAAGGTTGGTAATGCGACATCGTGTGAGGTGAACGCTGAACAGGTGCAGATGCAAATGAGACAAGCGGGAAAAACGCTGATGAAGGTCGAGCGGCTCAGAGCAGTCGTATAGGTTAAAGCCGAGCGACTCGTCCTCGTTGAAGTGATTGGGCAGAACGATGCGGATGAACTGCGAAAGCGTCGGGTCTGGACTGCCAACGGGATCGAAGTATGGCTGTGCTCCCGGAAATGCCTGCCGAATCTGCCATCCGGCGTTGCCGCGAGTGAATCGCCACGAAACTACGCCGCAGAAGATAACTGCGACAAGCAAGAGAATCGTGACTAAAGGCTTTCGTTTCACGGGACGCGTGCAGAAGCGCCTAACATAGTATTGAGCCGCAGGGAGGTTGGCAGGGCTGGAAAAATGTCGGCATGGGCATGAAGAAAAACCTGACTTTTACACTTTGGCAATCAAAAAATAGTGTTGGCATATGTTTTAGTTTATCGGCATATGTCGGAAAAACCGACTTCTATTGCTATGCCGCCCGTCCGCCGTTTTGAAGATGAATTTCGCACTGCAGTTCGCGTGCGCGGTTTTAGCATGGAGACGGAAAAGGCGTATTGGATGTGGACGCGCCAGTTCATCCTGCATCACGGCAAGCGGCATCCTCGTGAGATGGGGGCGGGGGAGGTGAGGGAGTTTCTGGAGCATCTGGCCGTGGGGCGCAACGTCTCGGCGAGCACGCAGGCGCAGGCGCTGAATGCGTTGTCCTTTCTCTACAAAAGTGTGCTGGGCATCGAGCTGGGGGATTTCAGCCAGTTTGCCCGTGCGAAGCGCGCCCGCAAGGTGCCCGTGGTGCTGGGAGTGGAGGAGATTCACGCCCTGCTGAAAAATCTCGACGGCACGGCGCTCTTGATGGCGCAACTGCTCTACGGCGCGGGGCTGCGGCTCATGGAGTGTGTGCGGCTGCGGGTGAAGGATGTGGATGTGTCGCGCGGGGTGATCACCCTGCAGGATACGAAAGGCGGGCATGGTCGTGTGACGATGCTGCCCGTGGCGGTGAAAGGTGCGCTGCAACTGCAACTGGCGAAGGCGAAGAAACAATGGGAGACGGACCGGGCCGAAGGGCAACCCGGCGTGCACCTGCCGGATGCGCACGCGCGCAAGTTCCCCGATGCGGATAAATCGTGGCCGTGGTTCTGGCTTTTTCCATCGCCTGCGGTCTCGCTCGATCCGCGCTCCGGGCTCACGCGGCGGCATCATGTGTTTGAGGATTCTTTGCAGCGTGCTGTGAAACTCGCCGCGCAAAGGGCCGGCATCCCGAAGGTGGTGACTCCACACGTCCTCCGGCACAGCTTTGCCACGCACCTGCTGGAAAACGGGACGGACATCCGCACCGTGCAGGAGCTGCTGGGGCACAGGGACGTGGCGACGACGATGATCTACACTCATGTGATGAAAGTCCCCGGTCTCGGTGTGCGCAGCCCGCTGGATTGAGAAGTAGGGAACCGCTGAATCAATCGAAGGGATTTCGCGAAAGACGCGAAACAGCGCGAAAAAACGGGAGGAAGACAGAGGAACAAGCGGGTAAAAAATGGGCGGTGTCCTAATTTGTAAGCCAGGTAACCGGGAAAGATCTGAATCGGCCAATCCTTGCAGGTGCGACAACTTTGCCTTCATGGCTTCGTGGCTTCCAAATTCAAAACAGGACGACGCTGATTAAAAATGCACTTTCGCGCTCTTTCGCGTTTTTCGCGGGATTAAATTGTATTTCCATGGAATCGGTTCGATGGATGCGGCGCGGGAGCGAGGGGGGAAATTTTGACAGGCTGCCGCCCCCGGTCGTTCGCATGTGCTTTTTGGCGAGACCTTCCATGGCTGGATTTCGGTTTTTTCTGCGGCCTGCGGGTTGTCCATTTTCCCTGGGAGTTTCGGACGCTTCGCGGGCGGGGGGTGTAAAGTGGCGCTACATGGCGGCGAGGGGGTGGGGGAGGATGCGGACGATGTCGGTCTGTGCGACTTCGACCGGCTGTGGTCCGCCAAGGAGATCGAGGAGGATTTTTACCCGCTGGCGGGCGGGGAGCAGGCAGAGGACTTCGGCTTCGACGCCGTGGAAGAGCGCGCCGCTGAGCCGGACGCGGTCGCCGGGGCGGATGGCGGTGTCCACGGAGAGAATCTCAGCAGCGCCCCAGTTGTTGCGGATGGGGTCCAATTCAGCGGGGGAGACTTCGGCGTGGCGCCCGCCGAAGCGGACATAGTCGCTGACGCCAAAGGCGTATCGGACGCGGCGGTGGAGTGTGGCGAAGTCGAATTGCGCGAAGAGATAGTTGGGGAAAAGCGGTGCGCTTTTCCAGAGGACGCCGCGCGGGGTGGCTTTGCGGACGCGGAGCTGGGGATTGAAGACCTCGACGCCGAAGGAGCGCAGGTGCGCTGCGGCGACGTTTTGCCGGCCGGGCTGCGAGCGCAGGCAGAACCAGCGGGGATCGTTTTCTGTGAAGCCGTCGTCGGGCATGCGGGCGCAAGATTTCCGCAATGCAGGCGAAAAGGCAATGCTGAACGCCGGATGAATGCGGGACGCCGTCGTGATTCGATATTCGACATTCGACATCCGTCATTTACACCTCCGTCCGATTTTTGGAAAACCACCGCGTCCATGCTCTCCATCGCCATTCCGATTTGCAACGAAGCCGCCAACATAGGGCCGCTTTATGAAAAGGTGCGCGGCGCGATGGAAAAAATCGGGCGCCCGTGGGAATTGATCCTCGTGAACGACGGGAGCACGGACGGCTCGGATGAATTGCTCGACGGGATCGCGGCGAAGGACGAGCGCGTGAAGGTGGTGCATTTCCGCCGCAACTTCGGGCAGACGGCGGCGATGATGGCGGGGTTCGATTTTGCGAAGGGGGACATCATCATCCCGATGGACGGCGACCTGCAAAATGATCCCGGCGACATCCCGCTGCTGCTTGCGAAGCTGGAGGAGGGATTCGACGTGGTGAGCGGCTGGCGCAAGGACAGGCAGGACAACGCGATCAAAAGAAACGCGCCGAGCATCATGGCAAACCGCCTCATCTCGTGGGTGAGCGGCGTGCGGCTGCACGACTTTGGCTGCTCGCTGAAGGCGTATCGCCGCGAGGTCGTGGAGGGCGTGCGGCTCTACGGCGAGATGCACCGCTTTCTGCCCATCTACGCCAAATGGCACGGAGCGAAGATCGCCGAGGTCGTCGTGACGCATTACAAACGCACCGCCGGGGAGAGCAAATACGGGCTGGAGCGCGTGCTGAAAGTCCTCGCCGATCTCATCACCGTCAAATTTCTCGACCGCTATCAGCAGAAACCGATGTATCTTTTCGGAGCGTGCGGGATGCTGTCGCTCGCATTCAGCGGCTTCTCCGGCGTCTATGCGATGTGGAGGAAATTCATCGGTGGCGAATCCTTTATCCAAAACCCGCTGCTCATGCTCTGCGTGGTGACCGGCATGATCGGCATCATGTGCTTCCTCATGGGACTGCTCGCCGAGATGATCATGCGCACCTTTTACGAGAGCCAGGGAAAGCGCGTTTACATCGTGCGGGCCACGCGCAACGTGGAGGGAAAATGAACACACGTCGGCTTGCTAGCAAAGCTCGCACGGCATAGCTTGCTCGCATGAGCCAGAGCATCATCACTATCAAACTGCCGAAACCCGTTGCGAATTGGCTGGCCAGGGCCGCGAAGAAGGACGGTGTGGCAGCGGAGGAAATCGCCACGCGCGAATTGGAGCGCGCCAAACTTTACGCCGAAAAGCCATTCATGCGTCTTGCGGGGATGCTGGATGGCCCAGCCGATCTTTCCGAGCGTGAAGGCTTCGGGCGGCGATGAAAGGCATTGCGGATACCACGTCATCTGCAAGCGTGAGCAAACTGTCTCGATATTCGCGCATTTTTCAGAGCACTGATTTATGTGCGGCATAGCCGGTTTCGTCGGGCGCGGCGACCTCGATGTGCTGCGCCGCATGACCGACCGCATCACCCATCGCGGGCCGGATGCGGAGGGGCTTTGGCGCGGGGAAAATGATGGTGTTCATCTCGGTCATCGTCGTCTCAGCATCGTGGATATCGGCGGCGGCGCGCAGCCGATGTGGAGCGCATGTGCGAAGTGCGGCGCGCACGGCGATGTGGGCGTCACTTTCAACGGCGAAATCTACAACCACGCCGAACTCCGTGCCGAACTCCGCGCCCTCGGACACGAATTCCAGACCGACCACAGCGACACGGAAGTATTGCTCCACGCCTACAGCGAATGGGGCGATGCATTCGTCGGGCGGCTGAACGGGATGTGGGCGTTCGTCATCCACGACCGCGCGCGGCGGCGGCTCTTCGGCTCGCGCGATCGCTTTGGGAAAAAGCCGCTCTATTGGTTTCACGAGCGCGGCACGTTTGCGTGGGCCAGCGAACTGCCCGCGCTCGCGGAGCACCCCAACTGCCCGCGTTCGCTCGACGCGCTCTCGCTGAAAAAATATTTCGCCTATTGCTACGTGCCTGCGCCCCGCAGCATCTACGAGCGCGTGTGGAAATTGCCCGGCGGCCACTCGTTCGTCTTCGATCTCGATTCCGCCGCGCCGCCGCACGTCACGCGATGGTGGTCTTTTGAAATCGAACCCGACTCCGCGCCGACCGCCGACGAATGGTGCGAACGCCTCCGCACCGCGCTCGAACGCGCCACGCAACGCCGACTCATGTCAGAGGTTCCGCTCGGCGTCTTTCTCAGCGGCGGAATTGATTCCAGTGCAGTCGCCGCCTTCGCTGCGCGCCATGTCGCAGCAGGAAAGCTGAACACCTTCAGCATCGGCTTCACCGATCCATCATTCGACGAAACCAGCCACGCGAAACTCGTCGCCGACACGCTCGGCACTTCGCACCGCCACGAAACGCTCGACCTCGAAAAATCGCGCGAACTTTTGCCCGGCCTCATCGCGCGTCTCGATGAACCGCTCGGCGACGGCTCGCTGCTGCCCACGTATTTGCTCAGCCGATTCACGCGCCAGCACGTCACTGTCGCGCTCGGCGGCGATGGCGGCGACGAACTGTTTGCGGGCTACGATCCGTTCAAGGCACTGCGCGCAGCAGAGCGATACACGCGCTTTATTCCGCGACCGCTGCACGCGGCGGTGAAGGTGCTCGCCGGCTTGCTGCCCGTCTCGCACGCGAACATGAGTTTTGATTTCAAAGTAAAACGCTTCCTCCGTGGAGTAGGCAATCCGCCCGCACTCTGGAACGCTGCATGGATGAGCGCGCTCGAACCCGGCGACATCGCGGAGTTGACCGGCTCGCCATGCGACCCGGAGGAAATTTTCAGCGAGAGCATCGCCGCGTGGGACGCGTGCAAACAGCCGGACATCGTGGACCGCTCGTTGCAATGGTGGACGCAACTTTACCTGCAGGACGGCATCCTCGCGAAAGTGGATCGCGCCTCGATGCTCTGCTCGCTGGAGGCGCGCAGCCCGTTTCTCGACATCGAAGTCGTGGACCTTGCCCGCCGCATCCCTCATCAGCTCAAGCTCCGCAACGGCGAGACAAAATGGATCCTCAAGCGAGCACTGCGCGGCGTGATCCCTGACACGATCATTGACCGTCCAAAAAAAGGTTTCGGCATGCCCATCGGACGCTGGCTCCGCGAAGGACGCTTCGATTTCGATCTCGGAAAAACACCCGCTGCACTCAGTCGGGATTTCATTTCAAAAAAACTCACAGCTCACCGTGCAGGAAAATGCGACGAGCGTCTTTTCCTGTGGAGTGAATGGGTGCTCGCGGAGTGGGCAACTCAGCAATCCTCGATCAGCAATCCGCAATGAGAGTCCTCACGCTTTGCTACGAATACCCGCCCCTCGGCGGCGGCGGCGGACGTGTCGCTCAGACGATTGCCCGCGCGCTCGTTCAGCGTGGCCATGAAGTCCGTGTGCAGACTGCTGCACTCGGCTGGAGCAGCGAGGAGGAGGATGACGAAGGTGTTTGTGTTTTCCGCAAGGCGAGCGGTCGAGCAAAGGCCGACACGTGCCGCGTTCACGAGATGGGTCTTTATTGCGCGACCAGCTTTTTCCCAACTCTGCGACACATCCGCACTTGGAAGCCGGATGTCATCCACGCGCATTTCGCGATGCCCACCGGACTCCTCGCGTGGGCGGCGCACAAATTCACGCGGACGCCCTACGTTCTCACGGCCCATCTTGGAGACGTTCCCGGCGGTGTGCCCGAGCAAACATCCAAACTTTTTACGCTCGTCGCTCCCATCGCGCGGCGCGTCTGGGCATCCGCCGCAGCCTGCACCGCAGTCAGCACGTTTGTGAAGGAACTTGCGGAACGGGCCTACGAGCGACCGGTCGAGCGCATCTTGAACGGGATTGATTTCAGTGATGCCCCACCACCGCGCGCGCTGTCGCAGGCACCGCGCCATTTGCTTTTCGTCGGGCGTCTGAGTGTGCAGAAAAATCCCGTCTTTCTCATCGAAGCGCTCGCGCAACTCCCGCGTCGCGACTGGCATCTCACGATCGTCGGCGATGGTCCGCTGCTCTCCGCCGTTCGCGAAAGCATCCAGACGCACGGCCTAGCCGCAAACGTCACGCTCGCCGGCTGGCTCGCGGCTTCCGCGGTCCAGCAAGCGCTTTCTGCCAGCGATATTCTTCTCATGCCATCGCTCAGCGAAGGTCTCCCTGTCGCCGCTATCGAAGCATTGAAATACGGCCTCGCCATCGTCACGAGCGACATCCCCGGTGTGCGTGACGTTTTGGAAAACGGAGTGAACGGCTACACATTTCCGCTCGGTGATAGCGCAGTGTTTGCGCAACGATTGAACAGTCTTTTGTCATCAGAGCAGAAGCTCGTGGCCATGCAGCGGGCGAGTCGTGAAAAGGCGCGCGCCTTCGATCTCACTGCAATCACGGATGCCTACGAACGCACGCTTCGCACCGCAGCGATGAGCAGGGCGGGCGACAACATTTCTTGTTGAGAACAGCGTTCGCGCTTGTCGCACCACGCCTTTCTAATTACCCAACTTCGCCACGGCTCCCCGTGACGCACCTAGATGACCGCATACGACAAAACCATCTCTTCGCTTCGCACACAGCCCCGCAAATGGCTGGTGACCGGCTGCTCGGGTTTCATCGGCTCGCATCTTGTGCAGACGCTGCTCGCACTCGGGCAGAAAGTGATTGGGCTGGATAATTTCACCACCGGCTCGCAGCGGAATCTCGACGATTGTCTCGATCAAGTAGGCCGCGAGGCGTGGCAGAAATTTTCGCTCCTGCTCGGCGATGTGAATGATCTGGTGACGTGCCGTGCCGCATGCACCGGTGTGGAGGCGATTCTGCACGAGGCGGGTTTTGTTTCCGTGCCGAAGAGCGTGGAGGACCCGCTTTTTTGCCACGAAACAAACGTGACAGGGACGCTCAACATGCTCCTTGCCGCGCGCGATGCAGGCGTGAGCCGCTTTGTATATGCGAGCAGCAGCGCGGTGTATGGCGATGAGGCCACGATGCCGCAACGCGAGGATCGCATCGGCCAGCCGCTCTCGCCCTACGGCGCGAGCAAACTGATGGATGAACTCTACGCCTCTGTTTTTGCGAAGCAGTTTGGACTGCGCACCGTGGGCTTGCGTTACTTCAATGTTTTCGGTCCGCGTCAAAATCCGCGCGGTGGCTATGCGGCGGTGATCCCCGCATGGATATCTGCTCTCGTTGGCGGTGGCGAATGTTCGGTGCATGGCGATGGGAAGCAGACGCGCGATTTCTGCCATGTCGCGAATGTCGTGCAGGCAAATCTTCTCGCTGCGACCACCGAAAATCCCGCCGCTTCGGGCGCTGTTTATAATGTCGCGCTCGGCGGCAGCACGAATCTCAACGACCTGCACTCGATGATCGCCGCCAAGATCGCGGAGTCGAATCCAAAGACGAAACCGCATCCGCCTCGCCATGGTCCGGTGCGCGCGGGCGACATCGTTCACTCATCGGCGGACATTTCAAAAATCCAGCACGACCTCGGTTTCGCTCCGACTGTGAGTGTGGACGACGGTCTCGCGGAGACGGTTCGCTGGTATGCAACCCACGGGTAGCACGCTCGACGAGCGACATTTTTCCATTTAGTCTCTGCAACATGTCTGACCTTTGGCACGGCCTTAAACCTTCCGCAAAAGCGCAACTCGCCCAGCGCGATTATTCGCAGCAATCGCCAGCGCAACGTCTCTCCACGAGCGGCGTCGAGGCTGGTGAACTCATCGCAAAGCGCGGTGAACTGGATGCTGTGTGGATTCCCGGGGTGGAGCTTTTTCATCGCCGGATTTTTCCGCAGCGGCATCGTGGTTTCTTCGGTGAATTCGCCCGGATGGAAGATGGACGCTTGGGTGAAATCGGGATGTGGCCGCGTCAATGGGCTACAGCGCGGATGTTTGCCGGCACGGCAAAAGGTTTTCATATCCACCCGCCGCACATCCCCTCAGGGACGACTGCGGAGGCGTGGTTCGAGCGGTTGTTTGTCACGGAGCCGAAAAATTATTCGCTCCGGCCTTATGAGCATGAGCAGTGGGATGCGATGTTCTTCGTGCAGGGAAACGTCGAGATGATTCTTGTGGATGAGCGCGCCGGATTGCCGCGTCGCGTGATGCGATTCATTATTGAGGGAGATGACCAGCGCGGCCCGAACAACGTGGGCCTTGTAATCCCTGCCGGCACAGCGCACGCGCTGCGTGCCGAAGGTTCCCGTGACACGATCATGGTTTATGGCACCACGACCAAGTTTGACCCCGCTTTCGAAGGTCGTATCGCTGCGGATGTGGAAAGCGCGCCGCTGCCCGCTGAATGGTCTGCTTATCTCGAAGCCCGCTAGTGACGGGTAATTGCCCCCGAGCGAATAAACCTCCATCGCACTTGCGGCATGAGGCGATACCGTCCACCCTCCACGCCCCAAATGCCGCTTAACACTGCCCAACTCGATTCCGCAAAACGATGGATCGCCACCCTTGATGAGCAGACGCGCGAACGCGGACAGAACTTTTTCCGCGCGGGTCGCATATTCGATCTGGAGCCGTATCAGCGCGGCATCGGCTGGCGCGCGCGGATCAGCGGAGACACTGGGATGTATAATACGAAGGTGCGCTATGCTGGCTACGAGTGGGAGAGCGAGTGCAACTGCCCTGTGCGGCGGAGTTGCAAGCATGGTGCGGCGCTGATGTTTGCGGTGCTGGGCCAGCCCAACGATGAACCCGTGGATACAAAGGCGCGCGCCAGGCAATTCGTGGCGAACATACAGAACGAGCGGGCACCTTTCACAAAAGAACTCAGCGAACGGCTCGTGCGAAAACTTGTTCATGCAGAGCGCGATTTTGCGGAGCAAATGGATGTGCTTTACCAGCACCATCGGCGACTGGCCACCGTGCCGCGCTATCTGCTCACGCAACTCGCCGCCGCACGCCCGCGCGCTGGTGAAGACGCGTGGCAGAACGTCACCGTGTGGCCCGGCGATCCCGCAGCGCCGTGGGAAATGTGGCTCTACCTCGCCGCGTGGATGCGTCGTGAAAATTTACCGCTTCCAGTTTTCATGCGCCCGCTCACCGACTGGACGGAAGTGGATGCGCTCATCGGCCCTTGGGAGCGCGCGCAGCGGATCGAGCGCTGGCAGGACTGGCTCGACAAGACTTCGCGTCAGACGGCAGCGGCGGCGGAAAAGAAAAACGAACTACGCGTGCGACTCACCCCCGAAAGCGCGCATCTCGAATGGCGTAAGGAAGGCATCGGCGAATTCAAGCCCGTGCCCGAGGCATCCTACCGGCAGTTTGTGAACGAAGGCTTCGCCGGGCGTGCTCCGTTCGATAGCGGTTCACTGCCCGTCTGGCTCGCATTCAACACCGGCTACGGCAGCGAACCCGTCTGCCCCAACACTTCGCCCGACGGCATCCGCATCCTCAACACATTGCTGCGTCGCGACGAGACGCTCACCCACGTGGTCGGCACCGAGGGAAAACCCATCGTGCGCAGCGAGGAGACGCTGGCGTGGCGTGTGGAAAATGACGACAGCACGCGCGCGGATTATCGCATTGCGCTCGTTCGTCCCGACGGCTCCATGCCGCCGCCCGCGCTCATCGTGCTCGATGGATCGCCTTCGCTCTACATCACCAGCGACACGATTTTTCACGGCCCACCACTCGGCGGATTGGAGCCTTCCGAGCAAATCGAAATTCCCGCCGAAGCCCTCGAAACGGCACCCGGCGTTGCGTTGCTGGAGCGCATCGGAGTGCCCGCGCCGCCGCGAGTCGCGAGCCGCGTCCGCAGCATCAAGCTGCGTCCTGTTTTTCACTGCGAACTCGTAAAGAACGGCTGGAATGATGGCGAAAATCTCCATGTCCGTGTCTTTGCGGAAAGTGACTCCGTCTCCCGCGATGAACACTACACGCGCGATGGATGGCAGCCCATCGGCGACAGCAGCGCAACGAAAGCGCCGGGCCAGATTCTGCGCGCCAATCGCAACGACCTCGCCTCAGTGCCGGATCTGATCGCCGCACTGAAACTCAAATGGCAGCCTTACGGCGAAAACCTCTGGCACAAACCCGCCGGTAAACAATTTCCCCAGCAGTTCTCCGAGTGGCTCGCTGCTCTTCCGCCGGAAGCCACTGTGCAGCTCGACCCGATGCTCGCCAGCCTTCGCAGCGCGCCCGTGAAGGCGACCGTGAAGCTCGAAGTCGAGGGCGGAGACATTGATTGGTTCGACATCAAGATCGCGCTCGACGTGGCCGACACCACGCTCACCAAAGCTGAAATCAAAGCGCTGCTCGATGCGCGCGGTGGTTTCGTGCGCCTTGGCGCAAAAGGCTGGAAGCGTCTCGCGTTCGAACTCAGCCCGGAAGACGAGGCCCAACTCGCCGACCTCGGACTCAGTGCGCGCGATTTTTCCGCGCAGCCGCAGCGACTTCACGCGCTCCAACTCGCAGGCAAAGCTGCTGCAAAAAAATTGCTCGGCGAAGAACACGCCCGCGCCATCGAGCGCAGGGCCGAGGAAATCCGCACGCGCGTCACACCCGCGCTGCCAGCAGGAATTCTTGCCGAGCTGCGTCCGTATCAAATCGAAGGCTACCACTTTCTCGCCTACCTCAGTGCGAATCGTTTCGGCGGCATCCTCGCCGACGACATGGGTCTCGGCAAAACACTGCAAACGCTCTCGTGGATGCTTTGGGTGCGGAGCGAAGCGAATGCTGCTCGCGGAAAAGACGCGCACCCTTTCCTCGTCGTCTGCCCGAAAAGCGTCGTGGACAACTGGCGCTCCGAGTCCACGCGTTTCGCGCCGGAATTGCGCGTCGTCGTTCTGCCGCGCGGCTCGGAGGCTGATGATCTCGCGAATGCCCGCAAAGGGGCCGATTTGGTCGTCGCGAACTACGCACAACTTCGCATTCTCGAAGCGGAGCTGACCGCAGTTCCGTGGAGCGGCGTTATCCTCGACGAAGCGCAGGCGATCAAAAACCCCGACAGCGCGACCGCGCGTGCAGCGTGGTCTTTAAAGACAACGCACCGCCTCGCGCTCAGCGGCACGCCGATTGAAAATCGGCTGCTCGATTTGTGGAGCATCATGCAATTCGCCATGCCCGGCGTGCTGGGTAATCGCGCTGCTTTTGGAAAAACCTTCGACCAGCGCAACGACCCGCTCGCACGCCGCCGCCTCTCCGCGCGCGTCCGGCCATTCGTATTGCGCCGCACGAAAGGCGAAGTCGCCAAGGATTTGCCCGACCGCATCGAGGAAGACTTGCTGTGCGAACTCGATGGCGCCCAGGCCACGCTCTATCGCGCCGAACTCAAACGCGCCCGCGCCGCCCTCCTCGGCATCCAGTCAAAGGCCCAGCTCGATCAATCGCGCTTCAACATCCTCGCCTCGCTCCTGCGCCTCCGCCAAATCTGCTGCCACCCCGCACTCATCGGCGCGTCGAAACGAAAAGCCGCCAAGGAGCCGAAACCGACGGTGGATGAAAACGCCATACCCGAAAGCGCAAAACTCTCCGCGTTGATTGACGTTCTGGAGCCGCTCATCGCCGAAGGACACAAGGTTCTCGTCTTCTCGCAGTTCGTCGAAATGCTCCAGCTCATCCGTGCCGAACTCGTCGCACGCGAGTGGAAGCACTTCATGCTCACCGGCGAGACGGAAGAGCGCGGCCCGCTCGTCGCCGACTTCCAATCCAGCGAAGGCTCCGCAGTGTTTTTGATTTCCCTGCGCGCCGGCGGCTTCGGCCTCAACCTCACCGCCGCCAGCTACGTCGTCCTCTACGATCCGTGGTGGAACCCCGCCGTGGAAAACCAGGCCATCGATCGCACCCACCGCATCGGACAGGTGAACAAAGTCATCGCCTACCGCCTGCTCGTGAAGGACACCATCGAGGAAAAAATCCGCTCCTTGCAGAAACAAAAAAGCAACCTCGCAGCCGACATCCTCGGCGAAGAAGCCTTCGCCCGCACCCTCACCATCGAAGACTTCCAATTCCTCTTCAGCGAGTAGGCGCGGCAAGTTTCAGAAAGCGCGGGACTCCGTGTTCTTCGTGCCATTTGCAGTAATTCATGATGTAAGGAAAATAAGTTCTTGCACTGCATTTTTGGGATAGTTAGAGCGGATTCAATCACCACGAACTATGCGCCCCGCTCATGCATGTCGAATAACCGCCAGCCCTTCGCTATTTGAACGACTCGGCGGGGAAAGCGAGGCTTGGAAATCAAGTGCAAGAACGGGCATCACCACCTACGAAACCCTGCTCAACAGCCCCCGCAGCGCCATCGTGGACCGCTCCATGCACCTGCGCGACCTCACCACCCGCATCGCCGGTTTGATGGAGGAGATCCGCGACCTCGACGACCTCGTCATCCAGTTCGACGGCACCGAAGCCGGACGCCGCTTCATCAGCGCCTGGAAGCAATCCCGCAACATCATAGACGCCGGCCACGGCCCCGCAGACCCGCCCACGCCCCCGACACCGTAAAATACGAACTAATACCACATTCCACAAACAAGCTGACAAAGTATTGGAAAAGAGATAAAAGGGAGGGATGGGAGGAAACACACTTAAACTGGGCAGGCCGGATGCGGCTGCACGAATTGATGAACGCTATGCGAGGGAGCCGGATGGATGGCGCA
>CANJNZ010000096.1 GCA_947476045.1 Chthoniobacteraceae bacterium
CAAACTCAAGGCCCTGCTCCGCGCCGCAGAACCCCGCACATGGGACGACCTCATCCCATCCATCGCCGCCGCACTGGCCAAGGTCACCGCCAAGGATGCCCTCGGATGGTTTACCTCTTGCGGCTATAGTTTCATTTAATATGCTCTAATGACCCCTCAGCCCGCTCGTGATCGGCAAGACCAGCCGCAGTGCCCGTATCAGCCACGCATGGGTGATGTGGCAGAATGAAGGCCGCTGGTGGGTGCTGGACTGCACCCTGAAGCTCAACCCGGTGGCGGTTGATTCACTTTCTGAAGGAAGCTACATCCCTCTTTACAGCTACGGAAAAGGCACCTGCTACCGTCACTCCAATTCACAGACGAATATCGCAGCCGTGGCGAGCCACAAGAACTCGCCCGTCGGAGCGAACAAGTAATCGCAGATTTACCTGGGCTACTGGATCCCCTGAGTCGAAAGGCTCAGGGGATTCACCTTTTTTAGAAGACACGCACCTCGTAATTTGGAGCCACGATGTCGAAGGTGACTGGCGCATCGAGATTCGTGCGTTTCACCGCGCCTTTGCGGATGTAGCTCTTGATGGCATCGGCGTAAAAGCCATCGGGGCCGCTGCCAGCGTTTGCATCCACTGCGGCGACGGAAATCACGTTGAATTTCGCCGCTGCGACGGTCGAGTCGGACATGGTCCCTTTGACGGTGAAGTTGGTGATCGTTGTTGCAGCGATAAAGTCGCCGATGGCAGTGGGCTTTGCCACGAGACCGGCGAGGACGGTGCTGCCGGAAATGTCGCCAAGCTGCATGACGCCGATGTTGCCGTTGGTTTTCACCGTGGCGTCCTTGAGCGCGCCGCCGACGCTGAAAAGATTGAGTCTGTCGAACCTGGCCACGGTAACGCTGGCTTCGAGGTTACCGGTGATTTTCAGCACACCGATGCCGGCGGCGGTGATGCTGTTCGCCGCAGTGGTGAGCGCATCATTCAGCCATTCCTTCGCGGAAATTTTCGAGACGGTCATGCTCGATTGGAGCGTGTAGTCCCGGACGTTCCCCAGGGTGAGCGAGAGTTTCTGGGTTGCCACGGGAAATACGCCGATGGAGAGCGTCTTGTCCAAATTGATCGTGGGCTGCGCGGTATAAGTGCTGTCGAGGTCGCCGAGCGTGATGCTTTTCGCGCCTTCGCTCGCAGTGAAGTGGCCGTGCAAATTGACGTTTCCGAGTTTTACGGAACCGATGGTTTCGTTGATGAAAAGATCGTCGAGATCGGCCACCTCGCCCTTGGCAGTCTTCACGCTCAGGGTGGATTTGGCACTGGTGCCGGTGACGGTGACATCCACGGTGCCATCGGTATTTTTCACCACGGAGCCGGTGCCCGGGCCGATGATGGTAAAAGTCACATTCTGCCCATCGGCATCCTGAACCGTAAGCGGCACTTTGCTCCGTCCGCCCACCGACCCAAAGTCCAATGAAAAGGTCCGCAGGACATCCGGACTGCTGAGGGAAACACTTTCCTTCGTAAAGTTGCCCACGTTGTCGTCGGTATATAGCTCCTGAATCGTGCTGCCGTTTGCGGTCTCCACTTTGGCCAGCAGACGATACTGCTTACCGCTCGTGAGGCCATCGGCGGGCACGGTGAATTTCACGGGGATTGAGGTGTTCTTGCCGGGAGCCACGTTGATGGAAATATCGTTCAGCGTCGCCAGCAGCAAGTCCGCATCCGCGCCCTCTGTATCGAGTTCAAATCCCTTGCCGTCGCCCGCGTTGGTAAGCGCCGATTCCGAGAGGTAGAGCTTCACATTTACCTTCCCCTTCGCGAGTCCGCCGCTGTTGTTGAGGATTTGAATGTTCGCCGTCCCCTTGTCGCCGGGAACAAACGAACTGTGCAGCCCGTCGCTTTGCACATCCGCGAGGAGATTTGGCTTCACCGTTACGAGGAACTCGTCGAATTCATCCATCTCGCCCGTTTTGCTGACTTTCACTTTTACCTTCGCAACGCCGGTCATTCCGGTCGTGTATTTCAACTCGAGCGCGTGTGTCGTCGGGTTGATGGTTGCCGTGACGAGATTGGTGTTCGCGTCCGTCAGCGAGTCCTTGATGCTCACCACCTCAAACGTGCTGGTGCCCACATCGCCCGCCACATTGGCTGCTACACGAGCGTCCACGATTTGAATGAGTTGTGCGGGTGTGGGGTTGCCGCCCGAGAAGCTTTGAACCGGAGCGCCTCCTGAGGTTTGCAAAGCAGAAATCGCATTCACCACCGGCATCGAATCATCCGTCACACGCCCAAACACCGTGAAGCCGCCGTTCTGGGCGTCGAGGTTGCTCGAGTTGTCGCTGAGATTGATGAAAAACTCACTGGTCGCGCTGTTTGGCCCGCCGCCCTGTTCGGAGGCCACCTTGGCCATCGCCACAGTCTGGAGGATATTCGAGCGCTCCGTGTCCGCCGGATCGAACTCATTATGCACGGGCGCAAAAGTCGCGATGTGTTGGTCGCGATTATCAGCGTTGAAGCCCGTGCCCTGTAGCACGAAGCCCTGCACAAGCCGGTGAAAAAACGTCCCGTCGAAGTCCGCGCGTTTGTCCGTGTTCTCCAGATAGCGCAGGAAATTATTCACCGTCACCGGTGCCTTGTCATTGAATAGCTCGATGCTGATTATTCCCGGCGATGACTGCCCCGGCAGTGTGAAATTTGTCACCAGCTCGACGACGGTTCGGAAGCTCTTGCTCGCATCCACCACCTTGCCGAGGTCAATCGCGGCTCCTGTCTGACCGACTCCGGCGGTGATGTCGAAGATGGGATTCACGATGGTTGCGGGTGCGATTCGTGATTCGAGGGGCTCGATGAAGTAGCGGGTCATGGGTTGTGAGTGTTGAAAAGGAGCGGTTGCGTTCAAAAAATCAAGCAACCTCATAGATTGAGTTGTCATTCGTCACAGGGTTTCCGGCGAGCGGAATCACATCTTTACCCGTCGTGAGCGCCTGCTGGATGCCGCCGATTTTCACGCTGTCGATTTGTCGCGCGACAAAGCCGAAATGGTCGCCTGTTCCGGATGTCCCTGTGACATTGCCGGTGATCACGATGCCTGCGATTTTCGAAATGATCGTGCTGGGCGCGATGGCTGCGTCGTCGCTGTTGCCGAATCCGTCGCCGTTCGTATCCAGCACCCCGGCAGCGATGCTGCTCGCGAGCCAGTCGCCGGTCACATTCACCATTCCGATTTGTGCGCCGCCGTTGGATGCGTTTTCAAACCGGTCGTAGCCGGCGAGGATGCGGCTGTTGTTGACGTTGCCTATGATGCTTATTTTTCCGATGGCGAGGTCCTTGGTGGCATTTGGCCTAGCCTGCCCGAGAGCCGTGATGAGTGAGGTATTCAGCCCGCCGGCAATGGCCAGCGATCCGATGTCGCGGCCGGACTTGATGAGCGTGTTATTCGCACCAGCCGTGATTTTCAGCGAAGCAATCCGTCCGCCGACTTCGATCTCGCCGCTTCCGCTGCCGGTGCCGCCTGTGAGTTGTCCATTGATGGTGATGGCGCCCGCGCCGCCGATTTTTGTGAAGTCATCCGTGAGCGCAGCGAGGCCAAGCCCGATCAAAATACTCCCGCTGCCGATGCCGTTCTGGCCGGTGAGGCTGCCGATGGTTAGCGATTTCAGCGACCCCTCTGCCATGATTTGCCCCGAACCGTCGCCAGTATTGCCAGCGACAGCGCCGCCGATGGTCACGGTGCCAAGATCGCCCGGTGTGATCCTCGTATCGTTCAGAATATCGCGCACTTGAATGGAGCCGCTGCCAGGTCCACCCGCGCCGTTGAGGCCGCCGGAAATCTTGAGCGTGCCGACCGGGCCTTGCGCGATGATGCTGCCGGAGTTGGTGCCGGTTCCACCCTGCACTCCGCCTAGGAAAGTTGCAGAGCCGATGCCCCCAAGCGCGACGACCGACCCGCTGTTTGACCCGATGCCGCCGCTGAGTTTGTCGGTCACCGGCGCACCTGCTGTGAGTGGCGTGCCGATGGTGAGCGCGCCTATGCGACCGCCTGAGCGAATCGCGCCAGAACTGTCGCCATCGCCGCCGGCGAGTGCGCCGGAAACGGTGATTTTTCCGAGGTCGCCTGCTTTCGTGATGTCGTTGCCCGAAAAAACCGAACCGCTGTTCACTCCAATTCCGCCTGCGAAGTTGCCAGTGATCGTGGCGGCGACGATTCTTCCACCTGCAATCACGCTGCCGGATGAAGTGCCCGCCGCGCCATTCAATCCGCCGGTGATTTTCAGTGTGCCGATGTTTCCATCGGCTGAAATCGCCCCGTTCAATTCTGCGATACCGCCCTTGAGAGCGCCATTCACCGTGAGGACCGAAATATTTCCGCCAGCGCGAATGCTGCCCGCGTTGTCTTTGGCGAGCGCAGTCGTTCCGTCGAGTGCGCCGGTGAGTGTCACCGTTGTGATGTTGCCGCCTGCGCTGATCCCTCCGCTGCCAACACCTGTTCCAGCGATGATCGCGCCCGTGCCGCCGAGTGAATTCTTCACTGCCACACTGCCGATGTTCAAAGCCGTCGCCAGCGTTCCGGAGTCATTGCCTGCGCCGCCGGTGATGGTTTGCCCGATTGTGACGGCACCGAGATTGCCTGCAAAAACGCGCCCGCTGTTCTTGCCGAGACCGCCTGTGATTGAATTATTGACCAGCAATTTTGAAATCGTCCCGTTTGCCTGCACGGAGCCCGAGCCTTCGCCTTTTCCGCCCAGGATGGCTTCGTTTGTCGTCAGGCTGGCGATGTTGCCGGCGGCGAAAATGGTCGCTGCATTTTTCCCGGCATCGCCTCCTCCAAACGCAGTATCTCCGTGAACGTTCGCAAGTTTGATTGCGCCGATGCCGCCGTTGGTGGTGATGCGTCCCGAGTTTTCGCCGGTGCCCGCCCAGAGGTTGATCCCCAAGGTGATATTGCCGATGCCGGCTGTGCCGCTGATTTCACCGGAGTCCTTGCCGGCACCGCCGCGGATGTCGCTGGAAACGATCACGTTCCCGATTTTTCCAGCCGCTTTGATCTGGGCCGTGTTGTTTCCGGCTCCACCGTAAATCGCGCCCACTTTCACCGACCCGATGGCATCCGAGGTGGAGATGAAAGCCGTATCGCTGGCGACGCTGCCCGCACTGACACCCAGCGTTCCGCCGATGGAGAGTGCGCCGATTTTTCCGAGTGTCTTGCTGGAACCGCCTATGACTTTGAGCACTGCGTCCGTAAAATCGCCCTGGACATTGAACGCGCCGATGGCCCCGGTGATATTGCTTTCCAGGCTGCCGGCTGCCGCCTGTGTCGTGGTGCCTTTCGTCCCGAAAGTGAGCACGGTGAGCGATGCGAGACCGGTGACTTTCGCCGGATCGCCTGCGTCGATCTGCCCCAGATCGCCATCCACCACCACTGCGCCGAGCGGGATGCCGAAAATTCCGCTCGTTGCTGCTTTGATGTAGCCGATGTTCACGTGATCATCGCCGAGGTTGTTTTGTTTCACCGCCGTCACCGATATGCCCGTGCCGCTCGCGACGTTCGGCTGGCCGATGGCCGCGAGTGTGCTGAGGTCGATGGTCTGTAGCTCCTGTGCCGCAGTTGTGTTTCCGCCGTCGCCTGCAGTGCGCGCATTGCCCGTGTTGAATTTCAGCACGCTGTCGAGTTGCCCGTTCAATATCGCGCCGGTCGTCGTGAAGATGGCCTTCGAAAATTTCACCGTGACCAAATCGCCGTCGGTGTCCGTGTAGAGCACGGTCATGGGATTTAGGAGCACGGCGGGAGCGATGCGTCCTTCGAGCGGCTCGAACGAGGAGTCGGTGCGTTTTTTAGGCCGCTTGACGGGGGCCTTCGCCTCGGGCGTCGCGGGTTTGCGGTGCTTGAGTTTGTCGAGGATGCGGGTGAGCAGCGGGCGCTTCATGTCAGTCGTTGTCCTCCACGCGAAGTGCGATGTCGCCGGCATTCATTCCGTTGAAGCGCGTGTCTGTGCTCGTCGCGGGTTTGAGCACGATGACGAATGAGCCCGTTCCGTTTTTTGTGGTATCGTCCACCGAGGTGACGGTGACGGTTTTCGCCGTCGCATCGCCGGCGTTGAAGACGATCTGCGCTGCACTCAGTGTCGCGCGCGTGACGTCCGGTTGCTGGCTGGTGTTTTGGATTTCGATGGGGATGGTCACCGTCTCTGTTGGCGGCGTATCGAGCTTCACGCTGAAAGCGGCCGTCTGGAGCGGGTTGTTCGTCGTTCCCTCTTTGACGCGGAGCGAGGTGGCCGAGACCAAAATGCCGGGCAGCGGTCCAAAGACGATGGTCTTAGGCACAGACATGTGGTCGGTGATCGGGTCGTTATAGACGAGCTGGGTGATGAGGTATTTTCCGGCGCCCGTTTCGCCCGCCGGCATCCGCACGGTGAAGTCGCTGCCGCCAGCGTTTTTGATCGGTAAATTTCCTCCGCCTCCTGCGGGGAGCGGGTTCAGCGGCAGTTCGGTGATGAGCTTGGTGAGCGGGCCGAATTTCAAGAGCGTGTCCGCGTTTGCTCCGCTTGCATCGAGAATCGAATCGGTAGAAAGCCAGAATTTCAGCTTCCACTTGTCCGTGGGTTTTTTACCGCCGTTGAGGATGAATAGCGTGCCTGCGATGTCCGTGTCCGTCCTCGTCGCTGAAATGGTCCGGTAGCTTTTCGCCGGTGGCTCTGTCCAAAGGCTGGTGATGTTTGCCTTCACAAAAGGAGGGAAATTGGCTGGCCCGGTGAAGCCGCTCATCTTCACGGTTGTCCACGCGATGGCATCTGCTCCGGGCGAATTCCGGTGAATGTGGACGGCGGCTGCATAGGTCGTCGCATCGAGATAGCGGTGCGTGCCGAAGACTCCGAAACGCCCGATGCCGACCTGCCGCACAATGCCTGCGCTGCGCTGCCCGTCGCCCCAGTCCACGGTGACCGAAAAATCCGCGACCTTCGCGCCGGGCGTCGTGTCTTTGAAATATGCGAGCGGTCTGCCGCTGAGCAGAATCCCGGTAACGGCGATGTTTTCTCCCACAGCCGTGAGAGTCGCGCCAGAGGGGTGGACGACTGTGCTGCCGCGCGCCGTCTTGGTCGCGCCGCTCGGGCCGTCCACGATCACTTGCAGTGGATACACCCCGGCGCGTGCGTAAGTGTGTGCGCCGCGCACTTCAAATGCGCCCGATTGCGTGGCTGATCGCACGATGGTGATGGGTGCGTTTTCACCGCTGGAGGACTGCCGGTTGCTGCCGTCGCCCCAATTCACCACCGCGATGAAATCCGCAGGAACAACCGCCGCGCCGCCGTGTCGAAATGTTGCGAGTGTCTGAGTGCCGGTCGTCACGCCCTCGGTGGCTTCGAGCGTTTTCGGGGTCATGATGATCGCCTTGTCGCCCACGCCCACTTCGAGGAGTTGGAAGCGCGAAACACTGGATGGCGAGATGTTGAGCAGCGGGTCGTTGTATTGCGTCACGCTGAAAGAAACATCCCATGCGCCAGCCGCAGGCCGGGCGGTCAGTTGCAAATTTTGTGCGCTTACGCCGGCGTAGATCGTATTCGTCGTCTGTCCGAAGGCGTTGGTTTCAGCAACGGGGAAGCGTGTGCTGATGGCGTCGCTTTCCAAATCCGACGATCGCAGTGCAAACGAGGGCACTCCCCCGGCGGGCATCACCGTGGGTGTGAGTGCTTCGAGAATCGGCGGGTCGTTGATCGTGTCGTCCACCACGGTCACGTTGATGGTCCGTGTCGCCTCGTTGCCTGCGGGGTCTTTCACTTTCACCGTCACCGTGCTCGTCCCTGTCGTGGTCGCGCTGAGCAGCAACACTGCATCCGTTTTGCTCGGTGCCACGCTGAGCTGCGTCATTTTCACAGGCACGTTTGGTTTTTCGCTGGTCGTCGGCACGGCAGCGACCTTGGTCATCACGTCGAAACCCCGGATGAGCTGGCCGAAGACCGTGTGCTTGAAATCAAGATTCACCTTGCTCGGCCCGAATTCCCGCAGTGGATCGAGCGTGATGAAAAACTGCGTCCCGTTCGTTGCCGTGAAGCTCCCCGTGCGGTAGCGAGTGTTTCCGTTTGCAGGAAAAGACTGGCTGTAGCCGCCGCCTGAATTCGCCATCGCGAGCTGTCCGCGCCCTGAGAAAATCAGCTCCGGGCGAAACTCGTGCGGGAGCTGGTAATTCAAATTGAGGTTCACGTTTCCCGGTGCGACGCCCGTGCCCGTGCCCGCCGGGTCGCCGCCCTGGATCACGAAACCGGGGATGATGCGGTGAAAAATTACATTATCGTAGTAGCCGGATTGCGCGTAGCCCGCGAGGAACGCCGCTGTGTCGGGCGTCGCGTGGCGGTAGAGCTGAAATTCCATGTCCCCGTCGTAGGGGTTGCCGCTCCCGTCGTTGTCGGTGTGCACGTGCATTTTCACGTGAGGATTCCCCGTTTTCACCCGTGCAAAAACATGGGGCGACGACGACACCACCGAGTAAGTCAGCGCATCACCATCGGCATCATCCGCAGCGATGGGCACTACGAGCGTTTTGCCACAGGGGAAAGTCGTTGGCGTGTCGGTCGCGTCCGGGTGCGCAGGGAAAGTGGGAGCGGCAGCCCGCACATTCAAAGCAAGTAAGCTGACAGAGGCAGCTAGGATGCGGGGTAAAAGTCGGTTCGGCATGAAAATGAAGAGTCGCTGCTTAGATGACGGCAATAGAGCAACCAAGATTAGATTCGCAAGGGCTGGGAGGAAAATTTCTTGGCAGGAAGGCGCAAATTTTAACTACAGAGAGCACAGAGGACACGGAGAGGTTGATCTTGAAGATACAGGATGTGACCCGATCGGTGCTGGTGGCGCTGAAAATCCCGTGAATCCGATCCATCCTGTAAATCCTGTCTCACAATTTTAGACAGGATTATCGGGATTCGTAGGATTTACAGGATTACGTCTCAGATCATTTTCCCTCCGTGTCCTCTGTGCTCTCTGTAGTTTCAATTTCCGGGCCTCGAAAACACGAGCGCGCTTGCGAGCCGCCGCCGCCCTCTGCTTACTGTTTCCCGCAATGCGCGCCTACCTCGATCTTCTCCGCCACGTCATGGAAACCGGAAGCTACAAAAGCGACCGCACCGGCACCGGCACCTACAGCGTCTTCGGCGCACAGGCGCGTTTCGATCTCACGAAAGGCTTCCCGCTTCTCACCACGAAAAAAGTCCACACCCGCAGCATCATCCACGAACTGCTCTGGTTCCTGCGCGGCGAGACCAACGTCGCCTACCTCCGCGAAAACGGCGTCACCATCTGGGACGAATGGGCCGACTCCGAAGGCAACCTCGGCCGTGTCTATGGTGCCCAATGGCGCGACTGGCGCGGGGCCGACGGCAAGAGCGTGGATCAAATCGCCGCGCTCCTCTCGCAGATCAAAAACAACCCCGACAGCCGTCGCCTCATCGTCAGCGCGTGGAACCCCGCCGAAATCGGCGGCATGGCGCTCCCGCCCTGCCATTCGCTCTTCCAGTTCTACGTCAGCGAAGGCGAGCTGAGCTGCCAGCTTTACCAGCGCAGTGCCGACATCTTCCTCGGCGTCCCCTTCAACATCGCCAGCTACGCCCTCCTCACACTCATGGTCGCGCAAGTCACCGGCCTCCGCGCGAAAGAATTCATCCACACCTTCGGCGACCTCCACCTTTACTCCAACCACGTCGAGCAGGCGAAACTCCAGCTCTCCCGCGAGCCCCGCGACCTCCCGCACATGAAATTGAACCACGCCGTCACCGACCTCTTCGCATTCAAATACGAAGACTTCACGCTAGAAGGTTACGACCCGCACCCCGCCATCAAAGCGCCGGTGGCGGTGTAGTTGGGATTTATGGTTTTAGATTTAAGATTTAAGATTTCGGACGGCGCCATACGCCGTTCGTCGTTCGTCATGCGTCATTCGCCATCCGTCCTTCAATGATCGCCGTCGCCGCCATGTCACTGAACCGCGTCATCGGGCGCGACGGCGAGATCCCATGGCATCTGCCCGAGGACTTTAAGTGGTTCAAGGAACTCACTACCGGCGGCATCGTGCTCATGGGACGCAAAACGTTTTCCAGCCTGCCAAAGCCGCTGCCAAACCGCACAAACGTCGTCTTCACGCGCGGCCCGCGTCTGCTTTCGCACGACGCCGCATTTCTCGCCAAGTGCGGCGACAAACCCGTCGTCGGCAGTTGGGGAATGCGGCTGCGGCGGCAGGCATTCCAGCTCGGTTTCGAACGCATCGCTGCTCGCGAAATCTGGCTCGTCCGTGGAATCAATCGCTTCCTCGCCGCGCTCGAACGCTGCCAGCCTTCACGCGAAGTCTTCGTCATCGGCGGCGCGCAAATTTACGAGCGACTCCTCCCGCGCTGCACCGACCTCTATCTCACCGTCGTAAATCGCGAAGTCGAAGGAGACGCCGTCTTTCCGCCCTTCGAGCATCTGTTCTCTACTGACTACCAAGTCGTCCGAAAAACCGCCGACTTTGAAGTGCGGCACTACGTCAGGCCTTAGTTGAGCCTTTCCGGGCTGCGAGAAAGAATTCTGCTTTCTTGAATCGGCTCTTAGCGCTCCGGCTCGGGTTCGTCGGCGCGGTCTTCGAAGCGGGTGAATTCTTTTAGGAAGGTGAGGGGGACGTCGCCGACGGGGCCGTTGCGCTGTTTGGCGATGATGAGCGTGGCTTTGCCTTTGGCGGCTTCTTTGTCGTCGTCGCTCTCGGCGTAGTATTCTTCGCGGACGAGGAGGGCGACGAGGTCGGCGTCCTGCTCGATGCTGCCGGATTCGCGAAGGTCGCTGAGGCGCGGGCGGCCTTTGCTTTCGCCGGTTCGGGATTCGGGGTTACGGTTGAGCTGTGCGAGGACGACGACGGGGATGTTGAGTTCCTTGGAAAGGGCTTTGAGGCCGTTGCTGATTTCGGAAATTTCGAGCTGGCGGTTGTCCTGGCCGCGCTTGCTGGTGCTGCGGAGGAGCTGGAGGTAGTCAATGAAGATGGCCGCGATGTTGTGCTCGGCTTTCATGCGGCGGGCCTTGGCGCGCAGTTCGAGGATGGAGAGGCCGCTGCTGTCGTCTATGAAGATTTTTGCGTTATGGAGCTTGGCGGCGGCGGCGGTGATGGCGGGGAAGTCGCGCTCGCTGAGGAAGCCGTTGCGGATGTTGCCGAGATTCACCCGCGCGATGGAGCAAAGGACGCGCTGGACGAGTTGCTGCGAACTCATTTCGAGCGAGAAGAATGCGACGGGTTGGCCGACGACGAGCGCGATATGCTCGGCGATGTTCATAGCCAGGGCGGTTTTTCCCATGGAGGGGCGGGCGGCGATGACGATCATCTCGGCACCGTGCAGACCGTCGGTCATCTGATCGAATGCCTTGAAGCCGGTTTCAAGGCCGGTGATTTTTCCGCGACGCTCGTAGAGTAGCTGGATGTCGCTGATGGCCCTCATGACCATGTCTTTCATCGAGGACGTCTTGTCCTTGAAGCGGTCTTTGGCGATTTCGAAGATTTCTTGCTCCACCTTATCGAGCAGCATGGGCACTTCGTCCTGCTCGTCGTAGCTGCGGGCGGCGTATTCGGTGCAGACGCGGATGATTTCGCGGAGCACGTGTTTTTCCTGGAGGATGCCGAGGTAGTAATCGGCGTTTGCCGCTGTGGGGAGGAAGGTGAAAAGGGAGGAGACGAATGCTGCGCCGCCGACGCTGTCGAGTTTGTTCCGGTCGCGGAGATGCTGGGTGATCGTGATGAAGTCTATGGGCGTGCCTTTGTCCCAAAGCTCCAGCAAAACGCCATACACCTCGCCATGGGCGGGGATATGGAAGTGCCCGGACTTGATCTGCTTCTCCGCGCACATCGATCCGACTTCGCGAGACGAGAGCAGAAAGCTGCTCAATACACCCTGTTCAGCCTCGGGCGACTGTGGGAGCAACCGGTGAATATCCGGTAGATAACTGATCTTCGATTTTAGATCAGCGCCGGTTTGTTCTCCCGGCTTCCTGTCTCGCCTTGGATTCTTGGAATCCTCGGCCATGGCGCGTTACTCCTTTGCCTCCGCGCTGTCGGTTTTCACGGTCTTGTGCTTGGCCTTGGCTTTCGCCTTGTAGCTACCGGGAGTTTTTTCGCCTTCGGCTTCGCCGTCCGCTTTCGCTGCGGGAGCAGCGCCTTTGGCGGTGATGTTCACTTCGACCGTGGCGTTCACGTCGTGGTGAAGCTTGATGACGACTTCGTGCTTGCCGCTGTCTTTGATTGGGCGTTCGAGTTCGATCTTGTGGCGATCGATTTCGATGCCGCCGCCGAGGGCTGCTTGAAGTTTCTGCGCGATGTCGGCTGCGGTGACGGAGCCGAACGCTTTGCCGGTCTCGCCAGTTTCGAGTTCGATTTCGAGTTTGATCTTGCTGATCTTGCGGGCGACTTCCTGTGCGTCGTTCATCTCCTTGGCTTCGCGCTCGGCGCGTTTTGCCTTGAGGATGTTGAGGCGGCGAAGGGTCGTCGGTGTGACTTCCAGAGCCTTGCCCTGCGGGATGAGAAAATTGCGTGCGTAGCCGGCTTTGACTTTCACGACGTCGGCTTCGGCTCCGAGGTTATAGACTTTCTCGGTAAGGATAATTTGAGTGGTTGGCATAAATAAAAAGCGGCTGCAGTTAAAAAAAGGGTGCGCTTGGTAGCTCGACTGGCAAGGGATGTCAACGGGAGGTTTTACTAAAAGGCGGGCGGGTGCTTTCAAGCTTAGCCCAAGTTCCGCAGTTCGCGGAGGCTGATCTCGCATTCATGCGGGTTCCGAGGCGGCGGGCTCGGTTTTTCTGCACTACATTTGCACGGTTTGGGCGGTCCCTGATACTGTGGGGGCGGCTAGGATTCGGTTGCGCATGGGCAG
>CANJNZ010000097.1 GCA_947476045.1 Chthoniobacteraceae bacterium
AGTGGCGTAAAAACGGCCAGTTCATCTCCGGCGCCACCTCACAAACCTACACCATCCCCTACGTCACACCGGGCGACGCCGCCCAATACAGCGTCTTCGTCTCCAACACCTACGGCTTCGCCATCAGCAACAACGCCCAACTCACCGTCACCTTCACCGACACCGACGGCGACGGTATTCAGGACTGGTGGGAAACCGCCAACGGGCTGAACCCCAACAGCGCCGCAGACGCCACCAGCGACACTGACGGCGATGGTATGAATGCGCGCCAGGAATTCCTCGCAGGCACCGATCCTCAAAGTGCATCGAGCGTCCTGAAGGCTACTCCGATCCGTGATCAGAGTGGCAACATGCTTGTTCGCGTCAACGCTGCCGCAAACAAAACCTACACCATCCAGTGGAAGGCCGGGTTAGGCGGCGAGGTATGGCAGAAACTTGCCGATATCCCTGCGGGCTCTGCGCGGACTGTGGATACACCCGATACATCCGCAGTCGGCGTCTCCACGCGCTTTTACCGTGTCGTTACACCACAGCAGTGAGGCATGAGGGCACGACTTCGCTTTGATTTCTGAGACGCAAACTGCGCAAATCACCAGACTGTTTGCGCATATTTACAGTCCGATTTCGCGGAGGAAGAGAGGGGTGGGCACGGGGCTGATTTCGAAAAGTTGAGAGTTGGGCGTGTTGTCGAGGGAGAGTGTGATGCCGTTGATTTTGGCTTTTGAGATTAGCTGCGCGGTGAATGAGTGACTTTGGCCTATGGATCCAGTCGCGCTGCCGGAGATCAGGATGCTTGCGATGCGGGAGTAGATGGCAGGGTTGTCAGTGCCGGGTGCTTTGGTGTCGAGTTCGCCGCCAAAGCCGATATTACCTCCGGCGATGACGCCGGCTACTAGGTCGGAGGCGGTCCAGTTACCGCCGACTGAGACGTTGCCTATTTGGGCGTCGGGGTTGATGGCGTTGGCGGATGTGCTGTAGCCGGCGAGGAATCGGGTGTCGGTGACGCTGCCGCTGACGATGATGCTGCCGATGGCGACATCTGAGGTGGGTGTAGGTTTGGCTTTTCCCCGTGCGGTGAAGGTGGCGGCCAGGATATCGCCGGTGACTGTAAGTTTACCGAGTTCGTCGCCGGTGTGAATGGTTGCGCCGTTGATGCCTCCGCCGATGGTGAGCGCGCTCAGGCTGCCTCCGATTGTGAGGGTGGTGGTGTTTGTCCCGGGCGCGCTTTCAGCGATGGCGAGTGCGCCGAGGATGCGGAGGGCGCTGATGTTGCCGTTGCTAAAGAGGCCGCTGCCAGTCTGGATGCTGGCGCTGTTGTTGCCGGTGCCTCCACGCACGGACGTGAGGGTGAGTGTCTTGATGCCGCCATCGGTATGGATGCTGGCGGAGAATTTTCCTAAGCCGCCGTTGAAGTTGCCGGCGATATTGAGAGTTGTGATGTCGCCGGGAATTTCGCCACGCGTGGAGTCGGTGCGCTCCTGAGTGAAGATGCCGCCGCTGTAGTCGCCTTCACCGCCGGTGATTCCGCCGTTGAGGTTGAGTGTGGTGATATTGCCGTGCGCGGTGAGGGTCCCGCTGTATGTGCCGCCGCCGCCCTTGAGTGCGTCGGTTGCGATGGAGAGTGAGGTGGCGAGTTTGGCTGTCTTAATGTCGCCACCGGATAGGATGCTGCCTGAGTTGTTGCCGCTGCCGCCTTCAACTTTGCCTTTAATCGTGAGCGAAGTGAGCGTTCCGATTTGGAGGGGATCGAGGCCATTGCGGAGGACGCCGCTTTGCTGGCCGGCACCGCCGGTGATGCTGCCGAAGATGGTGAGGTTTTTCACCGCGCCCTGGGCGAGGATGCTTCCTGAGGCGTCGCCATCACCGCCGTTAACCCCGCCGTTGAGGGTGAGCGTGCCGATGTCGTGGCTGCTTGAAACGTAGGCGCTGCCATTGCCGTCACCGCCGATGATGCTTCCTTTGATGAGGACATTTGCAAGTGCGCCCGCGCTGATGCCTGCGGAGTTTTGGCCCGAGGCGGGTGTGGCCGCTGTGATGCTGCCATTGATAGTGAGGCGTGAAATGCTGCCGAATGGACGGATGACTGCGCTTTCGGGGCCTGTGCCTGCGGAGACGTCGCCGCCGATGGTGAGCGACTTGACTCCGGTTCCCGAGAGCCACGTTCCGCCAGGACTTTGTGTCGTGCTGCCTCCGCTGCGAGCAGTTGCGCTTGAATATTTTGGTTATTCTCCAAAACCAACTGGAGGTAATCGCGGAGTTTCAGCGGTTGCGCCGCAAAAGACGAAGACGCGCTCATTGCGAATATCGCGCTACAAGCTGTGAGATGTAACAATAATTTCCCCATGAAACTGCTATTCAGTGCTTTAGTCACAGCCTGTTCTATTGCTTGCCTCCATGCTTCACGCCAAGCTCATTCTGAAAATGTCAGCGTCTGCTCGACGGAAATGAGAGCTTCAAAACCGTCTGAAGCTTCATTTCGAAAGTTTTGCGCTTGCCAGTGTTGTTGTATGGGGCGAAAGCGCGGTGATGTCTTTGTGTGATGCCGACATGGAAAAACTGCGACTTGCCGCGCAATCGGCGAGTGAGAAGGCCTACGCGCCCTATAGCGAGTTTCATGTCGGCGCAGCGGTGCTGGCGGAGTCCGGGGAGATATTTTTGGGGTGCAATGTGGAGAATGCTTCCTACGGGCTGACGATTTGTGCGGAGCGCAACGCGGTGTTTCAGGCAGTCGCAGCGGGGCAGCGCCGTTTGGTGGCGTGCGCGATTTTTGTGAAGGGAAATCGAGTAGCGATGCCCTGCGGAGCGTGTCGTCAGGTGCTGCGAGAATTTGGCGCAGAGATGGAGGTGCTCTGTTTTAGCGATTCGGCAGAGCCAGTGCGTCGTTCTTTGGGCGAGCTATTGCCCGAGTCATTCGGCCCAGAGTCGCTGGGCTAAGTGCCGCGTGTGTTGCCCCAAAGCTGGACGTGAAGGCGGCAGCCGAGGCGGTAGCCGCGCTCTTTGCAAATCTCTGCGAGTTCGAGGCTGCGCGTGGCGATGGTATCGGCATTGATGCCCTCGGGCATGAGGAGGATTTTTTCCGGGGGAATGGGGACGCTGATTTCGCGGAGGAGCATGTCGAGTTCATCCACATCGGTGTGATTGCGCACGACGACTTTGAGTTGAAATGCGTAGGCAGCAATCCATTCGCGCAGCACGGCGGGATTCCAGCGTGTGGCTTCGTGGCGCTCGCGCCATGCGGGTTCTTCGGGCGTGGAGTGGGCGAGCTTCGGGCTGAGGGATGCGAGGTCGCACGCAATTCCGCCGGGCGCGATGGTGGCTGCGGTTTCGATTGTGATGTGGCGTCCTTCAGCGCGCAGCGTGGCGAGCAAATCATGGATGCCACGCGCGACCATCGGCTCGCCGCCGGTGACAACGACGTGCTTCGCGCCGAACGCACGCACTTTCTCCACGATCTGCGCGGTGCTCATTTCGGTCCCCTCGGGTTTCCACGATGCGTAGGGCGTGTCGCACCAAGCGCAGCGAAGATTGCAGCCGGAGGTGCGGATGAAAGTGGACGGCATTCCGACCAGTTCGCCTTCGCCTTGGATGGAGTGAAAAATTTCCGAAATGAGCACGCGTGGATGTTTACTGGAAATGAGCCGCGCGTCGAGCGGTGCGAATTTCCGATGAGCAGAGACCTCAAGTTTTGAACCGCAGATGAACGCGGATAAACGCAGATGGAAATTGATTTCACTGCCTTTGAATCTGCGTTCATCCGCGTTCATCTGCGGTTAAATTGAATCGCCGCCGAATTTCCTGTTGTGCCCGCGCCGCATTTGCCGAAAGTCCACGGCCTTTACCAAAATGAACACGCCACAAGCCACACGTCACTCTCCGCCGCGCCCCGGTGCGCGTGTCGTCGTGGGCATGAGTGGCGGTGTGGATTCGTCGGTTGCGGCGTATTTACTCAAACAGCAGGGCTACGAGGTCATCGGCGTGACGATGAAGGTCTGGCCGCAGGACTGCATCTCGCGCGCAGAGGACAAATGCTGCGGCCCGCAGGCGATTGCCGATGCGCGCGGCGTGGCTCACGCGATTGGCGTGCCGCATTACGTGGTGGATGAGTCGGTGAATTTCGAGCGCACGGTGATTGATTATTTTACCGAGGAATACAAAGCCGGGCGCACGCCGAACCCGTGCGTGATGTGCAATGAGAAGGTGAAGTTCGGCAACCTGCTCGGTAAGGCGAAGTCCATCGGTGCAGATTTCATCGCCACGGGTCACTACGCCATCGCCGAGCATCTGCCCGAGCGCACGGTGCTCCGCAAAGGCCGCGATGGTCGAAAGGATCAGTCGTATTTTCTTTTCTCACTGCGCCAGCCGCAGCTTCAGCGCGTGATTTTGCCGCTCGGCGCGATGGAGAAGCCGGAGATTCGCAGCATCGCGCGTCAGCTCGGACTCAAGACGGCGGACAAGGAGGACAGTCAGGAAATTTGCTTCGTCCCCGGCAACGACTACAAGGCGTTCCTACGTTCGCATATGGGCGAAAAGGAGTTTCATCCCGGCAGATTGCGCGACAAGTGGGGCGTGGATCTTGGCGCGCATGAGGGCATCGAGCTTTTCACCATCGGCCAGCGCAAAGGTCTGCCCGGTGGTTCGCCCACGCCGCGCTATGTGGTGGATATTGATCCCGAGACGAGCAGCGTGATTGTCGGTGAGGCGGAGGATTTGGTGTGTGACGAATTCACCATTTCAAATGCGACGTGGCATTGCGACGACAGAGCGCCATTTGAGGCGACAGTGAAAATCCGCTACGCAGCGCCCGCAGTTCCCGCGACAATCTTCCCCGGCGAAAAAGGCGAGGCACGCGTTAAACTCAACACGCCGCAGCGCGCTGTGACGCCCGGTCAGGCGGCTGTCTGCTATCGCGGAGATGAAGTGCTCGGCGGCGGATGGATTGAGCGTCAGAAGGTCGCCGACCGCAAGCCAGTGACCGCCGCACCGATGGGAGAAATCGAAGAACTCACCGGCCTCGGGGCAGGTTGTGGAGCGAAGAGGTAGCTCGAATTTATGAGCGGCAAGAGCGATCCGATGTGCATTTTGCTCAGCACATTTCCCGATGAGGAATCAGCGCGCCGCATAGCGAGCACACTCGTGGAAGAACGGCACGTAGCGTGTGCGAATCTGCTGCCCGGTGCGACGAGCATTTATCGTTGGGAGGGAAAAGTGGAGAGCGCGAAGGAGGTCGTGGCCATTCTCAAAACACGGGAAGCAAGCGCCACCGCTGCGATGGCGCGCATCAAGGAACTGCACCCCTACGAAGTGCCGGAGATCGTTCAGATCGCAGTAAAGGATGCGCACCCCGCCTACCTCGCTTGGGTGAATGAAAGCTGCGCTCGCTAAAGCGGCATCACTTTCCACATCAGCCCGGCGGGCTCGATGGTGAGCCACGCGAAACTTGGCGGCGCGCTTTTCGGTCTGCTGATGCAACCGGGATTGAGGAAGCGGACGCCGCCGATTGTTTCATCACGCGGGACGTGCGTGTGGCCGTGGAGGAAAAAGTCGCACTCCGGCGGGCAGAGTGTGGGGATGTGTTCGAGGTGGACGCGCAGTCCAGCGAGCGTGAAGTCGAGCGTCAGCGGCCACTCGCGTTCTTCGTCGCAATTACCCCGCACGACACGCAACGGCGGGCCGAGTGTTTTTAAAGTCACGATGATCTTCGGCGAACAAACGTCGCCGAGGTGCCAGATTTCATCGGCGTCGCGAATGCGCTCGCAGAGAGAATCCGGGAGCCGGTCATGCGTGTCTGATAGGACGGCGATTCTCACTCACTGTCCGGGCGGGCCGCTGGGGAGGACTTTTCGCGCGGAGTTTTGAACTTCGTAACTATTTTGAATGACTTCGCGGATGCGGAAAGCGGGGAGCACTTTGTCCGTGAATAAATCGAGGTTGCCGTCGGGTCCGATGATGGCGATGGCGAAGTCGCCGGTCAGCCCATACCGACTCGCGGAGGCGGCTCCGTTGTTGACGACGACGACGGGCATGTTGCTCTCCACTTCACCGTCTCCCTCGGAAAACGCTGCGGCGATCACGGTGCCTCGGCTGGCGAACTCCTGGTAAATCGGTGTGATGGCTTTGAGTTGTTTACGGAATGCTTTCGTCTTCGGTGTCTTCGTCAAAATAAGAATGACCGGCTGTCCGCGTAGGTTGCGCAGCGATTTGTTTCCGCCGATGCCCGAGTAGCTGAAGTCCGGGGCCGGACGCACGACGGGACTTGCGGCGAACAGGCTCGCTGCAAATGCTGCCGCGCAGAGTGAAGTGATGATGCCAGTGTGTGTCTTCATACTTTCATGATGTCCGCTTCCTTGATCGCCACGGTGTCATCCACTTTCTTGCCGTAGTCGTCGGTGAGCTTTTGAACGTCCTTCTCGAAGTTTTTGAGATCGTCCTCGGTGATTGCGCCTTCCTTCTGGGCTTTCTTTAAACCTTCCATTCCGTCGCGGCGTGCAGAGCGGATACGAACGCGCGTTTCCTCTGCGATGGTTTTGCAGGTCTTCACCAAATCGCGGCGGCGCTCTTCGCTGAGTGCGGGAATTGGCAGGCGGATGATCTTTCCGTCCACTGCGGGGTTGATGCCGATTTTGGATTCCTTGATCGCTTTCTCGATGGCTTGCACGGTCGAGGCGTCGAACGGCGTGAGGACGAGTAAACGCGGCTCCGGAGTGCTTATGGAGGCGATTTGTTTGAGCTTCATCGTCGCGCCATAGACATCCACGTCTATGTTTTCAACGAGGGCAGGTGAGGCTTTGCCGGTGCGGATGGCGGAGAACTCGTGGGTCATATAGCCCACGGCCTTCTCCATAGCCTCCTCGGCGTTCATCATGATTTCATCGGGATCGATTGGCATAAATTATTCGGGTGTTACGAGCGTGCCGACGGTTTTGCCGAGCACGACTTTGGTGAGATTTTTCGGGGTGAAGAAATCAAAAACGATAATCGGCAGACGGTTGTCCTGACAAAGACTGAAGGCGGTGGAGTCCATCACATTTAATCGCTGTGCGAGCGCATCGCCATGCGTGATGCGGTCGTATTTTTTAGCCTTGGGATCCTTCATCGGGTCGGCGGTGTAGATGCCGTCCACCTTTGTCGCCTTCATTAGCACCTCGGCTCCGATTTCGTTCGCGCGCAGCGCGGCGGCGGTGTCGGTGGAGAAGAATGGGTTCCCCGTGCCGGCGACGAAAATGACGATGCGCCCCTCTTCGAGATGCTTTACGGCGCGTCGGCGGATGAATGGCTCGGCCACGGAGTCCATGCGGATCGCCGTCTGCACGCGTGTCTCGATACCGAGTTCCTCGATGCCTGCTTGCAGGGCGAGGCCGTTGATCACGGTTGCGAGCATCCCCATATAATCCGCAGTCGTGCGCTCCATGCCGCGATGGCTTGCGCTCAGTCCGCGCCAGATGTTTCCGCCGCCGATGACGATTCCGATTTCCACACCCATCTGATGCACGGCGTGAATTTCCGCCGCCATGCGATGGACGATTTCCGGCGAGATGGTGTCGTGCAACGACTTCTCCCGAAGCGCCTCTCCGCTCAGTTTTAGCAGGATGCGTTTGTATTTCGGCTTGGAGCTTTTGTTTGGCATCGGTGCAGGAGGAAAGCGAAAGCGATTCGCGAAGGGAAGAGGGAAAGTGAAAGACGTATGACGAAACGTGATCGCGGCTGTCCATTCAGTCCATGCTGCGCGAAGAAGCAGCATCACACCGCGAAGCGAGGACTTACCTCCCGCTGCGAAGCGACGAATACCTCCACCGACTCGGCTGCGACGCCTTCTGTTTCGAGTCGTTTACGCACCGCGCCGCCTGCCAGTTCGGCAGAGTTACAATCGCGGCTCAAATGACCGAGCACAGTGCGACGGATATTTCCTCCGAGCATTCCGGCGACGACACCCGCTGCCGCATCGTTCGAGAGATGACCGTGTCGCGACATAATGCGCTGCTTGGTCGCCCACGGACGGCGCGTGTCATTTTGCAAAAGCTTTTCATCGTGATTCGCCTCGATCACGAGCGTGTGCGCCTGCCTCACGCGCTCGCACGCCAGCTTCGTCGCAAAACCCAGGTCGGTGAGAAATCCGAGCGACGCCATGCCGTAATGCAGCACAAAGCCCACTGGATCCATCGCATCGTGTGGTACACTGAAAGTCTGCACCGCCACATCGCCGATGGAAAAATCGCTGCCTGTCATAAAGACACGCCAGTCTTTCGCGAGCCCTGGTGACTGCCTGCGCAGCGCTTCCGCCGTCAGCGCATTTGCATAGACCGGCGTCTGGAATTGTTTGCACCACACATCCAGCCCGCCCGCGTGGTCGCTGTGCTCGTGTGTGAGTAAAATCCCGTCAATCTCCAGCGGGTTCACGCCGCACGTGGCGAGTCGCTGCCGCATTTGCAAAGTGCTCAGCCCGCCATCGAGGAGCAGGCGTGTTTTCGGCGTCTCGACGAGTGCGCAATTACCTGCGCTGCCGCTGCCGAGAATCGTCACGTGAAACATTCGCGCACTCTGCCAATCGTAACAGCAAGTGCAAGCGCGAGCTGGTAAGCGCACCCCGAAAAGTGCGGAACATTTTCAAACCCCGATTTTCCACGCTTGCGCTGCGCGCGAAATCGCGCACTCTCACCCTCCACTTGAGTAAACGGATGGGTGGCAGAGTGGTCGAATGCGCCCGCTTGGAAAGCGTGTTAGGTCTTAACAACCTACGAGGGTTCGAATCCCTCCCCATCCGCCACTTTTTGTTTTCAGTCGGCACCAAACGGACGGCTTACAGAGTGATGGCGCGGCTTATTGGGCGAAGCGTGGACGACTGGCGACGTTTGGATGACAAAACTTTGCTACACTTTGCTTCGTTTCAGCCCCTCATGCTCATCAGCGGCATCTGGATCACGTTGTTTTCATCGCGGGTGATGCTGAACCACTGCTTGCCTACTTTCTCCAGGCTCGCGCGGTTGTAGCTCTTTTTCAGCTCTGCGACGCTGTGGCCGCTGTTGTAGGCGACGAGCGGCATGTTTTTGGTGACGGCCACTTGATAGCTGACGCAACTGTGACGCAGTGCGTTGGAATATCTATAGGCATCCCTTGGCAGGCCGGCACGCTTGCGAAGACTCGTCATCACATGGTCGGGGCGCTTGTATTCGCAAACCTTGCCGCGTGCTTTCCGGAAAGGTGCGATCCAGCTCATCAAGTTTGGCTCGATGGGGACAAGGCGGTAGCCGGTTTTGTTTTCCTCGCCGACTTCGATCACGCCGTCATCCCAATGGACCTGATTCCAGTCGAGGTTTTGAATCTCGGCCATGCGCAGCCCGGCAAACGCGCCGATGCAAAGTGAGGGCAGAAAATTCCAATAGTCGCGAAGACCCGTTTTTTTGTCCGGTCGCTGCGCGCATTGCGCGATGAGCAGTCCGATTTCCTCGGGCGTGTAGATCTGCGGTGCTTTGCGTTGGATTTTCGGACGCTTGATCATCTCGGCCTCGGTGATGAGCTGAGGCGGCAGGGCTTTGTTTTTGCGCGCGAATTTGAAAAGGATGACGAGTTTGTCGATCAGGTTCCGGCGACGGCGCAGACCGATTGGCATTTCGCGGAGCCACTCTTCCATCGGGCCAGCCTTCACCTCGCAAATAGGGCAGGGGAAGCGGGCGGCGAACTTTCCAAGGTCATCCCCCATTTTCTTTATGTAAATCGTCGAGACGCCATCGCTCGCGAGGTTGTGGATGAATTTGGCGACAATCACGGCGGTGGTCGCTTCGAGCAATTCGCCGCTGGTGTGGCTGAACGACTGGCAGGCTTTGATGATGTTTTCGACGCTGCCGGCATGACGGGCGGCGTTCACGAGAATCCGAATGCCGGCGTCCACGTCGAGATCGATCCCAGCGCTCGCGAGGTATTCACGAGCTGCGATGTAGATGCGGCGGTCGGCGGCGCTCATGTCGCGCGTCTCGGTCTCGGCGTTGAGGATCGAGAGTGCGATGCGGTCGGCGTCGGCGCGCAGATCGTCCACGTCGCTGCGAATGGCCTGCTTCCATTGTGACCCGACTTTGTAGCGGAAGCCGATCCGTTTGTCTTTCGTCGTAAAGACGGGGAATGAGATCGAACCGAACTTGAGAATTTTCGGGACGGTGGCAGATGGCGTTTTTGGAGGCATGGTGTTTATTGACAGGGTTTGGCGGGGGTGAAGCGGATTTCTTTTTCTCCCACGGGTGCGCGTGGATGACGGGAAAGCTTTCATCGCCCTGCGTGACATTGATTCCGTGGTGGCGGGATGACGCCCAGGGGCCGGGTTCTGCGGCGTGAAACGGAGCGTGCGATTTTGGATCGTCGCATGGACCGGTGGGAACGCGCGGAGCTTTGCCTCTGGCTCATCTGCGCGGGCTTGTGCGCGCTGGCCGTGGTGTGCGGCGAGGCGGGAGTGGAGCATGTGGTGATGCTTGGAATGGCCATGAGGATTATCGCGCTGCTGAGGCGACCAGCTTTTTAGCCCGGGCGTTGGATTGCTCGCTGTTTTGGTTGCGGCAGATCCCGCAGCTCCCCTTTTTTTGCACGGCGCAATACTGGCACTTCGTGCAGTCCTGGCACGCGGTGCAGGGGTCATTGCCTTTGCAGACGCCGGCGTGCAGTGGAGCGATGGCAAATGGCAAAAGGCAGATGAGGACGATGAGTTTCATGCCTACCGAGGTCTGATGACTTGGAGATCCGTCTTAATTCTCGCGATTTGGACCGTCAGCATTTCGTTTTCCAATTTGCTGAGCGGCTTTGGATCTTTTGCGAGCGCCGCTTTCGCATACTGCTCATAGATCGCGTAGAGGTCTCTAAGACGGGCAAAGGCATCTCTATGGTCTGCGGGCGGGGGATTGAGATCCCGCATCCGATCCATGAGCCCTTTGCGTCCGGTGGTTAGCTGCTCGCGCAGTGTTGTGGGCCGGCCTGCTTTTTCGTCGAGCTGAGCAGGCCCGGCTAAATCAATGAGCATCAGGGATGACTGGGCCATGCTTATTCCTGTTTCCAATTCGATTTCGGCCAGGGCAAAGCGGAAGGGGTAGGGTTCGGCCTTCTTTTTGAAAAAGAAGGTGATGCACACTATGAGGATGAGCGCGGCGGAAATGAGGATGATTCCGAGCGAGCGGCGAGTTTTCATGGGTGGAATTCTATTTGGTGCATGTGACCCAGATGCGCCAAGCGATGACGATCAGAAAGATGAGCGCGAAGATCGTTTTGACCGGTCCGCATTCCTTCACCGGGGGCTTGAGATTTCGGACTTGGAGGATCGCTTCGCTGAGGCGCATCCACTTTTGTTGAGTGGGATCGAAGACTTCATCGGTGAGCAGCAATCCGCCGTCTTCGCGCGCGATGATGAGTGCGATTTCATCGCCGCTGAAAATGCCGACTTGCTTGCCGTCGCGACGGATCTTCAATTCGCCGCCGGGCAGTTTGAGTTCGGAGGTCATGGCTTTTTCTTTTCCTTGGCGACCATGCGTTTTAGCACGGCGCGGGTTTTGGTGATGCGTGGGGCATCGGCGGGAACCACCGAGCGCGCGGGCGGCTCCTCGTTGAGGGAGGATGCGCGTGAAGGGACGGGCGCGGCAGTTGAGGTGAAAATTGCGGGTGCGTTCGGGGACGCAATGCCGCGAAGTTTTTTGAGTAGCGATTCCGGAATGACTGCGAGAGGCAGTGTGATTTCTCCATGTAACTCGATGTAGTCGCAGAGGGCGTCCACTGCGGCAGCGCCGAGTGCGGTTTCGTTGAGTTTCACCTTCGCAGCGCAGTTTCCGAAACGGATTTTTTGCGTGTCACTCACTCGAAATTGAATGCGTGTGTCTTTGGACATTTGAACGTGTGGCTAAGTTATTTTTTCGGGGTTGTAAAGATAAAGTGTGACAACCGCTCACAATTCCCATTGACACACGGAGCGGATGTGATACAACCGCTCACGTTATGCAAAAAACAGCAGCAATGCAGTTACAACTCACAAAGCCACAAATCGAACGACTCGAACGTTGCATGGGCAAGGTGAACGTCGGCAGCCGCGCCGAGTTCGGCGAGCTGGCGATGGATCTCGTCATGCCGCTCATCGAAGCGGGCGAAATGGTCAACCTCAACGGCAAGCTGGTGCTCACCGAGCACGTTGCCAAGCACCTCGAAAAAGCCGCTTAGCGCGACTTTTACTCATCCCGCCCGATGAATCCTCTCCAACCCACTACGTCGCTGATGCTGCCTTTTTGCGCAGTGGCGGCGGGAACTTTCACCCTCAACTAACCAACCGGGAAGATCCGACCCGTCCAAAAACCGGCACCGATACAACAGCAAATGAAAACATCCACCCAACCAAACAACCCGCCCGCGACTGCCGCTGAGGAGCTGCCATTTCGCGAGGCTCCGCTGATACCCGATGAGCCGACGGACGCGGAGCGCGGCGCGGCACTGGCCGAGTTTTTCGGCGAGCAGCGGCGCATGAAGGAAGAACGTCGCGAGGCGGTCGCGGTCGCGCAACCGGCGCTGACTCG
>CANJNZ010000098.1 GCA_947476045.1 Chthoniobacteraceae bacterium
CAAACTCAAGGCCCTGCTCCGCGCCGCAGAACCCCGCACATGGGACGACCTCATCCCATCCATCGCCGCCGCACTGGCCAAGGTCACCGCCAAGGATGCCCTCGGATGGTTTACCTCTTGCGGCTATAGTTTCATTTAATATGCTCTAAACGATCGGCCGCTGAGCTTTGTAAAATTGGCCCGATGGAATTGAGCCCGCCGTTGCAGCCGGATGGACGGCCCTCAATCGAGAAAGGAGCGGAGTATATCGAGCGCGCCATGGCGGGTGAGACGCCTCACTTTGAATGGACGCACCGCGACGCAGAAGGTCGTGATTTTCCGTGTGAAGTCCGTCTGCTTCGCATCGAGATAGGTGACCGTCCGGTGGTTCGCGGCAGTGTCACCGACATCAGCGAGCGCAAGCTGGTCGATGACGGCTTGCGCGAACGTGAGGAACGTCTGCGCGCGGCTCTCTCTGCCTCCGGCACCGGCACTTTCCGCTGGGATATACGCACCAACGCGCTGAACTGGGATGAAGCCCTGGATGCGCTCTTCGGACTTCCCAAGGGGCAGACTGTTCGTTCGCTGGAGAACTTCATCCGCACCGTGCACCCCGACGATCGCCCCGGCGTAATTGAACGCTGCGAGCGCTGCGCAAAGGAGGGGGAGGATTTTTCGATGGAGTTCCGCGTCATCTGGCCGGATGGCAGTCTCCACTGGCTGGACGACCGTGGAAAAACGTTCTTCGACGAAGCTGGCACACCACTCTACATGACTGGTGCCTGCGTGGAAATCACCGAGCGCATAAGGGCCGAGGAGGCGCTCCGCGAAAGTGAAGAGCGCCTACGCCAGTCGCAGAAACTTGATGCCATCGGCCAACTTGCCGGCGGCGTTGCGCACGACTTCAATAATATTCTCGCAGCAATGATGATGCAGACCGAACTATCGCTCGGCTCACCAGACACACCCAAAGAGGTCAGGGAGGGGCTTTCGGATATCCGCTCTTATTGTGAACGTGCTTCGGAACTCGTCCGGCAACTCCTGCTTTTCAGCCGCCGACAGATCATGCAGCCACGCGAACTGGACTTAAACGAGTCCGTCACGCACCTCGCCAAAATGCTCCAACGAATCATCGGCGAGGACGTGCACTTGCAGTTAAATCTGCACCCTACTCAACTGAACACACGCGTTGACAGCGGGATGCTCGATCAGGTGCTCCTCAACCTCGCAGTCAATGCACGCGACGCCATGCCTCAGGGCGGGCGCCTGCGGATAGAAACCTCGGAATTGATCTTGGACGAGCAATCCTCCCACATACATCCGGACGCAAAACCGGGGCGCTATGTCAGCATTTCCGTAAGCGATACAGGGTGCGGAATCCCTCCCGATATACTGCCGCGAATCTTCGAGCCTTTCTACACGACCAAGGAGCAGGGAAAAGGCACGGGACTGGGGCTTGCCACTGTCTTTGGCATCGTAAAACAACATGATGGTTGGGTCACTGTCACCAGTGAGTTGGGCCAGGGCGCAAACTTCAGTGTTTTCCTGCCTGCCTCTCAACCCTCCGCTGCCTTGCCGCAGGGCAAGACAGTTCAGCCCATGGCACAAGGAGGCGACGAAACAATTCTTTTGGTCGAAGACGAACCGGGCGTGCGAATGCTCACACGCAGGGTCCTCGAAAAGCACAAGTATCACGTCATCGAAGCCAGCAACGGCGTCGAAGCTCTCGAACTCTGGAAGCAGCATCGCGATAAAGTGTCTATGCTCCTGACGGACATGGTCATGCCGGGAGGTTTAAACGGCCAGCAACTTGCCCTCCAATTGCTGGCTGAACAGCCGAATTTGCGTGTCACGATCATGAGCGGCTACAGCGCAGAGACCGCCGGCCAGGAACTCGATGAGCAAAGCAAAGTGCAATTTCTGGAAAAACCTTTTACGCCCGTTCGACTACTGGAGGTCGTCCGTCACTGTCTCGACAATTAACCCGTCATTCTGCGCAAACATTGCAAGTGCCGCGCTTTTTTCGAAAATGTGATACCCCGAAAATTTTACGACGCCAGCCATCGACTTCACCTGAAACAAAAAAGAAACCATAATGAACTCCTTAATCATCCGTATTGTTCTTTGCCTCAACATGACTGCGTTCGCTTTTGGCGCGGATGATGTGAAGAAAGCGGAAACAAGTGCGGGCTGGGTAAAATCCGACGCCAATCCGGTGCTCGGAGGAAAACTGGGCACTTGCTTCGATGTGGCGGTGCTCCGTGATGATGACAAATATCGGATGTGGTTTTCATGGCGTCCGAAAAAAAGCATCGCTCTCGTCGAAAGCACGGATGGCGTGCATTGGGGCGAACCAAAAATCGCGCTGGGCCCAAATCCAAAAAGCGATTGGGAGGAAGAGGTCAATCGCCCCGTCGTCCTGAAGCATGATGGCAAATATCACATGTGGTTTACCGGGCAGGCACGCGGGCGCTCTAACATCGGCTACGCCACAAGTAGCGACGGTATCGTGTGGGAGCGCGTCGGCGAAAAACCCGTCCTTTCACCCGAAGAGCCGTGGGAAAAAGTCGCCGTCATGTGCCCTCATGTCGTGTGGGACGATGTGCGCTTCCTCTTCCGCATGTGGTATTCCGGCGGCGAGCAAATGGAGCCCAACGCCATCGGCTACGCCACCAGCCCCGACGGCAGGGAGTGGACGAAATTTCCGGCCAACCCCATCTTCACCGCAGACCCCGAAAGCCCCTGGGAAAAGCACAAAGTCACCGCCTCTCAGGTGGTGAAAAGCGGCGGCTGGCACATCATGTTTTACATTGGCTTCCGTGATGAAAACCACGCCCAAATCGGTATCGCACGTTCCCGCGACGGCCTCACCCAATGGGAGCGCCATCCCGCCAACCCCATCATCAGTCCGGGCGCAGGCAAATGGGACGCCGACGCCTGCTATAAACCTTTCGCCATCCGCGATGGAAACAAGTGGCTCCTGTGGTTCAACGGTCGCCGCGAATCCGTCGAACAAATCGGCATGGCCACCCATGACGGCGAGGATCTGGGTTTCCCCGAAAACCAGCAGTAAACGCGCAGACTGAAATTTGCGCGCTCCGCAAAAGTGCTATCGCATCAAACGCGCGAGCACCCAGAGAACGAAGACGCACGAAACCATCAGGCCGAGAACCGCGGCGGCGGCTTTCATCGCCTCGCGGGAACTCATTTTATTTCTTGTGCGCCAGTCGTCGTCCATCAGCGGGCCCCTTTTCTGTAGCCAAAAAATCCGCGCCCTTTGATCAGTTCCGCCACTGCGGCAGGCACCATTTTCTCCCACGTGGAATCCTGCGATGCGATGCGATTGAGGACGTCGCGGCTGAAGATGGAAAGGTATTCGGGGTTGAAGTTATCGAGCCCTACGAAGCTGCCACGGTCGCGGAGATACTCGAAGAGCTTTTGGAGTTCGGGAGCGACCTGCAGCGTGTCCACTGTGCCAAGCGTGCCGCCGATTTGCTCCTGAAGTGGATAGACGAAAAGTTTGAGGTCGTTTTTGAACAGGCGCCCGAAGCTTTCCAAAATGCCGCCGGGGAGTTGCGTGTAATATTTCTCCTGAAAAATTTCCTGCAGCGTGGGCACGCCGAGCACAAGGCCGATACGTTCCTTTGTGATGCGCGCGAGATACGCGGCAAGGCGGAAAAACTCGCTGTAGTCCGAAACCATCACCGTCATTCCGCAGGCGCTGAGCACATCGGCGCGGGCGAGGAAGTCCTTTCGATCCATCGCACCTGTCGCGAGCAGATTGTGCATCGTGAGTTCCATCACCTGCACCACGGGCTTGCCGCGCACCGCTTCCTCGGCGGTGAATTTCTCCAGCGCACAGCGCATCATGTCCACGTTGACGTGCGTGAGCGGGCGGAAGCTGCCGCGCTCGACGAGCACGGCCTTGCGGTAGAAGACTTCACTCGGCTGGAGCACCGCGCGATCAGGGCCGAACATCGCCGCGCCACTCAGCCCGACCTGCACGAGTTTCAGCGCCATGAGCCGGTTATCCACCGTGCGAAACTCGATGCCGTTGAATTCGATCATATCAATCTCGATGCGACCGGTCGTAAGACTATCGAGCAGACTTTCCACGAGTGACTCTGGTTCGTGATGGAGAAAGAATGCGCCATAGCAAAGGCTCACACCCACGATGCCGAGCGCCTCCTGCTGCGCTGCGGCGTCAGTATCGAGCATCCGCACATGGATGATCACCTGGCTGGGTTCATCGTGCGGTTGCGCCTGAAATTTCACACCGAGCCAGCCGTGACACTCATTGGTGCCGGCAAAATTGCGCGTGGCCACTGTATTTGCGAAGGCGAAGAAAGATGTGCTGTCGCCTCGCGATGCCGAGAGACGTTCGATATTCAGACCGAATTCATGGTCGAGCATCGCCTGCAAACGCGGTCGTGAGACATAACGATCTGCTGTGCCGTAAATCGCGTCGCTCACCGCCATATCGTAGGCCGACATGCTTTTCGCCACCGTGCCGCTGGCTCCGCCTACGCGGAAAAACCACCGCACTACCTCCTGTCCCGCGCCGATTTCGGCGAAGCTTCCATACCACCGCTTGTCGAGATTCACCCGCAGCGCCTTTTGATGCGTATTCAATTTTTCGTCCCCCATACCGTGCAGTTTCAGAAAATCAGCGTCGCTGTCGAGCACCGAGGTTTTCAGTATTTCATTCAAAGGGCTAAGTCCCGCCGCACTTTTGGATTGAACACTTGTAACGAATCATCGGTTGCAGCCCACCCGTATGGGTGCTAAACAGCCTACAACTACAAACACCATGAACATTCCATTCACACCAGTGCTCGCGAATATGTCGCCGATGACGATGCTCTTCGTCTTCTTCATCCTCTTGATGATGTTCGGCGCAAAAAAACTGCCGGACCTCGCAAAAGGTCTCGGCCAGGCCATCCGTGAGTTCTCGAAAGCGAAGAATGACATCCATGATGAAATCATGCGCGAGCCTGTGAGCCAGCCCGCAAAGCAGATTGAAACGCAAACAGTCCAGACACAGTCCGTGCCCGGCACACAGCCCATCGCCAGTCAGCCAGCCGAACCAGTAACGGCTGACCAAAAATCGGGAACCGTCGCGTAAATCACAACCACCAAACTTACACAGAAACAGGCTCGCCAAACAGGCGGGCCTGTTTCTTTTCTCCCAATCCAATGAAACACCTCCTGCTCCTCCTTTTCCTCGCAGTCACGCTCCACGCTGAAGAACGTGATCCCGCAAAAGGAATCATTTTTTGTTCTTACAATGTGCGCAACTATCTCGGCAACGATCAGACCGCCACAGCCGATCGCCGGGCCAGACCAAAGTCAGAAAAAGAAATCGAAGCACTCATCTCGGTCATCAAAGACATCAACCCCGACATCCTCGGCGTTTCCGAGATGGGTTCACCCAAAATGTTCGAGGACTTCAAAGCACGACTCGAAAAGGCCGGTCTCATCTATAAAGACAGCGAGTATCTCCAGGCTGGCGACGCGGATCGCCACGTCGCATTGCTCAGCCGCTTTCCGATCGTCGCACGCAACTCCGCAAAGCGCGTCACCTTCACCCTCAATGGCAAAGAGACTGAAATGAAACGCGGCATCCTCGACGCCACCGTGCAAGTGACGCCCGAATATCGCCTGCGTTGCGTGGGTGTGCATTTGAAATCCAAACTCCCGACTCCCGAAGGCGAGGCTCTCATCCGCCGCAACGAAGCCGCGAAACTCCGCGAGCATCTCGACGCCATCCTGACGGCCGCACCCGACACGAACCTCATCTGCTACGGCGATTGCAACGACACTAAGAACGAGCCGATGTTTGCCGAAATCACCGGGGTGAAAGGTTCGCCCACACACATGAGCGACCTGTGGGCAAAGGACGCACTCGGCGACCGCTGGACGCACTATTGGAAAACCGCCGACCAATACTCCCGCATTGATTACCTCTTCGTGTCACAAGGGCTGTGGCCTGAAACACAACGCGACACGGCGACCGTCTATCGCTCGCCAAATTGGTATGAAGCCAGCGACCACCGCCCGATTTTTGTCACCATCGTGCCTGCGGAAAAATCGCGCTAAACAAAAACGCCCGCCCTCGCGGATGCAAAGGCGGGCGTCGTGAAATTTTGCGGCGCGTTACTTGAGCGCGTTTTCGATGGCGGCCTCTTTCAACTGCATCGGATGGCCTTCCCACAGGATCTTGCCGTCCTTGCCGACAATGAAAGCATGGGGAATCCCGTTGATTCCAAACTGCTGGCTCAACTTTCCGCCCTTGTCCGACGCTACGCTGTATTCCATGGGCGTTCCCTTGCGGAATTTTTCGACGGTGGCTTTGTCCTCGTCCGTGATGCCGATAACAACAAGCCCCTTGTCCTTAAACTTTTTGTTCAACTCATTGAGGTGAGGAATGGACTGGCGGCATGGCGGGCACCACGTGGCCCAAAATTCAACGATGGCTGCGTGGCCTTTCAAATCTGGCGCCTTGTCCATGTATTCCACGCCAAGCGCGGGCAGTTCCTTGCCGACCCAATCCTTGGGCGCGGCGGTGCAGGTTTGTGTGAGGCCGAACGCCAGAGCGATGGCTGCGAATAGTGCGATGTGTTTTTTCATGGTTGGTGAGTATGCGACGCAGAGGATGTCCCCTTTGTTCAAAGTTGGGAGTAAAATATCGTAATGTTATTCCCGCCGTCTTGCATCCGTCCGCTCTCATCCCTCATCTTCGCCACATGCGTCCGCTTTTCTTTCTCCTGATCGCCACCACCGCCCTAGCTGGCGATGTGAGAGAGGACTGGGCACGCGTCACCGCCCTCGATGCCGGCCCTGGTGTGCAGCCCCAGACTGCCGAGGAGGCACGCCAGCTTTCGCTCACGCACTTGGAGAAACAGGAACGCGCGCTGCGGGAATACATGACCGCCCACAGTGGCGACGAAAATGCCTGTGATGCGCGGCTCCGGCTCTCGCGCCTGCTGGGCCTGCGCGCCGAGTTGAAAAGCGAGGCCGCACCCGAGGAAGCGGCTCGATTGCTCAATGACGCGCAAGTTCTTGCGAACACCCCGGCACAACAGGCCGACGTGGATTTCGCCAGAGTCTCCGAAAAGATGCGCAGACTACGCGGCAAGCGCCCGAGCACACTTGAGCGCGATGGACTGCTCGATGCGGCACAGGAATTTCAGCGCAAGCACGGCGTGGATCACCGTTTGGGAGCCATGCTCGCCGAGGTCTCCCGTCTTTTCGATAACCAGCCAAAAACGAAAGAAACTCTCCTGCTCTCCGCGCAAAAGCTATCGAAAGACCCTGGCACGCTCGCGCAAATCGCGGACGATCTGAAACGCCTTTCGTTTTTCGGAAAGGTGCTGCCACTGCGCTTCACCGCACTTGATGGAACTCGCGTTGACGCCAAGGACTGGCGAGGCAAGCCCGTCATCATCGTTTTCTTTGCAACATGGAGTGCACCGTCCAAAAAAGCGTTCGCTGACTTAAGGCTCAACGCCAAGGACGCCGTGTTCATCGGCATCAGCCTCGATAGCGACCGCAAGTTGCTCGACGCATTTCTCGCCGATCAAAATGCAAAATCTCCCATCGCTTGGGATGGTAAAGGCTGGGAAAGCCCGCTGGTTCAGGCACTCGGCATCAACGCCCTGCCCACGACATGGCTGCTCGATAAAGACGGCGTCCTCCGTTCGCTCGACGCACTCGATGAAACCGCCGAGCAACTCAAAAAACTCGCCCGCTAATCACTGGGCGCGCAGCGGCACGAGCGGCGGGAAGTAAGTGCCCGCTGGCTTCCCGGCAGCAGCACGTCCGATTTCTCCAGCGCGGCGTCCGCTGGCGATGACCGTGGGGATTCCCGCCTCCACCGCTGCTTTCACCGCCTGAAGCTTTGACGACATCCCGCCGACGCTCAGCCTTCCCTTTTCCTCGCGCACAAACTTCGCCACATCGTTGACATCGTCCACACGTGCGATGGTTTTTCCCTTCGCGTCGAGCAGCCCATCCACACTCGTCAGCAGCACGAGCAAATTGGCCTCGGCCAAAATCGCGACCTCCGCGCTGAGCCGGTCATTGTCGCCGAAATTCAACTCCTCCACCGCCACGGTGTCGTTCTCATTGATAATCGGCACCACGCGGCTCGCGAGCAGGCGAGTGATCGTGTTGCGCACGTTTGCGTAGGCGCTGCGGCTGTCGAGGTCCGCATACGTGAGGAGGATTTGCGCGACCGTCAGCCCGTGTTTTTGAAAATGCTCGGTGTAAGTGGTCATCAGCCTCCCCTGCCCCACGGCGGCGCAAGCCTGTCGCGCGGAAAGCTCCGCCGGACGCTCTTTCAACCCAAGTGCACCGAGCCCCGCCGCAACCGCTGCGCTCGATACGACGAGCACCTCGTGCCCCGCCGCCACCAGCGCGGCCACTTCCTTCGTGAGACGCGTGAACTGCCGTTGATCCAAATTCGTCCCTTGCGGCGTCGCGAGGATGCCGGAGCCGAATTTCAGGACGATGCGTTTGCGTTCGATTGCCATGGGAAAGGCTGCGGACGCTACACAGCGTCCGCAAAAGTGAAAGTCAAAGTGAGAGCGGGTGAATTCATTCCTGCTGCCTCAATAATTTGGACACCTGTTTCCTACCACTTCGCTCATTCAGCCAGCACCAGTCCGTGCGTAAGGAAAGGCGCAAAGTCCGCGCGATTTCCCGTCGCAACCCGTGCACCGAGCCGCAAGGCAACAGCAGCGATCAGGCAGTCCGACAGCGATCTCGAACGTCTGCCCGTCGAGTTGAAAAGCTCAGCCCCTTTCACCGCATCTTCAGGGGAGAGCGGCTCGACAATGGGAAACAGCAACTCGGCAGCCTCCTTGTCGCCCGGATTGAGCGGCCCGCAAAAAAATTCAGCCCAGGTCATTGCAGAAACTCCTACATCCTCATTAGCATCGAGCCAGAGTCGCAGCTTCTTGTCCTCGTCCGAACCGGGACGCAGCGCACGGATTAGAAAATTGGTATCGAGGTGAATCATCCTCCGCTATCGCCGGGCCTCCTGCACCACTGCGACCCACGCATCCGCCTTGTCAGAATCCAAAGCCAGCCGGGATTGGAGCGCATCCAGCGCCTTCAGACGGGGATTACCCAGCGTCGAAGCCGCCTCAACCGGCCGATTCTGCAAACGGTGAAGCAACGCTTCAACTCGCCGCAATTCCTCAGCGGAAAGCTCCGGCAACGCCGCTTCTATTTCAGCAAGTGTGCTCATACGCAGAAAATGCCCGACTTTCGGTGGCGAGTCAACGGGAGTCAGGGTGTGGCCTGTTTTGAATTTGGAAGCCACGAAGCCATGAAAGGAAAGCTACAGCATCACCAGATTCGCGTCACACCGTAGGCATCGAACGCCGCATCGTTGCTGACGAGGGTGAATTCCTCCGCGAGCGCCTGTGCGACAAGCAATCGGTCAAAAGGATCGCGGTGATGGAATGGCAGCGCGTGATAGCGGTGTAAATGTCCCGCCTGGATCGGCAGGATGGAAAAGCCGAGCGACTCCAGCGTGCCGGGAAAGAGCACCTCGAACGGCCTCGGTAAATCCAGCTTCCCGAGCTGCAACTTGATCGCCATCTCCCATCCGCTGGCCATGCTTACCCAGCGCTGGTTCGCGGGTTCCTCGACCACCTCCCTCGCCGCTTCGCTCAGTTTCGGATGATTCTCCAGAAACCAAATCAGCGCATGAATATCGAGCAGCAGCTTTATTCCATATACGCTCGGAAATCCTCCAGCGGCGCGTCAAAGTCCGGTGCCATCCAAAAGCCTTTCAGGCATCCCGCCTTCAGTGTCACGGGTTTGGCGGGCGCAGCCTCCACCTCATCCTCGATCTGCACCACCGCACGGTGCGCTCCCGGCTTCACCGAGGACGGCAGCGTGATGATCGCGTGCCCCTGAGCATCTACCACGAGTGTTTCCTGAATGGTAATCATTGCGCGGAAATTAGCGAAACCGGGCGTAACAGGCAACGGATGGTTTCATCGTTCAATTTCCTTTCCGTAGCACCGCCGCTACGCTCACCCGTTCTGCTCATGGCTGGCCTGGGGGCAGGACTGCCCGGTAGCCAATGAGGATGAAAGGGGGCATGGGCGGCGGGGGCGCGCGGCTAGAGTTTCGTCACGTTGTTGCTGCCAGAGTTCGCCACCCAGATGCTCGCTCCGTCAAAACAGATGCCGATGGGAGATGTGCCCACGGCGAAGGTGCCCTGGACGGCTCCGGTGCTCGCGTTCAGTTTCGTCACGTTGTCGCTGCCAGAGTTCGCCACCCAGATGCTCGCTCCGTCAAAACAGATGCCGATGGGAGTTGAGCCCGCGGCGAAGGTGCCCTGGACGGCTCCGGTGCTCGGGTTCAGCTTCGTCACGCTTTCGCTGCTATAGTTCGCCACCCAGATGCTCGCTCCGTCAAAACAGATGCCGTTGGGTTGTGTGCCCACGGCGAAGGTGCCCTGGACGGCTCCGGTGCTCGCGTTCAGTTTCGTCACGTTGTCGCTGCCAGAGTTCGCCACCCAGATGCTCGCTCCGTCAAAACAGATGGGGAAGGGACTTGTGCCCACGGCGAAGGTGCCCTGGACGGCTCCGGTGCTCGCGTTCAGCTTCGTCACGTTGGCGCTGCCAGCGTTCGCCACCCAGATGCTCGCTCCGTCAAAACAGATGCCGTAGGGTTGTGTGCCCACGGCGAAGGTGCCCTGGACGGCTCCGGTGCTCGCGTTCAGCTTCGTCACGTTGTTGCTGTTATAGTTCGCCACCCAGATGCTCGCTCCGTCGAAACAGATGGCGGTGGGAGTTGCGCCCACGTCGAAGGAGTTATTGACCGAGCTGACGCCCCACTTGAGCAGGGCGATCTGCTGGAGGTTTTTCGTGGGGGCCGAAGCGGCAGCCACGCCCGTCAAGCCCGAGCCATCGCCGGTGAAGGCCGTGGCGGTGACAGTTCCAGCCGACAAGTTCCCGCTGGCATCGCGTTTCACGATGGTCTTTGGCGTGTTCGCCGTGGTCGCCGCATTCGCGAGGAGTTCAGCGGCGTGGACATTGGCTGCGGTGGAGCCGCCGACGCTGGCGACGACCGTCGTGTCCTGCGAGCCAGTAACATCGCCAGCCAGATTACCAGTAAAGCTCGCCGCGCTGCCGCTCACATTGCCAGTGACATTGCCCGAGAGCGGGCCGCTGAAGCTGCCGGTAGTCGTGCCGCCCAAGCTGAGATTTAAGCCGAGCTGTGTGCCGGTGATACTGCCATCAGCGAGGGTTCGCTGGATCTCAATGTCGAGCTCGCAAGGGTAACCGCTGCCCGATCCTTCCTTCGCGCCGATGAGGACGTTGGTGAGGCCGGTGGCGGTGAGGGCGAAGCCGAAGTTCGTGGCCGGTGTGGTGCGCCACGCTTGCACGGTGGCGGTGACATCCACCTCGACGAACTTTTTCGCCACCACAGTGGCCGTAGGAAACACGGCGACAGGCGAAACCGAGACGCCCGGCTCGATCGCGGTCGCAGTTTCAATCCACGCAGTCGTGACGGTGTGGATGCTGATGTCACCGGGCTTTTTAGCCGCAGGGAAATAGACGCGCAGCCGCGCGTTGGCGATGTCGGCGGCCCCCACGTCCGAAGGCAGACTGTCGAGATTGAAAAGCACATAGCCCTTGCGTGTGGCGCTGACGGCCAGCGTGGTGGCCTTGCCGGTGACGGGGGTGAGCTTGCCCTTGAGCGAGGAGGAATCCTGCGAGGGCTTGAGCACATCGGCTCGCGCGAGCAGCGCGGTGGCAAGAATGAGGGTGATGAGGCGCGTGGTTTTCATGATGTGTTGCGGTGGCTGAAGTTTGAAGTTCTCCGTCTTCGATTCAGCCCGGCAGAGCACCGTTGCGGTGTCGCGCGGAACAGAAAACACACCGTCTGGAAGTGGTGTGGGGGAAAGGTGAGGTAATGCTACACGGGTGTCCGGTTGATGCGCGGTCGGTGTTTTGTTAGCAGCGAAGTTTGCGTGAGTTGCGCATGAAAATGGATGTCACGCATTTGAATTTCGGAGTGGCTCCGTGGACGATGCCGGCCCATGAACTCCGGCCGCTACATTCTTTCC
>CANJNZ010000099.1 GCA_947476045.1 Chthoniobacteraceae bacterium
CGCCCGCACCAAATTCGGGAGCCACCCCCAGCTCCGAAAACACCCCCATTGACACACCAAAACCAACCATGAAACTGTAACCAAAGTCCACGGCAGGTGTTACCCATGTCCTGACCCATATGTGTTACCTATGTCCTGACCCACGCCTGGACGGTGCGGGCTGATCACCGTTCACTTTTCACTTATCACCGGCTGCCGACTGCCCGCCGCTACGCGCGCATCCGGTCGAGGATGTTTTGCATGATGCGCTGGGCGCGGGGGTCGGGGCCGCGGGGGGCGTGGTAGATGGTGGGGCGGATGTAGCCGGGCGGGGCGCTGAGGGCGTCGGCCCACCAGCAGGTGGCGGCGTTGAAGACGAAGTTGTTTTTGGGGCCGGGGTAGATGGTGGCGGTGTAGGTGCCGCCGTTGGGCTTTTTGCCGTCGTCGTGGGTGGGGCCGGTGGCGACGATTTCGAGGCCGGGGATGTCGGCGGGATCGCCGTGGTATTCCCAGCCGACGAGGCCGGGGATGCCGTCGCCCGTTTTCATGCCGGTGCCGGCGAAGAGCCAGTGGTCGGGTTTTACGCAAGTCCAGTCGGCACCGCCGGTGACGGGGCCGGTGCTGTGTGCGCCGATGAGTTCGTTGGCGTAGGGGCGCTCGTGGGGGAGGGTCTTCATGAATTGAAATTCCTGGGTGCCGCCGGGCGGGCCGAAGACGCCGACGCGCTCGAAGGCGCGGGTGTTTTCGTCGAAGCGGATGCGTCCGCAGACGGCGTTGCCGGAGAGGAAGGCGACGTTCACTCCGGCGGCGATGGCGGCTTTGACGTGGTTGAACATTTCGGGCGTCCAGTATTCGTCGTGCCCGACGGAGAGGAGGCCGCGTGCGCGGAGGAGGCTGGCGGGGTCGAGGTGGGTGTCGAGGTTGGAGATGTAGGTGACGTCGCAGCCGAGGGATTCGAGCCAGAATGCGAGGGGGAATTCCCACAGGAAAAATTCGCCGGAGCCGGTGGAGAGGGGGGCATTGAGGATCTGGCAGTATTTTCCGTAGGGGCGGTTGTAGGAGACCTGGACGTTTGCGCCCCAATACCAGTCTGTTTTGCCGTTGTCGTAGAGGGAGAATTGCGAGGGCCAGCGGTTGTATGCCTGCCACGTGTTGTCGCTGCACTGGAAGATGAAGTCGGCGCGGCGATCATCGCGCACGATGAAGATGACGTAGCTCTGCAAGCCTTCGAGCGCGGCGGTGAGTTTGCCGACATAGACGCCGCTCACCCAGTCGGCGGGGATTTTGATTTCCGCGCACGCTTCCCACGCGCAGTCGCGCACGCGCTTGGGCCCGACCGGCGGATCGGCTTGCACTTTTCCCTCGAAGGGTCCGAGCCGCTGCATGAGGCGTCCGCCATCGCCGCCGTAGTGGCCGAGGCGGAAGACATCGAGGGTGAAGCTCGACGCGGGATTGGTGCTGACGTGAAAAGAAATCGTCTCGCCTGCGCGGACGCTGGTGCGGGAGCAGTAGCCTTCAATCCACGGGCAGCGGTATTTCGATTTGGGATCAATGCGCGTGTTCGTGAGCATCCAGTCGCGCGTGCCGGGTTTGGCGTTTTCGTCGCGGATGAGGCTCGGCTTTCCCTCGGCGAAAAGCGGCGTCTGTCCGGTGAGTGCAGCGGCTCCGGCGGTGACGAGGTTTTTTAAAATATCGCGCCGGGAGAGAAGGGGACTGTCGCTCATGTGGGATTATTTCTTCGCGGATTCGTTGGCGAGATTGAGGAGGTATTGCTCGACCATCGCGCCGTATTCCTGCGGGTATTTTTCGCCGAGCGATTGTTGGATGGCTTCGCGCTCACGAGGAGGAAGTCCGAGGAAGCCCGCCTTTTTAATCGCGGCCTGACGCGCCTCGCGCTGCACGGCCTCGGGGTCGCCGGGCTTGTAGCTGTCGGCACCCTGCGAAGGGCCGTTGCCGGATTTGGAATTCGGCCCGGAGCCTTTGCCCTGTCCTTTTCCCTGCCCCTTTCCTTTTCCCTGCCCCTTTCCTTTTCCCTCTCCTTGACCTTGTCCTTCACCCTGCCCCTGACCTTCGCCTTGGCCCTGTCCCTGTCCTTGGCCTTGGCCTTGTCCGGGCTGTTGCGAAATGCCGGCCTGTTGCGCTGCGGCCATGCCTGCTGCTTGCGCGAGAGATTGCGCGGCTTGCTGGGCGGATTGTTGTGCGGCGGCGGTCTGTCCGCTTTGCGCCTGCGCTGCTGCATCGGAGAGTTGTTGCGCGGCCTGCTGCGCTGCCTCCTGCGCGGAGGGGGACTGCGCGCCTTGCTCGGCTGCGGCTTGCGCGGCCTCCTGCGCGGCTTGCGCGAGTTGCTGTGCGGCCTGCTGCATTTCCTGCGCGGCTTGCGCTGCGTTTTGCTGGGCTGCCTGCGCGGCGGCGTTCGCCATTTGCTGCGCTTGTTGTGCCTGCTGCGCCGCCTGCTGTGCGGCTTGCGCGGCTTCGCCTGCTTGTTGGGCGGCTTGTTGATTTGCGGCCTGCTCGGCTGGCTGTCCCGCTTGCGCTGCTTGTTGCGCGCCTTGCTCGGCGGCTTGCTGCGCCGCTTGCGCAGCCTGTGCGGCTTGTTGTGCAGCTTGCGCCGCCTGTCCCGCTTGCTGCGCGGCTTGCTGACCCGCCTGCGCGGGCTGCCCGCCTTGCGCCATTTGTTGAGCGGCCTGCGCCGCCTGCTGTGCGGCCTGCGCGGCTTGCGCCGCCTGCTGTGCAGCTTGTCCCGCTTGCTGAGCAGCCTGCGGATTGTTTGCCTGCTGCGCTTGTGCCTGCGCGTTCTGCGCCGCCTGCGCGGCTTGCTGTGCGGCGGCGGCTGCTTGTTGCGCCGCCTGTGCGGCGTTCTGCGCGGCCTGCTGTCCCATTTGCTGAGCGGCCTTTTCGAGATTCGCCTGCGCCTGCTGCAACTGCGCCTGCGCCTGCGCGAGATCGGCGGCGGCCTCGGCGGCGTCAACGGCGCTCACTTCCTTGCCAAGCTGTTGTTGGGTGTCGGCGAGTTTGGCGGTCAGTGCGCGCTGCGCGTTGAAGAGTTCTTTCAGCGCGCGCTCCTCAGCGGCGCGGGCCTGCGGGCCGGCCTTGGCTTCGAGATGCGAACGTGCGGCGCCCATTTCCGTGGCGGCGTCGGCGAGTGGCTGCGCAGCGATGGCGAGATCGGCTGCGAGGGATTCTTTAAGCGCCTCTGTTTGCTGTTTCGTTTGCGCCTGCTGCGGTGCGAGTGCTGTGAGGTCATCCGGCTTTTTCGTCGCGGTGGCCTTGATGGTCGCCAATCCAATCGCCTGCTCGCTCGCGATGATCTTCGCCAGATCCGCAAGCGATTTCTCCGCCTGCTGAATCTGCTGCTGTGCAGCCTGCGCCTGCGCAAGTTCCTCGCCGATTTGCTTCACGGCCTCCTCAAAATTCTTCGCCGCCTCCGCCGCCTCCTGTTTTCCCTGCTGTGCGTTGTTCGCTTGCAGCGCTTGATCGCCTTGCTTCGCATCGGTGGCTGCGGCTTGCATCGCTTTCTCCGCCTTCGGAGCAAGTTGCGCCGCGCGCTCAGCCATCTGCGCGGCACGTTTGGAAATGTCGGCCTGCATTGCCTTGTCGGGCGCGGCTGCTCTTGCGATTTCGTTTTCCTGCTTCGCCATTTCCTTGGCGACTTGTTGCAGGCGGTCGAGGTCTTTGATCTTGTCGCCGCTGTTGCCAGCGAGCACTTCGGCTTCGTCGGCGCGCTTGTGCAACTCCGCATGGGCCGCGCGCAATTTCTCCGCCGCCGCCAACTGCTGCGTCTGCGCCTGCGAAGCGTTCGCATCCTGCATCGCACTGCGCGCCTCCTGCATCTTCGCATTGGCATCGCGCAGTGCGTCGGATGCCAGTTTCGTATCGGCGAGGTCCTGGCCAAGCGCGTTGGTTTTTACTGCGAGTTCGCCCTGCTGGTCTTCGAGCTTCGCGAGCTGCGCGCCTTTGTCGCGGTTCTCATTTTCAAATCGCGCACGCAGTTCCTTGCTCGTGCGCATTTGCTCCGGCGTGAGTTTGCGGAATTTTCCTTCTAGCGTTTTGTTCGGGTCCTTCTCCGCGATTTTCTCGGCGAGCCATTTGTCGAAATCCTGCGCCGTCTTCTGCTTGCCCGTGTTCGCCACGAGCAAATCCTGATCACGGATCATCTGAGCGACTTCGCGCTCCGCCTTACGCAGCGCCTCCACTCCGCGTTCGCGCGGCGCGATCTGTCTCGCCACGTTTCGCAGTTCGTCACGGCTCGTCTTTTCGTCCGTCACCGCTTTAAAAACCTGCCCTGCCTTCAGCGCATCCGTCGCACTGCTCGCCACCGGCTCCACGCGCTGGAGCTGTTGCGCACCCGCTTTGAACTTCTCCGCCACGCCCGCATTTTCCGGGTCCGCCGCAAATTTCTCAATCCGCGCGCGGGCCATCTTCACCTCGTCGGCAATCGCCGTCTGCTCGCCCCGCTGCGCTTCCAGCTGCGCCTGCATCATCGCCTCGAAATTCTCCGGCTTCGTCGCGCCCGCCATCCGCCCAAGCTCGATCCCGTTTTGCAAATTACGCGACTGGCGATCTCCCAAATCATTCAGCGTCCTCGCGATCTCCTGCGCCTGCTGTTCCCGCGCGTGGTCGGAAAGGATGCGCTTGATCGAAACAACGATTTGTTTCTGCGCTGAAAAAGCATCCGCCACCGTCTTCGCCGCCGCGCCCGGGTCCTTCACCGCCCGCGCCTGCTGGAGCAAATCCACCACCTGCTTCATCTCCGCCACGCTCAATTTATCCAGCGACCCGCGCAGCCGCTTCACCGTCGCCACTTCCTCACCGCCGAGATTATTCCGCTCATACTCCGCCGCCATCTCATCCAGCGCCGAAACAAGGGCCTTCGCATCGCTCTGAATCTGCTCCTGCTTCACTTCACTCTCGCGCAGCCGCTCGCCCGTCTGCGCCGCAAAAACACAAGGCGTTGCCGCGAGAAAAACCTGGCAGGTGAATAGCAGAAATAGCGTTTTCATTGGGCGGAGTAGTTGCGAATGGCCGCCAGAGTAGTCCCTCCGAAGACATTTGTCTTTGGAGAAAATGCACGATTTCCAATGCGAGGAAAAGGTCGCCTTGGCTTGCCGTTCATTGATAAGAAGCGCAGTAGGCGGAGATAAAATACCTTGCCTGCCAAGTTGGATATCCATGAAAAATGTATTGTTCACTATTGCTGCTATGCTCGTTTTCTCCGTGGTGGCCTACTCTCAGGAGGCGGCCAAAAAGCAGTCCATCCACGTTGATGAACTCAATGAGCGCCCCGTAATAGGTAAACTCGGAGTGCCACTGGGGACAGTGACAGAAATTAAAGCACAGATAGTCGCCGGCGACGAACTCCGTATGAAAGAATATCAGGGGATTTACCTACTTAAAGTCACACATGTCGCTGGAGTGAAATTGAATAAACCTCCGCTTCTCAGATTTTCCGTCAGCGTCCCCGTTCGTGCTTTCGTTGGTGTGAGTGTCGCCAGTGATCATTTCGGTCTTTACGAAATGAAAAATGGTAAAAAGGCCGGAAGCCTAGACTCGGAGCAAATCAGGGAGCTAGAAAAAGGTTACGTCGGAAAAACGGTGCGGCTGGTCGTGTATGAGTCTGGAAGTTTTCACGGGCAGCCAGATAAACTTCCGAAAGATTATCCAACTCCGGCAGATACGGGATTTCACTTTTCGACTTCATTGGATGTCGTGGGTGAAAAGAAATGATTCAGTGCCCGACTCCGCAAATTCTCGGACTCTTCTTTGATTCGCCGTAGCTGTGAATTCAGCAGCAACTCCCGCCGTCGCAGCACTGGCTGGCGGCGGTGGTCGCGGTGTAGTCTTGGCCTTTGGTTTCCTTCGGGTGGCGGAGTTGCATTCCGTCGCACGCGAACGGGCCTGCTTCTTCGAGCGGGATGGGCGTCAGCGGTTCGATGAAAGCGGTTCGATGAAATCGAATTGCGAGGCGTAGGGTTCCTTGCGGTAGAGGTTGAAAGTTTTGTCGCACACGGCGTAGCGCTGGCCGCGTTCCATCGCGTGGCCGTCGTCATCGAGCACTTTTTTGAACGGCCCTTTGTAGATGACCGCCTGTTTGCGCTCGAAGCATTCGCCCTGCTTGCCCTTGAACGCCTCGACGGTGACGGAGCGGAACTCGATGCCTTCGACCGTCTGCCACGGTTGCTCGTCGCGCTTGAGGAGACGGATGCCGTAGAAACCCGCGTCTTCAAACGCCTTGAGGAATCCGTATTCGGTGAGCGCGCCGCTGATGCAGCCGCTCCACAGCGTCGGATCGTTTTGCAAAGCGAGCGGCACTTCTTCATCGCACACGATGTCGCTGATCACAGCGCGTCCGCCATTGCGTAACACGCGGAAGATTTCGTGGAAAAGCTGCGGCTTCAGCGAAGGGTCCACGAGGTTCAGCACGCAGTTGGAAACGACCACGTCCACGCTGTCGGTGGCGACGAGTGGATGCTTCACGCGCAGTTCGTCGGCGAGTTCGTTGGCCTTGAGAAATGCATCGGCGCTGTTGATGGGGCGCGCTTTCAGTTCAGCGTCGAGTTTTTCCAAATCGAGCGCGAGATCTTGGATGCGGCCTTTGCGAAACTCGACGTTGGAATAGCCGACGCGCTCCGCGATGATGGGCGCGTTGCGGCGTGCGACTTCGAGCATGTCGTCGGTCATATCCACGCCGATAACGCGCCCCTTCGCGCCGACCACCTGCGCGGCGATGAAGCAAATTTTCCCCGTGCCGCTGCCGAGATCGAGCACGGTCTCGCCTTCGCGGACATAGGCGCTCGGGTCGCCGCAGCCGTAGTCGCGCTCAATGACTTCCTGCGGAATGATTTTGAGCCAGCGCGGATCGTATTGCACCGGGCAGCAGAGCGCGGGTTCGCAGCATTGCGCACCGGCGGCGTAGCGGTCTTTGACGGCGGTTTCGACGTTTAAATTGAAGTCACTCATGCCGCGACGGGTATTCAAGACGCGGGCACTTGGCGAGCGGGAATCTCGAAGCAAATCCGGCATTCACAGTTCGACATCGTCGCGTCATTCCGTCATTCGTCATCCGACATTTCCACCATGCCCCACGATCACGCACACGACGCACCCGACGCCGCACTTGCCAAGGCGATTGAACAACTTCGCGCCCACGACCTGCGCGTGACCGAGCCGCGTAAGGCGATGCTCGCGATTCTCGTGCAGGAGCACGGGCCATTCAGCGCGGAGGAACTTCACGGGAAGCTGCGCGCAAAGGAATGTGACGTCGTCACGGTCTATCGCTCGCTACAGGCGATGGAGGAAATCGGCGTGCTGCGCCGGTGCGATTTCGGCGACGGCACCTATCGCTACGAATTCAACCACGGCGAGCATCATCACCATCACATCATCTGCCGCACCTGCCGCAGCGTGCACACACTCGACCTCTGTGTAGCCGACAGCCTCGAACGCCTCGCCCGGCAAATGGGCTACCAAAACGTTTCGCACACACTCGAAGTCTTCGGCACCTGCCCCCGCTGCGCCGCGAAGTAACGCGCTCTCAGTTCACGTAGGCTGCCTCGTTGGAGAGCAGCAGCACTTGCGCGTAGGTTTCCCACGGGCTGAGCGGGCGGCGGGAGACTCGCAGGCCGTCGTTTTTAATTGCGGCCATCGCGCCTCCGCGTCCACCTCCGCGACGGATGTTTCCTTCGTAAACGTAGTTGTTTGCCTGCGAATCCTCTGCTTCCGCCTTTAAAAAATCGTGTCCCATTTTGTATTCATCCTTCATCGGCATTCGCTGGAAGATGATGCGGTAGAGGGCTCCGATTTTCCCAGCCTCGGTGGGCGCGCTGGAAAACTCCGGGCGATTCACGACACGGCGCACCACGTCCACGGTCATCGGGCTGTTCATGAGGAAGAGCGCCTGCTGCGGGACGACGGTGCTGGTGCGTTTGGAGTTTGCCATGTCGGGCTTGGAGAAATCGAAGTGCGCCATGAGTTCGGGCAGGTTGCCGCGATCCACATAGCCATAGACAGAGCGCCGGAAGCTGTAGGGCTCGTCGGTGAGATTCACGGGCTTGCCGCCGATTTTTTTGTCCAACTGCCCGCTGAACGTCAGCATCGAATCGCGCACGCTTTCGAAATCGAGCCGCCGCACATTCGCACGCCATAGCAGTTTGTTGTAAGGGTCTTTCTCCTCGTATTCGGCGATGACGTGGGTGCTTTCCTGATAGGCGCGCGAGAGCAGGATGAGACGGTGCAGCTTCTTCATGCTCCAGCCGCTCTCCATGAAATACGACGCGAGGTAGTCGAGCAGTTCGGGATGCGTGGGCTTTTCGCTCATCGTGCCAAGGTCGTCGGGTGTGGGCACGAAGCCTTCGCCAAAATGATGCATCCACACGCGGTTCACGAGCACGCGCGCGGTGAGCGGGTTGCTTTTGCTGGCGATGTCCTGTGCGAGTTCCAGGCGTCCGCTGCCTTTCGTAAATGGCGCGGCTTTTCCGCCGGGGCTGAGGATGTCGAGGAAGTGGCGCGGGACGAGTTCGCCTTTGTTGTCGGCCTGCCCGCGAATGAGCACGGGCGAATTGTGCGGCTGGCTTTGATCGCTCACGACCATCGCGTGCGCGGGCGCGCCGGGGTGGGTGAGGAGTAGTTCGTTGTAAGCCACGAGCGTCTGCTGAATCGCGCCCTGCAAGCGATTCGGGATGCGCTCCACGGCGGTCCGGTAGTCGTTCATCGTCATCGCGCCGCCGGGTTTGATTTCCAGTGGCACCTGCATCACGTCCGCGAGTGCGGCGTCCACACCCGCGACGACACCGGTGCTGGTGATTGCCATTTCATCGAGCCAGATTGCGGACTTCGGCGCGGCGGCTGCGAACACTTTGTCGTAGAGTTGCCAAAAGTCTTTGATGTTCGCGGGCTTCGCGTCCTTAAAGACACCGACGACGATTGGGTTCACCTTGTTCTTCGAGCGACCGAGCGTGCCTGTTTGAATTTCCGCGATCAGCGCGGGAGTTTTCGCCGCCCAATTCTCCGGCGTGATTTCCCCGAAGCGCGCGAGCGGGCCGAAGATGGAATCCTCACGGCGGTTTGCACGGCGCTCGACGGCGCGGACGATTTCCTCATCGAGTTTGTTGTTGCGGATGAACTGCCCGAACGGCGACAGCGCACGCAGGGCATTTGCATTGAGCGGTTTCGCCGGGGTCGTGCTTGCGGGCTGCGGCGGAACCTGCCGCGATTGCGTGAGCGCTTCGAGATACAGCGGCGATTTCAGCCGGAAGGTCTGGTTGATGCGACCGAGCGCGCCGAAATACGTGTCGCGGATGTTCTTCATCGCCTCGACTTCCTTTTTCACGAAATCGTCCAGCTCCGCCTTCGGTGGAAGCTCGCCGACTTGCGGCTTCACGCGCGGCTCCGTGATGCTCGAAAAGACTCCGTGCAGCGCGTAGTAATCCTTCTGCGAAATCGGATCGAACATATGATCGTGGCACCGCGCGCACGCCACCGTCATCGCGAGGAAGCCTTTGCTCACCGTATCAATGCGCTCGTTGATGAGGTCGTTCACATTTCCAAACCGCTCGCCGATGGTGATGAAACCGAGCGCCGCGAGATTCTCCTGCTTCTTCCCCTGCATCTCCGCGGGTAAAAGATCCGCCGCGAGCTGGTGCATCACGAACTGATCATACGGCATGTCCGCGTTCAGCGCGCCGACGACCCAGTCGCGATACGCCCATGCGTGGGGAAAGCGGTAATCCAGCCCGTTCACGTTCGTCCCCGCCGTGTCCGAATAGCGCGCCGTGTCCAGCCAGTGGCGTCCCCAGCGCTCGCCGTATTGCGGCATCGCGAGCAGACGATCCACCACCTTTGCCCAAGCCTGCGGCGTCGTGTCCGTGAGAAAAGCATCCACCTCCGCAGGTGACGGCGGCAGGCCGATGATGTCGTAGTAAGCGCGGCGGATGAGCGCCTCCTTCGGCGCGTCGGGCGAGGGGAACATCGTCGCCGCCTCCAGCTTTTGCAGGATGAAACAATCCACCGGCGTCCGGCACCACTGCTGGTTTTTGTTCACCGGCACCGGCGGCTTTTTCACCGGCTGATAGGCCCAGTGCGAACGCGCCTTGTCCGTCAGCCCGCTCAGCTTGCTCTTAATAGCACCGCCCATCGCCGGCACCGGCGCGCCCATCTTCACCCATGCAGAAAGATCCGCCACCTGCGCGGGCGAAAGCTTCTCGCCCTTGGGCGGCATTTGCAGATCGGTGTCCTTGTATCCCACCGCTTTGAGGAACAGCGATTTCTCCGCATCGCCCGGCACCACCGCCGGCCCCGTGTCGCCGCCCTTCAGCATCGCATCGCGACTGTCGAGCGTCAGCCCGCCCTTATCCTTCCCTCCCTCCGCGCTGTGGCAGCGGTAGCAATTCTCCGCAAAAATCGGCAGCACCTTGTCCACGTAAAAAGCCGCCTGCTCGGCAGTCGGTTCCGCCGCCAGCAATCGGACGGCGGGCAGAGCGGCGAGGATGAACGGGCGGAAGTCCATGGCAGTATTTCGGCGAAAGAGTATCAAGAAACGCGCGCAGCTCTAGCGGTTTTTTCTACGAGAAATTTTCAGCCTCAGGATGCTTCTACGGTAACCGGACACTCCTCGCAGAAAGTAGGACAGTAGCGCAGTGCATGTATCCGTATCCAAAAGTAATTAAATAAGCAGTCCTCTTAAAAAATTAACTAATAAAAATAAATATATATTTCTTACCACACCTTTCAAGTCCTCTGCCAAAAAAGTAACACTAACACCACACTCCTCACCATGAAGCCAACCCACTCACTCCGTATCCTCTCAGGCTCCATCGCTGCATTCCTCTCCATTCAGTCCGCGCACGCCGCCACAATCTATTGGGACGGCACAGGCACTGGCTGGGACGTTGCGGCTAACTGGTCCACTGCAGTGGGATTCACCACGCCGGATCCGGCCGCGATTCCGGGCGCTTCGGATGTCGCCTTTTTCAGCATCAGCACCATCACCAACACTGCGCAGACCGTTAATCTCAACGCCAACCAGGCCGCGCTCGGCTTGATTTTCCTCGGCACAAATAGCGCGACGACCACGCTTTTGGGTGGTGAAACCGACCGTGCACTCACCCTTGGCACCAGCGGCATCGCGGTGAATAGCGGGGCCGGTGCTGTGAGCATCGGTTCTTCGACAGCCGGACAGGGTGCGGCCATTACACTCGGCGGGTCGCAGACATGGACCAATAATTCTACGAATACGCTCACGATTGAAAACGCCGTAACCAATGGCGCGAACAATCTTATTGTTAATGGTTCTGGGAATACGACCGTTAACGGGGCCATCGGCAATGGCGCGGGCGCACTGACCATGTCGGGAGCCGGAACGCTCACGTTGAGCGGCGCCAATACTTATACGGGCACAACAACTGTGAGCAAGGGCACGCTCAATGTCACAGGCAGCTTAAATGGCACTAGTGGCACTGCGCTAAACATTGGAGCCGGAACATTCAGTGTCGGTGAGGCCAGTGGCGTCAGTCAAAGCATGGGTGCCATCAGCTTTGGCGGCGGCATGGGAACCATCCAATCTACGAACAATGGCGGTAACAGTTTCCTCACTTTTTCCCACGAGTGTCCGGCAGTAACTACCACAGTAGTAATTGGTTGCAATCTTGCGGTGTCAAAGGGTTGAAGTCATGTTTTGCAAGTAGTTCATGGAGAGGCATTTTCTCAAATGGATGGACACTCAGAAGTTGCAAAGTTCTGTGCAGC
>CANJNZ010000100.1 GCA_947476045.1 Chthoniobacteraceae bacterium
AAGAATGTAGCGGCCGGAGTTCATGGGCCGGCATCGTCCACGGAGCCACTCCGAAATTCAAATGCGTGACATCCATTTTCATGCGCAACTCACGCAAACTTCGCTGCTAACAAAACACCGACCGCGCATCAACCGGACACCCGTGACATATCATGAAAAAACACATTGTCATCATCGCCGTCACGATTGGCGCATTTACATCAAGCCTCTTCGCGCAAGGACGAGGCCCAGGCGGTGGAGGACCGGCGGGCGGACGCGGTCCCGGTGGCCCGCCTCCAAACGGCGGCCCGGGCGGTTTCGGCGGCCGGCAGGGCGGCGGTCCCGGTGGACAACAAGGCGGACAACAAGGCGGACAACAAGGCGGACAACAAGGCGGACAACAAGGCGGACAACAAGGCGGAGGGCCGGGTGTTCAGCAGGGTGGCGGTGGTCAAGATGGCGGCGGGCAACGTCCGAAGAGCCCGATCATCGAAGCGCTGGATTTGAACCACAACGGCATCATCGAGGCCGACGAAATTTTCAAGGCCAGCGAGTCACTGAAAAAACTGGACAAGAATGGTGACGGTAAACTCACCGAGGAAGAAATCCGTCCTCCGCGCCAGAATGGTCAGGCTGGTCCTGCTGGGCAAGGTCAGGGCGGTGCCGGCGCGGGACAAGGTGGCCCCGGTGGAAAGCCTCCCGGCGGACGCGGCCCCGGCGCTCCACAAGGCGGTCCACAAGGCGGTCCACAAGGCGGTCCACAAGGCGGCGACACGGCGCGTCCTGAGCCTCCACCACTCGAACAATAATAAAGAGGAGCAACGTCCGCGAGGGCGCTGCTCTTTGCTTGCAGGTTTTCCCTTTTCACCTGATTTGGGAGGATGTCTTTGCCGCTGACAAAATGAACTCATACATGCGCCGAAAAAGTTTCATCACATGGATCGCGTTCGCCGCCATGAATGCGGTAGCGATTGCGCATCCCGGTCACGACGAAGACGCATCGCCCGGAAGAGCGCCCACGTTTTTCCTCGCGCAAGCGGGGCCGGTGAATGGGCGCAATCCCCGCGCCGCAGCGCCTGTGGATGGCGTAGCGAAGAACGACGTGAGCATCACCATCGAAGGTGATTATCGCGTCATTAAATCCAACGGCTGGCCGGACCACGCGCCGGGGGCATTTCCACGCCGAGGCAACCCGAACACCGCCACGCCGCAAAGCTACACGTTTCGTATCCCGCTCAAACCGATTGTTGCAGTCACGCCCACGTTTGGTGGCGGCTGGTGGTGGGGAGTCGCGTTGAATGGCGTCCCTTTTGAGCCCGGCACCGGCGAGACTTGGAACAACGACCCGCGCTCCGGCTGGCGATACGAAGCGGCGACCGGTTTTCTCAATCTCGGTCTCGATGAACACAACGCCCACGTGCAACCCACCGGCGCCTACCATTACCACGCGCTGCCCGCCGGCCTAGTCGAGCGGCTCGGCGGCGACGAAAAAAAGATGCTCCTCATCGGATGGGCGGCGGACGGCTTTCCGCTCTATACAAGCCGGGCCTACGCCGATGCGAAGGACGCGAAGAGCGCACTTCGCAAAATGAAATCCAGCTACCGCTTGAAAAAAGGCGCACGCCCCGCGCAGGAAAACGGCCCCGGCGGCAACTACGACGGGCGCTTCACGCAGGACTTCGAGTATGTGAAAGACAGCGGCGACCTCGACGAAAACAACGGGCGTATCGGCGTCACGCCGGAATTTTCCGAAGGCACCTACTACTATTGCGTCACTGCTGAGTTCCCCTTCATCCCGCGCCAGTGGCACGGCGTTCCCGACCGCAGCTTTTCCAAAGGCGAGCGCCCGCCCGGCGGTGGTCCGGGTGGAGGACAGCGCCCCGCACCCTTCGGTGGCCCGCCGCGTGGTATCCTCGAAGGTGAACACGGCCCCGGCTTTTCCGGCGGTGGCCCCAGTCGTCCGGCTCTCGAAGCTCTCGATCTCAATAAAGACGGCACCCTCGATGCCGACGAAATCTCCAAAGCCCCGCAAAGTCTCAAAGCCCTCGATAAAAACGGAGACGGAAAAATCACACCCGACGAATACCGCCTCACTTTTCCACCGGGCAGATAGTGAACAGCAGAGCGTCGGCGCGCCCCGCAGACTAGTCGCTGCGTTGTTTCGTCTTATCACTGCGGCAGCGGCTTTAAAAAAACTTTTCGTGATTTAGTTGAAATAGTGTTTGTTACGACATCCTTAAATCCTTGCTCAGACCATGACCTTCCCTGCTTCCCCCATTGCCGTTGATTCGGAAAAACCGCTGATTTCTCATCGGCGGCGCATACTGACCGGTTCACTGTCTGCGGTGCTGGGTATTCTTTTTGCCGCACAGGCCGCGCATGCCGTCTCCATCTCCTCTGTCTCCAGCGGTGACTGGGACACGGCAGGCACTTGGAATCTCGCAGTCATTCCCACCACCGGCGATGCCGTCACCGTCAATGGCAACGCCGTGGTCGTCGGTGCCGTCCCCGCCTTTGCCACGAGCCTCAATGTGACCAACTCCGGTTCCGTCACGATTACGGGCGTCCTGACTTTGAATGATTTGGTGAGCATCGAAAACTCCACGTCGTCCGTCACCGGCGACGGCAGTTTGATGATCGGAGCGAGCAAGAGCTTGCAGGTTTCCCTCGGCGCATTTGCCAGTCTGGGCGTGAGGATCATTGATAACACCGGCGGCCCTTCGGCGGTGGTCATCAACACCAACCACAACGAGGTGAGCATCGGCGGCAACAGCACCTACAGCGGTGGCACAACGATCAACGGCAATGAGCAGTTGAATACGACAACGGTTGATTGTTTTGGGACGGGACTGGTGACGCTGAACGACGGAACCCGGCTCGTAATGGCTGGGCAGATGAACGCGATGAAGGTGAACGATGGCGCATTGATCGAGGGGACATGGAACGGGCCGATCAATTTGAACAATCCCGCCGTGAAAGCGGGCTACAATTCGGGCGGCAACGTCACGCTCGCAGGGATTGTCAGCGGAACAGGCGGCATTCGCGCGCAGGGAAACTTGCTCACACTGATCGGCCCGAACACATACACCGGTAAGACGGTCGTTGAGCGTGGCACGCTGTATGTCCGCAGCGCACTTACGAACATCGGAGTGGCCGGCCCGCTGGGCGCGCCCACTACCGTGGAGAATGCCACCATTGATCTCTATAACGACGTCACATTGCGTGTCGGCGATACCGATCCACGTGTCAATTACAGCACGGATCGTCCTCTCAATCTTGCAGGCACTGGCCCCGGAACGGTGACGATCAGCATGAATGACAACGACACCAGTTTCACATTTGGCGCCGTGACAGCGACAGGAACTGGCGCAAAGACGCTCGCCATCCACATGGGCGACCAAGGGAATGGCGACCGTGAGGTGAGTAATTTTAACGGCCCCATTTCCAATTCCTCCGACAACAGCCCGACATCGCTGGAGATTCGTTTTCAAACTCAAACCCGCTCCACAAATACGCTGAATCTGAATGGGCTGAATACATTCACCGGACCGATCAGCCTGCTCATTGGCGACAACGGCCCGACTGGCACGATACGAATCGGAACATCGGGCATCCTCGGCTACACGGCACCGGGCGTGGGAAATTATCCGGGCAACATCACGACGGTTGCGGATACGATTTTCAACTACGCCGGGAGCGGAACGCAGACTTTGTCGGGTGTGATTTCCGGCGCAGGAACGCTGACCATGACCGGCTCGGGCGCGCTCATCCTCGCGGGCGCGAATACTTACACGGGCGCGACGACGATTTCGAGCGGGACGCTGCAAGTCGGCAACGGTGGCAGCGGCGCATCGCTCAGCGGCACCAGCGGCGTGACGAACAATGGCATCTTCATTTTCAACCACGCCGACAGCACTGTCCTCAATGCGCCCATCAGCGGCGGTGGCAGTTTGAAAAAGCAGGGCACAGGCACATTGTCGCTCTCCGTGCCCAGCAGCTACGGCGGCGGCACGACCATCAGCGGCGGCGTGCTCTCGATTGCGCAGGATGATTTTTTGGGAGCCATATCGGGATTGGAAATCGCTGGCGGCGCATTGGGTGCGAGCGGTTCATTCACGTTGGCCGCAGGGCGAAATGTGCGACTTGGTGCGGGTGCGGGCATTGATATTTCGTCGGGCGCCACGCTGACCTACAGCGGTATTTTGTCCAACGCACCTGCTGCCACCGGGAATCTGATCAAGACCGGCTCCGGCACCTTCGTCGTGGGCGGAATCGGTGCCTATACCGGCCTGACGAGCGTCAATGCTGGCGAACTGATCGTGCGCAGCAGCGGGGCCTTGGGCAGCGGCGGAGTGAGCGTCGCGGGCGGCGCAACTTTTTCGTATAAGCCCGTTGCCGCCGGTGCGCTGAATCTCGGCTCTGGCGCGCTGACACTCGCCAACAACAGCACCATCATCGCGGCCCTCGGCGGGGCGGCGAGTCAGTCGGTCATCACCACATCGGGCGCGGCGTCGGTCTCGGGCAATATCAATGTCAGCATCTTCCCGATTGTCGGCGTTCCTTTCACGCCCGGCCTGAACAATCTGATCACCGCCGCCAGCGGACTGAACACGGGAGCGCCCGTGTATTCCCTGCAAATTTACAACGACACCAGCTTCACCGTCGGCGGGCTGATCGTCTCGGACACCGCGCTCGCCGTGAACGTCAGCAACGCAGCGCCCTTCGCGGATCTGCATTGGAAAGGCGGCTACAGCGGCGGCAACAACGTGTGGGCTTTGTCGAATGGGAGCAACCAAAGCAACTGGGCCACGGACTCCGGCGGGGGAACCGCGACCGGCCTGGTTGCAGGCGCGGCCACGACCGTCCACCTCTCGGCCAGCGGCGCGGTAAATCAGAATGCGATGGTGCTCGGCGCGCCGATGACGGTGAAAAACCTCGATGTCTCGAGCCCCGCCACCATGTCGCTCAACAACGACGGCAACACGCTCACCCTGTCTCCCGCAAGCGCGGCCAGCGGCATCACGATCAACCCCGGCGCAGGCCCGCTCACCATCGCAACACCAGTCGTGATCGGGGCGGCGCAGACATGGACAAACAATTCCTCGAACGTTCTGACTGTCAGCGGGGCAGTGAGCAAAGGCGCGAATCCGCTCACCGTCGCCGGATCGGGAAACACCACGTTCAGCGGCGTCGTCAGCGGCAGCGGGGCGCTGACCAAATCCGGCTCCGGTGTGCTGACCCTCACCGCCAGCAATACCCACAGCGGCAGCACCACGATTTCAGACGGCACGCTGGCAGTCAGCGCGCCGGAAAATCTCGGCAGCAGCGCGCTCACGATCAACGGCGCGAAGCTGCGAGTGGATGCAGCATCTGCATTTTCCTACACCACCGCAGTCGCATTGAGCGGCACCGGCACCGTCGAGGTGAGCAATGCGGCGAGCACTGCCAGATTCGGCTCTTTCACCGGCGGCGGCGGACTCACGAAGGACGGCCCCGGCACCATGGAACTCAACGGCAGCAGCACCTACAGCGGAGACACGCTCATCAAAAGCGGCACGCTGCGACTTGTCGGCGACCAGTATTCTCCGGGGCTGGCGGTGAAGTTTGTGGAAGGAGATGACTCGGGCCCGATTTCACAGCAGAATACATTCAACGCATGGCTCGCTACCAGGCAGCAGTATTTGAACACCACGACTGTCGCCTACCCGAGCGCCCGCTCGCGACTTTGGTATCCCGACTACGCGGGCAACTTTGAAAACCTAGGCTTTAACAGCACGAACCTCCCCACGCTCTCAGGCGGACAACTGAACGACAACTACAGCATGAGCATGACGGGAAAGCTCAAGATCAACGCGGGAGGAACCTATCAATTCGGACTGAACAGCGACGATGGCTCCATGCTCTGGATCGATGGCGTGAATGTCGTCAGCAACAACAGCTATCAAGGCATGGCCGATCAGGACAACCCGGAGAACGGCGGCGGTCAGGCCAGCGGTTCCATCGTTCTCACGGCAGGCTATCACGATATACAGATCGGCTTTTACGAAGGCGGCGGCGGTCGCGGGATGAACGTCTCTTACCAGGGAGCCGACACGGTCGCGGATAATGGTTCGCCGCAGTCAAATGTGAATGGCTGGGTGTTCCTGCCCAACTCCCAACTCGCGTTCCTGACGCCCGGCGGCGACAACCTCCTGCCGTCCACCACTGCCGTAACCATGCTGGCCGGCACAACTCTCGACCTGAACGGTGCCAATCAACAGATCGCCTCACTGACCGGTCCCGCTGGCACGAGCGTGATCAATAACGGCCCAAAAGATATCACGCTCACCATTAGCGGCACGGCCACCACCACCTTCCGCGGCGTCATCAGCAACGGACCGACCAACAAGATCAGCCTCATCAAGAGTGGCGCCGGCACGCAAATCCTCACCGCCGACAACACCTACACCGGCCCGACCACAATTTCCGAAGGGACGCTGCAACTCGGCGACGGCGGCCCCACTGGCTCCATCCCGCTCATCAGCACCATCACCGACAACGGCACCCTCGTCATCAAGCACGTCAACACCATGACACAAGGCGTGGACTTTGGCGCTATCACCGGCACCGGCGGATTCACACAGGCCGGAAGCGGCACCACGATATTCATCGGAGGAAACACCTATAGCGGCTTGACGATCGTGGACGGTGGCACGCTGGTGCTGGGTGGTTCGCTCTCTGGCGCAGCCATCGTGAACGCTGCGGGAACGCTTTCAGGCGACGGGGGATCAGTGGGAAATGTCACTATCAATAGCGGTGGCAGATTGTCGCCGGGAGTGAATGGAACCGGCACACTGAACACCGGCACACTGACATTCAACGCAGGCGGCATCTTTCAATTTCAAATAGATTCCCAGACGCCCGCACTCGATTTCATCAATATCACCGGAAATCTAAATATCGCGGCTGGAGCTGTGATGAATGCCAGCGATTTGGGGACGTTGATCCTGGCTGAAGGAACCTCGGCACCGATCATGTCCTATAGCGGGGTGTGGAATGGAGGAGGGTTTTTAGGATTGGCTGACGACAGCATCTTTACGGTCGGGCTGAACGCGTATCAAATTTCCTACAATGGTGTGAATGGGAATACCCGGGAGGTTACACTCACCGTGGTGCCAGAGCCCGGTGCGGCAGTTTCGTTGCTCGGTGGCTTGGGCCTGCTGCTCGGCTTGCGGAGGCGACGTTCATAAAAAACTGCAACAATTCCGCGCGTCTCACCTAATCAAGTGATGCCGGAAGTTGGATCGGTTTGCGAATTGGGCAGTGCAGGAGCTGTTGATTTTTGGGATTTCGCGCTTCTGTCGATGACAAAGAGCGGGCAAATGATTGCGCTTATTTCGCGTTAGTCGACTGGGAGAGCAAAAAAGCCATGAGGTTTTGGAAATCGGCGGGCGGAATGAGGTCGGCGAAAATTTCGGGCATGAGGGAGGTTTCGGATTCCGTGCGCTGGGTGATTTCGGATTTCTCGACGGTGAGTTCCTTGCCAGCGGCATCCACGAAGACTAGGAGTGCGCCTTCTTCGCGGCGGAAGAGGCCGGTGATTGCGGTGCCGTTTTTGAGCGTCACGATGCTGTAGCGGAAGACACGATCCACATTGCGATTGGGATCGAGCACGTCTTCGCAGAGGCGTTCGAGTCCGCGATGGCCGATGCCGTCGAGTTCGGGGCCAACGTGCCCGCCTTTTCCACCGAGGCTGTGACAGGCGACGCATTGAGTTTGGAAAACTTTCGCGCCTTCCTCGGCGCTGGCTGCTTTTGGAAATGCGGTAGCGCGTTCCTTCGCGATCTTTTGCAGGCGCTCGGAATTAGGGCTGAGCTTCGCAGTCAAGGTGGCGATTTGGTCGGCGGACTTCGGACGCAAGGTGATCAGCTTGTCTTTGACAGCGCGCTGAGTGAGCAGTGAGGCGGGGGCCTGCCCGTCGGTGACTGCTTGTATGAGTGTGTCCGCGCCCTCGCCTGTGCCGCAGAGCGCGGTGGCGATGATGATGGCAATACGCTCGGGCGCTTGACGCAAACTTTGCGTCAGCAGTTTCCGGCTTTCCGCTGAGTTCAGCTTGGCGAGTGACTGCGCGATTTCGGCGCGGCGCTCCACTATGAGGCCTGCATCGTTCAGAAAAGTTTCCGCCTCCCGCAGATGTCCGGCGGCATTCAGCGATAGCAAAGCGCGCAGACACGCGGCTCTCACTTCGATGTCGCCGCCTACCGTGAGAGCTAACGCGCTCAGCGGTTTTTCCATTTCGCTGAGTTGCAATTTCGTCGCCAGATCCGCCGCAGCTTTCTGGCGTGCGGGATTTGGCGGGGTGGTTTCGAGCAATCGCGCAGTGAGCTTGCCGGCCCACGTTTTCATTTTGTCGCCCGGCTTCATCCCGCGCTGCTCGGTGCCTTGGCGTATGGCTTGGAAAAGGTCGAGTTGGGTGTCGGGATCGTAAGCGGAATTGGCAGCCAGTGAATCCACGAGCGAGTCTATGCTGGTGACATCGCCGAAACGCGCGATGTGGCGCACCCACTCTTTGTTCGGCTTTCCGTTAACGGGAAATTTCGCGAGATACTTCGCAAAAAAGGCTGCGGCTCCCGGCGATTGCAGCGCGAGTGAGACATCGGCGATGGCGCGTGCATCGGCATCGCTGAGCGTTTGCTTTCCGACGAAGTCAAAACTCTCCGCGAGTAGCAACTGATCCCGCAGCGCCTTCCTTGCTTGATAGACGAGGTGTGTGTCCTCCTCCGGCGCTCGCAGGCGAAGCGCCAGCAATGTCGGAATGTGCGAGGGTGATGGATGCCGCGCCAGACCGTCTGCGGCTGCGCGGGCCACGAAGCCATCCGGGTCCTTAGTGGCGTTGAGGACGAGCGCGAGTTCGTCCGGCTTCCAATTTGCACGCTCGACGAAAATGCGAAGGGCGTGCGTGCGAATCAATCGCTCAGAATCCTTCGCGGCGGCGGAGAGTTCGGCGTCCGTCAGCGCGCCGAGTCTTTCCAGAATCCACAGCGCGCCCGCTCTCAGATTGAGGTCGGCGTTTTTGTTTTGCGCCGCTTTGCGCACTGCATTGACGACTTCATCGCCGCCTTGGTCAGCGAGGAAATTGAGCACTGCAAGGCGATGCGAAAGACTCGGGTCGCTGAGCTGCGCGACCTTTTCTGCAACGCTCATCTTTGTGAAATCAGAGCGCGCCCGGAGCACCGGCTTCCCATCGGCACCGATGCGCACCACGCGCCAGATGCGTCCGCTCTTGCGGTCGCGGCCCGGGTGATTGAGCGGCACTTCGACGTGCGCGATCACGCGGTTGTAAAAATCCGCGATGTAGAGCGCGCCGTCGGGGCCGAGTTGCACGTCCACGGGGCGGAACCACGGATCACGCGAACTCACGATGTCCGGCATCTCCTTCGCGATTTTTGTCGAGCCGTGCTCCTCGATGCGGTCGCGGTCCACGCGGCTCGTCACCACGTTTCCGAGAAAGAAATTTCCCTGAAACTCCGCAGGCCACATCGGTTCGTCGCAATGCGCGAGGCCGGAAATCGCCGTCGAGCCGTGACTGTGCGAGAGCATCTGCGGCGCGTAGCCGAGGCCGTCGTGCGGCTTGCCGAAGACGGGATAAAAGCCGCCGTAGATGTTTTGATAAATCGGCATCGAGTGGCAGTCGGACGTGAAAAGATTGCCAAGCGGATCAAAGCACAGGCCGAAGACATTCGCCTGCCCGTCGCCATACTTTTGGATGCTCATCCCGTCAGGCCGAAAACGGAACGTGCCGCCGCTCATGCTGAAATCCTTCCCGTCGCCGCCCTTCATCGCCGACTTGTTTGCCACGCCCTGGCCGCCATACATCCAGCCGTCGAATCCACGGCGGAAATTGTTGGCGAGATTGTGCGTGTCCTTCGCGGCGAACGGCCCCAGCACCACGTCGCGCTTGTCGGCCTTCCCGTCGACATCGGTGTCCTGCAATCGCACGATGTTCGGGATCGAAAAAACGACAGCGCCGTTTTTATAAGGCGCGACTGCGTCCGGCATGGAGAGTCCGTCGGTGAAAACCTCGTTCTTTCCCGCGCGACCATCCGCTGCAAAATCGGAAAGGATGCGGACAATGTCGCGAGGCGTTTTGTCCGCCGCAGTCTCGATGGGGTATGCATTCGTCTCCGCAACCCACAAGCGACCCATCGCATCGAAGCTCATTGAAATCGGCTTCCCGATCTCCGGCTCCGCCGCCACCAACTGCACGGCAAACCCCTCCGGCACGACGAACGATTTCAATTCATCCGCCGGGCTGAGCCACGGAGTCGAGCGCACCATTTCATCAAAAACATTCGCGCCCTGAGTGGCGCTGGTGATGATGAGAATGGAGAAAGCGACGAAACAGATTTTCATGGATATGCGGCGCGTGTTTATCGGCGTCTCGAAGGGAAATGACAAGGAGTGGGCGACATTCCTGTCGCCGTTCCCAGCGCATTACGATCTTGGTGATTTCTGCGGAGGGTGCCGATGTGGCGGTGTTTATCGGCACAGAAAAGGCGGGGCACTTTGCAGCGTCCCGCCTGAATTTTCTGACAGCAAGGATGCTTTGCTACGCTCTGCGACGGCGCAGACCAAGCAGCATCCCGAGACCGCCGAGCAGCGAAACTGCCGTGCAGGGTTCGGGCACTGGAGTGACGATCTGAATTGCTGAAAGGGTTGTTCTGGATTGTGCGTTTACTTGAACAGGACTCTGGCCATTGAAGTAAAAGGTTTCCGTTCCGGCCAGCGGTCCGCTTGTTTCAAGAACAAGTTGGGTCCTGATTTGTTGGCCTGCCCAAACGGTCCACGAATGCACCCCTGTATCTGGGGTAGTCTCCGTAGCCCAATGCAAACCAATACCAATCCACGCTCCTAGTGCTGCCACCTGAGAGCCCGCAGGAATTCCCGTCAATTTGAACTGGGCGTAGTTATTATCGTTGCCGGCGATACCGGATAGGTTGGCGAAGCCAGCATCACCAAGCACGCAGGTATATGGGTCTGAAAGGCCATTGAAAGGGTAGGACGACCCCTGCGTTGAGTTATAAACACCAACATTTGTGCCGAAATTGGTATTATTGCTTTGGGTGGCATTCGTTTGAGTCCAAGTCAACTCCAGGCCTGTAACCGGTGCTCCTAAAGAGTTGATGAAACTGGTTTGGGAAGCAGCCCCGGTAGTCCATTGATTCCAGTTGGTCGCCTGTGGAAAATAGGCGTCAGCAGGATTTGACACAAGGGTCGCACCGAAGCCGATGCTGATTGTGTCCGCTTGAGTTGCCGCCGTTAGGACCAGCAGGCATGCTGCCGCTAGTGATTTTGTTTTGGACCCGCTTTGCGGGAGATTGGTGGTGGTTTGTGTGTTCATGGGATTTTTTAGAGGGGGGAATTATTGAGTGTGTTTTAATAACGGAAACCTGTGTTCCACTGGGTAAGGAGATTTAACACCAGAAGGAACTGCTTCCGACTAGAGCACACTAACCCAAGTTCCGCAGTTCGCGGAGGCTGATCTCGCATTCATGCGGGTTCCGAGGCGGCGGGCTCGGTTTTTCTGCACTACATTTGCACGGTTTGGGCGGTCCCTGATACTGTGGGGGCGGCTAGGATTCGGTTGCGCATGGGCAGT
>CANJNZ010000101.1 GCA_947476045.1 Chthoniobacteraceae bacterium
ACCTCTCCCGCCTCGTCACCTTCTTTTTCCCAGCATACTCCTCCTGCGCGAAACTCATTTGGTATTTCATGCTTCCCTCTCTACCAAACTCGCCCTCCCGTGACTCGCTTTTTCTGCGGCACTACGCGATTAAATCAGCGTTTCCTTAGCAATCGCCTCGCGGTAGATTTCAAACTGCCGGGCGAAGACGCGTGACCACGCGAACTGTGCGCTGACTTTCTCCCGCGCTACGGCACCCATCGCGGGTAAATCGTGCGCAAATGCTTTTGTAATCGCATCCGCCAGTGCCGTCGGAGTGTGCTCGCCAGCCCAAAATGATTGGTCGTGGCAGACAATCCGATCCATCGCCGTGCCGCGAAAACCAACCACCGGCAACGCGCACGCCTGAGCTTCGAGCGTCACTAGGCCGAATGTCTCACGCACACCGGGGTGAACGAACAAATCGGCGGCGTTGTAGAGCCGTAGCAATTCCACATGACCACTGAGATAAGGCAGCCAGGTCACTGCACCCGTCTCCGCGCGCAATCGCTCGACAGACGCGCGCTGCAATCCCTCGCCGGTGATGATGAGATGAAACTCGCAGGGCATTCGCGTGTGGAGCAGACGAAACGCCACGCACAATTCACGCGTCCCCTTCTCAGCCGCCAATCGCCCGACTGAGAGCAGCACACGCGCATTCATCGGGATGCTTAGTTGTGCACGGAGTTCGGTTTTCGGTTGAGTTGCAGGGTGAAAAAGTTCCGTGTCCACGCCGAGGTTCACGGGCTCGGTATTCATCACACCCCATTCGCGCAGAATGCTCGCGAGCAGCGGCGAAGGCACGAGCGTGCATGCGTAGCGATTGTAGAGTGCGCGACAGTATTTCGCTGCAAGCATCACCAGCCATTCGCCCACAGTGCTCGCGAGTTTGTCGCCCAGCGGACGCAATTCCGACTCCGCGAAATGTGAGTGGTAAAACGCCACTGCCGGAATCCCCAGTCGCTCACACGCACGCGCCGTCCTCCAGCCCACTTGATAAGGATCACCACACTCCACGATGTCCGGTCGCTCTGCGGAAAGAATCCGTTCGATTTCGGCCAGACGCAACAGCACACGATAGCCGGTCACTTTGGAAATACGCGGACTCGCAATCGTATAAACGCGTGCCGTGTCATCGCCCGACACCCCATCGCACTCCCCCGGGATGATCAGCACATGACTCCCTCCGACGACACGAAGATGGCGCACCTTCTCCGAGATATAGCGCCGCACGCCGCCGCTCGCGGGCGACCAGAATTGAGTGATATCGCAGACCTTCATCGTCGCGCAAATTGGCGCTCCTGTCTCCATGCAAGCCGCGCCAGATTTTTACAAGCCGCGAGCATCGAAGAAAAGGACGCCGAATGTAGTTCCCGCTTGCCGCTCGTGGGCGTTACGGCACAAAGGCGCGCACTTTGACTGAATGAAGACCGTCCTCGAAGTCATCACCGCCACGACTGATTACTTCGCAAAAAACCAAGTGGAGAGCGCGCGACTGAACATCGAACATCTGCTCGCCCACGTGCTTGGGAAAAAGCGGATGGAGTTGTATCTCGAATTTGACCGCAAGCTCACCGAAGGCGAACTCGCACCACTGCGTGAGCTTGTGAAACGCCGCGCTGCCGGCGAACCGCTCCAGCACCTGCTCGGAACGGTGGAGTTTCTCAAACACACCCTGCGCTGCGACAAGCGCGCCCTCATCCCTCGCCCCGAGACAGAGGAACTCTGCGATCTGCTTTTCGCCGAGGCGAAAGCGGACGGTTGCACATGGAAAAGTGGACGCATCGTGGATGTCGGCACCGGCAGTGGATGCATCGCACTCTCACTTGCAGCGGCATTTCCCGATGCGCGCGTGGATGCCGTGGACATCTCGGACGACGCCCTCGCGCTCGCCAAAGAAAACGCAACAAAGCTCGGTCTCGCCGAACGCGTGACCTTTACCAAAAGCGACCTGCTCTCCGACGTGGACGGCCCTTTTGATCTCATCGTCGCCAACCTGCCCTACATCCCGAGCGCAGAAATCCCCACGCTCCAGCGCGAAGTCCTCCGCGACCCGCACAACGCACTCGACGGCGGCCCGGATGGACTCGTCTTCGTGCGGCGCCTACTGGAACATGCCGTCACAAAGCTCAAGCCCGGCGGACGCATCGCTCTCGAACTCGCACTCGACCAGCCCGCGAAACTCGCCGCTGAGCTTATCGCAAAAAATTACCGCGACACGAAAATCGTGAAAGATTACACCCAGCGCGACCGTTTTCTCTGCACTACTCATGGATAAAATACTCGTTCACGGAGGCCACAGCCTCAATGGCAGCGTCCGCATCTCCGGCAGCAAAAACAGCGCGCTGCCCATTCTCGCCGCCACGCTGCTCACTCGCGAACCCTGCACCATTTCCAATGTCCCCGACCTCTCGGACATCCATTACATGCTGCAAATCCTCTCGCACCTCGGCGCACACGTCGAACGCGCGAGCGGCGTCGTCCGCGTGGAGGCGGACAAAATCAAAACCGTCGCGCCCTACGACATCGTTCGAAAAATGCGCGCCAGCGTCTGTGTTCTCGGCCCGCTGCTCGGTCGTGAAAAGGAAGCGACCGTTTCCCTGCCCGGCGGCTGCGTCATCGGCGACCGGCCCATTGATTTGCATCTCAAAGGATTCGAGGCGCTCGGCGCGGTCAGCCGCATCGAGCACGGAAATGTGAAAGTTTTCGCCGGCACACTGCGCGGCACGACGATCAACCTCCGCGGCAAACAAGGCCCCACCGTTCTCGGCACCGACAACGTCATCATGGCCGCCGTGCTTGCCGAAGGCACCACAATCATCGAGAGCGCGGCAGCCGAGCCCGAAGTCGTGGACCTCGCCAATTTCCTCAATAAGATGGGCGCGAAAATCGAAGGCGCAGGCAGCCGCCGCATCGTGATCGAAGGCGTGAAGGAATTGCACGGCGCGGAACACACGGTCATCCCCGACCGCATCGAGGCAGGCACTTTCCTCGTCGCAGGCGCGATGATGGGTGGCGATGTCACATTGCGTCGCGTCACCCACGAGCATCTCGGCAGCGTCATTGATGCCGTCCGCCTCGCTGGCTATGAAGTGGAAACCAGCGCAGGCAGCATCCGCGTGCGCGGCAACGGAGCGCCCAAACCGCTGCAAATCACCACCGAGCCGTATCCCGGTTTTCCCACCGACATGCAGGCGCAAATGTGCGCGCTGCTCGCACAGACGAGCGGCATCAGCGTCATCAGCGAAACCATCTTCCCGCAGCGCTATATGCACGTCAGCGAACTCAAGCGCATGGGCGCGGACATCACGCTCGACGGCCACACTGCGATCATCAAAGGCGTGGAAAAACTCAGCGGCGCGCCCGTCATGGCCAGCGATCTCCGCGCAAGCGCAGCGCTCGTGCTGGCAGGCCTGCGTGCCGAGGGTGTCACCGAGGTGAATCGCGTTTACCACATCGATCGCGGCTACGAGTCCATTGATGAAAAACTCAATCAACTCGGCGCGCATATCGAGCGCGTGAAAGCGTAGCCATCCTTGCGAAACAGCGGGCGAACTGCTGTGCTCCGCGTCCTCACGATGCCCGACACCACCATCCGCACCGAAGCCTTCGCCCGAGCCGGCCTCATTGGGAATCCATCCGACGGCTACTTTGGCAAAACGATCTCCTTCATCGTCCGTAATTTCTCCGCGCGCATCGAACTGACCGAGTCGGAGCAGATCGAACTTGTCCCGAACGAGCGCGACCTCATGGTCTTCGACAGCGTCGAGCAGCTCGTCTCCGACGTGGCACTGCACGGCTACTACGGCGGATTGCGCCTGCTGAAAGCTACCGTGAACCGCTTTTACCGCGCTTGCAAAGAGCGCGACGTGAAGCTCCACAAACGCTGCTTCCGGCTGAAATATCACAGCACCATTCCCGGTCGCGTCGGCATGGCGGGTTCGAGCGCAATCATCACCGCCTGCCTTCGTGCGCTGATGAAATTCTACGGAGTGACCGACAAAGAAATCCCGCGCGCAGTGCAGCCGAACATCATCCTCAGCGTGGAGAACGAAGAACTCGGCATCCCCGCCGGCCTGCAAGACCGCGTGATCCAAGTCTATGAAGGCGTCGTCTTCATGGACTTCGACAAAGCGCACATGGAAAAAATCGGACACGGTCGCTACGAGGAAATTGATCCCGCATTACTCCCGCCGCTCTACGTCGCCTACAAAACTCAACTCGGCGAAGGCACCGAAGTCCCGCACAACGACATCCGTAAACGCTGGAACGCTGGCGATCGCGAAGTGCACGACGCCATGCAGCAATGGGCATCGCTCGCGCAGCAGGTGCGCGATCTTCTGCTCGCCGGAAAAGGCCGCAGCATCGCCCCTCTGCTCGACGCCAACTTCGATCTGCGCCGCAAAATTTACGGCGACAAAATGGGACGCGGCAACGTCGAGATGGTCGAGGCCGCGCGCAGCCTCGGATGCAGCGCGAAATTCACCGGCAGCGGCGGCGCCATCGTCGGCACTTACGAGGACAAACCGATGTTCGCGGCGCTCGTGGAGAAAATGCGCCCCCTCGGCGTTAGCGTGTGCAAACCGCAAATTCTCCCGCTTTAATCCGCGCCCATGAAACCCGTCCGCAAAGCAGTCATCCCCGCCGCAGGTTACGGCACGCGCTTTCTGCCAATCAGCAAAGCCGTGCCAAAGGAAATGCTGCCCATCGTGGACAAACCGGTGATTCAATATGTCGTCGAGGAAGCCGTCGCCAGCGGCATCACCGACGTGCTGATCATCATCGGGCGAAGCAAGCGCGCCATCGAGGAACACTTCGCCCCGAACCGTGAACTCGAAGACGAGCTCGCCGCGAAAAACAAAGCCGACGCCCTCGCCGCCTGTCAGTCCGTCACTCGCTTGGCGCGCGTGCATTTCGTCTGGCAGCACGAAATGCGCGGTCTCGGCGACGCCGTCCTCCACGCACGCGATCACGTCGGCGACGAACCGTTTGCGCTGCTCATGGGCGACACCATCGTCGAGCCTGCAAACGGCGCTGCGCCCGTCACTCGTCAACTCTGCGACGTGTGGGAGAAGCACGGCGGCAGCGCCATCGCCGTCGAGGAAGTCCCGGAGGAAAAAGTCAGCCGCTACGGCATCGTCGGCGGCGACGAAATCGCACCCGGCCTCATCCGCGCCACCAGCCTCGTCGAAAAACCAAAACCCACCGACGCCCCGTCGCGCCTCGCCATCACCAGCCGCTACGTCCTTTCCCCCTCCATCTTTTCAGCACTCGAAAAAACCACGCCCGGCAAAAACGGCGAACTCCAGCTCACCGACGCCCTCGCGCGCCTCGTGCAAAACGAACCCGTCTTCGGCTGGCGCTACGGCGGACGCCGCTTCGACATCGGCGACAAACTCGGCTTCGTAAAAACGAACATCGAATTCGCCCTCCGCGACCCCGCCATCGCCAACGACCTGCGCAACTACCTCCGCAACCTCGCAGGCTGACGCCTACCGCGCGAAATTCGCAAAAATCTGGTTCGCCTCCTCCAGCGTCTCCTTGCTCCCCACATCGAACCACGTCCCCGGCACGCTCCACGTATGCACCGGCGTGCGCGGGTAGAGCCACTGCACCAGACGCCCCGGCTGGTCGGCATTGTTCCCCTCTGCGAGATACTGACGGATGAGCGGCACGATATGCTTCGGATAAAAATACAGCGCGATGCCGATGAGCGTGCTCGGCGGATCAGCAGGTTTTTCCACGAACTGCGTAATCACCCCGCCTCCATTCACCGCCACCACACCGTATTTCTTCGCCTCAGTCAGCGAACCAACATCATACACACCCAGCACAGGCGCGTTTATTTCGCGCGCCAGCGCGCCGAAACCCTCAAGACTCTGCGAAAACAAATTGTCCCCCGCCACCACCATCAAGTCATCGTTCTCGATGCCGTATTTCTGCACCACGAAATTCAAATCACCGATCGCACCCAGCTTGTCCGCATCACTCGTCGAGCCATCATTCACGATTTCAAACGCCAGCTTTGCGTGCGTCCGGTTGTAGCCATCCGCCCATTCCTGAAAGTGCGCGGCAAACTTGTTGTTCGTCACCACGAACACCTTCTTAATTTCCGGAATCGGCGCGAGATTATCAATCACCCACTCCATCATCGGCTTCCCCGCCACATCGAGCAGCGGCTTCGCACGGTTTTGCGTCAGCGGATAAAGCCGGGTCGCATAGCCGGCAGCGAGGATCAGGATATTCATGTGGAAAAGCGCGTGCCTTGTATGCGGCGGGAGAAAAATTGCAACTGCGGTGAGTCAAGGCGCGACCCGCGCAATCCAACTGCGGCAGACTACAGAGCTTTAGCTGCTCCTAAAAAAAGGCGTCCCTTAATAGGTCACAACCTTCGGCAGTGTCTTGGCGGATTCAATCCATGCGCCAACTTGTTTTTCCGTGGGCACTTTACCGGTCAGTTTTTTCGCGTCGTTCACTTCTTTGAGCTTTGCTGTGAGATTGGCGGCGTTGCGCTGGGCGAGTTCGGTAACGGTGTTGACGCCGGCGGCTTCAAGCAACTCTGCGTTCTGCCCGGCGATTCCGCTGATGCGGAAGAGGTCGGCGTAGTTGACGAATTTCAGAATCTGCGCGGCACCGAGTCCGCTTTTTGCGGCGAGTTCTTCGCGGCCTTTGGGCGTGGCACCTTTTTCTAAAAGCTCATCCACGCTGGTGACACCAGCGGTGTTGAGTTTTTTCTCGGTGGCTTCGGCGATGCCCTGAATAGAGGTGAGCTTGCCTTTCGCGGCCTTCGCTTTTTCGGCGGCGTGCATGGTGAACGTGAGGGCGAGGGTGAGGGCGGTGATGATGAATGTTTTCATGGTGCCGAGAGTCAGCCCTACAGACGCGATGAAGCCAATCCATTTTCCCGCAGTGAGGGCTCGTCAGCGCGCCGGGTTTGCGCATTACTCATGCATCAATTTTTCAGACTACGAACCATGGCTAGAAAGAAATCAGCGGAGCCTTCGCCCGAACAAGCGAAGGAAATGATCGAGTTTCGCGACTCGGGGATTCACGGGATGGGCGGTTTTGCGCGATGCAAAATCAAGAAGGACACGCCGCTCATCGAGTATGTCGGCGAGAGAATCACCAAGGAGGAATCGGCGCGGCGACTGGAGGAGGACAACCGTTACATCTTCACCCTCGACGATGAAACCGACATTGATGGCAAGGTGGACTGGAACCCGGCGCGTTACCTGAACCACAGTTGCGCACCGAATGCTTTTGTGGAAATTTTCGGCGACCAGATTTGGATTATGGCGCTCCGTGGCATCCAGTCGGGCGAGGAAATCACTTACAACTACAGCTACGGTTTCGATGAGCACGAAGACCACCCGTGCCTGTGCGGCACGAAAAGATGCGTGGGCTACATGGTGGCGGAGGAGTTTTTTCCGAAGGTGAGGCGGAAACGCAGGAAACTCGCGATGATGCAGTCTGAGGTGTAATCCGTGAACCGTGAACGGTGGCGACCTGTCACAATACACAATACGCACTGAAGTCTCGTCAGCGCGCGTGCTTTGCGGATTACTCACGCGATGCGACTTCTCCTCATTGATGGCAACTACTACGTCTATCGTTCCTTTTTCGCGATCCGCGAACTGAGCAATTCGCGCGGCGAGCCGACGAATGCCATCTATGGTTTTGTGAAAACGGTGCGTAGAATGTTGAAGGACCTCTCGCCCGATCTTGCAGCGGTGCTGTGGGACGAGGGACTGCCGAAACGCCGCACAGAGCTACAGCCGGAATACAAGGCGACGCGCACGGAGATGCCCGTGGAGATGCGCCCGCAGATTGCATTCATCCGTGACATCGCGCCGCTGCTCGGAATCGCCAGCATCGGAGTGCCGGACACGGAGGCCGACGATCTCATCGCCGCATACGCCGTCGCCGCACGTGCGCGTGGCGATGCCGTGGTGATCGCCACGAACGACAAGGACCTCTTCCAACTCGTGGACGAAAAGTGCCACGTCTATTCCACCAACAAGACCGACCTCGCCGCACCCACGGACACGTTCGCGCTGCTCGGCGCGGACAAGGTGCGCGAAAAATGGGGCGTCCCGCCCGGGCAAATCGGCGAGGTGCTCGCGCTCATCGGCGACAGCGTGGACAACATCCCCGGCGTTGACGGCATCGGCCCCAAGACCGCCGCCACACTGCTCGCCGAGCACGGCAATCTCGATGCACTGCTCGCAAATCTCGACGCGGTGAAAAGCGAGCGCACCCGCGAAAAACTCCGCGCCGCCCTCGCACAAATCGCCCAGAATCGCGAGATGGTGCGTCTCGACGACGACCTCCCCCTCCCCGTTCCGCTCGACAACCTCGGCATCGCCCCGCGTTACAACGAACTCATCACCGCGTTGGAGACGTGCGAATTCAAAGGCCTCCTCGCTGAGGTGAAAGCCGAGGCCGCAAAGCAACAGCCCGCCGTAATCGTCGCCGCTCCGCCAGCCGCACCGGTTCGCCCAGCACAGGGCGAGTTATTTTGAAACGCTGGATTCCATTCGTGCTGTGGCTGCTCTTCGTGGGCACCATCATCGTCTGCGCAGATCGCTCGCTCGCCCGCCCTCTATTTGATTTCGTCGGGAAGTATCCAGGGAGCGACAAGCTCGCTCATGCCGTAGGAATGTGTGCCCTCGCCTTAACGCTCAACTACGCACTGCGCGCACGCACCGTCCCGCTGAAGTGCTGCCGCGTGCAACTCGGCGGTCTCATCATCGCAGTGCTGATAACCATCGAGGAATGCTCACAAATCTGGATTCCGAGCCGCAGTTTCGACCTCCTCGACCTCGCCGCTAACTACGCAGGAATTCTCTGCGCAGGCTGGTTCACACGTCGCTACGTGCGATAGACGCATGCACTTTCTCCCGAACGATTGGAGAACGAACTCGTATTGATTTTCTGCTTCGTGTTCATTGCTAAAAAGTGAACCGCCCATGATCGAACTCGCTACATGGCTAAGGGAAAACGACGAACCGCTGTTTGCTCAGTTTCTCAGTCCTCATCCGGAGATTCGCATCGCCAATGCACGGCGGGTTCCAGTGGATTTGGAGGATGCCAGAGGCCTGCTGCTGACTGGCGGGATAGACATCGCGCCGGAGTTTCACGCGGACCCGCCGCGCGACGCATGGTTGATCCGCGAGCCCGATCCGAAGCGCGACGCATGGGAAATTACCGCGGCGCGGTTCGCGTATGAACACAGCCTGCCCATACTTTGCATCTGCAAAGGCATGCAGGTGCTCAATGTCGCGCTCGGCGGCACGCTGCTGGCGGACATCCCCGGGCACGATCTTCCGGAGATGAAATCGGCGAACGTGCAGCCTCTGTGTTATACGTCGGGCGCAAAGCATCGCTTTGAAAAAGTAAACAGCTCGCATCATCAGGCGCTCGACCGCGTTGCCCACACGCTCGAAGTCGAGGCGTGGCATGCCGGTGACGGCATCATCGAGCAGGTGCGGATCCGAAATTATCCATGGGGCATCGGAGTCCAATATCACCCCGAGCGCGACCCATGCTACGCATCCCTTTTCGAAGATTTCTTCGCGCAGCTCAAACATGCACCTCGCGATTCGCGGTGACACCGGCACGCACGTTGAACGTTGGCTTGCAGGACGCAGGGTGATTACGCTGGCGCGATGAAATCAAAAACATCCAGCAGAGTATGAATGTGGATTTGCCTGTGATGCGTTGCGGGCGGGCCGTGTTAGGGGAGTTGTCCGCGGATTTAGAGTCGGTGATGTGGAACCGTGGTGTTGCGGTGGAATTGCGCGAGGCTGTCACTGGGGCTGCGCCGAAGCAGCGGACGTGGGTGCGTTCGGCGTGGGATGAAAGCGAGTGGCGCGTGATTTTTCACTGCGAGGATGCGGACGCTTGGGCGACGCTGACGGAGCACGATGCGCATCTCTACACGGAGGAGACGGTGGAGATTTTCTTCGATCCTGTCGGTGATTTGGAGAGCTATTACGAAATCGAGGTGAATCCTCTGGGGGCGACGCTCGATATTGTGTTCCGCAAAAATCGCAGCGGCTACAAGGGCGACTGGGCTTGGGATTGCGAAGGGATGCGCACGCTGGTGCGAAAGTCGCCCGGCGCATGGACTACGGAAATCGCGATTCCATTCAGCGCAGTCGCTGCGGTGCAGCGGCCCGGCGTGCGCTGGCGGGTGAACTTCTGCCGTATCGATCGCCCGTCGCGAGATGGCTCGCTTCCGTGGGAACTCTCAGCGTGGTCGCCTCCACTCCGCGCAAATTTTCATACGCAGGAGCGTTTCGGGGTCGTGGAGTTTTATTGAAAAGCAAATAATCTATCCCCACTTCCCCTTCATGGTTTCCAGTGTAATTGGTTGCTGCTGTATGCCGCAAAATAGAATGCAATGGGAAGCCAAATGAGGACGAGAAACATCTCGATAGCTGCCCCGCGATGTATGTAGTTGCCTTCGAACACTGGAAGACATTTTGGGTTGAGGAGCAAGCGAGCGACGTGCAGAGGGAGCGTGCCAATGGCCAAGAAGACAATGAGCCAGAGAAAGCGGGCGAAAACAGATACGCCTTCACTCCAAAGTCGAACAGTGCGTGCGATGAGCGAAGTGGATGAACACGGCTATGAGTTGGCAGGCGTTGCCTGCGTTGGTTGAGTCTGAGTGCTCATTGCAGGATGCGTGTAGCGACGCCTTGTATCTTGAAAAGATGAGCAAAGCGAGAGTTGAGAAGCTGAGAAGCGGGCGGAAAAACGGCGGGGAAGTAGGTGCCGTTGGCTCTGCTGGGTATTCGTGATCGGGTGCTAAAGGTAAAAATTCCGACGTCATCGGTGTATCGAAGGCTATGGCGTGGGATTGGAGCAGAGCCGAAAACGATTGGCGAGCACATGCGTCGCAAGCGGGTGGATATGGGACTCACAAATGTGGAATTGGCTCA
>CANJNZ010000102.1 GCA_947476045.1 Chthoniobacteraceae bacterium
AAAGAATGTAGCGGCCGGAGTTCATGGGCCGGCATCGTCCACGGAGCCACTCCGAAATTCAAATGCGTGACATCCATTTTCATGCGCAACTCACGCAAACTTCGCTGCTAACAAAACACCGACCGCGCATCAACCGGACACCCGTGCAGCGATATGTCAAAAATGGCTCGCGTCTCTATAATAGCAACAGTTTGGATGTTCTGGGGAACATCTTTAACATTACCTCTGTAGGAACTACCCCGAAAGTGAACGACACGACTTACGTTTCACTTTCCGACATTGCACCAGCGGATTTCTGGTCACCCTTTCACTAAATCATAAATTTCACATTCGTGAAATCCAAATAACTGCTCACATTTGAGTGGTTCTACAATTGCCTTTGCTCATGAGGCATTGTCAGTGCTTAGAAAGACAGCCCGTGCCCGATCACAGCCCAACCCTAGCCAGTAGTAGCACCCCGCGTCTTATTACGCGCACATGGCTTGTGCTGTTGCTTTTTGCCACTCTAGGTTTTGCGATTTACGCGCCTGCCCTGAACGGCGAGCGCGTTTGGGACGACCATTATCTTGTCGGCGAAAATCCATTATTTCGCAGTCCGGTTTTTGCCGCCGAGGTCTTTCGGCATCACCTCTTCTTTGAGTCTGCGAGCACCTACTACCGCCCGGTTCAAAACCTCAGTTACATCGCCGATTACTGGCTCTGGGCTGGTGAGCCGCTCGGCTACCATTGCACCAACGTCGCACTCCATGTCTTCGCTGCGTGGCTGCTGTGGTTGTTGCTGCGCAGGCTGCTGGCCGGTCTGCTTGGAGAAAGTGAGCGCATCCGCGAGTGGTGCGCATTTCTCGTGGCGCTCGTATGGCTCGTGCATCCCGCTCACAATGCCGCCGTCGCCTACATCTCCGGGAGGGCGGACAGTCTCGCTGCGGTATTTGCGCTGGGCTCATGGCTCGTGTGGTGGAAAGCGCGCGACGAGCGTCGTGTCGCGCAGCGTGTGATGCTCTGTCTGTGCTCGATGCTGCTGTTGTTGCTTGCGCTTTGCTCGAAAGAAATCGCGCTCATCTGGCTCGCGCTTTTCACGCTGCATAAGCTCGGCTTTGAGCGCACACCATTGCGTTCACGATTGTTGCCGATTGCCGGCGTGCTGGTGGTGCTTGCGGTTTATCTATGGCTGCACTCTCTTCCGCCACCGCGACCGCCGCAGCCCTCAGTCATCAGTGAACCACTCGCCGCACGCAGCATCCTCGCGCTACGTGCTCTGGGCGATTACACAGGGCTGATTGTTTTCCCGGCCACGCTGATGATGGAGCGCTCTCTCGGGCCCGCCGGGATGTATGCGAATACGCACGCATGGCAGCGCGCTATCGGCAGCGAATGGCTCTCCATCCTCGGGCTTGCTGCTATCTTCGTCACGTCGTGGCTTTGTGTGCAGCGGGGCGCTGGTGCGTCACTTCGGCGATTGGGTGCCCTGTGGTTTGGCGTCGCCTTTATCCCCATATCAAATCTCATCCCGCTCAACGCTGAATCCGCCGAGCACTGGATCTATCTCGCCAGCATCGGTGCGCTCATGCTCGTCGCGGGTGCGGCGCTCCTGCTGCCATCGCGTGCGCAACGTGCGGCCGCTTTGGTTGCGCTGCTCGCGTGTGTCGCGTTTGCTGCGCGCACGAGTTTTCGGGCGGCGGATTGGGCGGATGCCGAGACGTTTGCGCGCAAGACAATCGCCAGCGGGGGAGTCACGCCAAGGATGCTCGCCTACCTCGCGCAGGAACTTGGCGCGCAGGGCCGCCATGTCGAGCAGGAGCAGGTGCTTCGCAAGACGCTCGCCATTTTCCCCGACTACACCACCGCGCGCACCAACCTCGCACTCTGTCTGCGCAAGCAGGGCCGGGAGTCGGAGGCTGCGCCGCTTCTTGATGCCGCGAAAAGCGCCGCACCCGCCTCGCCACGGAGCTGGAATGCAGCACTCAATATCGCCGGCCAGCTTCATCGTGACGGGCACAGCGTGGAGGCGCTCGTGATGATTCGCGAATGGAGGTCGCGTTTTCCGGAAACATGGGAGCTGGCTGCTTTTGAGTCCACCATTCTCCGCGACACAAATGGCGACGCCATCGCGCCTGTCGCTGGATACACCCGCACGCATTGGTGGCACTTGCCAGCCCAACTACGTCTCGCCTCGCTCCAGCGCGATGCGAATGATTTCGCCGCCGCCGCCGCCACACTCGCTGCCGCTCAAAAGCTGGATGTCCACGGAGCCGCTGTATTTGTGGAACTCGCGCTGCTCGAACTCGCCCGCGAAAATCTCCCTGCCGCCATCGAAGCGCAAGCCACCGCAGTTGGTCGTGCACCTCGCGATCCTGCGCAACTCCAGCAATTCGCGGACATCCTCGATTTTGCAAAGCGCCCCGCCGACGCGGCAGCCGTGCGCAGGAGAGCGGAGAAAATCCGGAACGAGAGGTAAAAATTACCTCAACTCAAACTCCCCGACATCAAATCTCCTGCGTGCGAAACGCGGCTGAGGAAGGTCGAATTCGTAGCTGTCATACACCATCAGTTGGCCACGATATTTTCCCGGCGGCAGGTCATTTGGCGGGCGCACGAGCCACGTCTCGGTGAAGCGCCCGGATTCCCTCCCCGGAGCAACCGGTCCCTTGCCCACCGTATAGAGTTTTCCGTCCGGGCCTTGTAGAAAAAGTGACACCCATGGAAGCAGCGGACGATCTGCTTTCAGATCCCAGGTCATCGCAAAAAGCATCGAATCTCCCCACGGTGGTGGCCCCGCCTGCACTGCTATGAGTGTATGAAAATCATCCAGTTTTTTCCCATCGCCGCCCGGTTGTTCGGCGGGAGTGGGTTCGCCACGGCGGAAGATCGAAAGTTCATTTCGAGAGAGCACGCTCCATGACGACTGGCGCATGTATTGGTGCAGCAAAAGATCCGAGGCTGGCACCACGCGTCCATCGAGAGGTCGCTCTGGATGGTAATATCCAGCAGTGCGGTTGAACGTGGCGAGATCGCCCGAGTCCAGCACCACTACGTCCGTTACTGGCGGCTGCACGTATTCTGCGCGGCTGAGTGTTTTCAGCCCTTTCAAAATCAAATGCAGCGAATGCAACTGTGGGCGCTTTGCGAGGTGGGAGAGGTAGGGCAGGCCCGCCGTCACACTCGCATTAGGAGGGATCGTTGCGAGCATCTCGGCCTTCCATTTGCGCGCCCACAGAGCGTCGCCAGCTTCCGCAATCGTGCCCGTCACCGCGCGCACCGGACCGAACCACGGTTGACACACCACGCAGGCCAGCACGATCCAGCCAGCCATCACATCGCGCCAGAAAAGCCGCGCACAAGCTTCCGCCGCTCCTATCCACAAAATCGGGAGCAGCGGGGCTGCGTAGTGAAATTGCAGACTCCATTCCGACGAGCGCGACGACAGCAGATGCTGCGCAAAAAGCGGCACCGCCACGATGAGCCAGCGCAGTCTGAGCAGCGGCAGCAGTGCAAACGGCGCGAGCAATCCCCACACAAGATTGCCGCTGGTCAGCCCATGCCATGCTGCGCCAAACGCACGGCCCGGTTGCGAAAAAATCCCGCTGATTCCCCCGATGTGCGTGTAAAGTTCACCGTAATCCACGCGGCCACCGTTCCATTTTGGCGCCAGCCAAAACGCGTAGAGAGCCACCCAACCCAGCGCGATTGCGCCCGGCAGAATGTTGAAAACCATCTGCCACTCGCGCCCGCGATCTCTTTCCAGAACCCAATGCACAACGCACAGCCAGCTCAGCATGAGCGCCACGTTTTCTTTGCACGCCAGCGCCAGGATGAACCAAATCCAGAACAAGCCGGGCCGTCGCGCCAGCCGCGCTTCGATGACTAGGAGCACGAGCGGAGCAGCGAGCGCCTCGGGATGAAATTCGTGCAGCGCCACAAACCCTGTCGCAGGCGCAAGAAGCGTCGTCAGAGCCATCCACATCGCTCCCCGTGTGCTGAATTCCATTCGCCGCGCGATGCGCCACGCTGTGAAAGGCATCGTTGCCAGCATCAGCGCCTGCGCGACCACGAAGAGCATCGGGCTTTTCCAGATCCAAAAAAACGGCAGCAGCAAATAGCAGATCGGCTCCGCGTGATTCCCCATCAGCGGCACATCCAGCAGAGACACATGAGCCTGCCCATGCAGCGCCAACCACAACGCTTGCGTGTAGAAGGCCACGTCAAAAGTCCCGTATTGAAAAGTCGTCCAGCGAAACCACGAATCCGCAATCACCACCACGCAAAAAACCAGCGTTGCAATCCACAACGCACGCGGGCGGGCTTGGTAGTCATCATACATCGCCGGAGGTTTAGACGCACGCTTTGCGAAAAGCCAGCGCGCCGCTTGACCCGTGCGCCTGCGTCACGGCACAACGCCCGCGCAATGCCGCCAGATATCGTTTATTTCGACCTCGAAACCCAGCGCACCGCCAACGACGTGGGCGGCTGGGACAAGAAGCGCGACATGGGCATGAGCCTCGGAGTCACCTACAGCACGCGCCTCGGCGAATACCGTATCTACCCCGAAAAACGCGCCGACGAACTCGTGCAGCAACTCATCCGTGCCGACCTCGTCGTCGGCTTCAATGTGATCAATTTCGACTACGAAGTCCTGATGGCCTACACCGTCCTCGACCTACCGCACCAGTGCCGCACGCTCGATCTACTCGTGGACATCGAGAAAAAACTCGGCCACCGCCTTGGCCTCGACGCCGTCGCCAGCGCGAGCCTCGGCATTGGAAAAACGGGCGACGGTCTCGATGCGATCCGATGGTGGCGCGAAGGCCGCCTCGCCGAGATAGCCGAGTATTGCTGCTTCGATGTGAAATGCACAAAGCTCGTCCACGAATACGGTGCGCAGCACAAGAAACTGCACTACGTGGACCGCTTCCGGCAGAAAAAGAGCGTCGCAGTCGAGTGGACGCTGTAAAGCGCGCCTTGCCCCGACAGCTTTCGTTGGTATTCTTCGCGCATGACCGTCCGTGAAATCATCGAGCAAATCAAAGCCTTGCCCGCCAGCGAGCAGGAGAAGGTTGCTGCGTTTGTGAGGGACTTGGGATCATCCGTCGTGCGGGAGGAGTCGGGCGGCGCTTACATCCCTGCAGGCGAAGCAAAGGATCTGGCGCAGCGCATCTTCACGGAAAACGAAGAGCTTTTCCGCAAACTGGCCCAGTAGCCGTGGCGTCTCCCAGATTCATTAGTCGCGAAGTGCTTGCTCAACTCCATGAGGAATCCATAGCGAGATTCGGCGGCACACTCGGTGTGCGCGATGAAGGGATGGTGCTTTCATCGCTCGGTGCGGCCGAAAATGTTCACTATTACGGAGGAGGCGATCCGTTTGAGATAGCCGCCGCCTACGCATTTCACATCGCGCAGGCGCAAGCGTTTCTCGACGGCAACAAGCGCACCGCTGTCGCTGCGGCTTTGCTGTTCCTTCGTGCGAATGGCGTTCAAGGCGCTCCTGATCAGGGTCGTCTTTATGACGCGATGATCGCCATCGCGGAGCGCCGTCTCGACAAGGCCGGGCTGGCTGCGCTGCTCCGCGAATTACTCGGCTAGGCCGCCACTCCGCGCTTTCCAAGTGGCGCGGGGTGCGTATCGTCCTCGCCCTTTCGCCATGTATCGCACCACTTCCTGCAACTCACTTCGCACTGAACACGTCGGATCCACCGCCACCCTCGCGGGGTGGGTGAATGCGCGCCGCGACCACGGCGGTGTCACCTTTGTGGATCTCCGCGACCGCGAGGGATGGACGCAAGTCGTCTTCCGCCCGGAGGAATTTCCCGCCGTCGCTGAAGCTGCGCACGGACTGCGCGCGGAGGATGTGATTCAAGTCACAGGAAAAGTGAGCGCGCGTCTCGCGGGCACGGAAAACTCCAAGCTCGCCACCGGCGGAATCGAACTGATCGCCTGTGAACTCACCGTGCTCAACAAGGCGGACGTGCCTCCTTTTCCCCTCGACGATCCGAAGGTGAACGAAGACCTCCGCCTCGAATATCGCTATCTCGACCTGCGCACTGCTCACATGCAGCGCAACCTCAAGCTCCGCCATCGCGTCGTGAAAGCCACGCGCGACTTCCTCGACGAGGCCGGCTTTTTGGAAATCGAAACGCCCATCCTCAGCAACCCGACTCCCGAGGGTGCGCGCGACTTCCTCGTGCCGTCGCGCTTGAACCCCGGCAGCTTCTACGCGCTGCCGCAGGCGCCGCAGCAATACAAACAGCTCCTGCAAGTCGCGGGGTTGGAAAAATATTTCCAAATCGCCCGCTGCTTCCGCGACGAAGATTTGCGCGCCGACCGCCAGCCTGAGTTCACGCAGGTGGATATCGAGGCTTCGTTCGTCGGCGAGCAGGACATCCAGACGCTCGTCGAAGGTCTGCTCACGCGCATTTTTAAAGAATCGCGCGGAGTCGAAATCCCCACGCCATTTCCGCGCATGGCCTACAGCGAGGCGATGAATCGTTTCGGCAGCGACAAGCCCGACACGCGCTTCGGCATCGAACTCACCGAACTCACCGACATCTTCACCGCGTCGCAGTTCAAGGTTTTTGCATCCGTCGCAACGGGCGGCGGCGTGATCAAAGCGATCAACGCAAAAGGCGCGGCGGCCTTGCTCAGCAAGGAACAGCTCAAGAAATGGGAGGAGTGGGTGAAGACCGAGTGTGGCGCGAAGGGTCTCGCCTACGTGAAGTGGAGCGCGGGCGGCGAGTGGGAGTCGCCCATCGTGAAATTTTTCAGCGATACGGAAAAAGCCGCGCTCGCCGAGCGTATGGGATTTGCCGAGGGCGATGTGCTCTTTTTCGGTGCCGACGCAAAGCTCGAAGCCGTCTGCGAAGTGCTCGGTCGTGTCCGCATGCGCTGTGCGGAATTGCTCGGTCTGCTCAAGGCCAACGCCGACAAACTCAACTTTCTGTGGGTCGTGGATTTCCCGCTGCTCGCCTTTTCTCCGGAGGACAACCACTGGGTCGCAGTGCACCATCCCTTCACGCGTCCGAAGGCCGAGGATGTGCCTGCGATGGACGCCGGTGACTACGCCAAAGTCCGCGCTGTCGCCTACGATGTCGTGCTGAATGGCGTCGAGCTTGGTGGTGGTTCCATCCGCATCCATGAGCGCGACCTCCAGGCAAAACTGTTCTCCGTGCTGGGCGTGAATGCCGAGGAGCAGCAAGTGAAGTTCGGCCATATTCTCAAAGCGTTCAGCTTCGGTGCGCCTCCGCATGGTGGCCTTGCGCTCGGGCTGGATCGCCTTGTCATGCTCATCGCCGGAGCCGAGAGCATCCGCGAAGTCATCGCCTTTCCCAAGAACAACCGTGGCGTGGATCTGATGACCCACTCGCCCGTCGAGGTGGACTTCAAACTCCTGCGCGAAGTCTATATTTCGAGCACGGCGAAGAAGGCGTAGCCAAATGTCGAAGCCAGTCGTCGCCAGCTATTGCACTACATTCCTCAAGCCGGAGATGCGGCATATTTATCGCCAGGTCTCGGGCCTGAAGCGATGGGAGACGTGGGTGATGACGCGCGAGCGCATCGAGGAGGAGCGGTATCCTTTTCCCGACATCGAGGTGCTGCCGAGGGCTCGGAAAAATTTCATCAAACGCTTTTGGTTGAAATACGTGAAGCGCATGGCGCCGGTCTATTACCGAGGGGAATTGCAGGTGGTGATGAAGGTGATGGAGCGGAGGCACGCGGATTTGATGCACATTTATTTCGGCCACACCGGCGTGCATCTGCTGCCGTTCATTAAAGAGTGGAACAAGCCGGTGGTCGTCAGTTTTCACGGCATGGACATCCAGCCGCGCCCGCATCAACCGGGGTATGACGACATGATGCGCGAGCTGTTGCAGACGGTGCCGCTGGTGCTCGCGAGGTCGGAGTCGTTGTTCGATGCCTTGGAAAAGTGGGGCTGCCCTCGCGAGAAGATGCGGCTGAATCGCACGGGGATCCCGCTGGATGCGTTTCCGCTGGTGAAAAGGACGATGCCGGAGGACGGGCGGTGGCAATTTGTGCAGGCGTGCAGGCTCATTGCGAAGAAAGGGCTGAAGTCGGCGATGCAGGCGTTCGCGATGTTCCATGGGTTTCAGCCAAATTCGCGCTTCGTCATCGCGGGTGATGGGCCGATGAAAGAAACGCTGCTCGAACTGGCGCGCGAGTTGGGCGTCGCACAGGCTGTGGTGTTGCGGGGCTTCCTCGATCAAGCCGCGCTTGCGAAGCTGTATGCCGAGAGCCACGTCTTCGTTCACCCGAGCGAGATGACGAGCGACCAAAACCAGGAAGGCGTGCCGAACTCCATGCTCGAAGCAATGGCGACGGGCCTCCCCGTGCTCGCCACGCGGCATGGTGGAATCCCCGAAGCCGTCACCGATGGAGCCAGTGGCCTGCTGTGTCCCGAGCGTGATCCGCAGGCGCTCATGGAGGCGATGTTCCGCTTCACCGAGCACCCGGAGAATATGCTCGCGATGGGCGAAGATGCCGCCCGCTCCGTGCGTGAAGACTTCTCCCAGCAGCGCGCCATCGAGCGGCTCGAGAGTTTCTACGACGAAGCCATCGCCGGTGGAAAAGACTCCGCCGCGCCTGTCGGCTAGAAGTTCTTATCCGGGTTTGTGGGGGCTGTGTTGCCGAAGAGTTTCACGGTGGTCGCGAGGGTGAGAGCGGCGATGGCGTTGCGGTAGATGCCGCCGCCGGTGCCATTGGCGACGTTGCCGGTGATGATGGAGGTCTGGATGGACATGGTGCTGCTAAAGACACCGATGCCGCCGCCATTAATAGGGGTAAAGTTTCCCTTGAAGAGCGATTTGCTGATGTTCACATGCGGGCAGTTAAACACCCCCAGCCCTGCGCCACTTTTGGCGGAGCTGTTGTTGAGCACGCTGATGCCGCTGACGGTGAACGTGCCGCCTCCGCCGAGCGCGATGGCCCCGCAGTTGTCGTATGCGCTATTGCCTTTGAAGAGACTGTTCATGATGGTGGCGGTCGTTTTCGTTCGGAGGTAGAGCGCGCCGCCATCTCCGAAGGTGGTTTTGTTGGAGTTAAACTTCGCGTTCTTGATGGCCACGGTGCCGTCGCCGGAGGTGTCCACCGCCCCGCCTGAGAAGGCGCTGTTCCCGCGGAAGATGCCGCCGGAGATTTCGAGTTTGATGGAAGCGCCGCCTATGCCGGCGGTGGAGATGCCCCCGCCAAATCGATTGGCGCTGTTGCCTTGGAAGTTCACGCTATTGGAGACCACCTTTCCATCATTGGTGCCGAAGATGCCGCCGCCGTCCCGAGCCGCATTGTTCCCGGCGATGTTCCCGCCGTTCACGGTGAGGATGTGTAAGGGATATCTATCGCCGTCATACGCGATGCCGCCTCCATCTTCAAAGGCGCTGTTGCCGAGGATGTGCGAGTCCTTGAAGGTGGCCGATGATGCTTTGAGGAAGACGCCCCCGCCGTTGCCGCCCGCACCTGTGGTGCTGTTGCCGGCGATGGTGCAGCCAGTCAGCGTGGGAAAGGCGCGGCCGAGGTAAAGTCCGCCGCCATTCCGATTGGCGGTGTTTCCGCTGATCTCGGTATTGGTGATGGAGACCTTGAGAAAGTCGGATACAATCCCCAGTCCGCCGCCATATGTATCCGAACTGTTTTGGGAAAAGACAGAGCCAGTCACGGTGATTTTCTGATTGGGGATGGAGGGGTTGCCTCTGATGCGGAGATAGGCGCCGCCGCCGCTCTGGGTCGCTGTGTTTCCGCTGACGGTGCTGTTGAGCACGCTGACGCCGCCGCCTGCCACAAGGTAAAGCCCGCCGCCATAGCCCTGCGTCGCTGAGTTCCCGCTTATGGTGCTGTCGCTGACGAGGACTTTGATGGCCGTGTCGTTTTTGACATAGACGCCGCCGCCGCATGTGGCGGTGCTCCCAGAGACGACGCAGCCCTTCATGGTGAGCGACTCCGTGCTATAAATGGTGCCGCCTTTATCGCTGCCATTGTTCACCCTTGCATCGCCATTGTAGAGGGAGAGACCACTGATGCTGAATGGGGAGTCCTTCGCGATGTTGCTGTCGTCCACATTGAAAATGCGGGAATTGGCGTTGCCATCGATGAGGATCTTACCAGCCCCGGGGCCGTTCACCTTGAGGGGTTGGGTGACGACAAGCTGTCCGGTTGTGAGCACGATGTTTCCGGTGAGATTCTTTGCGAAAACGATGGTATCCGCGGTGGTGTTGGCTTCGGAGTCGAGGACTGCCTGTCGCAAACTTCCCACGCCGGAGTCGCTGAGATTGATCACGGTGAAGGTGGCGGGCGCGATGCGGGCTTCGAGGATTTCAGCGGTGTCGTGGGTGGGTTTGCGGCGGAGAGTTTTCTTTTTCATGGTGGGTGTGTTGTTGTGGGTGCTGGCGTCGGTATTAATCCGGCAACCAAACGAATGGCATCTTATACCATCTGCTCAAATTAAACAGACATTCGAGTTTTCCGCATAGCGTTTAGTTGAACCAGCAGCCAGTCGCGACCGATGAGTTGGAGGACGGATTTGGCGTCCTCCCAGTAACGTTGCAGGGTGTCCCTCATTCGATGCCGGAG
>CANJNZ010000103.1 GCA_947476045.1 Chthoniobacteraceae bacterium
CTGCCCATGCGCAACCGAATCCTAGCCGCCCCCACAGTATCAGGGACCGCCCAAACCGTGCAAATGTAGTGCAGAAAAACCGAGCCCGCCGCCTCGGAACCCGCATGAATGCGAGATCAGCCTCCGCGAACTGCGGAACTTGGGTTAACACATGAAGGCATCTCGGGGTTTCTTTCAGTCGCATCGTTCATTTTAGTTCTATTCGGCATTTACAGACGTGAAAGGCCCTTTTGGTTGCACCTCATCGGACTGGTCCTGATTGGAATAACATACGGGCTCTCCAGAGGATGGAGTCTTATTCCATGGACGTGGTTCCATTGAGCGGAGCAGCATGAAACCGATTATTCGAGAAGAGGAAACAGAGTCGTCCCGTTCGCCCATCCTCCCCACGAGCACCAGCACCAAGCCCATCACCGAATTATTTTAGCCGGAGAAAACAGACCATGAATAAGAGCAGTATGCGCCTTTTGTCGCTGACATCCAGAAACGCATAATGCCCCAGAGAGCATTCAAGCAGAACCATGCACAGCGGGTCCGCGAGCCGCGTGGATTCAAATACGTCTCCATCACCATCGTGCTTCTTTTCCTGATGGTGATGTCTGCCCTGGCCCTGCTGGACGTCATCCCGGCATGGATCGCGGCCTCTTATGTTGGATTCAGCGCACTTTCATTCCTCGCCTACGGCTATGACAAAAAGAAAGCCCGCCTTGGAATGTGGCGCACGGCGGAAGCCACACTGCATCTGTTGGACGCACTCGGCGGCTGGCCCGGTGGTCTCGCTGCGCAGCAAGTCTTCCGTCACAAAACGCGCAAATGGATGTTTCAAATCGTATTCTGGATCACGGCCATAGCGCACATCGCCTACTGGATGTGGGCTGTCTCACTTCAAAAAGTGCCAGCTTTCAGCGATGTGAAGCACCTGATGTTTTAGCACCAACAACGCATCCGTGAAAAGGCGCGCGGCGGGTTGTCCCGGAGGGGAAACGCCAACGGCGTTTTATCCATTAGCCCGGGGTTGCCGAACTTGAGAGGCTACCCCGGGACTTCGATTGAAAATGACCAACAACCCTGAAAGGGTTGCAGCCATCGTCTCCGCACACTGCGGCGCGCTGCGGGATGAAACCCTTTCAGGGTTTTGTTCCTCATGGCAAATTTCCCGGGGTAGCCCCGAAAGCATTCGGAGCAACCCCGGGCTGATAGATGCAACGCCCTTGGCGTTCTTCAAATTCGCCGCATTCGCCCTCACCCCGCAGATGCGCCGGGTCACCAACGCCGCATTCCGTTTCACCCCCGGCCTCCAAATCGCTTTCATCCTCCTCCGCAGCCAGTCCTTTCTGGTCGTCCCTATGGCTCCCATCTTTGTTCAAACAACCCTAATCCGAGCATGTTGGTTAGAAGGCAGGAACCCCCATATACGAGAATGGCAATGAGTGCTGATTGAATTTTACCGCATCCACGCCGTCGAGCGAAGCGATAGGAAAAAACCAACGCAAAGAGAACAATTACAATCTGCAAGATAGCTAGAGCCTCAAAAGCGGGAGACTCTTTAAACACCGTCCAGCCGAATGGTAAAAACACTAAAATTATCAAAAACAACAACGCGAAACTACCTTGCGGCTCTATGCTGAAACCTGCGGCTGCGAGAATCGTCATCGTCATCATTCTGCCAAAAACACCTACGGGCGATGCCGGGAGAGCGCAAACCTTTCTCCTTGAGCTTCCGCCCGGGCCCCCGCATCTCGTGCGGGAGAAAGTCACCGAATTGTTTTAGCACCAACACCGCATCCGGGAAAAGGCGCGTGGCGGGTTGTCCCGGAGGGACAGCGCGAGCTTAGCCGGTGGTATTAATCCGGCAACCAAACGGATGGCAGCTTCCTCTTCATCTTATTCTTTATCTTATTCATATTCCCGATGCGGTTGGGCGGAAGAATAGGAGTAGGAATAAGATTACGAATAAGACGAGGTGGAAGAATAGGAGTAAGAATAAGATTACGAATAAGACGAGGGTGCTATCCGTTTGGTTTCCTGTGGTGACAACCACCGGATCACGCCCCAAAACGCCAACGCCCCGGAGGGGCGGCGGATTGCGGGCCGCACGATTTTCCAACGCCCCTTCGTGGTGAAAATAGTCTGATTCGTCCCGGCTAAGACTTCCCTCCGTGGAGGCTTTGTGTTTTCTCCACGCGCCGTCTTTTTTCCAAACATGAAAACTATCATCCTCGCTTCGCTCGTCACGCTCCCGCTTTTTGCCGGTGAGCCTTTTCCCAAGGAAGCCGAATGGCTCAAGGACGTGAAGGTGGCGGAGGGTTTTGAGGCGACGCTTTTCTCCGCGCCGCCGCAGTCGAACTACCCGGTCTTCATTTCCGCTTCGCCGGATGGGACGCTCTTTGTGAGCAGCGACGGCAATGGCTCGCTCGACCGCAAACCAAATCGCGGTCGCATCCTGCGTCTGCGCGATACGGATGGCGATGGGCGCGCGGACGAGGTGAAGGAGTTTGTGAAGGATGTGGATTCGCCGCGCGGTCTCGTGGCGGACGGCAACACGGTGTATTGCGTGCATCCGCCGCATCTCAGCGCGTTCATTGACAAGGACGGCGACGGCATCAGCGACGAGGAGAAGGTGCTGGTGAAAAATATCGCGTTCACTTTCAAGGACCGCCCCGCCGACCATACGACGAACGGCATGGAACTGGGCATTGACGGCTGGCTCTACATCGCGGGCGGCGACTTTGGTTTCATGGAGGCGGAGGGGTCGGACGGGCGGAAATTGCAGCTTCGCGGCGGCGGCATCATCCGCGTGCGGCCCGACGGCACCGGCCTGCAACTCTACTCGCGCGGGACTCGCAACATCCTCGAAGCGGCCGTCTCGCCGTTGATGGATATTTTCTCCCGCGATAATACGAACGACGGTGGCGGATGGGATATTCGTTTTCACCACTTCACGGGTTTCGAGGATCACGGCTATCCGCGTCTTTTTAAAAATTTCGCCGATGAGATCATCAAGCCGCTCGCGGATTACGGCGGCGGCTCGGGCACCGGTGCGTGCTGGATTGATGAGCCCGGCTGGCCGGAGGGCTGGAACAATCTGCCCTACACGAGCGACTGGGGACGCGGTCCGATTTTCCGCCACACGGTGAAGCCGAAGGGCGCGACGTTTGAGGAGACGGAAACGCCAAAGACGTTTGTGGGCATGACGCGCTCTACGGACATTGATGTGGACGCGAGCGGCTATGCTTACGTTTCGAGTTGGAAAGGCCCTGCGACTTTTAATTGGGGCGGCCCGGAGCATGGCTACATCGTGCGCATCGCGCCGAAAGGACACGCGCCCGAGAAGGTGCCGGTTTTTATGAAGGCGACGGACGCGGAACTGGTGAAGCTGCTGGAGTCGCCCAGCTATCGCACGCGCTTGGAGGCGCAGAGGACGCTCATTGGTCGCGGGCTGAAGCAGGATTCCATCGCGGGCATTCAGGCCATCGCGAAGAATACAAAGGCTTCTGCTGCGGTGCGTGTCGCCGCGCTCTACACGCTGAAGCAAGGACTCGGTGCAAAGGCGAATGAGACCATCGCTGCGCTCGCGGCGGAACCGGCATTGGCGTCGTTTGCATTGCGCGCACTCACCGACCGCGAGGACCAAGAGGCAAACGTCCCCGCAGCACCGCTCGTTGCCGCGCTGAAAAGCGAAGACGCGCGCACGCGCAAGGAAGCCGTCATTTCCCTCGCACGCCTGCACGGGCTGACCGGTGTATGGGCCGACAACGAAAACTCCGCGCCACCAAAAGTGGATGCGACCAATCTCGCCCAGCACGCCACTGCCATTGCTCCGCTGCTCGGCGACAACGACGCCGTCGTCGCACACACTGCGATGCAAGTGCTGCGTCAACTCAGCGCGAGCGATGCGTGCTTTGCCATCCTCGACAATGCGCAATCCTCCACACCGCTCCGCAGTGGCGCACTGATGACGCTTCGCGGTATCCATGACAAAAGTGCTGTGGCAGGACTCGTCGAGCGACTGAACAAAACGAAGGACGTCACGCAACGTCAGGGACTCATCACCGCGCTGTGCCGTCTGTATTTCATCGAGGGCAAATGGAAGGGCAACTCGTGGGGCACGCGCCCCGATACACGCGGGCCATTTTACCAGCCCGAGGAATGGGCCGAGACGCAAACCATCGCCGATACGCTCAAGAAAGTTTTTACTGAGGCGGGTGGCGAGGAGACGGCGCTTCTCACGAAAGAGTTCGAGCGCCATCGCATCAAGCTCGGCGACAGCATCGCGAAGATGATCTCGCTAGCCGAGAAGGACGCCGCGCTGTTGCCGAATCTCGTCAAACAACTCGCCCAGGCGGAGAGCATCCCGGCGAACGCAGTGTCGTTGCTCGTCAAAGCCACCGCCGATGCGAACGACGAAATCTCTACCACCGCCGCGCTCGCTCTGTGCAAGACGGACGACCGCAGCGCAGGCGCCGCGATTCTCAGCACGCTCGCGCGCACAACGGCGAAGAAGCAGGACGCCAACAAGCTGCTCAAAGCATTCTTCGCATCGCGTTTGATCGAAAATCAGCATCAAGCATTCGAGCAAGCGGCGACTGCGCTCGATGGCGCAGGCAGCGTCTGGGCCGATGCCGCGCTGTTGCATCTCGCCGCGCGCAAAGTCGGTTCGCCCGAGCCGCGCGCGCAAGCCGCCAAGGCGCTCGACGCTGGTTGGACCGAGCCCAAGCGCCGTGCACAAATCATCACCGCCGCCGCTCTCGCCAACGACAAGTCGCGCGCTGTGCAAATCGTGACCGCTTTAAACGATGCCGACAAAACCGTGGCCGAAGCCGCCGCCGCCGCAGTGAAAACGCTCAAGCTCGATCCCGCAATCGTCAGCGCCCAGCCGACCGGCCCGCTCATTTCCACGCTGAAAGTGGAAGACGTGCTCGCGCAAGTGATGACCACGAAGGGCGACGTCGCGCGCGGCGAGCAGCTTTTCACTGCACAAGGCTGCGTTGCCTGTCACACCGTGAAAGCCAGCGAACCGCCGAAGGGGCCGTTCCTCGGCAATATCGCCACGACTTACAAACGCCGTGAACTCGCGGAGAACATCCTGAATCCCGGAAAGACCATCGCGCAGGGCTTCGTGACGAATGTTTTCACGATGAAAGACGGCAGCGTGCAGATGGGCTTCGTCACGCAGGAGGCGTCGGACAAAATCGTCATCCGCACCATCGCTGCGCAGGAAATCTCGCTCGATCCAAAACTCATCACCAAGCGCGACAAAAGCGACAAGAGTCTCATGCCCGAAGGCCTCGTCGCCTCACTCAGCGTGAAAGATTTTGCAAGTCTCCTCGACTACCTCGAAGCGCTCGCGGCGAATAAATAAGGCACGATGGAGGCTTCACGCAGCACCGAACAGGCGCGTGAAATTTCCCGCTGTAAGTGCGGTGAGAGACTTGATGGAGATTCCGCGCAAGGCTGCTAGTGCTTCGTAGGCGGTGACGATGTTTGCAGGATGATTGAGGGGTTTTAGATCGGAGCCGGAAATGGGATGAGGATTTTGATCGGGTGGGGGAGCCATGTCGGGTGCGTCTGTTTCCACAAGGAGACGGTCGGCAGGGATTTCTGCAAAGATACCGCGCTGCGTGGCTTTGCGCTCGTGGAGGAAGTAGGGGGAGAATGAAAAGTATGCGCCGAGTGCGATGAAGCCCGGGACCATTTCGGCGGGGCCGGCGTAAGCGTGGAGGAGGAAGCCGCGGGCGGGGACGGGATGGCTTTTGAGGATTTCCAAAAGTGCGCCCCATGCACGGATGCAGTGAATGGTGGCCGGTAGATTGCGCTCGGCGGCGATGGCGAGCTGCCATGTGAAGCACTCGCTCTGCGCTGCGATGTCGTGGCCTGCGATCCAGCGGTCGAGACCGATTTCGCCGATGGCGCAATGGGCGTCTAGGAAACCCAAAAGGTTTTCGCGCCACGCAGGGCTGCGCTCATTCACAAACCACGGATGCAGTCCGTAAGACGGAAGCACCCACGGCACTTCTGCAGCGAGTGCTTTCACTGCGGGCCAGTCAGCTTCACTCGTCCCGTTCACGACGGCGCGACGAAGGCCGAGCGCGGGGAGTTCGGCGAGGAAGGCGTTGCGCCACTGAGCGAGGCGGGGGGAGTGGATGTGGTTGTGGGCATCGTGCATCGCGGTGCGTTGCGCCTTGCGTCGCTATTTGAGGAATTCGACTTTTGCGCTCAACTCGGGGGTGAGGAAATTATCGGGCTTTTCTATCTGCACTTTGATTTGGAGCGTGCCTTTCTGGCGGTTGGCCTCGGGTGCGATTTCAGCGACGACTCCGCCATAGATTTTATCGGGATACGCCTCCGGTGAAACGCGGCAGCGCTGGCCCATGCTGACCTTGGTGAGGTCGCCTTCGCTGACGTCTATCTCGACTTGGAGATCGTTCGGGTCGCCGAGGGAGACGAGCGCGGTGCTTGGGCCCCGGCTTCCACCGAAGCTCTGGGGACTGACGAGTTCGCCAGGATCAGCGAGCTTTTCCAAAACAACGCCGTCAATCGGTGACTTGATGACTGTCCAATCCAGCCAGACCTGCGCCGTGGCGCGTGTGCCTTCGAGTTGGCGGAGCTGTGCCTCAGCACTCGCGACCGCGAGGCGCGCTTCGTCTTCATGTTCTTGTGTGTCATTCTGTGTGGCGCGGAGTTTTCGCACGCGTGCGTAAGCGACTTTGGCGCGCTCGACGGCGACGCGCGCGACAGCGAGTTGACCGTCAATTTCCGCGATGCGCGCCTTTTGCTCCGAGTCATCAAGCTGCACGACGACCTGCCCCTTTTTGACATGGTCACCCTTTTTCACTCCGATCCAGACGACCTGGTTCATCACGCGCGGGGAGACTTCGATGCGTTCGCGGTTGATGATGTGTCCGCTGACGGTGAGGACTGCGTCGCCCGGTCTGACGTCGGGCTTTTGTTGCGGGGCGGTTTTTTCCGGCGAGGCGTTCACTACTCCATTGGCAGAGTGCTGCGCTGGCTTCACATCGCGCGAGTCTTCAGACCACGGACGTGCGATGTAGAGCGCAACGCCCGTCGCGCCGATGACAATCAGGATAATGACCCAGAACGAGCCACCCGAGCGCCTGCGTCTGGCATCAGGAATGTGGATGCTTTGGAGTTTTGTTGCGTCCATGCGGCGAACCGTATGAGGAAAGTGAAAAGTGGAAAGTGGAGATTGAGTCAATCTGCGAGTAGACGAGCGGAACTGTCTTTCCCGCTACAAAAATTACACTTTCACCGCTTGTAGTGAGCGGGCGTGGGCGGTGAGGGATTCGAACCCCCGACCAACTCGGTGTAAACGAGACGCTCTACCGCTGAGCTAACCGCCCTATTCCTGCACAGTGACCGGCGTGCCGACCTGTGCGTTGTTGTAAAAATGTTCCGCCATGACGCGGGGCAGACGAACGCAACCGTGGGATGCGGGACGATTCGGGACGATGCCAGCATGAAGTCCGTAGCCACCCGTGAAGCGCATGTAAAACGGCATCTTGGCGCCTTTGAAAGTTTCGCCTTCGGCGGGCTTCTGTTTGCTCATGTCCACGTTGCGTTTTGTTACTGCACCTTCAGTGTCGATGAAATCACCGTAAAGATTCGATTCGTGTTTGGGGTCTTTCTGCGTGACTTGGTATTCGCCCGGAGGCGTATCGAAGCCACATTTGCCGCTGCTGCATTTTGTTTCGCCGATGAGTGTGCTGCCTTTATAAAAGTAGGCGCGTTGGTCGGAGATATCTACGATGATGGCAGCGGGGCCCGCTGTGCATTTTTCAGCATTGGCATCCCACGTGAATGCAGCCTTGGGCTTGGCCGGGACTGGCGGTGGCACTGGTTTCTGGACTGAAGCGCAACTGGACATCAAAACGATGGCACACGGGATTGTGGCGATGTGTAGGGCTGCGGCTTTGGTCATAAACGGGCGCGGAACGTATCGGTAGATGGCGCGGCTGGCAAAAGAAATGATTTCAGAGGTTAGGCAGGATACTATCTGCATGTGGTTAGCAATTCACTCTTGCGGGTTAATAATGAAACAGTCAAAAGTTCGGTAAATGAATACCGCCAATCCACGTATCGCACTTTATAAAAAAGCCATCATTCTCGAAGAGCAGCGCGCACTTTTGCAGGCGCAGCTGGATCGCTTGCATTCGCAGCTTTCCGTCATCAAGAGCCAGCTCTTTGATGATGACGGGGCGGTGGCAACCGGCGCGGTGGTCGCGGCAGGTGTGCGTGCGGTCGGAAAGGGGAGGGCCAAGCGTGGCGCGCTGAAGGCACAAGTGCTACGTGCGCTGACTGCGGCTGGCAGCGCGGGTGTGCGTGTGAGGGATTTGGCGGCTACACTTGGTGCGAAGACGGCAAATATCCATTCGTGGTTTCAGGATGCGGTAAAGCGATTACCGATCAAAAAAATCGGTGAGGCGCGCTATCGTATCGAGGGTGCTTTGCCAAAGTCGGCGCTTACTGGACCAACGGGCAAGGCTGGCGCAAAAGGCAAAAAGGGAGGGCGCAGCACACGTCCGCTGGGCAAGCGCGGTGAACTCGCGGCGAAAATCATGGCTGCACTTACGGCTGCTGGAAAAAACGGCGTCAAGGTAGCCGACCTCTCCAAGGAGTTCGGAGTAAAGCGCCGTAATCTGTTCATTTGGTTCGCGACGACAGGACGCAAGAACAAGGCGATCAAGAAAGTGGGCGAATCGCACTACGTTCTCGAAGCCTAGGGCGTCTTACTCGATGCGCTTTGCGGCGGCTTGCGCTTGCAGTGCGAGTTCGGCAGCGCGGAAGGCGTGCTCCTGTGTCATCGCGTTCTCGGTCCTGTTCAGGCAGTCGAGAATCAATTGGCCGAAGAATGGAAATCCTACTTTACAAGCGCAGCGCATATGATGTTCACCGGAGTCGTCCGCGAGAAAGAGGTGATCTCCTTCGGCGTCAGCGCCGACGTTGATATACTTGCGCACTTCGATGTAGCCCTTCGTTCCCAGGATGAAGGTGCGCCCGTCGCCCCATGCGCGCAGGCCCTGCGGATTCAGCCAGTCAATACGCACATAGTTGGTCGAGCCGTTGTTGCCCAGCAGGTTGACTTCGCCCCAGTCTTCAAATTCCGGGTGCTCCTTGTGGTGGTAGTTTGCGACGGCAGCGTGAACGACTTGCGCAGAGGTCGCTCCGCTATATGTCAGGAACTGCTCGAATTGGTGCGAGCCGATGTCGGTGAGAATGCCCCCGCATTTTTCCCGGCTCCAAAACCATGAGGGACGTGTTGCCGGATTGCTGCGGTGGGGACCGATGCCCATGACTTGCACGACACGCCCGATGGCTCCCTGCTCGATCAATTGCCCTGCACGGACGCTCGCTTCCACGTGGAGGCGTTCGCTGTAATAGATCATGTATTTTTTCCCCGTGCGCGCGACGGTGGCGCGTGCATCTGCGAGCTGGCCCAGTGTGGTGAATGGGGTTTTGTCAGTAAAGTAATCCCGACCCGCGTTGAGCACGCGGCAGCCGAGCGGGCCGCGCTCGTTGGGGATTGCGGCGGCGGCGATAAGGCGCACCTCGGATTGGTCGAGCACTTCATCGAGCGAGCGGAGCGGCTTCGCTGCCGGGAATTTTTCCCGGAATTTCTCCACTTTCTGCGGGTCTGGATCGAACACATATCGGCACTCGCCACCGGCTTCCGTGAGTCCCTGACACTGGCCGTAGATGTGACCGTGATCGAGGGACACGGCAGCAAAGACGAATTCGCCCGGTTTTACCACAGGCACGGGTTTTCCGACTGGTGCGTAGTTCATTCCGTCGGACTTTTGGTGAGACATAAAATCGGCATACTCGGTGGTGGGAAAAGGTGCAAAATCTTTCACAAAATACCCCTTGCCATGCCCTATTGGCAGGTATCTCATACCACATTCCACAAACAAGCTGACAAAGTATTGGAAAAGAGATAAAAGGGAGGGATGGGAGGAAACACACTTAAACTGGGCAGGCCGGATGCGGCTGCACGAATTGATGAACGCTATGCGAGGGAGCCGGATGGATGGCGC
>CANJNZ010000104.1 GCA_947476045.1 Chthoniobacteraceae bacterium
AATCGTTCGCTGCGCCCAGCGTGATGTTGTTGCCGCCCCCGGCTACAATCGTCGCCACCCCACCCACACTCAGCGCTCCGCTCTGCGTCAATGCTCCCCCTACCGTCACATCCAGCGTTCCGCTCACCGTCGAAGCACCGAGGATCAGCGCATTCGCATCCGTCACACTCACATTGTTTCCGCTCGTAATTATCAGCGTGGAAAAATCGTTACTGGCATCACCCAATGTCACATCGTTCGCTCCGGCTGCAAACGTCGCCACGCCAGTCACCGCCAGCACACCGCTCTGCGTGATCGCTCCGCTCGAAGTGATGCTCAGACCTCCAGCCCCAATCGTCAGCGCGGGGAGTGCGCCGATGGTTTCCGCGTCGGCAGTCAAAGCCGTGAGAGAAATCGCCGAGGCGAAACTGATTGTGTCCGTGCCTCCATTGGTCTGAATGTTGAGTGTGGAGAAATTTGCGGTCGGCACCGTGACGGTGGTTCCATTCACCTGCGTCGCGCCCGTGCCGGCGGTGATGCCGTTTGGATCGGAGATTTCATAGTCCGACCCATTGATGCTCACAGTAATCGTATCATCAAACACATCGCCAATGACCGACAAATTCGCGCCGGAAAGCGACACAAGCGACGCCGGCGCGATGCGGTTTTCGAGCACTTCGATGGCGGTGGCACGGGTGGCGGGGATCGTCTTTAGTGCGTGTTGTTTAAAAAACTGGGCGATTCGGTTCCACCGTTTGGGATTTAAAAGACGTGAAATCATATAAGGTGCTTTTTAGTGGTAACAACGAATGGCTGGCAGCGGGATGCGATAAGTAAATTTTCAGACTCTGTGGAAAGAATACAGCAAATTTAGAGATGAGTGATTGTCAAATCGTTATTTGTCCTTAATTTTTCTAAAAATTTCCATCGGAAGTCCATACTTTATAGCTTGCGCCAAGCCAATTGCCGGGAAATCCGTGCCGGATAAAAATTGCCGGGCTTTTTCTTGCAGTCCCTAAGCAAGCGCCGCGCACATGGTTTTTCACGCACGCATGAAACGCTCACACTTCACCCGCCTTCTCTCAATCACGATGCTCCTCGCTGCATCGCGCTTCGCTTTCGCCGAAACTGCGGTGCAATTGCCGCCGGATTTCAAGGCCGAGCTGCTCTACAACGTTCCTAAAGAGACGCAGGGTTCTTGGGTGTCCATGACGGTGGATAAAAAGGGCCGCCTCATCGTGTGCGACCAATACGGAGGACTTTATCGCGTGACGGTGTCTGCGATTGGCACCAGCGAGGGAACGACTGTCGAGCCTCTGAAGACCCCCAACGGTAATAATGGCAAACCGCTCGGCGGCGCGCACGGGCTGCTCTATGCGTTCGATTCGCTTTATTTGATGAACAACGAAATGGCCGACCCCGGTCTCTGGCGTTTGCGCGACACCGATGGCGACGACCAGTTCGACAAAGCCGAGTATTTGCTGAAAGTGGACGGCCACGGCGAACACGGGCCCCACGGCATCGCGCTCGGGCCGGATGGAAAATCCATCTATTTTGCCTCCGGAAATCACACCAAGCAGCCGCAGCACGTCGAGTATGCAAACCCCGTGGCCTTCGGCGAAGACCATCTCATCACGCGCCTTTGGGACGCCAACGGCCACGCAAAAGGCATCCTCGCTCCCGGCGGTCACATCATCAAAACCGATCCCGACGCCAAGCGCGTCGAACTTTTCTGCGGCGGCTTCCGCAACCAATACGACATTGCCTTTGACGCCAACGGCGAGCTTTTCACCTACGATTCCGACATGGAGTGGGACATGGGCACACCGTGGTATATGCCCACGCGTATCAACCACTGCGTGAGCGGCGGAGACTACGGCTGGCGCTCCGGCGCGGGCCGCTGGCCGGATTATTACGCAGACTCGCTGCCCGCCTCCGTGAACATCGGACCGGGCTGCCCGACTGGCACCATGTTCGGCACCGGCGCAAAATTTCCTGCCAAATACCAGCGCGCGTTTTTCGCGTGCGACTGGACCTATGGCACGCTTTGGGCAATCCACCTCACCCCGGACGGCGCGAGCTTCCGCGCGGAAAAAGAGGATTTCTTCGGCGGAAAACCACTGCCTCTGACCGATGTTCTCATCAGCCCCAAAGACGGCGCGATGTATGTCACCATCGGTGGTCGCAAATCACAGTCCGCGCTCTACCGCGTCACTTACACCGGCAAGGAAAGCACCGCGCCCGTCGCAGCGCTGCCGCCCACGCCCGAGGCAAAAATCCGTCACGAATTGGAAGCACTACAAGCGCAGGGCACCGGCCCCGAGGCCATCGCAAAAGCATGGCCGCATCTCTCCAGCAAAGACCGATTCATCCGCTTCGCCGCGCGTGTGGCGCTCGAACACCAGCCCGCCGCGCAGTGGGCCGACAAGGCGCTCGCCGAAACAGATCCACAAGCCTCCATCGAGGCACTCATCGCCCTCGCACGCGTCGGCGACAAAGCGCTCCAGCCAAAGCTCATCGAAGCCCTCGGCAAACTCGACTTCGCCAAACAGCCCCCCGAACTCCGCCTCCCGCTCCTCCGTGCATGGCAGCTCGCCTTTTCCCGCATGGGCAAACCAGCGCCCGAAGTCTGCACAGCCATCGCCGCGAAACTCGACGCCGTATTTCCGCACGCCGATCCTTTCGTGAACCGTGAACTCGTAAACCTCCTCGTTTATCTCGGCTCACCGAACGTCGTCGCCAAGACAGTCCCGTTGCTCGACACGGCCAATGACGGCGACATCACCGTGGACAACGCCTCCGTCATCGCCCGCAACGACAGCTACAGCCGGGCCGTCAACGGAATGCAAAACAGCCGCCCGAACCGCCAGGCCATCGCCTATGTTTACGCGCTCCGCGAAGCCAAGGCCGGCTGGACCCCGGCTCTACAAAAAGCTTACTTCACATGGTTCACACGCACTCGCGCATGGCGCGGCGGCAACAGCTTCACCAAGTTCCTCGACAACATCCGCAACGAAGCACTCAACAACACCATCACCGACGCCACCGAACGCGCCGAACTCGACAAACTCTCCAGGCAGGCACCCCCGACACCCGCGGCGAATTTCGTCGCACCCAAAGGCCCCGGCAAAGCCTACACCGTGGACGACGTCGCCGCGCTCACCAAGGCCGGCCTGAGCGGGCGCAATTTTGAGCAGGGCAAAGCCATGTTCGCCTCCACCCTCTGCATCAAGTGCCATCACATGGGCGGCGACGGCGGTAACATCGGCCCCGATCTCACCGGCTCCGGTAACCGCTACACCATCCGCGACCTCGCCGAAAACATCATCGAGCCCAGCAAAGTCATCAGCGACCAATACGGCAGTGAGCAGCTCGAAATGAAAGACGGCAGCCTCATCATCGGCCGCGTCGTCGTGGAGGAAAACGGAAAGCTCTTCGTCATGTGCAGTCCCCTCGCGCCAGACGACCTCACCACCGTCACCGCCGCCGACATCAAGAGCCGCAAACTCTGGAACATCTCCATGATGCCGCCCGGACTCATCAATTCACTCAACGAAGACGAACTCAAAGACCTCCTCGCCTACCTCCTCAGCGGCGGAAACGAAAAAGACAAAGCCTTCGCGAAGTAGCAAGGAGGGGGGCCGTCCCGGCCCCCTGCATCCTGAAAGGAGGCCCTAGCACGACAAAAGGGGCCGGGACGGCCCCTCTCCTTGAAATTTTAGTCTCCCTTGCGCGGGAGAGCCACCTTGCCGGTGCGCGTCAACGCGGCGATGCCGAAAGGCTCCATCAACGCGATGAACTTCGTGATCTTGCTCTCGTTACCCGTCACCTCGATGGCAAAATTCTTCGCCTGCACATCCACGATCTTCGCACGAAAAATGTCGCAGATTTGCATAATCTCTGCGCGCGTCTCGCGGCTGATGTTCACGCGCATCAGCACCAGCTCGCGATCCACATATTCACCGTCACGGAAATCCTGCACGTGAATCACATCAATGAGCTTCGCGAGCAGCTTGGAGACTTGCTCCAGCACGCGGTCATCGCCGCGCACCACGATGGTCATGCGCGATGTTGCGGGATCCAGCGTTGGTCCGACGTTGAGCGAATCAATGTTGAAACCACGACCGCTGAACATTCCGGCGATGCGAGTGAGCACACCGAATTTGTTTTCGACTAAAACCGACAATGTATGGCGCATATTCAAAGGGCGCGGAAGTTGGCGGGCCACCCGCGCACCGTCAAATGCAAATTCCCCTCAAGTCCGGCGCAGAGATGCCGCGACTGCTTGGAACACCCGGCCTTTTTACCGCGACTGTTCCAGTTTCTTGAGTTCGGCGGAAAGAAAGACGGCGCACGGCGTTTGCGTGCCGTCTTTGAATCGAATCAAATAAGGCTTCCCCGATGTCGCGGAACCCGTGGCCGCCTTCGTGATGAAATCCGCAGCTGTCTTAATTTCACTTTCGTTCCTCCCCCATTTGCCACCCAAAAACTTCGCCGCAGTCTTCGCGTCATAATCACTCCCGTTGCGGATAAAAACCGCGCCGTCCAATTTTTCGACACGTGCAATCAGCGCCTCGATCTTCGCCTTCTCGCTCAACGCAGCCTCCTGCGCCCGCAGCGGCAGAAACACCGCCAGCAAAAGCAAAAGCCGCCAGACCGTGTGGATGAAAAATTTCGTGCTCATTGCAGCGATTTCTACGCGCCTTTCACTGCTAAAACTGGCGCGCCACCCAGACGCATCCGCAGATAGGACACCGTGCGGAAAAGGCAGCGCGTCACTTCGTTGAAAGCCTGATACGGATACGTCGCGATGTATCGGCGCAGGGCGGAAAGTTTCTGCGTCTTTCCGATGTGAATCGAAGAGCGGAATCCCGCTTCGTTTTGCGATGCAGGAAATGGGAGCACATACATCGCGCGAAGCCCCTGAAACCATTCGCGATCCACAGCGTGGTCAATCGGCAGGCGCATCGGCATCAACTGTCCCACCCACGCCCGCGCAGCCTTGCGGTCGAGCACGTAGGCGCCCGTTCCTTTCAGCCGGCCAAAGCCCACATAAAGACCGTAGTCCGCGCAAAGCCCGGCCACTTTCGCCGGCGTCCCGTTGCTCAGCCCGGTGAGTCGCAGCACATTCCAGTGCTTGGAAAAACGCAGCGCGGATTGCACCGCCTCCTCGAAATCCCCGCTCAGCGTCACATCGTCCTCGACGATCAACGCGTGCTCATCTTCCGTTGCTAAAAATGCCACGAGCGACTTGATGTGGCTAAAATAGCACCCGACGTGACCCACACTCGTCGGCCTCCCGTGAAACCACCGATACATCCCCTCCGAATAGCCCGCGATGGGCGTCGCGAGCACACTCCCATCCACCGCAGCAACCCGGCAAACATCGAATTTCGTCCCGGTAAACGACTGCTCGACCGATGCCCAGCGGTCTTTCGCCCTGTCGAGATTGATGATGTATGCACGCATCGGGGAATTCTTCGTTGGTTGATGCACTTCGCCCTCCCGAGTAGCCAGCAGAATCGCCTCGCTTCCCGCAGCAAAGAGGTATCCCATCGCGCCCATGAACACTCCTTCCCAAAACCCCGCCCCCGCTTTAGCCCCGCGCAAAGCGAACGCCGCACCCGGCCCCATCACCCTCGCCATAGACATCGGCGGCACCGGCCTCAAAGCCTCCCTCCTCGACGCCAGAGGAAAAATGATCACCGAACGCCTTCGCGTCCCCACCCCGCCCAAGTGCGGCCCCGCGAAAATGGTCGCCACCCTCGCAAAACTCGTCGTCCCACTCACCGGCTACGACCGCGTCTCCGTCGGCTTCCCCGGTGTCGTCCGGCGCGGAAAAATCCTCACCGCTCACAACCTCGGCCAGCGCGCATGGTTCGGCTTTGATCTCGACCTCGCACTCACCCACAAACTCCGCAAACCCGTCCGCGTCCTCAACGACGCCGACATCCAGGGCCTCGGCGCCATCTCCGGCAGGGGCGTCGAAATGGTCATCACCCTCGGCACCGGCTTCGGCTCCAGCCTCGCCGAGGACGGACGCCTCTCCGCCCACCTCGAACTCTCCCACCACCCCTTCCGCAAAGGCCAGACCTACGAAGAACAACTCGGCAACGCCGCCCTCGAAGAAATCGGCAAACGCCGCTGGAACCGCCGCGTCCAAAAAGCCATCGAAACCCTCCGCATCCTCACCAATTTCACCCGCCTCTACATCGGCGGCGGCAACGCCCGCTGCATCAAATTCCAGCTCCCCCCCGACGTCAAACTCGTCTCCAACGAACTCGGCATGAAGGGTGGCATCTGGCTCTGGAAAGAACGCAGCCCCGGCAGCACAGACATCTTCCGCAGATAAAACCGGCGCCCCCCAAAGAATCAGTCCCTATTCCCCCTTTTCATAGGTGTTATGCGTTTCGTTTCCTACGAGAGGACGAGGACTGACTCGAATGGATCCGTGTCGAATGCGTGGATGTCTTGCTCGTGAGTCGCGATGAGTTGAGCGAGCTGTTGTCTGGTGCAATTGCCGGTGCGGAGCCAGACGATTTTGGGTGGATGGCCGTAAAGCAAACTGCGCTGCTGAAAGTCGGAGTCCTTGGAGACGATAATGAAGTTGTTGGCGCGGGCATACTCCCAAACGTCCTCGTCAGGAAGCCCAAGCAGCCCGCACTCGCGGACGTGCGCACTGTCGGAAAAAAACGTCGCCAGCAAGCGGGGCAGCTTCGGCGAGAGATTCTCATCAAAGAGCAACTTCATGCGGAACGACGTTCAAGCGACGGTCACGGTCTGCGGCAAAGGAGAAGCACGCTTGGATGTCGGCGGCGGTGAGATCGGGAAAGTCGTCCAGCACCTCGGGGATAGTCATGCCGCCGCCAAGATAATCGAAAACGTCGGCCACCGTGATGCGCGTTCCCCGGATGCAAGGTTTGCCGCTGCGGATGCGTGGATCAATGGTGATGCGCTCGCGGTAGTTCATGGCGGGAAGGTAGGTTTTCGCGCCTTTCGAGTCAAGGGGCGCTCAGAAACGACAAGACGAATAATCAGGCAGTCACTATTCCCGCTCCCGACGTCAAACTCGTCTCCAACGACCTCGGAATGCGCGGCGGCATCTGGCTCTGGAAAGAACGCAGCCCCGGCAGCACAGACATCTTCCGCAGATAAAACCGGCGCCCCGCAAAGAACCAGTCACCGCCTGCTTTCCCTATGTCGAAAAATTGAGGAGCGTTGTGCGGCTCAGTTCATCCTACTACGGCTTCTCCGAACGTCATAACAATCAGTGTTATTACCGTAAGCGCCAAAGAAACGTAAAAGCGCACCTGCTCTCTAATCCGTAGTAATAGGTAAAAAAGGCTGAATAGAAGCGCGGCGAACAATGCCTTTGCCACGAATAAAACTCCTATACCGCCGCTCTGAGTAACTGCGGACGTTAAGTAAAATAACATGAAATCTCCCATTCCAGGGTATTTCGTGAGAAAAAGTTTCCCGGCCAAAGTTATGGCGCTGGTTGCTACTGAGATTCCCACGCCGATAACATACGTGATCTTGATCTTCATGGTTACGCCTTGTATCTCGAAAGGATGAGCAAGGCGAGAGTTGAGCGTGAATAAAAATCAGCGCCCATGCTTGCACTGATCACTATTCACCAGTCGCGAGTCACCGCTGCGCAAACATGGAAACCACGCGCCCGTCTGGCAGACACGCCACGCGCCACGCGTCTCCCCCCACTTTAGCGAAAGCCGTGCTTGTCGGCGGGGGATGTGTCCGCTAGGTTGCGCGCCCTTTTCCACAAGTCTATGAGCAAGAAAACCACATCCAACTCCGCCAAAAAAACCGCCGCGCCCGCCGCGAAGCGAAATGAACTCGGCAAGGTCATGACGGGGGCGGACATCCTCGTGGAGGCGCTGGAGCGCGAAGGTGTGGATACGATTTTCGCCTACCCGGGCGGTGCGAGCATGGCGATGCATCAGGCGCTGACGCGCTCAAAAAAGATCCGCACGATTCTGCCGCGTCATGAGCAGGGCGGTGTCTTCGCGGCGCAGGGCTATGCACGTGTGAAGGGTTGTGCGGGTGTGGTGATGGCGACTTCCGGCCCCGGTGCGATGAATCTCGTGACGGGCATTGCGGACGCTTTTCTCGACTCGACGCCGCTCGTGGCAATCACCGGGCAGGTGCCGCAGCACATGATCGGCAAGGGCGCGTTTCAGGAGACGGATGTGTTCGGCGTGACTGCGCCGATCGTGAAGCACAATTATCTCGTGACGGACATCCACGACCTGCCGCGCATCGTGAAGGAGGCTTTCCACATCGCGCAGACGGGTCGCCCCGGCCCGGTGCTCATTGATATTCCGAAGAACATCCAGATGGGCAGCGCGCAGCCCGTGTGGCCGAAGGAGATCAAGCTGCGCGGCTACAATCCCGATGTGCGCGTGGGCGACGCGGAGTTGAATGAATTGATCGGTCTGATTCGCGGTGCGAAAAAGCCGATGCTCTACGTGGGCGGCGGCATCATCAGCGGTGAGGCGCACGCGGAGTTGCTGGAGTTTGCAGAGCGCGCGCAGATTCCCGTGGCGTCCACGCTCATGGGCGTGGGCTGCTTCCCCGAGACGCATCCGCTTTCGCTGAAGTGGTTCGGCATGCACGGCACCGTCGCGGGCAACAACGCGGTGAACGAAGCCGACCTGCTGCTGGCGTTCGGCGTGCGTTTCGATGATCGCATCACGGGCAAACTGGAGGCGTTCTGCGCGCACGGCACCATCGTGCATCTCGAAATAGACAACTCCGAGATCAACAAGAACAAGGTGGTGAAACTGCCGATGCTCGGCGACGTGAAGGACGCGCTCATCCGCGCCAACGCGATGCTCGCCAAGGCTGGCTATGCGCGTGTGAAAAACGGCGCGTTCACGCTTTACGCCCCATGGCGCGCGCAGATCGAGCAGTGGAAAAAGGACTTCCCATTTTACTACGAGGACACGGCGGACGCCATCCAGCCGCAGTATGTCATCGAGCAGCTTTACAAGATGACGAAGGGCCAGGCGATCATCACGACGGGCGTCGGCCAGCACCAGATGTGGGCCGCGCAGTTCTATCATTTCGACAAGCCGCGCACGCTCATCAGCAGCCTCGGCCTCGGCTCGATGGGCTACGGCTACCCGAGCGCCATCGGCGCAAAAGTCGCTGCGCCAAACAAGGAGGTCATTGATATTGATGGCGACGGTTCCTTCGTGATGAACATCCAGGAGCTCGCCTGCGCACACGTCGAGGGCATCGCGGCAAAGGCGCTCGTGCTGAACAATCTTCACCTCGGCATGGTGGTGCAGTGGGAGGATCGTTTCTTCAAATCGAACCGCGGCCACACATTCCTCGGCACCTTCCACGACGAGAAACACGAGCAGCCGAACATGAACAAAATCTACCCGGATTTTCAAAAAATCTCCGAAGGCTTTGGCGTCCCGAGCAAGCGCGTGTCGCACAAGAAGGATCTCGCCGCCGCAATGGAGTGGTTCCTCGCGCAGAAGACCGCGTGCCTGCTCGAAGTGATGGTGCCGTATTCCGAGCATGTGCTGCCGATGATTCCCGCAGGCGCGACCTACAAGGACATCATCTACAAAGACACCGAACATCGCCAGACGCTGACGCCCGGCACGGGTCTGTAAAAAATTTAGACACTTCCCACAAGAAGCGACCGCCACTGTCGGCACCCCACGCCGGCAGTGGCGGTTGGCTTTTCTGCCAGCGGCTCGAACCATTTTTGAACCACGAAGACACGAAGGGGATTTTGTTCTTTTGAATTAGCCCAAGTTCCGCAGTTCGCGGAGGCTGATCTCGCATTCATGCGGGTTCCGAGGCGGCGGGCTCGGTTTTTCTGCACTACATTTGCACGGTTTGGGCGGTCCCTGATACTGTGGGGGCGGCTAGGATTCGGTTGCGCATGGGCA
>CANJNZ010000105.1 GCA_947476045.1 Chthoniobacteraceae bacterium
ACAAGATTGCGCATTGGTGGAGAGCTTCATGCCTCACGCGCCGCTTCCGGCAAGATAGGCGTCAAGAATCGCAGCCAGTCTCCATTACCTCAGCCGCTCGCCCTCGTGCGTCTTTGCGGCTGGAAGCATTTCGCATCGGATTCGACACCACGCCAAGCTGAACTTCGACACGGCAGCGCAGCGCGATGTTCTCACCGAATGCAGGAGTGGTGGCTGGCTACGGCATCATGGACGAACATTTTTCACACATCGGGACACGCGAGATTTGGGGCGGGCTTCATCCCGTCGGTCTTTCGCTGTCCGACCGCAGGCAGCACCTCTACCTCATCGGCAAAACAGGTTCGGGAAAAACGACACTGCTTCGCAATCTCATCGTGCAACACATTGCCGCCGGGCATGGCGTCGCGTTGATTGACCCGCACGGCGACCTCGCCGAAGAACTCCTCGACTGCATCCCTCCGCATCGCGCCGACGACTTGGTGTATTTCAATCCCGGCGACCTCGACTTCCCAATCGGCCTCAATCTCATCGCTAACGTGACCCCGGACGACCGGCATCTTGTCGCCAGCGGCATCGTCGGCGCGTTCAAAAGCATCTGGCGGGATTCGTGGGGGCCGCGCCTTGAATACATCCTCTACAACGCCATCGCCGCGTTGCTCGACTGTCCCAACACTTCCCTCCTCGGCGTAAACCGGATGCTCACCGACGCCGATTATCGCCGCCGCATTGTGGCGAAGGTGCGCGACCCGTTCGTGCGCGCATTCTGGACCGACGAATACGAGCAATACGACCCGCGCTTCCAGCGCGAGGCCATCGCGCCGATTCAAAACAAGCTCGGGCAATTTCTGCTCAACCCCGTTGTCCGAAACATTCTCGGCCAGGTGCGCACGAAAGTGAGCATCCCGTTTATGATGAACACGGGGCGCATTTTCATCGCGAATCTCTCGAAAGGAAAACTCGGCGCGGACAAGGCGAACCTGCTCGGCAGCCTGCTCACCACGCAGTTCCAACTCGGCGCAATGGCCCGTGTGAACCAGCCCGAGAGCGAACGGCGTGACTTCTTTTTATTCCTCGACGAATTTCACAACTTCACCACCGACGCCTTCACCTCGATTCTTTCCGAGGCGCGAAAATACCGCCTCTGTCTCGCGCTCGCACATCAATACATCGAACAGGTGCCGCTCCCGGTGCGCAGTGCAGTCTTTGGCAACGTGGGCTCCCTCATTTCCTTCCGTGTCGGCAATTCCGATGCCGAGGTTTTACAGCGTGAATTCGGCAAGAGCTACGCGATGGAAACTTTCGTCGGCCTTGACCGATTCCAAGTCATCGCGCGTCTCTCCCGAGACGGCCAAACTCGCGAACCATTCTGCGCGCAAACCCTGCCTCCCATAGAACACCAAGTCGGCAGACGCAAAAAACTCATCGCCCGCTCACGCGAAAAATATGCAGCCAAGCGCGCAGACGTTGAGATGAGGATTGAACGATGGATGCGTGCCCGTGACGATGCGCGCCCGCGTATCAGGAAAGGCCGTATCCCGTTTCTACCGGTGCGGATTTAGTGTGGATTCGTGGAGGAGTTATCTCGCGCTTGCGAACCAGCCGTTCCCTGTTAGTTCGCGCCATCGCGTGGTAGAATCCCCAGCGGAGGGTGCGGAAGCCGCGCGGATGCACGGCCACCCTTCGTTCTTTCACCGAGGAGTCATGGAATGTCCCAAACCAACATCGCAGCGCAATTGCTGCCCTACTTGGATCGCATCACGCATGGCGACTGCATCGCGGTGCTCGCGGATCTGCCGTCGGCGTGCGTGGATCTCGTCGTCACAGACCCGCCGTATCTTGTCGGCTACCGCGAGCGAAACGGACGCCCAGTTGGCAATGATGACAACGACGCATGGTTGCTGCCTGCCTTCCGTGCAGTTGCGCGTGTGATGAAACCGCACAGCCTGTGCGCGAGCTTTTACGGCTGGCCTCACGCGGATCGGTTTCTGTCCGTGTGGAAAGAGTGCGGGCTGCGTCCCGTCAGTCATCTGGTGTGGCTGAAAAGTTACACCTGCCGCGCTGGCTACACGCACACGCGACACGAAACGGGTTACTTGCTTGCCAAGGGCAGACCGCCATTGCCGCAAGACCCGCCGCCCGACGTGCTCCCATGGAGCTACACGGGCAATCGAAGTCATCCCACCGAAAAGCCGCTCGCGGCACTGCTGCCGCTCATCCGTGCATACTCTCGCCCTGGCGACATCGTGCTCGACCCGTTTGCCGGATCGGGTTCGACGGGATTCGCCGCACGTAGTTGCGGACGGCGCTTCATCCTGATCGAAAAGGAGGCGCGGCATTGCGAAAACGTGAGCCAACAGATCAAGCGCAGGCAATGATCCAACATAAGACCCCGGCCGATGAAAGTCTGTCGGGGTCTTTTCCATTGCCCGCCCACTTTTACCACCGCACGACGAAAACGGCTGGCAAGTGCTCCCGAAGAAAAGAAAAATGGGCGGCTCCGACAATTGCCGGAGGCCACCCATCGTTCGAGAATTCCCGAACCTTGGGCGTTATACCCGATGCACTTCATTTGGGCAAGGCCCGGCTCCGCTGTTCACGCACCCCGTCACGCGAGGTGTAACTATTTCGTCAACAATCACCGGCCCCGCCGGGCAGCAAGGGGCAGGACATGAACGCCTGCCACTTCCGCGAGAGCTTTTTGCTCCTGATCGAATGTCACGATGGCGTCGGCTCCGATTTCGATTGCGATGGCGACATGGAAGAGATCCATCCCCCGGATGGGAACGGAAAGACCATGCTCAGCGCTGAGTTCGCACGTGGTGCGAACGGCATCCTGCCAATCGAACTCGGTATGAGGCCAGTAGCCGAGGCGAACTTCTTGTTCGAGGAGACGGATCAATTCGCGGGCTTTCCCTGCAATAACGATTCCCGCCCGCTCAAGCTGGCGCAGCGAATTGAAGACCTCGACGCGTTGCCATGGCGTCCAGATGACCTGAATATCTGGAAATATATCGAATATCTGAACGGCAGCGCGGTGGTTGGAATCATCGGCGATCTTGCAAGCGATCCACCACGATGTGTCCCCATAGACCATCATTTCTTCAACGTGCGAAGGAATGCGACGCCATCGAATTTACCATTACCGCCGCCGACAGCGCGCGCTTCGGCGAGTTCGCGGGTCATGCGCGGGCGGGTCTTGCCGACGACCCTGCGATTCGGTTTGTGTGTGGCGGTTTTCATCGGTGTGCAAACGTAGTGCGTGTGGGGGATGTGGTCAAGCGGTGAGGAGGCTCTCCAGCGACTTATCCATATCTCAGAAAAAATGAAAGTGTGATATAATCCCCCATGGAAATCAGCCGCGCATGTCGCGCGGCCATCCATGAACCTTCACAGGAGGAATAGCCATGACCACATTTGTGGACTTCAAGGCGGTGAAGGCTGCCGTCACCATGCTCCATGTGCTCGAACGCTACGGCTTTGCCGAATCGTTCAAGCGCACGGGGAACAGCCTTAGCGGGCCTTGCCCGCTTCACAATGGACAGAACAGGACGCAGTTTCGCGTCTCGTTGGAAAAGAACTGCTGGAATTGCTTCGGCACCTGTAATGGTGGCGGAAACGTTCTGGACTTCGTTGCGCGCAAGGAGGGGTGCTCCCTCCGCGAAGCAGCGTTGAAATTGAGCGACTGGTTTCAGTTGCCCACACAGGAGAAATCGCAGCGACCTGAAAAGGACGCGGCAGGATCGCCAAAGACGGACGCACCGCCGAAAGCGGAGCGTCCAACCAAGGCAGCAAAGCCCAAAAGGCCGGATGCCGAGGAAGACGGTCCGAACAAGCCACTCGGTTTCGAGTTGCAACACCTTGATGCGGAACATCCGTATCTTTTGGAGCGCGGATTGAGTGCGGAAACCATCAGGGAGTTCAGCATCGGTCATTGCAGCAAAGGCAGCATGACGGGGCGCATTGTCGTCCCGATTCACAACGCCGAAGGCCAGCTTGTCGCTTACGCGGGACGCTGGCCGAGCAAACCGCCGGATGAGGACACGCCAAAATACAAATTGCCGCCGGGGTTTCGCAAAGCGCAGGAGGTATTCAATCTCCACCGCGCGATGTGTGAGCCACACGACACGCCGCTGTATGTCGTCGAGGGATTCTTCGACGCGATCTGGCTATGGCAAAACGGCATTCGCCGCGTTGTCGCGCTGATGGGAAGCGCGTTGTCGCCGGTTCAGGCGGCGCTCATCCAGCGCATTGTCACGCCAGACGACCGCATTGTGGTCATGCTCGATGAAGACGATGCAGGTCGCGCGGGTCGCGAGAAAGCAGTCGCACGACTATCGCTTCATTGCTTCGTGCGGACTCACCAGTTCGCGCAGGAAGGCCAGCAGCCCGATGCGCTCACTGCGGATCAAATCGCGGAACTTTTGCCATGAGCCAGCTCGATCTGTTTTCGTGGAAGCCACGACGACGAAGGCCGGTGAAAGCGAAGGGAGCGTGCGAGTGGAAGATCGTCTCACTGCGGGAAACCGCCACCGACGAACTTCCCTGCTGCATTAAGCCGGAGGATGCCGTGCAATACTGGCGCAAGCACATCGCGACCGCCCCGCACTTCAATCCCGATTGCGAATGTTTCGCAGTGCTCCTGCTCAACGTGCGCCAGCGGATTCGAGGTCACCACCTTGTTTCCATCGGCTCGCTCAATGAAGCAATGGCGCATCCGCGAGAAGTGTTTCGCGCCGCAGTCATCGGTGCAGCGTGGGGTGTCGTGCTCATGCACAATCATCCCAGCGGCGACCCATCGCCATCGGATGCGGACATTCGCATGACGAGGCGACTCGCAGATTGCGGTCGCACCTTGCAAATCACAGTCTGCGATCACGTCATCATCGGCGATACTCAGCACCTGTCCCTTCGAGAAACGGGCATTATCCAATGACCCGAAAAATCAAAACCCCGTTCAGCACACGCTGAGCGGGGTTTTTTCGATGGATCGAATGTTCTGCGCGAAACTTACTGAAAAACGTATTCAGAAAATCAGAGATCAAGCACCCAAAAGCCTGAAGACGGTCGAGGAAATACGGTGATGAAAGCACGCGAGTTAAAAAAACTTTACCATGAGAGCCTGCAAGCATGGCTCCCCGGTTACACCTGCTGCAAACGTTTGATCTACCAATCTCCGGTCGAGTTGTTCCTGAAAGGCTTATATTTTGAATCTTCAGCTTTTGATCAATCGTTCACGGTGGAGTGTTTTATTCAACCTCTCTATATTCCGAGGGAGCATCTCGTCTTCAATATTGGACGCAGGTTGGGTGGCAGAGCGGGCCGATGGTTTGAGATAGATGAAATACAGAAACCGCAAGGCTTGGAGGAATTGCGTGAACTCCTGGAGAATCAGGGGTTGTCTTTTCACCGGCTTATAGAGTCACCAGTTGACCTAGTTACCATGCTCCAGTCAGACACTGCGCCTATCACCGTTCCACGTCAGGAAGCCATAGCATACTCAATGTGTTTGGACGATTTAGCGAATCACGATGAGGTGCGCAAAGCTTTTAATGATCTTCGGAAGCTTCTCGATCCGGACTTGCAGACGAAATGGGTTCAAGACATGGATGACAGAGCGACGCAGCTACTAGGCAACTTTAACAGAAGCCCTAAGGCTGCCCGAGAGCTTCTTCAAGATTGGGCAGCACGAACTCGTGGATCCCTGAATCTTTAATAAGAAGCAGCCAATAGCTGGCACACGCCCGCTATTGGCTGCCTCTATTCTTTCACGCATTTGCGTCAGAGAACATCGTCCCGTTGCCCTTCTGAGCAAAGGTTCGCTGAAAAACCACACTACGCTCATTCTCGATAGAATACGGAAAGAACACCTCAGCACTAAAGCCTTCCGCGTGATCGAGCGACACTTGGATCGCGTCCATCTTTTCACTCTTTCCAGGTGGGATAATCCGAACATCAAAGACAATGGCCGTTGCCTTTGCTTCACTGGCTTGCACGCTTTCTTTAAGCTTCCTTGTCAGCAGTTCAATTACTGAGCGCGAGTCGGGATGATCGGTTCCTTCGACTTTGGCACCGATATGGACGATTTCACCGCCAATGCGCATCAAGCCAGCGTAAGGATAAAACTCTCCATCTTCGGAGAGCATTCGCTTTGCGAGCGGGAGTAAGTCATTCATCAAGACTTCCGATTCTTCTTTTGGAGTAGGCATAAGCTATGGGTTGTCTTGTGGACCAAGATCGGGGCGGCGTTCGATCCTTGATCCGCTGTTTTCCATCGGCTTCGTCACCTTGGTTTTCTCGCCAGTGACTACAACGTGCTCCCTGCCCGACTGCTCGGCAACTTCGCGTTGGGCTTTCATCTGCTTGGTGTCCGCAACCTTCTTTGTGTCCTTGATGTCGCCAACCTGCTTCGCGTTTTCAAAGTCGGGGATTGTGTCACCGTGCGTCGTCGCGTGCTTCGTTGTGTTCTTTTGTTCCCCCTTTTCTTCAAGGACTCTCCCCTCAGACTTTCTTCCTCGCTCCATCGCCTCCGTTGACTCTTGACGTATATTTTTTGCACTCGGCTCTGCACTTCCACCACCGCCACCCGGTTCTCGAACCGAATCTAGTTTGAAGAAATTATCTATAGAATTTGCGCCATGAGCAGTTACAGCCGCGCTTCCGACGACCAGTGGCACACTCACTGGGGCACCAGTTCCTAGGGTCGTTGCTGTCACTGCGGACCCTGTAGCCATTCCAAAAACGCCCGCCACTGTTTCGACAGCAGCTTGCCCCAAACCAAACACTCGCCCAGCTCTTTGGCCCCAGGCCTCTGCGCGCCGATCCGGGTAGTAATTAATCGGATACTGCCCTGTTCCCACAACTTCGACGTAGCCCATAGTGGCTCCACGAATTCCCGCCGCACCCTTATCCACAACTCCTGCCCCCGTGTTCCAAATCCAATCAAGCACAGTGCCGTTGCTTTCACCGCGCCCCCATAACCCCTCCGGGTCAAAAGCCGACCACGGGTTTTGGCGCACCAAAAACCTGTCCAGTGCGCTGAGGGGATCATGCGACCGAGAGCAAGAATCCAATTCTGCATGGATGCTGGCGAAGTCAGCCGCGCCGAGCGGCGTGCTGCTGGCCTCGGCGCACGGCAGCACGGCCATGAGCAGGCAGAACAGGATCAACAGCGGACGCAGAGCCTTCAAGAGGATCAAATATGAAGACTCGCCTTGGCGATGACGAGACTTTCGTTGCCTGCCGCGCACTCGGACACTTCCAACTTAGCTGCCAGATCAGCCATGCGGGGCTGAAGGTGGCGAATCGGGAGTTGGAGGCGGAACGACAAATTGCCTCCCCTGCAAATCAAAAGCAGTCAGAACTTTGTTTCCCTTTTTGTATTTGATGATCCCTTGGCTGCTAATTGATATATCACCCAGATAATCAACGAACAGCCCTTCTCGTGGCTTAGTCTCTGCAATACGCCGAGATGCTAAGAGATGCCCATCTACATACACCAATTGATCGAGCGAGAAGTGTTCCGTCGTTAGTTCAGCGGAGATGGTGCAACGACACTTCCATCGCTCCCAGCGTTTGTCCAAATGCAACCAGCGATTGACGAAACCACCACTTTCGAAATTTCTTAGCGTCTTCAAGCAGAAGTCAACTGGCATGGGGGTAAACGTGGTAGCTGACTCGAGTCCTGATAAAATAATCTGAATAAACTGTCGCTGAAGAGCTTCCGGAGTCAGTGAATCCATCGGCGGTAAATCAAATTTAATGCAAACTTCCAAAAATGGATCGCGCTTAAGAGGCTTCACCCAGATAGCTTGAGGGTCTCTTGAACAATGGATGATTAATCGCGAATATGGAGATTGAAATAGCAAGGAGGCAAGAGAAGTTTCGAGATAATTGCAAATGCATCGTGAACTACGTGTGAAATGCTTTTGCTCGGACGGCGCGTAGGTTGTATCAAGAGACAGTTCAATATGTCGAAACGTAGTCATAGTTCATTTCGGGCGTTTGTGTCTGGTCATTGGCTCGTCCGCTTCAAGATGTTCGCGGGAGCGCTCTTTCTCACGATCATATGCTTGGCCTCTTGCCCCTTCTCCTCCTTCGTGGCGGTCTGTAATTCGATAGGTATCTCCTTCTTTTAACTGTGATTCCGCTCGTTTAGAGACGTCGTCCACTGCGGCACCCGTTCCCACGCCATTTTTCTGGACGCGTCCATCCTTGTCGAGGATATCATAGTTGTGCTGTGGGTCAGTATTCCTTCGGTCATTACCATGATACTTTTTCCCTTCCTCAGATACGGCTTTTTTAGTATCTGTGGCGAGGGTTTTTGCGGTTTCAGTCTCTATTTTTGCCGCATCTTCGACTGCCGTTGCCAGTATTTTTTTGCCTTCAACTTCCGCAGCATCTTTCGTCAGCGTCTTAACCCCAGTTTTTGCAGCACCCTCAACGGCACCTTTGCCCGGGATAAAGTTGGACAAGGCGTCCACTGTGTTTGCTATCGTCGATACTGCCCCCAAAAGGCCTTCTGCCCAACCCTGGGCAGTCTTGTAGTTGGCTCCATACATTAACTCAAACCCCTCCCTCACCTCTTGGACGTTGAAAATCCCTTTGGCAGTGTGCGTTACAAGGCTCGCGACCCCATCGGCTCCTCCTCTGGCAAAAGGATTTGCACTTGAGTCATATGACCATTGTCCGCCCTGAAATACCATTCCGGGCATGAGGGCAGCGTCCAAACCCTCCGGATCAAAAGTCGACCACGGGTTTTGGCGCACCAAAACCCCAGATAGAAAGCCGGGATGGCACGGGGCGTTGTGGGCGCTCAACTCCGCCACAAGCTCTGGATAATCAGCAAGAGCGGGTGCGGTGCTGGTGGCCTCAGCACGCGGCAGCCACCAGAGCGTTGCGAGAAAAAGCAGCAACCAACGCACAGCCGCAAGGCTCACGGGGAAAATGCAGGGTTTCTTCGGCGCAATCATCCGCCGTGGAGGCAATCAGCTTGTGAGAAGAAA
>CANJNZ010000106.1 GCA_947476045.1 Chthoniobacteraceae bacterium
ATCCCACCAACGCGCCGCGTTCCGCAATGGGGTCTTCTTCACTACAACGCCCAAACCCGCAGACCAACAGAGACGCCGCCCACGCACGGACGAAGCCCGTCAGAGAAAAGTTTTTTCCCGCGGACTGCGAACTGCGGAACTTGGGCTAGCGACTTGCAGGAGGGGGAAGCAGACGGATGCCGCCATTCTCAAGGATGATAAGCCGTTCTCGAAAAAGAGAACCGATGGCCTGTTTGAACGCTTTCTTACTCGTAGAGAATTTGTCACGGATGGCCTCGGGGGAGCTTTTGTCGTCGAAATCCAGCCGTCCGCCACTGGCTTCGAGGGCTTTCATGATTTGCTGGGCAAGCGGGACGATGCGCTGGTGGCCGGTGGGATTGAGGCAAAGGTCAATTTTCCCATCGGGCCGGATGGTGCGGATGTAGCCGGAGAGTTGCTGGCCGGTCTTGAGCGCGATATTGAGGTCGGTGTGGTAAAGCAGCCCCGTGTGCGTGTGTTCGACGATGGCCCTGTAGCCGAGAGGCATCTCGCCAGCGATCATCAGGCGGACGGATTGCCCTTCAGAAAATGGCGGTGGCGTGCGGTCGAGGTGTGTGAGCAAGCGCGTCGTCGCCACGATACGGCCTGTGAGAGGGTCGAGATACACATACACGACCACGCGTTCGCCGGTGGTGACGGGGCGCATCTGCTCGCGGATGGGGACCAGCAAATCCTTGCTGAGTCCCCAGTCGAGAAATGCTCCCACGCCACTACGGATGTTCACTACTTTCAAAAATGCGCATTCCCCGACCGTGACGAGCGGCACTTCTGTGGTTGCCACGAGTCTATCCTCGGAATCGCGATAGACGAAAACATCCAGTTCCGCGCCCACCGCTGTGCCCGGTGCGACGTAGCGTTTCGGCAGCAGGATGTCCTGATGGATTCCGCCATCGAGATAAATGCCGGGTGCGGTTTCCCGCACGACGCGGAGTTTGTTGCGTTTGCCAATGTCAGCCATGTCGCTTGCAGCATAGGGCGCAAATGGGGGAGGAGGAAAAGAATTTCTCTGGAACGTGTGCGGCGTGTTGCGGAAGATGTGCGGCGAAATGGAAAACAAACCCGCAAAGCACGACCCGAGTGTGAACGATCCACTGCATGGCGTGACGCTGCAAAAATTGCTGGAGCGAATCGTCGAGCACTACGGCTGGCGGGAACTCGCGCGGCTGATCGAGATTCGCTGCTTCATGTTCGACCCGAGCATCACGTCGAGTTTGAAGTTCCTCCGCAAAACGCCGTGGGCGCGCAAAAAAGTGGAGGAGCTTTATCTGCGAATTGTGTGAATTAAACGCTCCTATCCCTCCGCGCCGACGGCTTCCTTCGCGCTGGCGCAGACGTATTCGCGGTTGAGTTTTGCGATGACCGTGGCGGGGATTTCCGCAGGGCAGACGGCTTCGCACTCGTAGTAATTCGAGCAGTTGCCGAAGCCTTCCTTGTCCATCTGCGCGACCATGGAAAGTGCGCGCTGTCTGCGCTCGGGCTGGCCTTGTGGTAGCGAGGCGAGGTGCGTGACTTTTGCGCCGACGAAAAGCATCGCGCTGCCATTCGGGCACGCTCCCGCGCAGGCTCCGCAGCCGATGCACGCGGCGGCTTCCATCGCGAGGTCGGCGTTCACTTTGGAAATCGGAACGCTGTTTCCCTCGGGCGCGCTGCCTGTGCGTGCGGTGATGAAACCGCCGGCCTGCTGGATGCGATCCAACGCGGCGCGATCCACGCAGAGGTCGCGCAACACGGGGAAGGCGCGCGCGCGGAACGGCTCAATGGTAATCGTCTCGCCGTCGCGGAATTTCCGCATGTAAAGCTGGCAGGTGGTCGTCTCGCTCGGGCCGTGCGGGATGCCATTGATGCTCAGCGAGCACGTGCCGCAAATTCCCTCGCGGCAGTCGTGATCGAAGGCGATGGGTTCCTCGCCGCGCTTGGTGAGTTCATCATTCACGATGTCGAGCATTTCCAAAAAGGACGCCTCAGCGGGGATGTTGTTGGCCGGGATTTCGACGAGCGCGCCGGTTGAGTTACGATCTTTTTGACGCCAGACTTTGAGTTTCAGATTCATGGTCGGAAAAATTTAGCGGTAGCTGCGGACGGCTGGGTGAACGACTTCGTAGTTGAGCGGCTCCGTGTGGCGGATGGCCTTTTGGTTTTCGCCCGTGTGCTCCCACGCGGCGACGTGGCAGAAGTTCTCATCGTCGCGCTTCACATCGCCCGCGCAGACCTTGCCGCTCTGCACTTCGGGGTCCTTCTCGGTGTATTGGTATTCCTCGCGGAAATGCCCGCCGCAGCTCTCGCGACGTTCGAGCGCGTCGAGGCACATCAGCTCGCCATATTCGAGGAAGTCGGCGACGCGCCCCGCTTTTTCGAGCGACACATTCAACGATTCGCCGCTGCCGGGCACGTTTACATTTTCCCAAAACTCCGCTCGTAGCGTAGGGATGCGCGACAGTGCGCGTGTGAGCGATTTCTCCGTGCGAGCCATGCCGCACAGGTCCCACATGATGAGGCCGAGTTCGCGGTGGAAGTCGTCCACGGTTTTCTTGCCCTTGATGGAAAGCAGACGCTGCGTGCGTGCGCGGGTCGCTTCCTCGGCTTCGCGGAAAGCACCGTCGCTCGTCTTGGGGCGTTTGTCCGGCGCGACGGTCGCGAGGTAGTTCCCGATAGTCGAGGGGATGATGAAATATCCATCCGCCAAACCCTGCATGAGCGCGCTTGCGCCGAGGCGGTTCGCGCCGTGGTCGCTGAAGTTCGCTTCGCCGAGCACGAACAAGCCCGGCACGTTCGACTGGAGGTTGTAGTCCACCCACAAGCCGCCCATCGTGTAATGCACCGCCGGATACACGCGCATCGGCTGCTCGTAGCCGCTCTCCGCCGTGATCTGGTGATACATGTCGAAAAGATTTCCGTAGAGCGCCTTCACCTTTTCCTGCCCGCGCGCACGCGCCTCAGCCTCGGTGAGCGATGCGCTGCCCACGCTCGCGCGTCCGTAGCGGAGAAAGGAATCACGGAAATCGAGATACGCACCAAAGCCGCTGGGGCCCACGCCGCGTCCCTCGTCGCACAGTGTCTTTGCAGCGCGCGAAGCAATGTCGCGGGGCGCGAGATTTCCAAACGCGGGATACATCCGCTCCAAATAATAATCGCGCTCGTCCTCCGGGATGTCGTTTGGCGCTCGCGTGTCGCCCTTCTTTTTCGGCGCCCAGCAGCGTCCGTCGTTGCGCAGCGATTCGCTCATCAGCGTGAGTTTGCTTTGATACGATCCTGCCACCGGGATGCACGTCGGGTGGATTTGCGTGAAGCACGGATTCGCAAACAGCGCGCCCTTCTTGTGCGCACGCCACGCCGCAGTCACGTTGCAGCCCTTCGCATTCGTGGAAAGATAGAACACATTTCCGTAGCCGCCCGTCGCGAGAATCACCGCGTCCGCCGCGTGCGAGGAAATAATCCCCGTCACCATGTCGCGCACCACGATGCCCTTCGCGTGGCCGTCCACGACCACCAACTCCAGCATCTCCGTGCGCGGGAACATCTGCACCGAGCCCGCGCCGATCATCCGGTTCAGCGACGAATATGCACCGAGCAAAAGCTGCTGCCCCGTCTGCCCGCGAGCGTAGAAAGTGCGCGACACCTGCGTGCCGCCGAAAGAGCGGTTCGCCAGCAGCCCGCCATACTCGCGCGCGAACGGCACGCCGAGCGCCACGCATTGATCAATGATGTTTGCCGAGACCTCCGCCAGCCGGTGCACATTCGCCTCGCGTGCGCGGAAATCGCCGCCCTTCACCGTGTCGTAAAAAAGCCGGTGCACCGAGTCGCCGTCGCCCTGGTAATTTTTCGCCGCATTGATTCCGCCCTGCGCCGCGATGCTGTGCGCGCGACGCGGAGAATCCTGATAGCAAAAGCACTTCACCCCGTAGCCCAGCTCCGCCAGCGTCGCAGCCGCGCTTGCCCCCGCCAGACCCGAGCCGACGACAATCACCGAATACTTCCGCTTGTTCGCAGGATTGATCAGCTTCGACTCAAATTTGTGCTTCTCCCATTTCTGCTCAAGTGGGCCCGACGGGATATTGGAGTTCAAAGTGCCGATCATGTGAAAAAAATGCGCACCTCTACAAACAGAGCCCCGCAACTTTTCGCAAGCAAAGTGTGCATACAAATGAGAACAATCCTACCCCTGTGCCACCTGCACCGTCCCCGCCCTTGACGCGTCCCATTTCCTGACCACACCCCTCAATCCGTCATGTTCTCGCACATACTGGGTATCCTGCTCGTGCTTGCGGTCGCCTCGCTTTCGCAGGCCACCGTGTTCGAAACGCAGCGCGAGGTGGTAGCGACGGATTGCGTTCGTGAATCATATTTGCAGGCCCGATATCACCTATTGACGTGCCCGAAGTCTGTTCCGACAATCCAGGCATCATGAAAACACTCCTTACGAACATCCTCATCGCACTCCTCCTCATTGCTGGCGCCCATGCACAGAACGGCTCCCAGTTTTTCGTCAAAGTTCAGGGCGTTGCCGGTGAATCCGCACAATCGGGCCACGAAAATGAAATTGACGTATTCTCCTTCAAGCTCGGTGTCTCCCAGAAAGGAATCACAGATTTCGGCGGCGGGGCCGGTGCGGGGAAAGCCATGTTTCTTCCGGTCTTGATTCATAAAAATGTAGATATTTCATCGCCCCAATTGTTCCTCGCCTGCACGACAGGGAAGCACATTCCGAAGGTCGAATTGAAAGCCGCACGCTTATTGGGGGAGACACTCACCGACTACCTCGTCATCACACTCACTGACGTTATCATCTCCAGCATCAACCACGAATCTGCGGACGCGAGTGGCGACACGACCGTTCTTGAATCCGTCTCGCTCAACTTTACAAAAATCGAGATTTCTTACCGGAAGCAGAACGCCATGGGTGGTTTGGATGAAGCCGTGAAAACCGGGTTCGATTTGAAGGCTAATAAGAAACTCTGACCTGTAAGCCAGCGCTCGATACGATGGTTGGGTGGGTATTTTCTCAAACTCTGAAACGCATCACTTCTCGACCGGTGCATTGTGTTCGGTAGGGTGCTCGGCATGTCGAATGGCGAACAATTACATGCAGACCCGAAAGCTCCCGTTGTGAGCGAAGGGGCGGATTTTTCAAAGCGGGTGCAGACGGCGGTGGAATTGCTGGAGGCGGTGATGGCGGACCGCACGTTGCTGAGCGGCTTTAGCGACGAGGAGCGCAGCCGGCTGATGCGGGCGGCGGGCGAGGTGTATTGCCCGGATGTGACGGCACGGAAGGGGCTGCTCAAGGCGAAGAATCGTGCGCACAAGCAGGCGAAGGTGAAGCGTGATGACGAGGTGCTGAATCAAACGGGCATCCGTCAGTTGAGGAGCAAGCCGGTGTTCATCACGCCGAATTTGCCGCCTGCGCCGGAGTTGGAGCCGGTGGAGGTGAAGGACGAGAGTTTCCGGGAAGTGCTGGAGCCGCAGAACTGCTACATCTGCAAACGCGACTACTCGCTGATTCATCATTTTTACGACCAGCTCTGCCCGGCTTGCGCGGAGGTCAATTTCCGCAAACGCACCGAGACCGCAGACCTGCGCGGGCGTGTGGCGTTGCTCACGGGCGGGCGGGTGAAAATTGGATATCAAGCGGGAATCAAGCTGCTGCGTGCGGGAGCGCATCTGATCGTGACGACGCGCTTCCCCCGCGACTCGGCGCAGCGCTATGCGAGCGATCCGGACTTTTCGGAGTGGGGGCACAGGTTGGAAATTTTTGGACTGGATTTGCGACACACGCCAAGCGTGGAAGCGTTTTGCCGACACTTGTTCACCACGCGCGAGCGGCTGGATTTCATCGTGAGCAATGCGTGCCAGACAGTGCGTCGTCCGCCGGATTTCTATCGTCACATGATGGACGGCGAGAAGGCCGCGCTCGGTCATCTGCCGCCGGAGTCGCAGAAGCTGCTCGGTGCTTATGAGGGTTTGCGTGGCTACAGTCTTTTGCCCGAGGGTGACGCCGCGCTCGCGGTGAAAAATGCAGCGGAACTCACGGGCCTCACCCACGCCGCCGAACTTTCGCAGGCGCCGCTGATGCCGGAGGAACTGGCCGCGCAGGCGCATCTTTTTCCCGAGGGACGGCTCGATCAGGATTTGCAGCAGGTGGATTTGCGCGAGCGCAATTCGTGGCGACTTATGCTCGCGGAAGTTTCCACCGTGGAACTGCTGGAGACGCAGCTAGTCAATGCCGTCGCGCCCTTTATCCTCAACGCACGCCTCAAGCCGCTCATGCTCCGCACGCCGGAGCGCGACAAACACATCGTCAACGTCTCCGCCGTCGAGGGGCAGTTTTACCGGAAGTTCAAGACGACGCGCCACCCGCACACCAACATGGCGAAGGCCGCGCTCAACATGATGACGCGCACTTCCGCCGCCGAATACCACGCCGACGGCATCCACATGAACAGCGTGGATACCGGCTGGGTGAGCGACGAAGACCCCGCGCACATCGCCGTGCGAAAAAAAGACGAGCACCGTTTTCACCCGCCGCTCGACATCGTGGACGGCGCGGCGCGCATCGTGGATCCTATCATAAGCGGCATCAACACAGGCACGCACATCTGGGGGAAATTCCTCAAGGACTACGAGCCGACCGACTGGTAAGCGATGGACGCCGCGCTTTCCACAGCCGCCGCCCGTCTCTGCGCCGAGTGCGGTCTTTGCTGCAACGGAGCGATGTTTCACATGGTCATCCTCCAGCCCGGCGAAAATCCGCGCGCCCTCGCAGCGCTCGGGTTGAAAATTAAACGCAAACACAGCCTCGCCTACATGCCGCAGCCCTGCCGCGCCCATGTCGGCGGATGCTGCACCGTGTATGAACAACGCCCGCAGCGATGCCGTATCTTCGAGTGCCGCACGCTAATTCGGCTCACTAAAAACGAAATCACGGAGTCCGTCGCGATGGAGAAAATCCGCGAAGCTCGCATCAAACTCGCCTGCGTCGAAAATCTCCTCGCCCAAGCCGGCGAAACCCGCGCCGAGCACCCACTCGCCAAACGCTGCGACAACATCACATCCGACACCGAGTCCCACGCACACGCCATTCGCGAAGCCCTAGCCGCCGCGTTGAGCGACTTCGACTCGCTGCTCGAATCCGACTTCCGCATCACCCCCCCGCTGAATCCCGCTGATGCGTAAAGCAGGTCAGTCGGAGAACAGGTCAGGGGAGACTTACTCCTGCGCTTTTGGCGCGGCTTTTGTGTCGTGTTTTTCGTGGAGGCGTTTCCAGAAATCCTTCCAATACTTGTCGTAGTAGTCCTGCGCAGCGAGGTCTATGTGTTCGAGTTTCACGACCTTTGGCGCAGTGGCGGGGTCGTAGCCGGCGAGGTGATCTTTTCCTGCGCGGAGGCGCGGGGAGACGAATCGCCAGTCGGTATCGCCGAGCACTTCGGCGCAGATGGCGGCAATCTCCGGGTCGTAGGTTTTCAACTGCGCGCGTGTGTGGATATGGTTGTGATCGTGATCCATCGTGCGGTTGGTGTCATACCAGTCCTGCACGCTCTCGGCCCAATACTCGCCGGAGTTTACGGCGGCGTAGCATTGCTTGGGGCCTCCGAAAACGATGAGGACTTTGTCGTCCTTGGTGACCTCAACTTTCGAGCTGGCGGGCTTACCGTTCACGAGAATGTCGCCGCCATCGAGGCATTTTGTTAAAAACTCACGCGGTTCGTCGGGGAACGATTTAGCGAGCGCGTCGAGCAGGCTGACGGGCGTCTCGCTTTTCACCCGGCGGAATTTCTGCGCCGCGTAGCCGTCGTTGTAGATGCCCTTTGCCTTCGCATGCTCGAACGCGGCCTTCACGCGCGCGTTGAGTTCCGGCGTAAAGCCCGCGCCCTGGATGACGTGGCCGAATTCGTGGATGAGGATGCTTTCGAGCTGCATCCCACCTTCGTATTCCAGCACGTCCTCCTCTGCGAAAAGCACCACGGGACGCCCGGCACGTGTGGTGAGAAAGCCGCGCTGCCGCCAGTTGTAGAAATCGAGTTCCTTCCCGGTTTTGTCAGACGCAAACATCGGCACATCGGAAGTGAGTTCATTGTGCGCGACGAGCACGCAGAGGACTTTCTTGTCGCGGATGCGCTGCGCGACATCGGGCGCGATGCTCTTCATCACCATGTCGAACTGATACGCCGCCTCGCGATGCGTGAAGTCCGAGACCTTCTCCGAAGTGGCGATGAGGATGTTCTGCACGAGCGTCGCCTTTTTAAAAAAAGCCGCGTCGAGCTTGTATTCCGCCACCTGCTCCGCGCTGACGGGTTTGATCTCAAATATCCCGTCTGCGGTGCAAAAGGGAGCGGCGGCTGCGAAGGCGATGACCGCGAGTGCGAAGGTGGATTTGCAAAGGTGTTTCAGCATCTGCATGGAATGTTCGTTTGGAAATTGCGGCGGGAGCAATGACACTGCGGAAGAAAGCGCGCGATGTGAACTCCATTGTCTGCGGTAAGCCTGTCTCGGCTTGCTGGATTTGGAGTTTGCGCAGGTAATTTGAAATATCACGCGTGTTGCCTCAAGTCAAAATGACACCGGAGCGGTAAAAAGTTGATGTTTCGTTGCCTCATAACTGCTGACACTGTGGAAGACTTCGCTGGCTGGCCGCCTGGAAGGAGCCCGGAGGGCGACTGGAAGGCGGCCAGCCAGCGAGCGCTTTTCGGGGGGGGCCTCATCCGGCGGCGGTGGCTGGTGCAGTCGCTCGGGTTCGCAGGATTTTGCGCAGTTTGCGTTCGATGCTTCGTTTGAGTGCGAAGGGGTTGAGTTGCGCGATCTGTTCTTCGAGTTGCC
>CANJNZ010000107.1 GCA_947476045.1 Chthoniobacteraceae bacterium
TAGTTTGTCGCCTCGCCCAGCACGGCCACTCGATGCGGACAATACTGCGGCAAATCCTCACGGAAAACACTCGTCTGTAAAAACACCTGCATCGTCCCGACGACCGAACCCTGTTCACGCACCTTCGCTGCTGCGATGTCCACATAGGAGGCCAGCGCCTCTTCGACTTCGTTTCGATCTGTCAGCAACCGGCCCAAACCCTTCGCACAAACTATGTTCTTCTTAGGCGGCGCAACTTCCTCAATCTCCATGCACGAAAGCCCTCGAAGTTCGAGCACAAGCCTTTCGCCAACAACCCCCATTTCCTGTCGTGCTAATCTCGGTTCCATATCGCGCAGCCCACGTGCTGTTGTAATGCCTTTAGTTGCCAATCGCGTAGTGAGTGAACGACCTATGCCCCACACTTTCTCTACGGGTAAAAGCTCCAACCACTCGTCAGCATTCTCGGGTGTGATCCAGAGCACGCCGCCAGCAGCTTTCTTCGCCAGCTTGTTCGCTGCCTTCGCAAGCACCTTCGAGGAACCCATACCGATGCTAATTGGAATACCGGTCCACTGCTTCACACGCTCTCGCACTTTCCGTGCATGTGCTTTGGCATCGGTCATGCCGGCGAAATCGAGAAAGCATTCATCAATTGAATAAACTTCTGAGTGCGGAGCGGCACCACCGAGTATTCGCATCACGCGCCCGCTCATGTCGCCATACAGCGCGTAGTTTGAACTGAACACTTGCACCCCATGTGTTCGCATCATTGCACGAACCTTGAACTCCGCTTCACCCATGCCAATGCCCAGCGCCTTTGCTTCCTCACTCCGAGCAATCACACACCCGTCATTGTTGGAGAGCACAACCACTGGCTTGCCGTTCAGGCGCGGCTGGAAAACACGCTCACAAGAGGCGTAGAAATTATTGCAATCCGCGAGTGCAAAGAGGGCCACGTCACACCTCCTATTTCAACGCGTGAATGACGTTCGTCACCACGCCCCACACATCAAGGCTCGCCCATTCGCCCACCTCGACATCTTTGAACTTCGGATTTTCCGAGCAAAGGAAACACCGCTCCCCACGCACGACAATCCGCTTCACAAAAAATGCACCGTCCAACACGGCCACCACGATTTTTCCTGTCGCTGGTTCAATGGCTCTATCCACAACGATCAAGTCGCCGTTGTGAATGCCAGCACCAATCATAGAGTCGCCCTCCACACGCATGAGAAACGTCGCTGCCGGATGCTTCACGAGCAATTCATCCAGCTTGAGCGTCCCTTCCAAATAGTCTTCCGCTGGTGAGGGAAAGCCACCCGGCACGCGTGCCTGCACCAGCGGCAGCCGATGCCCCGGCAATGTCTCGACCGCAAGTCCGATTAGCGTGCAACTCATGGCAGCCAATTAAACTCGCACCGTCTCCGCGTCTAGTCCTCTTGCAAAATAGACGTAATACTCACTACTCCACTCCGCTCAATGCACCGGCAACCCCGACAAACCAGATGGCCTCCGGCACTACGGGCAATTCACTGAATGAAGCCGCTGTGGTATTCGATTGCGGCTGAGTGAGCAGTAGTCACGACCAGCTCCAGTTCGCCTGAAAACCTTGATTATGCGCAATCTGGAGCTGGGGCTCGATGGTCTCCCGGTAGTGCTGGAAGAACTGCTCATCCCGCATTGATGTAATTCTCTCGATGTCCGTCATGAACCAGTTGGCGTAGTCTTCGAGCATCTTGGGTTTGGCCTTCATCACAAGGAGGGCCTCACGGTGGAGTTTGCTGAGCCGTGGCAGGTATATGTCTGCTTTGGGCAGCGCATCACTCTTTCGTGAATTCGTGATGCTGGCGACCGGCGTGAGATTCCACAAAAGGTCATGAGCAACGAAGCTCCACGGCAGGAAGTGATCAATGGTGAACGCATCATCCAGAGGAGCGCCGGAATAAATGTCATGGAACAGAGTGCTCTTCCCCATGCGATTGAACTCGGCATGCACGGTTCGCCAGAATTTGCGTGCAGGTCCCAAATCACGAATGAACGGAGCACTGAGCTTATTGACGACACCGGGCACATTTGGATTTCGAGCCTGAAGATACTGGCAGAGATGGAAGAAGATGAACGAGCGAATCACCTCGAAATTCTCTTGGAAGAAAATGGACCAGCCCTCGTTCACGCGAATCAGGGTGTCGCTGCCTACGCGTTCAAAGAAGTAGGGCGATGGGGATGATGAACCCTGACTTTTCAGCGCCAGTTCTTGAATGCGTTTGGTCCGCAAGTGACCATCTACACCTCGCAATTCACCAGCGAACCACGGGCTGAGAAATCGTGTAGGGACGAGGTTGGTGAGCGTCTGCAATCGGTTGTTGATCCTCAGCGATGAATTGATGTGCTCGTGAATCTCATCGGGCATCGCGTCATTCTTGAGTCCTGCCTCTGCCTGCAAATCCTTCACCGCTTCCTGCAATTTATCCTGAGCACCGAGGGACAGCCGGTAAAAACAAACCGGATGCCATGCTCTAACGATCATTTCTTCGATGACCTCCCGCTGTGTGAAAATTCCTGTGGGGTGCTTTTGAATCAGTATGAGCAGACCAAGCGACCAGAAAAATTTGTAGGAAGCTGCTGTGTCATTGAAGACTTGCCCGAGCAGCAGCGTCTTTTCTGGATACCGTGATGAAAGATTGGCGAGGGGTTCGCTCACTTTGGTTTGCTCCAGTAATCAGCTTTCTCTGGGATAATCCAACGCACGCCACCACGAGGATCTGGAACATCACCAGCGTATCGAGGGATCACATGGACATGAGCGTGCAGGACAGTCTGCCCTGCGGCTGTTCCGTCGTTCACTCCAATGTTGAAACCGTCTGGGTTGAACTCCTGCTGAAGTTGTTCACGCACCGATGCAACAAGCATCCAAAGGTCGGCTTGCTCTGCGGTGCTCAACTCGAAGAGGGATACAACATGCTTGCGAGGTATCACCAGCGAATGACCTCGCGACAATGGATATTGGTCTCGGAAAGCGCGCCCAACCGTTGTTGCTTGAACGCATTCGCTGTCCGGGAATTTACAGAAAGGGCACATACCTGAAGTCATCAGTCAGTGTCGGGAAATTTGCACGGCAGCATCCAGCACTGCACGAACAAACGCGCCAGCCTGCGTGCTGATCGCCAAAAAAACCGACGCTCTAAAATCGCCGCCAGCGCATTTTGATCCGGCGGGCACGACTACGACACGGCTGAAAATCGGTGAAATTCAGGGCGTGTGGACATCAGTGACATCGGTGAACTTCGGTGAACATTCGATGCTTCAAATTCGTGCTTTTTCGGGCGTCGAGAATTCGATTTTCGTGATCGAGCGGTGCGAGCAGGAGGCACCGGCAACTTTTTCTGCGACCGGATGAACTCAGAAAGTTTTCGCGGCTCGTGCGTTTGCCCTGGTCGAAATGCACGTCAATGACACGCCAGAACATAGGTGAATTTCGGTGGATGTGTTATCCCTAAGTGTTATCCCGTGCTCGTAAAATCTCATTTTACGTAGGTGTATCAGAGGTGGTTGCCTCACTAGGACTCGAACCTAGACAAGCAGATTCAGAATCTGCTGTGCTACCATTACACCATGAGGCAGTGCGGTTTTTAAAACCCTGAATGAGATTCATTTACATCCGATGATGTAAGTGGTGAACCTTTCATCCCTTGCCGTTGTGCTAGGATTTGTGCTAGAGTATTGCCATGAAACGCAAAGCAACGACTCCAGACCAAGACGCAACGGTCGGAAAGACCGCTGGCGGCTCTAGCACAAGTTCTGGCACGGACGAACATCGGCGGCACTTTATCGCGGCCACCGACTGGCGCAATCGTAAAGTTGCGGGCATTTACATCCGCGGCGAAAGGTTCTACGGGCAGCTTTGGGTTGACGGTGGTGAAGGACGTAAGACAGCTCGACGGTTCTCCCTGTGCGATGAGGAAGGCGAGCCTTGCGTCACGCTCACCGCGGCCAAGGAGGCGTTCGACCGACTCAAGGGCGACCGTCGCGAGAACAAGCTGCCGAGCGCGGGGCGCAAGCCCAGCTTCGATTTGTTCGCGGCCGAATACCTAGCGATGCAATCAACCCGGGCGAAAAAAGCCCGCACTCAGGCGAACGAGGCGCAATCTATCGGGCGATGGAAAGCGCACCTTGCCGGCGTGCGGGTTGACGAAATCACGACGCCGATGATCAAGCGTTTTGCCGAGGCGCGGCTGCGCGGCTGTAAGTTTGGAGGCAAGGCGTTTGATCCCGCTCATCCGCGCACCGTTGCACTCGATTGTGTCGTTCTGCGGCAGGTTCTCAAGGCCGCCGCCGATGCGGGCCATCTGCGCGAGCTGCCGAGATTCCCGAAGATCGAGATCCCGCCTCCTCCGCGCAGATCGCTGATCACGCCAGCAGAGTTTGACCGTTTGCTGGCGTGCTGTCTGGCGAAAAAAACGGATGGAAAACCAGTGACATTGAACGGAGAGCAACTCCGCGATTTCCTGCGCCTGCTGGCGTGCACGGGCGCGCGAGAGCAAGAGGCGCTTAGGCTGAAGTGGGCGCACGTCGATTTCAAGGCCAGCCGACTTTACATCGGCGCACCCGATGATTTTACGGCTGCTGCATTTTCCATTGGCAGGGGAGGGGGGACGAAGAACCAGGAATCGCGGATCTTGGATTTCAACTCGCAGCTTGAGGCCCTACTACGCGAGATTCATTCCAGACGCGCACCGGATTCAGTCTACCTGTTCCCGAGCCCCAAACGCGGCGAGCGAGATCGTCCTGCAAAGAATCTCCGCAAGAGTCTGGCAATGGTGAAGGCTGCGGCGGGATTGCGGGACTTTGGGTTCCATCACCTGCGAGTGTGGTTCATCAGCTACGCAGTTATGAGCGGCGTTGATTTCATGACCATTGCGAAATGGGTGGGACATCGGGACGGTGGAATTTTGATTGGGAAGACCTATGGCGATATTGCCGACGCTCATCGAAAAACAATGGCGGCAAAAGTCGTGCTCGGAACATCGCCCTCCGAGGCCCGAGACCAAGAGACCACAGGCGCGTCATGAAAAAGAACTCGGCCAAAGGCTCTGCCAGGAGAAGCGCCGCGAAATCCCCAGGCTTGAACGAGGAGGACAATTCCGCCGTCGTGGAGCAGTTCCTTCCGAAGATATGCAAGATGATCGAGGACACAAAGTTTGATGAAGGGGCTTTTCGAATCATCCCCGGATTTGCACCAGGGGAATGGCAGTTTTTTAAGATCACGGATAAGGCTGAATGGCCGGGATGCATCAGATACGAACTCAACCGGGAATGTCAGGATCATTACGAGTTCCGCAAAAAGCTGATTGCGATTCTCCGCTCCTCGTCTCCGGACGGGCTTATAAGCCCCGAGATCTGGTCACGGACTTTCCGACGGCTGCAGAAGGAATACTTCAAGCCCAAGGATCGAACCGACCTCATGGCATTCTTTCCAATGCCGTATCTGGAAATTCCCCAAGCGATTCGGAAACGCGCGGCAGAAGTCCTTGCGGCGTGCGAGCGGCGGGACTTTGTTCAGATACACCCCATGACCATGGATTCCGACTATGCCCGTCGTCGTGCTTATGACGAGGAGACGGCTGGCGGACCTCGGCGGACTTTTCATTGCCTTGAAATTGACTGGCGCAATCTCCCAGACCGGAGCGCGCTTGAAGAAGCAGTCGTCGTGAAGCTGCAATCAGCACTACCATCCCCAGCGTGGTGGGAGAAGAAGCAGCTAGGGCGCGCCAAGGTAAAGAGACTGGCAGACCAGTTGGCCACGCTAGCTGCCTGCCGGGCCAAGCGTGTTGGATATTCGCACACCAAGTTCAAATCGGCCTGCTCAAGAGCGGAAATTAAGCCCGATGATGATCAGGTCCGACCCTATGGCTCGGCGGGCGCGTTTAAGAATGCTGCGGACACCGCAATGAGGAAGATCGAGGAATTCCAGTTGTTGCACGTTTGGATGAGGGATCGCCTTCCTGCGCATCTTGGGCATGTCTGAGCCCTGATTGGGGCAGGGTTTTTAGTTGTGGGCCTCTCGGCATCAAAAAGGTGCAAGCGGTTCGCGAAGCGTTTTATTCCGCCGCGTGAACGAAACGACAAGCCATGTATTGAATGACGCACAACCGCCCGACGCGGCACCTCCGATTTCGATCGGCAGGTTCCTTGATGCCACTGGCGCTTCTCCGGTGACCGCCTGGCGGTGGGAAAAGCGCGGCTGGTTGAAGACAGTGAGGATCGCAGGTCGAAAATACATAACGGCTCAATCTCTGCGCGAGTTCAACCGGCGACTCGAGGCTGGGGATTTCGCCGGCAAGACACAGAAGCCGAAACGGAGAGCAGAAGCGCTCGTGGATCGAACGCCTTCCTCAGCAACAAACCTACGACACTAAACAAACCCAAATAATGAAAACCAACGTTAAAGCCAAAAAATTAGCGCCGAAGCAAAAAGCATCTAACTCATCCAAGGGGAAGCGCATCACGGCAGCGCGGCGTGGCGTGCCTGCCGCTCTGAACAAAACGATCACCGCTGCGAAAGTCAATACAGCCGCCGCAGTGAATAGTGGCCAGATCGTGGAGGTTCCATCACGAACACCGTCAACGTGGGATTCGATTAGGGATTTCGATCCGACAAAAATTGAGACTTTATCACCGCTGGAATTAGCGGAGGGGATAAATGGTCTTGCTCACCTTCTCGATCAGGCCCTTTCGACGACGAAGCACGGGATGCATTGGTCCGTTCAGATCGCGTGTCAAATCGGTCTATTGGCTAAGGTTGCAAAAAAACGATTGCCGCACGGGAAGTTCCGCGAGTGGCATCTGCAGAACTGTTCATGGCTCTCCGAACGAACTCTGCAACGATACATGGCTATTTCAAATGCGTCACAAATGGCGGATTTGAAGGCAGGAACGACATTACAGGGTCTTTACAGCAAGCTGGGGAAAATCGTGGACAAAGGGGCGACAAATGCGCCGGCCAAGAAAGCGAACGAAAAGAAGCCGCACGTTGCTGAGGAGGACTCCCCCGTCAATTTGGCGACGCTCTTCGCGCGACTAAGAGCGACGGGGGAGTTTCTTCAAACGTGTGTCGAAGATCTGCCGTTTGATTCGCCTGACGCCGCGTCGGTGGATGAACTTCTGTCGGAGATTGAATCACTCGTCACTACGATCAATGCGATGAAGTCCAAAGCGCTCAAAGCCCGGACACCAGAACATATCAATGTTTTCGAAATTCCCCTTTGCTCGAACGGCCCCGCTCTTCGTGCCTTTTAACTGTCGTTGCCTCCTGAGCGCCGCGCTCACCTCAACCTCATCACCAACACGAAAACTTTCACGACCGATAACTAACTAACATCGTTGTCCTAAAAAAGGACGACCCCGCCAAGCGTGGTGACCTGACAGGGCCGAGATTGATACCTTGGTTCATCATACAGGTAACGGCGTGCGTGGCAAGACTAATGTATGAACACATCCCATCAGCTCGAACGAGCACAGCGAATCGCCGACTCAATTGTCGGCCACCCAGAATGGAGAGGTGCGGAAGCCTGGATTAGCTGTCCCGGCACCCACCTCCACACCAAACCGAACGCCCAAAGCGACTGTAAGGTCGTGTGTGCGCCAGTTTCACTGGACTGCGGCGTTCTGGCACCCGGCATCTATTGCCATCACCAATCATGTCGCGCAGAAGTCGATAAACTGAGCTACCGTTTGCGCAGCGCGCTGGGTCATGGCGTAACGGGACTAACAGGAGTCAAAATTTGCAGACAAGCGCCCAGAGGGATTCCGCGGCCACAAAAAGCCATGCCCGAATTCAACCCCGCTGCCCTCCAAGCGATCGCAAGGAAACTGCCCGGAGTGGACGACCTCTGGCTCGCACGGAGGTCGAAACTGCCGGTGGATGCACAGACGATCGGAACATTTCTACAGCAGCTTTATGCGCCTGGTGAGCACGTCATAATTTTCGATAAATTCAAATCCCAGGGGCAGGATGTCTGGCACCACGATGGTGTGCATTTACCGCCATACGAACCTCAGGGCTTCCGCGCCGGCAAGCCTCGCGGCGTGTGGTTTCTCTGCAATCCCGTCACCGGAGAATACATACCGGATGGAAAGTTCAACAACGACGGCACGGCCCATCTCACCCGGCGATCTTGGCGGACGATCACCGCGTGGCGCTACCTGATGCTCGAATCAGATCAGGCAGATATTAGACTGTGGCTTTCAGCCGTGGCGCAGTTGCCACTTCCGATCGTGGCAATCTACACCTCTGGAGGAAAATCGATCCATGTTCTCGTCCGAGTAGACGCGACCAGTAAGTTGGATTGGGATGCCAAAGCCGCGGTAATCAAACCCATCATGATTCCACTCGGAGCTGATCCCGGCGCGATCTCTGCCGTCAGGCTGTCACGCCTGCCGTGCTGTGAACGGCTGGGGACCGACGACAAGGACGGAAATTTCGTCCCCTACCCCGAACCGCGGATGCAGAAACTTCTGTTCCTAAACCCCACACCGGGCGAGATGCCTATCTGCGAAATGGAGGTGCTGCGATGAGTGCCGCTCTAACAAAATTTGGGGTTGTGAATGGCCTGGTGGCACCTGGGACACTGACTGCCTTGAAAACGGTCCCCAGCGCCACCGTGGAGCTGCCTGACTATACGAATCAATGGCAGGTGTTCGTAAACAAGGTCACCGATGAGCACATTCAGGATATTCACAATCGCACTGGGCTTTCGCTATCACTGTTGCGCATCGAACA
>CANJNZ010000108.1 GCA_947476045.1 Chthoniobacteraceae bacterium
AGTGGCGTAAAAACGGCCAGTTCATCTCCGGCGCCACCTCACAAACCTACACCATCCCCTACGTCACACCGGGCGACGCCGCCCAATACAGCGTCTTCGTCTCCAACAGCTACGGCTTCGCCATCAGCAACAACGCCCAACTCACCGTCACCTACACCGACACCGACAGCGACGGCATCCAGGACTGGTGGGAAACCGCCAACGGACTGAACCCCACGAACACCGCCGACGGCGGCTACGACAACGACAACGACGGAGCGACAAACCTCCAGGAATTCCTCGCAGGCACAAACCCCAACGACCCCAACAGTAAATTCATCGCCTCCATCTCCAACTACACCCTCACCTTCACCGCACAGCCCTACAAATCCTACTCCATCCAATACAAGAACTCCCTCACCGACGTCAATTGGACCACCCTCCAATCCTACCCAGCCAACACCATTCAACAGACCATCAATTACACCGACACCTCTCATCCTCCAAACGCCCGCTTTTATCGCGTTACGACTCCGTAGCCTTTAATTTTAAACTCGCTGCAGCCATGTCACTGTTCCGTATTTTTCCAATGTAAGGTGCCCGGCGAGATTTCGCTCGGGTGCGCTAAAGGTTCGCACTTCAAATTCTGCTGCAAAAGCCTGCGCAATGTCAGTGCGCCATTCAGTCGGCACGCCTTGCACGCTTCCTTGATAGAGCAAACCTTCACGAGTGCGGCGCTGCGCGGCACCAGCAACCTTGCGACCTTGAGCGATCACATCGGCCTCTGTAGGACTTTCAAAACACACACCATTCCCGTGCCCCTCCGGTGCATGCGAGAGCGATGCCGATATTCCACGCATAGCGAGCCATCGGGCAAGCGCACCGTGGATACCACAGTAGCTTTCCTTCGCACTCATCTGCGCGAAAGGATGCGAGATGGGAACGATGACTGAGTAAGTAATGTCATCACCGTGTAAAACAACACCTCCACCAGTCATCCGGCGCACAAGTTCACGACCCGGCCATGTCGAGGCAATCGGCGCATACTTTCCAAAATACCCAAACGAAACTGCAGGCTCAGACCATCGATAAACACGCACCAAAGGGCAAACGGTGCTTAGCAACAAAGCCTCATCGAGCGCCATATTCAGCGCGGCTGCATGCGGTTCCGGATCGTGAATGAGAGTGAGTTTTTTAAACAACACACAGACCCAATAGCGGAACGCATGAGGTTTGTCTTTCTTCGTGATTGCCGTGCGGGCGGCGCACCTCTACGGATCAATGCGCTATGGTAAAACCTGCGCTAGGCAAAGGGCTCAGCGCCCTCATCAATCCGCGTGTCGCCTCACCCACTCCGCTCGCGGAAGAAGGTGAGCGCGTCCAGATGGTCACCCTCGATCTAATCGTTCCGTCGCCATGGCAGCCGCGCTCAGAATTTCGCGACGAACATCTGCAAGAGCTCGCGGATAGCATCAAGGAAAAGGGCATCATGCAGCCGCTCATCGTGCGGCGAGTGGGAGAAAAACTGGAACTCATCGCCGGCGAGCGTCGCTGGCGCGCAGCGCAGCGTGCGGGACTGAAGGACGCGCCGATCATCGTTCGCACGGCGAGCGATCAGGACGTGCTCGAACTTGCGCTGATTGAAAATCTCCAGCGCGAAGATCTCAACCCGATTGAGGAGGCGCGCGCATTCTCCCGCCTCGCAAAGGACTTCCTGCTCAAACAAGAGGACATCGCGCAGAAGGTCGGCAAGAGCCGCGCAGCGATCGCGAACTCAATGCGACTGCTCGACCTCCATTCGCAGGTGCAGACGTGGGTCGTGCAAGAGCGCCTGACGGTCGGTCATGCCAAAGTTCTCCTCGGTGCGAAGAGTGCGGAAGAGCAGTTGAAGCTCGCCGAGGAAACACTGCGCCGCGGACTCACCGTTCGTGGCACCGAGCAACTCATGGCCGACCATTTCGCAGGGAACGGCGCAAGAAAACCGAAGCGCGGCTCGGCAAGTAGTCCGCAATTAGACCCCGCAATCGCGCACTTGCAGAATCGGCTCCGCCAGCACCTCGGCACCCAGATCGCATTTCATCACGGCGATAAGAAAGGCCGCTTCGAAATTGAGTATTACGGCAACGACGACCTTCAGAGATTGCTCAAAATCATCGGCCTTCCGGAGGAGGAGTAGTCTTGTTCGAAGCAAACAGGCTTTTTGCTCTCTCTCTCTGCCTGCTACTCGGCAGTTGCAAGGACGACGCTATAATAAAACGCACCCAGCCGTTGCCGCGCATCAACGCGCCTACGGATCTTTGGAAGGAATTTTCAGGCGAAAAAGCGTTTGAGCATGTGCGCACACAGGTCGCAATTGGCCCGCGCCCTTCCGGTTCTGCGGCCATTGAAAAAGCACGGATTCACATCTCAGACACACTCCGTGCAACTGGCTGGCAGGTCGAGCGACAGGAGTTTGAAGAAACTCCAGTGCCAGGAAAAGGCGCGCTAAAATTCGTCAACCTCGTCGCCCGCTTTTCCTCCACCGCCGTTCAGCCTGTGCCATCCAACACCCAACGCGTCATCGTCTGCTCGCACTACGATACGAAACGCATGAGCGGCATCAGCTTTGTTGGCGCCAACGACGGAGCTTCATCCACCGGTGCGCTTCTGGAACTCGCCCGCGTTCTCTCCACCGCCCCGCAATTCGCCGAGCATCTCGAACTCGTTTTTTTTGATGGCGAGGAGGCCGTTGAGAAATTCAGCGAGCCTCTTGAGGGGCCTGATGGACTTGTGGGCAGCCGTTACTACGCACGAACGCTGCGTGACAGCGGCCGCGCCAAACAGTTCCAGTTCGCAATTCTCTGGGACATGATCGGCGACAAAAATCTTAACGTGACTCTCCCCAACGACACTCCCCATCAACTCTCCACCGCTCTTTTTGCAGCAAGCGAAAAACTCGGCACCCATAAGCATATTGGAAACTATTCCGACCCGATACTGGACGACCATGTCCCCCTCCAAATCATCGCGCGCATCCCCTCAATGGACATCATAGATTTCGACTACACGCCCTGGCACACCGGCGGCGACACCCTCGATAAGCTAAGCTCGGACAGCCTTCGCATCATCGGACAACTGACTCTGCTCATGCTCACTCAGGAGCTTGGAAAATAGACTGTTGCAACAATGTCGTTTCATTTTTCCCTACGAAACTATTGCCACAAAATGTTCGCTGTGCTTTTCTCCACGTCCCTCTTCGCGGGTAAAACGCAGCCATAGCTCAATTGGATAGAGCATCTGACTACGAATCAGAAGGTTTTAGGTTCGACTCCTAATGGCTGCACTCCCCCCTGAAATTCTACGCTTTCGGCAGGCTAGTATTTACGGTTCGGCAATTCCGCCGCTGCGCTGCTTTGATCAAAAACGCGGTCGGCAACGACGGTTTTCTTGTCGAGTTTTTCGTTTTTGAGGATCTTGTCCAAGGCATCAAAGGCCGCAGGGCCTAGGAGTGGGGTGCATTCGACCGCACAGTTAAGTTCGCCTTTAACCATGGATTCAAACCCGGCTTTCACGGCGTCCACCGAAACGATGATAATTTCCTGACCTGGTTTCTTACCGGCTGCTTTGATGGCCTCGATGGCACCGAGGGCCATGTTGTCGTTGTGCGCGTAGATGGCGGTCACGTCCTTCCCGTGTTTTTGAAGCAGTGTTTCGGTGACCTCCTTGCCTTTCGCTGTTTTAAAATCCCCACTCTGCGCGGCGATGATTTTCATTTCTGGAAAAGCAGCGATTCCGTCAGCGAATCCCTTTTTACGATCAATTGCGGGTGCCGCGCCCGGCGTGCCTTCGAGTTCGATGATGTTCGCCTTACCGCCGGTTTTCTTGGCGAGCCAATCGGCGGCCATTTTCCCCTCAGCTACGAAATCCGACGCGATCAGCGTGGCATAGAGAGATTCATCCGAAACTTTAATCCCGCGATCGACGAGGATGACGGGGATTTTGGCAGCCTTCGCCTCCTTGAGCACCGGCTCCCATCCGGTTTCAACTTTTGGCGCGAGAATGATCGCATCCACACCCTGCGCGATGAAGGAACTGATGGCTGCCAGTTGCTTGCTCATATCGTCCTTGGCATCGTCGTATTTGAGTTCGATGCCACGCTTTGCGGCCTCATCCCTGATGGATTTGGTTTCCGCCACACGCCAGTCGTTGTCAGCGCCAACTTGCGAGAAGCCGACGACAAGTTTTTTGCCGCCGCCTTGTGGATTGGCGCTCTGGGTGTCGGCCTTTTTATCGCAACCGGTGAAAGTCGTGACCGCTGCTGTGAGCAGGGCGAATGTTGTCCAACGAAGTGAGGATGTAGTGAGCGTGTGTTTCATAGAGGTGATTAGAATATTCAGTGTGAATGCTCGCGAGCCGGTGCGCGAGTGAGAAGTCGCTGAATGACGATGAAAACGAGCAGCAGCGCGCCGATGGCCATGCGCTGCCACGAAGAGTCGAGATTGCCGTAAAATCTGATTCCAGTGAGGATGGTGCCGTAAATCAGCACACCCATCAAAGTGCCAGCAACGTAGCCGACACCACCGCTGAGTAGCGTCCCGCCAATCACGACTGCGGCAATGGCGTCGAGTTCCAGCCCGAATGCATTGGTTGCATTGCCGGCTTGTGTGCGGAATGTGAATACGACGCCGCCGAGCGCCGCACAAAATCCGCTGAGCGTGTAGATCCAAATCCGTGTGCGCCCAACCGGAACTCCCATCAAAAGAGAGGATGCCGCATTGCCGCCGACAGCATAGACGTTGCGACCGAAGCGGCTGAAGTGCGCAAGCACGAGTGCAACAACAAACACCGCAACAAATATGCAGGCAGGCGCGCGTAAAATGACTTTGTCCGTGAGCGGGATTCCCGCGTCTATCACCGCACTGTAAAAGCGGTGGTTGATTTCGAGCGATTGTTTGCTGACCACGAAAGCCATGCCGCGTGCAAAGAACATTCCCGCCAGAGTGACGAGGAAGGGAGGCAGTTGATAGACTTGGATGAATATCCCCATGCCTGCGCCAAACGCGCTCCCGACCAGCAACGCCAACAGGATGGCCAGTGCCGGGTGCATCTCGTGTTTCCCGACGAGCGTGGCGACAAATATCGTGGTGAAACCGACCACGGAGCCAACGCTGAGATCGATCCCACCCGAAAGAATGACAAACGTCATCCCAATCGCCACCACGCCGACATGGGCATTGCTGGCAAAGAGATCCGTAACCACACGAAGCGAGAGAAAATTATCGAATAGAACCGAAAAGGTGCCGAAGAGCAGCACGAGCACAAACGTGGTTGCGAGGATGGGGAGATTTTTGCGGGTGAAAATTTGCTTCACGAGGTGGGTTTTCTGAAATTGCCGATGAGACTCGCGATCTGCGCGCGAAATTTCTGCGACTGCAATAGACAGACGACTAGAATGACAAGCGCCTTCGGAACTGGCGCGTAAGCCGAGTCCATCCCCTGCCGGATGAGCGTGGTTGCAAGTGTCTGGATTAGCAGTGCGCCGATGAGCGAACCCAGCAAAGTAAAGCGCCCTCCTGTAAGCACCGTGCCGCCCACAACTACGGCGGTGATGGCGTCGAGTTCGAGCATTTGTCCAAGCCCGTCTGGATCCACACTGCCCGCATCTCCAATGGAAACCAATGCCGCGAGCGCGGCACAAACGGCGCTGAAAATATAGACGAGCACCTTGATCCCCCGCGCATTCACTCCGCTTAAACGGCTCGCGGTTTCATTGTCACCGACGGCCTCCACAAACAAGCCAATGGCGGTTTTTCGACATAACATCACCGTGATGGCGAATACAAATAGCACGAGAAATATTTGCACCGGCACCCCCATGATGAAACTCTTTCCAAGAAAGAGCACACCAGAGTCCATAACCTGCAAGGGACTTCCGCCTGTGATATTCAAGGCCACGCCGCGCCCAAGCACCATCATGATAAGCGTGACCACAATCGGCTGAATTCCTACGCAGGAGATGAGCACTCCATTGAAAGCTCCAATCGAGAGCGATACGCTGATTGCAACTCCGAGCAAGGATGGAAAACCGAGATGATGCTTTACGGCCAGGAATGCAACCAGCGTCCCCACTATCGCCATGACCGAGCCGACAGACAAATCCACACCGCCAGTTGCAATGACCAACGTCATGCCCATAGCAAGCAACATCACAACCACCGACAGTCTCATCACAGTGAGCATCGGGCCGTAAAAGTTTCCGTCGCGTGTGGTGACTTCAAAAAACGCGCGGTCGAAGATCAAATTGAAAAGCAGCAGCAGAGCAAGCCCGGCGAGCGGCCATACGATGCGGCTTTGCAAAAAGCGGGAGATGAAGGTGGAGGACGCGCTATTCATGCGAGGCGATCATTTCCATGATGCGGTCTTCGTTGATTTGTTCGCCGGACAGTTCACCGACCTTCTTGCGGTCACGCAAAACGAGCACACGCTGCGATGCGCGCACCACTTCTTCGAGTTCGGAGGAAATGAAAAGAATCGCCATCCCTTCGCGGCGCAGTGAGTCCACGAGCTTTTCGATTTCCGCTTTTGCGCCGACATCAATGCCGCGCGTCGGCTCGTCGAGGATGATCAATTTCGGCTGAAGGCAGAGCCAGCGGGCGAGCAGAACTTTTTGTTGGTTGCCGCCGGAGAGATTTTGAATCGGCGTCTCGGGCGATGGTGTCTTGATACGCAGCGCGTTGATGTAATGCGCAGCCAGTTCTTCCTGTTTGCGACGCGGGAGCAGGCGCAATATTCCGCGTCCCGCCTGCATGGCGAGAATGATGTTTTCGCGCACGGAGAGCGAGGGAACGATGCCTTCGCTCTTTCGATCCTCGGAGCAAAATGCGATGCCCGCGCCGATGGCCTTCGCTGGTGATGAAAGTGCCGCGGCGCGGCCATCGAGAGTGATGGAACCGGATGTCCTGCGATCTGCACCGAATAGCAAACGTGCGGTTTCTGTGCGCCCGGAGCCGAGCAATCCCGCGAGACCGACGACTTCGCCTTTGCGGATTTCCAAATCGAGCGGCTCCACCCCGCCCTTTCGGCCCAACTGCTTCGCGGCCAGAAATGGATCGCGGGTAGTATTCTCATCTGCACTCAACGTCATCGTATCGCCGACTTTTTCTACGGCGGAGAGTTCGCGCCCGAGCATTTTTCCGACGAGTTGGAGCTTTGGAAGTTCCGCTGTTTTGAACTCACCAACGAGCTCGCCATTGCGCAGCACCGTGATTCTGTCGGAAACGGCATACACTTGATCCATGAAATGCGTGACGAATACGAGACCGAGCCCTTGCTCGCGCAGGCGGCGCATCACTTTAAACAGTTCGGCGACTTCGTGCTCGTCGAGGCTCGATGTCGGCTCGTCGAGAATGAGCAGTTTCGCATTCACATCGAGCGCGCGGGCGATGGCCACCATCTGCTGGAGTGCGAGCGAGCACGACGATACAGAGAGATGGAGGTTGAGGTCAATTTCCAGCCGCTGCAATGCGCGGCGAGCGCGGGCGTGCAGCTCCTTCCAATCAATGAAACCGAAGCGACGCGGCTGGCGTCCAAGCATGATGTTCTCCGCGACGGAAAGCTCGGGGATGAGATTGATTTCCTGATACACCGTCGAGATGCCCAGTTCCTCCGCCTCGCGCGGTGCCTGCGGTGAAACGGACTGCCCTGCCAGTAAAACCTCGCCGCAGTCACGCGGATGCACGCCAGTCAGCACTTTGATGAGCGTGGATTTCCCCGCGCCGTTCTCGCCCATCAGCGCGTGAATCTCGCCGGCACGCACCGTGAAATCCACGCCCTTGAGCGCCTGCACTCCACGGAACGCCTTGCTGATCCCGCTCATTTGTAAAAGTGGCGCGCTCACAAATTTTTAGCTGACAAGTAGTGGATTTCGCTCACAGCGCGCAGTCGGGTCGCAGCCTGCTCAGGCGTGATGTCACGCTGGGATTCAGCGAGCATTTCGTAGCCGACCATGAATTTCTTCACAGTCGCCGAGCGGAGTAGCGGTGGATAAATATGCCCATGTAGTTGCCAGCCGGAATAATCCCCGTCGTCGTGTGGCGCGCCGTGCCAGCCGAAGGAATATGGAAACGCGCACTCGAAAAGATTGTCGTAACGCACGAGCAAACGCCGAAGCAGTTCTGCGAGCGCGTCGCGTTCCGTGCTCGTGAGTTCGGGCATCCGTTTCACATGGCGGCGCGGAATCACCAGCGTCTCAAAAGGCCATACAGCCCACCACGGAACAACCGCCAGCCAGTGCTCATTTTGAACCACTACGCGCCCACCATCACTCAGTTCAATAGCTGCATAATCAAGCAGGAGCGGCGACCTGTGTTCAGCAAACCATTTCTCCTGCTGCACGAGTTCTTTCGCTGGCAGACCGGGAATGAAATCGCCCGCCCATATCTGCCCGTGTGGATGCGGATTTGAGCAACCCATCACGTC
>CANJNZ010000109.1 GCA_947476045.1 Chthoniobacteraceae bacterium
CGTTCCGCAATGGGGTCTTCTTCACTACAACGCCCAAACCCGCAGACCAACAGAGACGCCGCCCACGCACGGACGAAGCCCGTCAGAGAAAAGTTTTTTCCCGCGGACTGCGAACTGCGGAACTTGGGTTACGGATGATTGACTTGCAGAATTTCTGCTTTGCTGCATCTTTTGGCCATGCAAGCTACGATTTCAGTTTCGGGACGCGGTCTGATCGTTCTCCCTGTAGAAATGCGGAAGGAAGCGGGGATCCGACCACAAGACACCCTCATCGCTGAAACCACGCCGGAGGGTATCCTTCTACGCCCCGCTGTGACGTTGCCAGTGGAAATCTACACGCCGGAACGGCTGGCGGAATTTGACGCAGCGGAAGCCGAGCTGGCGGCAGTGCTGACCAAGAGAGGCGTGAAGTAGGAAGGTATGCGGGTGTTTTTGGATGCAAATATCCTCTTTTCCGCAGCCAAGAGCAGTGGAGCCGTGAGGGTCTTCCTCGCGGAGCTGAAAAGCAGCGGGCACACGCTGGTGGCGGATGGGTATGTGGTGGGTGAAGCACGGCGGAATCTGGAGGCGAAGTTCCCGGCGGCGATGGGGGATTTCGAAAAATTGATGGAGGACGTGGAAGCCTCTGCAAAAGCCAGCGGGCCGCTGAGGGCCGAGCTCGCTCCGGGCCTACCGGAAAAAGACCGGCCAGTGCTGGCCGCCGCAATCCAACATCGGTGCCAAATTTTGCTGACGGGAGACAAAACGCACTTCGGATCGTTCTACGGCCAGACTATCGAAGGCGTGGAGATTCACTCGCCCGCGAGTTTTGCGAGCAAGGATGGGTAGCGTGCTCGTCTGGTTGCGCTCCATTTCTTGCCCCTTTCCAAAGAGAGCTTTTCAGCTTATATCCTCCGCCATGAGTGCTGGCCAAATCATCGAAGAACTGCCCCGGCTCACACCTGCTGAGTTGCAGGCTATTGAACGCCGAATCCTCGAAATTACCACGCGCTATTCCGCCAAGCTGCGTCCGGAGATTAGCGCAGGACGACTTGTGCTCGTAGGTCCGCGTATCATCCGGCAAACGGAAGTGGATGACATCATGGAAGAATTACCGTGATCTGGTTGCTTGATGTTTCTGTGCTGGTGGCGCGTCTTGTCCAAAGCCATGAGCACCATTCGCGGGTCAATGCGTGGTGGCCAGCGCGTGAATTCGCCCTGTGCCCCATTACCGAATTGGGCTTTCTCCGCGTAGCTTGCGCGCTCGGTTCTTCGATGGCGGATGCCCGCGCTGTGCTCGCCGAATTTCTCCGCGAACAAAACCCCGCCTTTATCCCCTGTGACCGTCGTGCGCTCGATAGCGCCGCAATCACATCCGCACGCAAGACCACTGATATTTACCTCGCAGACCTTGCCGCTGCGCATGGACATCGTTTAGCGACGCTGGACGCTGGCATCAACCACCCTGCCGCAGATCTCGTCCCGGAGCTTGCGGCTCAACCTTGATCTCAAAGTGAAACGATGTAGCCGCAGTGTTGCGTTCCTTCTGCGCCCTGCTATGTGGGCGGCGTGACTTTCCTGCTGACCAGCCGACTTACGCTGCTCCCCGGTTTTACCGGGCGCCTTTAGCGCGCCCTGCCGGGGAGCCGTCTCGCGTAAATTCGGCTGGCGCTTGCTGCGGACGAGAGCTGGCTTCTTGAAAATTCCCGCAAATTTTACTCACACCAATGCTTTCCAATCCTTCTTCAAAATATCGTCCGTTTCCGTTGATCCAATTGCCGGATCGCCAGTGGCCGAACCGCTCGCTCACCCATGCGCCTATCTGGTGCTCCGTGGATTTGCGCGACGGAAATCAGGCGCTCGCCGTGCCGATGAACGTCGCTCAGAAACTCGAAATGTTTCAGGCGCTCGTGAAATGCGGCTTCAAGGAAATCGAAGTTGGCTTTCCCGCTGCGTCGAACACCGAGTTCGCATTTAACCGCCACCTCATCGAAGAGGGCCGCATCCCCGATGATGTGACCATCCAGGTGCTCGTGCAGGCGCGCGAGGATTTGATCGAGCGCACCTTCGAGTCGCTCATCGGCGCGAAGCGTTGCATCATCCATCTCTACAACTCGACCTCGCCTGCGCAGCGCCGCGTGGTTTTTGGGAAAACGAAGGAGGAGATCGTGCAGATTGCCCGGCAGGGTGCGCAGTGGATCAAAGATCGTCTGCCGCGTTTGAAGGGCACGGAGGTGACTTTGCAGTATTCGCCGGAGAGTTTCAGCGCGACGGAAGTCGAGTTTGCGAAGGAAATCTCCGAGGCGGTGATGGACGTGTGGCAGCCGACGCCGCAGCGGAAGATGATCCTCAATTTGCCCGACACCGTGGAAGTCGCGATGCCGAACGTGTATGCGGATCAGATCGAGTGGATTTGCCGCAACATCCGCAATCGCGAATCGCTCATCGTTTCACTCCACACGCACAACGATCGCGGCACCGGGGTTGCAGCGACTGAGTTGGGCTTGCTCGCGGGCGCGGATCGTGTCGAGGGCACGCTCTTCGGTAACGGCGAGCGCACGGGCAATCTCGATATCGTGATCGTCGCGATGAATCTCTACATGCACGGCATTTCACCGGGTTTGGATTTTTCGCGCCTCAGCGAGTTGCTGGAAATGTATGAGCACTGCACCGGCATGACCGTTCCGCCGCGTCAGCCATATGCGGGTGAGTTGGTCTTCACCGCGTTCAGCGGCTCGCATCAGGATGCGATTAAAAAGGGACTCGCCGAGTGGGAGAAGGCCGTGGCGATTTGCAAAACTCAACCGGCAAACGCCATTAAGAAAGGCATGATGGAATGGACGGCAGGCGAACAAACCCACTGGGATGTTCCGTATTTGACCATCGATCCCAGCGATCTCGGACGCGAATACCGCGAGGTGATTCGCGTCAATTCACAGAGCGGAAAAGGCGGCGTCGCGTATTTGCTGGAGAGTGAATTTGGCATCGAACTGCCGAAGGATATGCAGCGTGAATTTGGCCCCATCGCCAACGATCTCGTGGATGCGCTGGGCCGCGAAGTCCGTGCGGACGAACTCCGCGCGATGTTCTGGCGCGAATACGTCGAGCGCACGACACCGTGGGAGTTGATTCATTTTCACGCCGACGGAGTGGACGGCGTCTTTCACTGTCGCGCGTCCGTGCGCAACGCTGGGCGCGAGGTGAAGCTGACGGGCGAGGGCAACGGCCCCATCGCGGGTTTCGTCCACGCACTCGCTACGAATGGCGCGCCCGCGTTTGAAGTGACCAATTTCAAACAGCACTCACTCAGCTCCGGCTCGGAAGCGAGCGCGATTGCTTACATCCAAATCAAGCTCATCGATGGCCGCGTGAAATGGGGCGCCGGTGTGGATACGAACATCGAACTCGCATCCATCAAAGCCGTCCTCAGCGCGGTGAATCGGGCGGCGTAGCAAGCACCCGCCATTCACCGGGAGCGAGTCCCGCGAGATCGAATTCGCCAAAGCGCGAGCGATGGAGTTGCACGACGGGGCAGCCCTGGCTGGCGAACATCCGCTTCACCTGATGATAGCGGCCCTCGGTGATTTCGAGCCGGGCTTCGCGCGCGCCGAGGATTTCGAGTTTCGCCGGGAGGCATGGCTTGTCCTCGCCTTCGAGTATGAGCGTGCCGCTCGCGAACAGCTCGACGAGCCCGGGCGGAAGGTCGGCGCTGACGGTGACTTCGTAGAGTTTTGGGACTTTGTGTTTTGGCGAAGTCCAGCGATGCACGATCTCACCGAGATCGGTGAGAAGCAGGACGCCTGTGGTGTCTTTGTCGAGCCGACCGATGCTGGTGACTGGGGGATTCCTTTGCAGCCAGCGCGGCGGGAGGATGTCGTAAATCGTCGGCCCTTCACCTTCGTCGTGCGTGCAGACGAGCCCGGCGGGTTTGTGCAAAAGCACGAGCAGTCCGTGCGGATGTTCGATGGGTTCACCATCCACGAGCACGTTCGTGGGCACGGCTTTGTCGCTCGGGGATTTTGCAGGCGCGCCGCCGACGAAGACACGCCCCGCTTTCAACCATGCACGCGCTTCACTACGCGAGCAGTAGCCAAAGCGCGAGAGGAGTGCATCGAGACGGAGTTGCTTCACGTCGCGAGTAAAGAAGACGCGCGCAGAAATTGTCCATCGTATTGAGGCCCGAGCGCAGGCCGGAGCAAATGCGCGACAAAGCGCAGCGACCATGTAAGGTGCCCGCGTGAAACAGCATCTCGTGCTCTACGACGACCAATGTCCGCTCTGCATCTTCCAGATGAAGCTGCTGACGTGGCTCGACTGGTTTGGAAAACTCGCGCTTGTGCCGCTGACCGATCCGCGAGCCGCTGAAATCGCGCCACAGCTTTCACGCGAAGCGCTGCTGGAGGCGATGCACTGCGTTGCGAAAAACGGGCGCATTTATCGCGGAGCGCGGTGCATCCGGTTTGTCGGGATGCGGCTGCCGCTGCTGGTGCCGGTGGCGCTGTTCCTTTGGGTGCCGGGTATGATTTGGATCGCGGAGCGCGTGTATGCGTGGGTGAGCCGGCATCGGTTGCGCATCAGCCGCATCTTCGGCTGCAAGGATGCGTGCGCAATTCTCCCGGCGCGGAAACGTGATCAGGACAAGGTGGTGTAGCTTGGCCGGAGGACAAAGGATGACGGATGAAAGGCTGCGCGCCGCACTGCACAAGGCGACCGGGGCGTTGATGGCCGGGATGGGGCCGCAGGGATATTGGACGGGTGAACTTTCCAGCAGTGCGCTGAGCACGGCGACGGCGGTCACGGCGCTGGCGGCGGTGGATCGTGCTGCACTTTCGGCGCTGATCGTGCGCGGGCTGCGATGGCTGGCGGAGCATCAAAATGCGGACGGCGGGTGGGGGGACACGACGCTGAGCAAGTCGAACATCTCCACGACTGCGCTGTGTTGGGCGGCGTTCGGCGCGGCGCGAGCGGATGAAGATTTTTGCAACACGATAGACAAGGCGCAGCGATGGCTCGGCGAACGGGCGACACTCCCGCAACGCATCGCTGCACGCTACGGAAAGGATCGCACTTTCTCCGTGCCGATCCTCATGACGCTCGCGCTGGCGGGTCGCATCGAGTGGAGGCTCGTGCCGAAGTTGCCGTTCGAGCTGGCGGCGGTTTCGCACCGGCTGTGGGGTCTACTGCGATTGCCCGTGGTGAGCTACGCGCTGCCAGCGCTGATTGCGATTGGGCAGGTGATTCACCACCACGCGCCGACACGGAATCCGCTCACACGACTGCTGCGCGCGCTGACGCGAAAAAAGACGCTGCGTGTGCTGGAAGCGATCCAGCCGGTGAATGGCGGCTTTCTCGAAGCCACGCCACTGACCTCGTTCGTGACGATGAGCCTTGCGGCGATCGGGCTGGGTGAACAGGTCGTTGCGCGGAAAGGCGTGGAGTTTATCGCCGCGTCGCAATGCACGGATGGGAGCTGGGCGATTGATACGAACCTCGCGACGTGGACGACGACGCTCGCCATCAAGGCGCTCCCGCCGCGCACGCTTTCGCCGGAACAACGGCTCACTTTGCGTGAGTGGTTGCTCGGCCAGCAATGGCGCGCGGAGCATCCCTACACGCACGCCGCGCCCGGCGGCTGGGCGTGGACGGATTTGCCCGGTGGGGTGCCCGACGCGGATGATACACCCGGTGCGCTGCTCGCGCTCACACGCCTCGGCGCGGTGGATGAAATCACGCAGACCGCAGGCTGCGCTGGTGTGCGATGGCTGCTCGATTTGCAAAACAGCGACGGCGGCATCCCGACTTTTTGCCGTGGCTGGGGTGCGCTGCCGTTTGATCGCAGTTCGCCTGATCTCACCGCACATACACTCCGCGCGTGGAATGCGTGGCGGACGCTCATCGCGCCCGACGACCGACCGCGCCTTGCGGGTGCGACTGCAAGGGCGCTGATTTTTTTGAAAAAGACGCAGCGTGCCGATGGATCGTGGGTGCCGCTGTGGTTTGGAAACGAGCACGCGCCCAACGACGAAAATCCGCTCTACGGCACGGCGATGGTGGTTTCCGCGTTGCGCGAAGTTGCCGAGGCGGATGAGCCCGGCGCTGCGGCACTCGCACGGCGAGGAGCGGAGTGGATTGCTTGCGCGCAAAATGACGACGGTGGCTGGGGCGGCGTGCGAGGCGTGGTTTCGAGCACGGAGGAAACGGCGCTCGCAGTCGAGGCGCTTGCGGGCACGGAACACGTTGGCGCGTTTCAGCGCGGAGTGGAGTGGCTGGTGTCGCGTGTGGAAAGCGGAGCGTGGCGCGAGCCTTCGCCGATTGGCTTCTATTTTGCGAAGCTGTGGTATCACGAAAAGCTCTACCCACTCGTATGGACGACAGCGGCCCTCTCGAAAGCCGCGCCCGCTACGTGAGCGTGCTGTCGTCGCGTTTTTCCAGTCGCATCACCTGTTTTTTTACGACCTCGATGTTCTTCGTCACTTCGTAGAGCGCTTTCACGATTTCGCCTTTTGTGGCGTCGTCGCCGAGGGCGTTGAGGAGTGGGTGCATTTTCATCACTGCGACGGCGACGGTGTTGCAGTGCTCGCGGAGTTGCTGGCTGGCGGTTGGGCGATCCATGGCGGCACTTTACTCGCGGCGTTTCGTAATCCAAGACTGCTGTCATGCGAGTCATCGTCACCTGCGGGCCGAGCTACGAGCCGATCGATCAAGTCCGGCGGCTCACGAATTTTTCCACTGGCGAACTGGGCCTCATGCTTTCGGCTGCGCTCGCCCGCGCCGGGCACACGGTGCTTTGCCTGAAAGGCGATGGCGCGACAGCGCAGGTCGCAGCGGCGGGGGCGAAAATAGTCACGTTCTCCACGAACGAGGATCTGCTGCAAAAGATGGAGGCTGAAGTCGGCGCGGCAGACGCCGTTTTTCACGCGGCGGCGCTGTGCGATTATCGCGTAAAGCAAGTGCGCACAGCCGATGGCACGTCGCTCGACGCGGCAAAAATCCCCACGCGCAGCGGCGAACTGACCCTCACGCTCGAACCGGCCGTGAAAGTCCTTCCACGACTCCGCGCGATTTTCCCCAAGGCAAAAATCGTCGGCTGGAAATACGAACTCGACGGCACGCGCGACCACGCGCTCGCGCTCGCAGCGAGGCAGATAGCCGAGTGTCACACCGATGCGTGCGTGGTGAACGGCGCAGCATGGGGCGCAGGCTTCGGCTTCGTCGAAACAGGACGCGCACCCGTTTCGATTGTGGACAAGGCGGCGCTCGCGGCCTGTCTCGCTGACTGGATCGGGCAGTCGAATTTGTAGCTAGGGATCCGTAATTTTCACTTCCAATTTCGGGTCGAATTCCAAGTTTCGAGAGCCGGGCTTGGGGTTGAGTTGCACGCATAATATCACACCAGCTTTTTCATCCATAGGGTTATTGTTAAATGCGATCTGTGCTCTGCTGAAAATCCCACTTTTTCGGCTCTTGATGTAATAGGTATTATAGGTGCGGTCAACCTCTCCGTCCCTTACCCTTTCCATGTCCCTTGCAGTGAAATGATACTCGATGCTCTTTTGATATCCATCTGCTGGAGCAATGAACATCACATCGCCTGTGCTTTCGATGAGTCCGCCCTCTGGGACTTCCAATTTTGCTGACCAATCAAAAATATACGAGCCGGGGTTACTGCGCGGCCCCCATTTGATACTGACAAGCAGGTCACCCTCGCCTTTGGCTTTCGCGCCCTTTTTCAAGTCTATCAATACTGGCGTTCCGTCTATTGGGAGCGTCACGGACTTCCCACGGTAATCAATCAAAGGTTCTGCACCGAGGCTCTTCCACATTTGAAAGACGACGGGCTTATTGCGGTCAGGAATAAACTTTACGACGCCGAAACCCATGGGGGCGTAAGTGAATCGGTTCCGTTCACTAGCGAAATTGTAACCCGCCTTTTGAGGCACAATGGCTAATCCGCGTCCGCTGAAACCTTGAAAACTAAAGAGCCCATTGGCGTCCGTAGCAGTGCTGTAATGCCTCCTCTCTTCACTCATGAATCCAGTTGAACTACCGGTCCAGCCGACAACTTCTGCACCTGCCAGAGGCTTCCCGTCCTGATCAATCACCTTTCCATAAAACTCAATCGTCGCAGAAGTGAGCATGGGGAGATCGGCAAACTTGCCCTGCCGCCTGATCACCATGAACGCAACCACTGCTATGGCGATGGCAAATAGGGTGCGTTTGAGAGCGGTCATGGTGACAAGCGGGGTGAAGTTCTTTCAGATATGGCAGCACGGGTGTCCGGTTGATGCGCGGTCGGTGTTTTGTTAGCAGCGAAGTTTGCGTGAGTTGCGCATGAAAATGGATGTCACGCATTTGAATTTCGGAGTGGCTCCGTGGACGATGCCGGCCCATGAACTCCGGCCGCTACATTCTTTCC
>CANJNZ010000110.1 GCA_947476045.1 Chthoniobacteraceae bacterium
GGAAACGCTGATTAAAGAGGTGATCGTCTGAAAGTTTTCTGGGCGGCTGTTTTTGTCAGACGAGCGAGGGCGGCGACTGGACTTTTGGATGCAAGAAGTGCGGCGATAGGGCAAATGGCTGTTTGTTTTTGGGCGAACATGATGATCTTTCCGTGGTTTTGTCGCTCGCTCATGCTCCAGCGGCGCTCAGCAGCGTGCGCCGGGCGAGAAAGAGGTTGGCCAGTGCGAAGAGGCTGTGGAGTTGGGTGGTGCTTTTGGTCAGGCCTCGATAGCGCGTCTTGCGGTGTCGGAAGATGTTTTTGAGGACGTGAAAGGGGTGCTCCACTCGCGCTCGCACCTGCGCTTTCGCCCGCTCCAATCCCACGGTCAGGTCTTTGAGAAGGCCCTCGGCCATCGCACGGACTTTACCGCGCTTGGCGGCGATGTGCCATTCCACGTCCGATGCGACGGCCACGATCTCTTCGCGCTTTTCCACTCCTTGATAACCCGCGTCGGCGAACACTTCCTTTTCTTCGCCATGCAAAAGCTCGTGCGTCTGCGCGATGTCCGCCACGTTCGCAGCGGTGCCAGTCACGCTGTGCACCAAGCCCGATTGCGCATCCACGCCGATGTGTGCTTTCATCCCGAAATACCACTGGTTTCCCTTCTTGGTCTGGTGCATCTCGGGATCGCGCTCCTTGCGCGCGTTCTTCGTCGAGGACGGTGCGGCGATGATCGTCGCATCCACAATCGTGCCCTCTTTCATCAACAGCTTGCGCTCGCTCAGCAACGCGCCCACTTCGGCGAAGATCTGCCGCGTCAAATCGTGCGCCTCCAGCAGGTGCCGGAATTTCAGCAACGTCGTGGCATCGGGCACCGCCTCACTCCCCAAATCAATCCCCGCAAACGTCCGCATCGCCTGGCTGTCATAGAGCGCATCCTCCAGCGCCTCGTCCGCCAGCGCATACCACTGCTGCAAAAAGTAAATGCGCAGCATCCGCTCAATGCCCACCGGCGGCCGCCCGCGTTTGCCCTGCGGATAATGCGGCTCAACCACCCCGCACAATCGCTCCCACGGCACCACACGCTCCATCTCAAAAAGAAACCTCTCCCGCCTCGTCACCTTCTTTTTCCCAGCATACTCCTCCTGCGCGAAACTCATTTGGTATTTCATGCTTCCCTCTCTACCAAACTCGCCCTCCCGTGACTCGCTTTTTCTGCGGCACTACGCGATTAAATCAGCGTTTCCATAATGGATTTTTTTCCGCTCGCTGAGGTTACTGATGAGAATCCTCGGTGGTGCGTTGAATTCATTGGTTACGATGTCGAGGTCGCCGTCGTCATCCAGGTCGAAAATCACCGATGAGCGGGAACTCAGCGAACTCCAAACCGTGACCGGCCCTGCTGGCGGCTTTACAGTCGCAGGCGGATTGTTCGGGTTCGGTGCGTCGTCGGTAAACCAGGGCATCGTCGTCTGCCAGCCGCGTCGCGGCTCGACACCGACGACGAACTCGCTATCCACAAATCGTCTGCCGCCTTCGTTGAGCAGGAGGCTGTTGATGGAATAGCGAAATGGAAAACTCATCCCCGTGGTGATGTAAATATCCTGAAAACCGTCGGCGTTCAGATCCGCGACGCTCGGGCCCCACGGCCAATAATTCTCAACCCCTGCCGCATCGGACACCTCATTGAATTTGTTATCGGCCTGAGCCTCGAAGAGTGAGTTGCCGAAGATGCTGGTGTCAGGTGCTGTGTGGAGAAATTCCTTCGACCATGTCATCCGGCTTTTGCGTCTCTCGTCCGCCCTGTTGGATGGAAGACGCTTGCTCATGTCCGAGTGCATGTCGGTCACGAACAGGTCGAATTTACCATCGTTGTTGTAATCAAAGACCTTGACGCCCATGGATCCCCAAGAAGTTTTTGGAAATAACTCGGGGGTCTTCCGGACGAATTTTCGCCCGCCCTGATTTTCGTAATACTCGTCGTTCCCCTGCATATTGAGCACGTAGAGATCCGGCCAGCCATCGCCGTTGGCATCGAATGGTGTGGCGTCGCCCGTCCAGCCCATGTGGTTCAATCCGACTTCCGAAGTCACATCCTTGAACCGCGCATTGCCAATGTTCTTCAAAAGCAGGCAATGACCGTATCGCTCCGGCCTGAGGTGGCCTGCGAACGCGTCCGGAAAGGAATCGTAATAGCGATAGGTTTTGGGATCTTGCTCCGAAGTTCCGAACACCGGCGTCGTCACGCTGCGAACATTATCCATGGTATATGTGCCGACATCGCAGAGAAACAGATCCACAAGACCGTCGCGGTCGAAGTCGAAGAATACGGGCGCGGAAAAATGACCGATCAAATCCAGTCCGGAATCCATTGAGCAGTCGGTAAAATGGCCTTTGCCATCATTGAGAAACAGATGATTCCCGCCACGAACTGTCGTCACATAGAGATCGGGAAACCCATCGTTGTTGATGTCGGCAAAGCTCGCGGAAACTTTAATTGGATCGGGAAGTCCGACGCAGGCCTTGTCCGTGATGTTTTCAAATTTTCCACCGCCGAGATTGCGCCAAAGCTGACAGGGGCCGACCTGATTCACGAAATAGATGTCAGGCAATCCATCGCCATCAACGTCGGCGACGCAAACCCCTGTGCCGTGATCGTAATGGGTCGCCTTGTAAAGTTTTGCCGCATCGTCAACGACCCGGTTCCGAAAGGTAATGCCGCTCTGGTATGTGCAATCCGTGAAACTGAAATCGTGGAAGACGCTCCATGTGCTGGCCTCCGCGTGTTGTTCCTTCTGACGCTCCCGTAGGAAATTGGGTTCGTTGAGGTCTTCGCCAAATTCCTGCGCGGGGTCGCGCCGCGCCACTGATTCTGCAACGGGTGTGACCGAGGGGCCTTTCTCATCTCGAACTAAATCCAAATCCTGCAACAGATCCTCCATCGCCTGTGTGGACTCTCCATCGTAATAGCCACGAATTTGCCCCCACGCATCCACGAGAACAAATTGCGGGCTATGGGCGGGAGGAGTGGGCTTGTCCGCCGCCTTTCCAAGTCCGGCAGCCTGCATTTTGAAACCTTGCTGGCTCAATGCGAGCACGTCATCCAATGACCCGGTCAGGAAATGCCAAAGGTCCCCGGTTGCCCCGCTTTTCTGCGCATATTCACGAAGCACAGCAGGCGTGTCGTGCTCGGGATCGACGCTCATGAACACCAGACGGACATTCTCGCCATGCTGCGAACCCTTGAGTTTTTCCTGCAACAAAAGCCCGCTCCTGATTTGCGCGGGGCAGGTCGCCTTGCAACTTGTGAAAAAGAAACTCGCGACCCAATTCTTGCCGACCACATCACGGAGCCCCATCTCCTTTCCATTTTGATCCGTCAGCAAAAATTCCGGCAGCGCTCCCAGCACGGGCGGCTTCTGGCGGACGGTCTGCTTCCATCCGAATGGTGCTAGATTTAGAAATTTGAATGCAAAAATCCCGCCCAACACCATTGATGCCAAAATCAGGATGAACAAAGGGCCTTTGGAACGCTGTTTCATTTTAAAGTTTTCGAGTTTCTCGGACGTTGGAAATTATTGTTTCGATCATGCGTTCAAAATTGAGCCGACGAGACGCGGGCTTTGATATTCAACATCAGACGTGGAGGCCCGCAAAAATGACTTCCGCGAAGTAAAAATGATCCGCTTGAAAGCGTGCGGAATTCGAGAGGAAAGGATCGTTCAGGGACCGCGACCTGCGCTTTGTTTAATTGGGGAAGTGACAGCATATATACGAAGTCGCGGCTCTTTAACGTCAGCCGGACATTGGAATTTACCGGCAAGACCAACTCCTCAGCATCGGAAAGCGCACGACTGCTTTTGGTGTTCGCGGAGGAACCGTCTGGATACTGAACGAACCAGCGTTCATTCGACCCGATCAACTCGATCTCCACATCGGCCTTCGTGGCGGCAGTATTGGATTCACCAAGTGTCGCCGTGTCGGCTTGCTCATGCCGCTGGCTGGGCTCAGCGATCACTAAAGAACTCGTCGAACCTGAAAATGCGGGTGCGAGTTTGGGGCCAATCTGCGCACGAGCAAACCAACTGCATATCATCACCGCTCCCGCCCCAAAAACGAACGCAGATAGAATGGCAATGACGGGCAATTTCATCTGGCTGAATACTCCGGAACTGTGCCGTTCGCTTTCGAAAGGCCCATGCGGAACGTGTTCCGTGCTTTTGAATATCCGGGCGAGCATCGTGGTTAAAATTTGGAGACGAAAACCTCAATAACACCGTCACGCTAAAGGACGCCCCTCGGAGATTACCAGCACATTACCTGGCCAGCGTGATTTACGACATCTGGCAAATCTTCGGCAGGCTGTTCTCCTTTCTTGCTCGTGCTTTTGCAAAGGGTCTTTATTTCTTCGCCCGATGAAAGCGCTGCTTCTCACTGAATACAAAAAGATGGCGTATGTCGATGTCCCGGAACCCGTGTGTGGGGCGGATGAAGTGCTCATTCAGGTGAAGGCCTGCGGCATCTGCGGGTCGGATATTCACGGCTATGACGGCTCGACGGGGCGGCGCATTCCTCCGCTCGTGATGGGGCACGAGGCGGCGGGCGTCGTCGCTTCGGTGGGTGCGAATGTGCAATTGTTTCGCCGGGGGCAGCGCGTCACCTTTGATTCCACTGTTTATTGCGGCGAGTGCGTGCATTGCCGGCGTGGCGATGTGAATCTTTGCGACCAGCGGCAGGTGCTTGGCGTGTCATGCGGGGATTACCGGCGGCACGGTGCCTTCGCGGAATTCGTCACCGTGCCTGCGCGCATCGTCCACGCGCTGCCGGACAATCTCGGCTTCAACGAAGCTGCGATGATCGAGGCGGTTTCCGTGGGTGTTCACGCCGTCCGGCTCACTCCCTGCGCGCCCGGCGACACGGCGGTGATCGTGGGCTCGGGCATGATTGGTCTTCTCACTTTGCAGGCGGCGAAGATTGCGGGCTTCGCGCAAATCATCGCGGTGGATACCGAGGATTCCCGGCTCGCCGTTGCGCGCGAACTCGGCGCGACGCACACGGCAAATCCGAAGACGCAGGACGTGACGGAATTTGTGAAAGCACTCACGCACGGACAGGGGGCCGATGCGGCGTTCGAGTGCGTGGGGCTGAACGACACCGTGCTTTCCGCCATCCATGCAGTGCGCAAAGGCGGAACCGTCACGCTCGTAGGAAATCTCTCGCCGAAGACCGAACTCCCTTTGCAGATCGTGGTGACGCGCCAGCTCCGCCTGCAAGGCTCATGCGCTTCTGCAGGGGAAATTCCGCGCTGCATCGAGTTACTCGCTTCCGGGCAAATCAAAGTGGATCGCATCATCTCCGCCGTCGCGCCGCTCGAACAAGGCGCCGATTGGTTTGCCAGACTTTACGCCGGTGCGCCCGGTGTGATGAAAGTCATCCTCGCACCTCACGCTTAACGCCCATGTTCAACCTCACCGGAAAAGTCGCTTTCATCACCGGCACCAGCCGCGGACTCGGCCAGCATTTCGCCCGCGCGCTGGCGCAGGCGGGTGCCGACATCGCGATGTCCAGCCGCGATGCGGAAAAGCTCGCTCCTTTCCGCAAGGAAATCGAATCGCTCGGACGGCGGACCTGCGGCGTCGCGCTCGATGTGCGCGATCACGACAGCATCAAAGCCGCAGTTGCCGGAGTGGAGAAGGAGTTCGGGCGGATAGATATTTTGCTGAACAACGCCGGCTGCAACATTCGCAAGCCCGCGCTCGAAGTTTCGTGGGAGGACTGGAACACCATCCTCGATACCAACCTGCGCGGCACATTTTTCACCGCACAGGCCGTCGCGCCGGGGATGATCGCGCGCGGCTACGGACGCATCATCAACATAGGCTCAGTCACGTGCGTCGCGGGCTATGCGGGCCTCGCTGCCTACGGCGCGAGCCGCGGCGGCGTGAAGCAACTCACGATGAGCCTCGCCGATGATTGGGGCCGCCACGGCGTCACGGTAAATTGCCTCGCGCCCGGCTGGTTCAAGACCGCGCAGAACGCCGTGCTTTATGAGCAGAAAGAGTGGGTCGAATACCTCTGCGACCGCATCCCGCTCAAACGCCCCGGCGCTGCGGAAGACCTCGCCGGCCCCGTGGTCTTTCTCGCATCGGAGGAAAGCCGCTACGTCACCGGGCAGACCCTGCTCGTGGATGGCGGCATCAGCACCGGAGCCACTCGCGCGACGGTCACTCCGCCCAAGGCCTGAACCCATGCTCTTCGCCCTCCTCGCCATCGCCATCCTCGTGCTCCTCGTCACGTGGCTGAAGCTGAATCCCTTCATCGCCCTGCTCATCAGCTCGCTCGCATTGGGCACGATGGTCGTGTGCAGCGGCGGGAAAATGACGATGGTAGAAGTGCTCGATTCCTTCCAGACGGGCTTCGGCAACACACTCGCAAAAACCGGCTCCATCATCGTGCTCGGCGTGATCTTCGGAAAGCTGCTCGCCGAATCCGGCGGCGCGGGCGTGCTCGCCAGACAATTCATCCGCACGCTCGGCCCTTCGCGCATTTCGCTCTGCATCATCCTGCTCGCGCTGTGCGTGGGCATGACGACCTGGTTCGCCGTCGGCCTGCTGCTCATCCTGCCCATCGTCATCACGCTCGCAAAGGAAACCGGCCAGCCGTTCCTGCGTCTCGTGCTGCCGATGCTCTCGTTCCTTTCCGTGATGCACGGCCTCATGCCGCCGCATCCCGGCCCCGTCATCGCCATCGAAGCGCTCCACGCAAACATGGGCAAAGTCATCCTGTGGGCGCTCGTGCTCGGCATTCCCGTCGCCGCGATTGCCGGGCCAATCTTCGCACGCATGGCGGTGAAACGCGTCCACATCGCGACGCCGGAGTTCGCGCCATCCGTCTCGCCTGCACAGACGCTGCCGGGCTTTGGCCTCACCCTTTTCACCATCCTCCTGCCGGTGCTGCTCCTGCTCAGCGGCACGATGGTCGAACTGCTCCATGGAAAAGAAACGGCGTGGGGAAAAGTTTTCCTCTTCCTCGGTAATCCCGTCATCGCCCTCCTGCTCTCCGTGCTCTTCGCCATGTGGGCCTTCGGTTCCCGCTGTGGACGTGCCGCTGGCGAACTGCTCAAATTTTCCGAAGCCAGCGTCGCCGGAATCGGCATGACGCTCATCCTCGTCGGCGCAGGCGGCGGCTTCGCGCTCGTCATGCGCACTGCGGGCGTGGCCGACCAGCTCGCCGCCGTCGCCGCATCCGCCGGACTGCCCATGCTGCTCTACGGCTGGCTCGTCTCCGCATTCATCCGCGTCGCCACCGGCTCGGCCACCGTCGCGATCACCGTCGCATCGGGCTTCATCGCCCCCGTCATGGCCGCGCATCCCGGCACCAATCCAGACTTGATGGTCATCTCAATCGGCTGCGGCTCCCTCTTCCTCTCACACCTCAACGACAGCGGCTTTTGGATGGTCAAAGAATGCCTCGGCCTCTCCGTCGGCCAGACCCTCCGCACATGGACCATCACCGAAACCCTCATCGGCCTCTCCGGCCTCGCCATGACCCTTCTCGCAGAACGCATCCTCGTGTTCCTCGCTTGAATCGCAGGTCTTTAGAAACAGCAGCCACCCTCTATTTCCTTCTGCCTGTCCTTTTTCATAATAGAGCGGAGCACTCTTTTTGTGTTCCTATTTCCCCACCCTCACCAATCACCTCTACAGAGAAACACGCCCTTCATGTTATTTGAGATGCAAATTCGTGGAGTGCGTAGATAACTTTGGGCGATAGTCGTCGGCCATCTTAGGGAAACGCTGATTAAAGAGGTGATCGTCTGAAAGTTTTCTGGGCGGCTGTTTTTGTCAGACGAGCGAGGGCGGCGACTGGACTTTTGGATGCAAGAAGTGCGGCGATAGGGCAAATGGCTGTTTGTTTTTGGGCGAACATGA
>CANJNZ010000111.1 GCA_947476045.1 Chthoniobacteraceae bacterium
AAGAATGTAGCGGCCGGAGTTCATGGGCCGGCATCGTCCACGGAGCCACTCCGAAATTCAAATGCGTGACATCCATTTTCATGCGCAACTCACGCAAACTTCGCTGCTAACAAAACACCGACCGCGCATCAACCGGACACCCGTGAGATCAAGCATTTAACCTCAGGTTCCTGCTGCAACTAGGGCAAAGGCACTCAGCACCAAACATGAAAGACCACGTCTATAAACTTATCGAACTCACCGGCACCTCGACCACTTCCATCGAGGACGCAGTGAACAAGGCAATCAAACGCGCGAATAAGACCGTCAAGAACCTGTGCTGGTTCCAAGTGGTCGAAACACGCGGTAACATCGACAAGGGCAAGGTGCAGCACTGGCAGGTGACTATAAAGGTCGGCTTCACTGTTGCAGGGCTTGGCTTGGGCTCTGATGCTCATTTCTTATTTCTGGATGCCGCCACCCGGCACGGTGCTTGCCAATCCCAAGCAACCGGTGAACATCAACGATGTTTTCGGTTTCAGCGACCACGCTCCGCAATCCTGGATGCCCTCATGGGCATGGCTGCTGACGATGATGCTGGGCCTGCCGTTACTGATCTGGTGGCCGACGCATCTGGTTCTGAGGCGATTCTTTGCCACGGCATCATCGAGCAGGATGACGTAGACCTGCCCTAGATGGATTGTGCCCATAACCCAATGCTCGTTCGTTAATGCCATGGCGGCGGCTGGGGATTTCGACCCCGCCCGGTTTATTGACGGATTGCAGCGTTTTATCGCTACCGCCGATTTGGTGCTGGTCCAGTTCATCGTGAGAGGCAGTTAAAATGGATGCAGATAAAACCAGATGCGGCACCTGGCGCGATTCTTTGGTATGAAAGAGACAATGAACCCCGCTGAAATTTGCAATGAACTCGCTGGCGAACTGGAGGACATGGCACGATGGCTTTCTGGAGGTGGATTAGGCCCGGGTCAGTTCCGTTCGCTTTTGAACACCCTCGAAAAGAAGAAACTTGAACGCTTCGGCATGAAGTTGAGCAGCGCTATCTCTATCGACGGAGTGGTGCATTTCACCTTGCGGTTTATGGAGACCGATGAGCTTTGTGCGAGCATGGACGTTGACCCTGTGAGCGGGAAGCTTTCCACCCAGCTTGCCTGCGGGTGATCACGCCATGAGCGAGGGCACATTCCAAATCGGGTTCATCAGAGGCATCCATCGGGGCATGCAGAGCCGATTGTATTTTAGCCACTCACCACAAATTATGAAAACACGTTCCACGAATTTCGGCCTACGGCACATGTTGCTACTGCTGATCCTTGTAATTTCGCCCGTTGCCTTTACTGGATGCAATCGCACCACAACGACGCCCGATTCATCGGTGACATTCGGCAAGCTGGTCATTGCTGCAAACGTGGATGCCAATAACGCTCCCACGGCGCTCGCCGACACATTTTCACCAAGCCAGAAAACCATCTTCGTCGTCGCCGAGGCGAAACAGGTAGCTCCCGGCACCCGGATCGCTGCAAGGTGGACACGCGATGGCAAGCCGGTGGAGCTCTCCAATGAAGTCGTCGCCACACAGGGGTATCGCAATACCAACATCGAATTTCACCTGAATGCCGGCACCGATGGGTTTGCTCCCGGCAGCTACAAGGTGGAGCTCATTGTCAACGGCACTCCCGGGCCATCGGCAAACTACACAGTCAAGTAAACGTCAAAAAACCGACAAAACTTATGAAACATTACTTCCGTTTCGCGGTCTGCGCCGCGTTGCTCGTCGCTTTCAGCGGCTGCGCTATGAATGAAGGCCCTACATCGGGCGGCTCTATCGCCCCCAGCGGGAGCTCACACAAATCCATAGGGGCAAATCGCTAAGTTGCCGCTCAGATTCGGCAGTGATGGAACGTGCATCTCTGCGAAAATCTGGCGTGGAGACTTTGCACTCGAAGATGGCTGTGATACCGATGGCCGCACAGGGGATGTAGCGGTTGCCTTTCTGCTTCTTGATGCGTTGCGGTCGGTATACGGCCACGCGCCGAGATTCGCTCACGCGATACTCACGAGCAAATATCACTCATTTCGTGTCTGTGGAATCAACCGGATTGACAGTAGTGGGTTGATATAAGCTTGAAGTAATTTTGCGAAGCTACGGTTCATCACATTGTCGCAGAGGCCATGAAAACACAAACCGACATGATTGTCTTAGTAACTCATCATCACTACTTATTTTGAAGCGAGCAAAGTGTCAGGTTCTCTTGGTGCCCGCTTGAACGATAGTGAGATGACGGCGGCTGGGGATTTCAACCCCACCTGGTTTATTGCCGGGTTTCAGCGTTTTACCGCTACCGCCGATATGGTGCTCACGTTCTTTTGACGTGCGCTTCGAGTGGTTTGTTCAACCTTTCGCGTCGCGTATTTCAACTTTTCTTACCGCCCCGAACGAAGTGGAGAATGAACACCACGAGTGCGATGATGAGCAGGATATGGATAAGCCCGCCGGCGACATGAAACGCGAATCCACCGCCCCAAAAGAGCAGCAGAAGAATGGCAATAATGAGTAGCATACCCATGAATCGCATCTCGCATGGCTCTTGGTCGTATGATTCGTGATTGCACATCCATACGCGCAAGGTTCCCACCGCTCCCGATTCTGCTTTGCTTTTTGAATCAGATTCGACGGATGAGCAATCTCTGAAGGCGGGCGCGATTGTAACGTAGCGCGAGGATGCAAGGGAAGTTCCCCGCCAGCGCAACCGCCGCATTTACAAGAACTCCCCACCATGGGTTCCAAATCGCGAATAGCGGCAAGGCCAGTAGTGCAAGCCAGTGAACCAGTTCGCCGCGCCACGTCTCGCACAGAAAACGTTGCAGGATTTGAACTGAAACTCAGACTACCAGCCATGCGTATCCATCAATATCAATCTGAGCTCTGGCTTCCAGTCGCGCCGGAGGAGTTGTTTCCTTTCTTTGCCGACGCGGCGAACCTCGATGCCATCACGCCGCCGTGGCTGCACTTTCACATCGTCACGCCTCCGCCAATCGTGATGTGCGAAGGGGCGCTGATTGATTACCGACTGCGCGTGCATGGTATCCCGCTGCGCTGGCGGACGCGCATCAAAGTGTGGCAGCCGCCTTATCGCTTCGTGGACGAGCAGATTCGCGGGCCATACCGCCAGTGGATTCACGAACACACGTTCGAGGCGCGCGACGGCGGCACGCTGGCACGCGACCTAGTGCACTATGCCGTGCCGTTCGACTTCATCGCGCACCGCTGGTTCGTGCGTCCGGACGTGGAGAAGATTTTCAAATATCGCACTGAGGCGTTGAGAAATCGCTTCGCAAAATCAACATGAAGCCAACTGCCTTCATCGTTTGGTTTCGACTGGATTTACGCCTGGCTGACAATCCTGCTTTGCAGGCAGCCCTCCATTGAGGTGAGGTCGTGCCAGACGCTGTCGGTGCCGGGTGCGATTCATGTCTGTCGTTTATTAGCGGAACACTCCCGCATTTTCTCGTAAAGTTTGGCTGTGTCGCCGGTGCCCTGCCATAGGTTTGTCTGCGGGTTGAGTGTCACGACATTGTAAGCGGGGAGTCGTGCGTTGGCGAACATCCTGCGGGCCTCGACGAGGGTGTAACCCATTTTTGTGAGGAAGCGCAGCACCTCGGAATTTTCAGCGCGGAAAGGCACGGAGGGATCTGGCCGATGGGAGAGCGGCGGCATGTTCACCATCGCTTCGTATCCGGGAAATCTGCGGATGAACTTCTGCTTTTGGTGTCGGGATCGTTTCACGGTTCGGTTTTTCAGTTTTTTTTGCGCGGATAAGAATCAGGAAAATTGAGCGCCATAAAGGCCGCAGAATGGTGTCAGATCGACCCGAACAACTGGTAAATTCCAGACAAAACTGTTTAGTGGCGTTCGCCTCATTGCGAACGCGCATCATCGCATCCAGCGAAGGAAACGCCTGCTTAAAATATGCTTTACCTCCCCTGCCCCGCACCTACTTTCCGCCCCCCGCACTGCCTCATGGTGTAATGGTAGCACAGCAGATTCTGAATTGTGATTTTGACACTTTCATGACGTTTCCTGGCGTGTCTTTGCTGATCAGGTTTACCTCGTAAAAACGGCGTTTTTTGAAGTTTCGCCAGTTTTGCAGAAGGGTGCGAGAAACGGCGTGATTCTAGCACAAATTCTAGCACACAATGCAGCTGGCTTTATGTCTGCTTTGCCGACCCATGTTTACCAGCCGGCGCATGATGGCACTGCGGTTCCGGCCCACAGGATCCATTTTCACCCGGCGCTCGTCACACACTTCGGCACATCACGCATCGGCCTGCGCCTGGTTTTTTGACGACAACTCCCGTTTGTGGAAAAAAAGACCACAGCGTGTCTGTAGAGGCTTTTCCATCAGGACACCAAAACGCTCATGCGCCCGCGATTTGGAAGTCTGGCAAATCCGACAGCGGTGACGGATTTGTGTCGATGCATTCGCGCCCGCTTTACAACCCGCGATGTTGATGCGCTTCGATTTCCGCGACCAGAAACCGCTCTCATGGTTGAAACGACGCGTCACGTCCGGTTGGTGATCGCTAGGTGGACCGTCTCTCCGGAGTGATAGATTCGTTTTGACTTCGAGCGTATTTGGCCTTCGGGCGACGCTCGTCGCCCCACCATGCGCAAAAATTACACTTGCGCGGAATCCGGGCAATGGTAGGGGTTCTTTGTCGGAATCACCGACCCAAGACACCCTATATGGCCCATCGTGGCCACTCTATCGGCGTCGCAACGCGGAGCGTGCGGCGAGGATGGGTTCTTATGCACGTGTGTTAGCACAGCTTCGGAGTCTCAGCCTCGCTGCAACTTTGCCTGTGCCGCCTGAATTCTTGCCGCAGTGCGGGGGCTTTCGCCGGTCAACTCGACCTGCCATCGCGGCATTTTCAAATTCGAGTTGTCCGGCAAACAAACACATGAACAACACAAAACAAACACATCCAATCCAGAACGTCCTGCCATTCCCGCTTCATCCGATGCCGGGAAAATCCTCAGGACAAGGATACTCAGCAAGCGCGCAAACAGAATCTGGAATCTGCCTTCTGGCCGCGAGACTCAAAGATGAGCCTAGCGGCAACCTTAAAGACGAATCTGGGGAAATATTAAAACTTCTCGCTCTCGCTTGGGACGAGTTGGAAAACAGCGGGCATACCAAGATGAACCGGACGAAGCTGTGCCGAATCGAGAAGCTGCATTGGGCGTCGCCAGAGATTTATTTTGAGATCGAGCGACACGGGGCGGTAGTCCTCGGATCATCACGAGCGGAGATTCAAGGATGGACGGTGAACTTGGAAACGCGCCAAACCTCGTGCGATTCCGTAGGGCTGCGTCAGATCTATCCCGCCGAGAGACGCCTCAACACAAAACCGCTGGCTGAGGAGATTGCAACGCTCATCCTGAAGCACGCGAAGGACGACCGGTTGAAATGGAGCAGTCCGACACTCGTGAGGGTCAATATCGGCCTTGTGATCCCAGAGACGTGCGCTCCAACGACCCTAGAGCGAAGGCGCCGCTTTCGTCGCGACCTTGAAAACGAACTACAAAAGGCGGGATGGAAACAGGCCAAAGGTCGCGCATCGAACACCTACGAAAAAATAGATTGATGTGGAAATTTTGCTCTCAGGTTCACCACAGTTGTGGGCGGCGCTGCTGAAACACAGCGCGAGAATTACGCCTTCCTTCGTGAATCACGGATGCTGAAGCACGGTGACTTTTCTCCACAGGACGACCACCGCTACGATCAACCCGATCGTGATGAGCGGCCAGATGACGCAGAATATCCATACGTTGATCGCGTTGTAGGTCGTGCCGAGTTTGCGGGGACCCATTCGAGGAGAGCCACGCATTGACTGAAGATGAAGTCGTTTATGGGGGGCATCGTAGGTCTGTGGTGCCCGACGTGCCATATGTTGCTTCGGGTTTCCCGAGCGCGAACGCTCGTGGATAGTCGAAGCGCGTGCCGAGGTCAGGTTTTGATTCGTCTCTCAAGTTCGATTTCACTCACTCGATACCGCAGAAGATCGCGGACCACTCGCACCCAAGCGCTTTGCGCAAGCGGATGGTCACATCCACAGTCGGATTCGAGGTGCCCTTCTCAATGCGCTGAAGGTAGGAACGATCAATCTCGGCTTTTTCGCACAGGCGTTCCTGCGTGAGACCGGCCTGAATCCTCAGACGGGACACATTGCGACCGAATTTTTGCCGTGGTGACACTCGGCAATCGTGGCGAATTTTTCCTTTCTCGAACGCCGCATATATGCGGCTATTTTCGCTTGACCCTACTCACGATTCCTATGCAAATAACAGAAATGTGGAATCTCGACTACACTCCGTATCGAAACAGCGGCGACTGCATATTCGACACAAACGCTTTCGTTGAAGGGCACGGCCCTTACTTCAACTGGAAGTCAGTAGGTAAGTCTTGAGACAACCCTTCCGAACACGCATCCAAATCCTCCAAAATGAATATTCACGTCACGCGCGACGGCCAAGACTTCGGACCATTCGAAATCGAGGCCGTGAACAGCTACTTGCGAGGAGGTTTCCTCCTGAAGACTGATTTAGCCTGGCACGAGGGCCTTCCCGGTTGGGTTCCATTGCACCAGATTGCCGGAGTGCAGATTCCTGCACTGGCGGTTCCTCCGCCAGTGCAGCCAGTCGTAGAGCCCCGAGTAGTGCACCCTGTTGTGGGGCAACCGGTTGCCCAATCAGTAAGACCAAAGGCGGCATTTAAAAATATGTTGAGAAAACCCATCAGGACCGTCGTAGCGATCCTGATCATAATCGTAATTATCTCCTACGGCATCCATTACAGAAAGGCAGCGCGCAAGGAGGCGGCGGATCGCGCGGAGATGGAGTCTTGGAATAAAGTTCCAGCAGGGTATGATGCGGCCATGCGTCAAGCCACGCAATGGGTGGTAGAACAAGATATCCAGCGCCATCGCTCCGAACGTGCCGAGGAAGATCGATGGGCAGCGGACCAACGCACCAGACTTAATAACGATCGTGCCAATCGGGCCGACGAGGTAAATCGGAGAGCGTTGGGGATGCCAGCTCGTAGTCTGTTTGGATACGATGGGCAGTAGTGCATATCGCGAATGTCCGGAGGTAATTCCTAGCTTTGTCGCCATGAAATAACGCCCTGCTGCGCGTTATATTCCTTTGGTAAGGCCCGCCCTATCCGGCGGACATCTTTACTGAATTTAGAGCATTCGCTCTGAGTTTAAAACAACCCGCACCGGAAATCTCCGGCTGCGTTCAAATGCGGAAATAAGCCGTCTCACCCACGGCATCTTCGCGCTCATCCAACAATCAACCAAAGGAGGCAACCACCATGTTAAACATCATCAGCATTCTCTTCACCGTCCTGCTCTGGACACTCTTGGGCGCAGTGATCTGGGCCATCGCGCCGATCATCCAAAAGGTCATAGAGGCCGCACAGCACGTGCACCACTTTTTCCAATAGCGCGGAAATCGAACAACCACAGGAAATATACCGCATGTCACAATCGCTCTATTACAGCCCCCGCCTCGACGAAAAACTCATCAGTCCGCTCTACCATGCCGCGAAGGCCCGGCGCATCCCGATGACGCGACTTGCGTCGTTGTTGGTGCGTGAAGGGCTGCAACGGCTCGAAGAACCCGCGAACAGCGAGTCCACGTTCGTGCGCGAGGAACCGCACACACCACGGCAGCCGGAATAATAATAATCCGGCTGCAAAATCACATCACCGACGAAAACGCCCCGCCAATTCCGGCGGGGTTTTTCGTTTTCACCACAAAACCACAACCAGAAAGGAACCACACACCATGGCCGTCATTCTTCAAATGACCTATATGAAAAAACTCGG
>CANJNZ010000112.1 GCA_947476045.1 Chthoniobacteraceae bacterium
GCGCCATCCATCCGGCTCCCTCGCATAGCGTTCATCAATTCGTGCAGCCGCATCCGGCCTGCCCAGTTTAAGTGTGTTTCCTCCCATCCCTCCCTTTTATCTCTTTTCCAATACTTTGTCAGCTTGTTTGTGGAATGTGGTATGAGATAGGGAGGAGTAGGGAGGAGGGACAGGTAGATGATTTGCATTTCATAGGGGTGACGGGCTGCCATTTTCCCCTACGTGCCTGCTGCATCCGCTGCGATGGTGGTCGCGCTGTGCGCGGTTCGTTTAATCGCCGAATGAGATGCCGACGGCGCGGCAGGTTTCGACCATCTGGCAGTCGGGGGCGACGGTTTTCAGGCGGCGGACGGCGCTGGCGATGGGGACGCTGAGGACCTGGTAGTTTTGATAGCTGACCATGTGGCCGAATTTTTCCTCGGCGATGAGGTCCACGGCTTTGACGCCGAAGCGGGTGCCGAGGATGCGGTCGAGCGTGGTGGGGTCGCCGCCGCGCTGGAGGTGGCCGAGGACGCAGGTGCGGATTTCTTTGACGAGCTTGGGCTTGTTGAGGCGGTGGTCCACTTCGCGGGTGACGGTTTCGCCGATGCCGCCGAGGCGGTATTCGCCGGGGGTGGTGGCGCGGTAGTGCTCCTTGCCGCCGCGTGGTGCGGCGCCTTCGGCGACGACGATGAGGGTGCTGGCGTGGCCTTCGCTGCTGCGGCGGCGGATGAAGTTGGTGAGTTTGTCGAAGGTGAATGGAATCTCGGGGATGAGGATGGCGTCGGCACCGCCGGCGAGTCCGCCGTAAAGGGCGATCCAGCCTGCGTGGCGGCCCATGACTTCGATGACGATGACGCGCTTGTGTGCGCGGGCGGTGGTGTGGAGGCGATCGAGGGCGTCGGTGACGCAAGCGACGGCGCTGTCGAAGCCGAAGGTCATGGCGGTGGCTTCGAGGTCGTTGTCTATGGTCTTGGGGACGCCGATGACTTTGATGCCGTTTTCAAAAAGCTGCGCGGATGTGGCGAGGGAGCCGTCGCCGCCGATGGTGATGAGGGCGTCCACGCCGAGCTTGTGGAGGGTGGATTTTGTTTTTTCGATGATGTGCGGCTCGATGCCCGAGCGTTTGCCGGAGCCGGTCTTGCTGACGAAGTGTCCGCGATTTGTGGTGCCGAGCATGGTGCCGCCGCGCTGCATGATGCCTTCGGTGTTTTGGAGCGTGAGCTCCATGTGGAGGTTGTCTTCGAGCAGGCCTTCGTAGCCGTCTTGAAAACCGATGACGCGCCAGCCGAGGTTGTTCGATGCGCAGACGACGCCGCGCAGGACGGCGTTGAGCCCGGGGCAGTCGCCGCCGCTGGTGAGGACGCCGATGGTTTTTTCGGCGCTCATCGGCTTGAGGGTCTCCAGCCGCGCATCGGGCGGCCCGCAGCGCTCCATTGGTCGAGCAGCGTCCAGCCGCGATTGAGGAGCATTTTCGCCGTGTCGAAGCGCGTGGCGGAGCCGAGCACGACGACGGTGAGGCGGCGCGGTGTGATTTCAAATTGATCGCCGATCTGTTTGCTCTCCGGCCGTTGCGCGGCGGAGATGACAACGCACGCACCGGCCCTGCGGGTGGTGCCGGTTTTCACGCCGTCAATGCTGCCGGTGCCGAGCAGTTCGTTCGTGTTGCGGAGCAGGAAGCCGTTCGTGTCGCCCGCGCCCTGCCATGTGATGCGGCGTTCTTTTTGCGAGGTGTAGAAAGTGAAGCCGCTATGACCGAGCGCGTAGTTGGTGAGCAATGCGACATCGCCTGCGGTGGAGTAGGGAGTTTTGCTTTCGAGGTCGTCGAGGCCGTGCGCGTTGAGGAAGCGCGTGTTGCGCATGTTCAGCTTGCGGGCGAGGGCGTTCATCTGCGCGGTGAAAAAATCGCTGGCTTCGCGGTCGTTGTTCCCGCCGCCGAGTTTGCGCCCGACGTGGACGGCGATGGTTTCAGCAGCTTGATTATCGCTCTGCATCAGCGCGGCGTAGAGTGCTTCGCGCAGGGAAATGCGATCGCCGACTTGCAGGCCGATGCTGTTCGGGCTGCTGAGCGGCGCGGCGGTGTCGGGCACGTTGGCGAACTGGTTGAGGTCCTCGCCTTTCGCCGATGCCCAATCGAGCAGCACCATGGCTGTGGCGATTTTGGTGATGCTGCCGACTTGCAGGCTCCGCGAGGAATTCGACGAATCGAGCACGAAGCCGGTGGTGGTGTCGGCGATGACCCACGCGGCGGCGTCGGTCGCGATGGAGGACGAGCGACCGCCGAACAATTGCGCACTGGCCGGAGTGGGAATTGCGAACCCGCCCGCCAGCACGCAAAGACTGAGAACTAAAAGTGTGCGTTTCATTTTTTGCATCCGAGAAAATCGAATGCGCACACTAGCCGCAGCTTTTGAAATGACAAACGCCGAATGAAGAACGGGGGCTTGCCGTTGTGGCTGCTCTGGGTGAAACATCCGCCATGCGCCTCCTCTTTACCGTCCTCAGTCTCTTTGTCCTGCCTCTCATTGCGCAGGAAAAAGACGCCGAACCAGCGCCCAAGGCCAAACCGGATGCACCCAAGCAAGGGCAGGTTTACACCAAGGAATATCAGATGCTCGTTTTCGAGGCGATGCGGAGTTTTCAAGTGCATGACTACAAGGCCGCGCTCGCGCTTGCGGATAAGGCGGACACCTTTTTGCCGCCGACGGCACTGACGCTGAACGTGCGCGGTGCGGTGGCGATTGAGATGCGGCAGTTTGAGGAAGGGCTAAAGTATTGCCAGCAGGCGCTGAAGCTTGATCCGCGTTTCTTTCCGGCGAGGTTCAACATTTGCGAAATCCCATTTCTGCAAGGCAAGTATGCCGAGGCGCGCAGATTGTGGCAGTTTCTTTATGAGAACTACCGCACCGACTATCCTGGTTTTACGAATGACGACGGAATGCCCGAACTGCTCATCTACCGGATTGTGATCGCATACCTGCTCGAAAAGGATCTCGTCCACGCCAAGGACTGGCTGGAGAAAATTCCATTCCCATCCGTTACGCCCGCCTACCAATATGCCCACGCCGCATTCGAGCGGGAGCAGGGCAACATGGCGAAGTGGGAGGAATGGCTCAAAAGCGCCGCATTCATCTGGCCGGACAGCAAGCGGACGAATTTCGTGGATGTGCTCGTGCAACTCAAATGGCTGAAGGACGAGAACGCGGGTGCCGGCGAAAAAAAATAAGTCACGGTGTCTGCGGCTGCTTACAGACTTGGTAGCTTCCAATTATGCTCAACATCATTTTCCGGGAAATACTCCGGCTGATTCAGCCAGTGGGGCTAGCGTGGGCTACGCTGCTGATTCTCGCGATATTGCTCTGGCGTATGAAACGTCGTGGCTTTGCGGTGCTGGCGGCGATCATGTTTGTGATGATCACGCTGGTCGGCAGCACGTGTCTTCCCGGATCGCTGCTGCGGCGGCTGGAACGCCCGTGGGCTGGTGTGAAAATCGCGGACCTGACCGCTTGCGATGTTGTGGTCGTGCTCGGTGGTGGTATTGAGCCTTCGCGCCACGAAGTCGGCTCCATGCACTTCACTGGTTCGGGCGACAGGATCATCATGGGCTTGGAATTGATGAGGATCGGCAAGGCTCCGGTGATCGCTTTTGGTGGCAGTGAAATGGATGTCGGTGGCCGCAAAATAGTGGAGGCCGATTTGGCGAAGGAATGGCTCGAATCGTGGCATCTGCCTTCGGTGGGTGAAGTCATCAGCCTCGGCGCAAATGAAAACACACGGCAGGAGGGCGAAAAGGTCGCGCGCCTCGCGAAGGAACGCGGCTGGCATCGCGTGTTGCTCGTGACTTCCGCCAGCCACATGGAGCGCGCCGTCGCCGTCTTTCACAAACTCGGTGTCGAGACCGTGCCGGTGCCGTGCAATTTCCTCACGGGCGCAGAAGCGGAGCCGCCGCTGTTTCGCGTCACGGTGCCGGGCGGGGATGGATTCGATAAACTCAAGGTCTGGATCCACGAAATGGTGGGATGGTTCGTTTACAAACGGCGTGGCTGGGTGTGAGAAGGTAACATTTTATGCGCATGCTCGATTTTCTCTTCCGGCAAATCCTCCTCCTCATCCAGCCCGTGGGCCTTGCTTGGCTCACATTGCTCGTGCTTGCCGTTGCATTGTGGCGGCGGAAAAGCAGGCGGCTCGCGGCTCTCGCGGGCGGGATGTGTGCGCTCATCACGTTGTTCGGCAGCACGGATTTTCCCGGATGGCTGCTGCGGCGGATGGAGCGTCCGTGGGTCGGCGTGAAAATCGCGGAGTTACCCGCGTGCGATGCCGTGGTCGTGCTCGGCGGCGGCACCGAGCCTTCGCGATACGAAGTGAACTGGATGCATCTGACCCGCGCCGGTGACCGCGTCATCATGGGGCTGGAACTGATGCGCCTCGGCAAGGCACCCGTCATCGCGCTCGGCGGCAACGTCGCGGACTTCGATGGCGAAAAGAAAGTCGAGGCCGACATGGTGAAAGCGTGGCTCTCATCGCAGTCGCTGCCCGCTGGGGCGGAAATCATCAGCCTCGGCGCAAACAGCAACACACACGACGAAGGCGAAAAAGTCGCGCGCCTCGCGAAAGAACGCGGCTGGCACCGCGTGCTGCTCGTCACCTCCGCCAGCCACATGGAGCGCGCCGTCGCCGTCTTTGACAAACTCGGCGTCGATGCCATCGCAGCCCCGTGCAATTTCCTCACCAGCGTCAGCACCGCGCCGCCGCCATTTCGCATCAGCGTGCCGGGCTACGACGGCTTCGAGAAATTCGCCGTGTGGATGCACGAGCAAGTCGGCTGGTTCATCTACAAGCGGCGCGGCTGGGTGTAAAATGCCCGCAAATTCCGCTGGCAATGCAGCGCGTGCGCGCAATTCTCCCATGCCTTTCCGATGAGCAACACACGCGAACTCTACGACCGACACGTCATCCCCACCTATGGCCGCTTTGACCTGCGGCTCGCGCGCGGGCGCGGCGCGGAGATTTGGGACGAGGACGGCAAGCGCTACCTCGACTTCGGCGCGGGCATCGCCGTCACCAGCATCGGCCACGCACACCCGCGCGTCGTCCGCGTCATGCAGGAGCAAATCGGCACGCTCGTCCACACCTCCAATCTCTACTACACGCGACCGCAGGGCATCCTCGCCGAGCGCCTCTGCCGCCTCGTCGCGCGGCCCGGCAAAGTCTTCTTCTGCAACTCCGGCGCCGAGGCCAACGAAGCCCTCTACAAACTCGCCCGCAAATTCGGCAACGAATCCACCGGCGGCCCGCGCATCGGCATCGTCACCATGCTCGGCAGCTTCCACGGGCGCACCCTCGGCGGCATCAGCGCCACCGGGCAGGACAAAGTGAAAAAGGGCTTCGAGCCAATGGTCGAGGGCTTCCGTCACGTGCCGTTCAACGACACCGCCGCGCTCACCGCCGCAGTCGCGGAAAAGGGCACCGTCGCCATCCTCATCGAGCCCGTGCAGGGCGAAAGCGGCATCCACCCCGCGAGCGCCGACTTCCTCCGCACCGCGCGTCGCCTTTGCGACGAAAAAAACCTCCTCCTCTTTTTCGACGAAGTGCAATGCGGCCTCGGGCGCACCGGCGACTGGTGCGGCTGGCGCTCCATCGCACCCGACGTCGAGCCCGACGCCGTGAGCTGGGCCAAAGGCATCGCCGGCGGCTTCCCCCTCGGCGCGATCTGGGTCGGCGACCGCACCGTCGCCTTTGCCGACGGCACCACCAAGCCCCTCTGCGATCTGCTCGGCCCCGGCACCCACGGCACCACCTTTGGCGGCACCCCGCTCGTCTGCGTCGGCGCCAACGAAGTCCTCGCCGTCATCGAAGAAGAAGGGATGCTCGCCAACGCCCGCACCCTCGGCACCCACGCCCTCAGCGTCCTGCGCGCCATCGCCACGCCCCTCATCGAAGAAGTCCGCGGCGTCGGCCTCATGCTCGGCATCGAACTCGCCCCCGACTTCGCCACGCGCGCCCATGTGCCCGAGGGAAAAGTGCCCAGCCTCTTCCTCGTCGAGCGCCTCCACGAAGCCGGCCTCCTCACCATCCCCAGCGGCACGCACGCCCTGCGCTGGCTCCCGCCCCTCAACGTCCGCCGCGAGGAAATCGAAGAAGCAGCCGCCATCCTCGCTCGCACCCTCACTGCCTTGTAGGGGAGTGGCGAGTGGCGGGAGGCGAGTGGCGTGTCGTCCCGACACTCGCACCGTGTGAATGTTTGCGCGGATCAAAAGGCATGACTTGCAAAAACACCTTCCGCCTCACGGGCAGACACGCCACCCGCCACTCGTCCCTCGCCACTCTCCTGCCGTGCCGGGAAAAATCTCGCGCCTGCAAATGCGCAGATGCTACACGAAAGGCACATAGCAACCGATGAACCCACCCGTCTCATGAATACGAAGCTGTTGCTGCTTGGTCTCGCCGCCATCGTCTTGCAAGCGAGTGCAGAGCCTCCCCGAGCAAATGCCAAAGCGCCGCTCACCGATTACGAAACGCTCCGAACAGCAGCAGGGTTCTGCATAGGGCCGGTAGGAATCGCTGCCGCGACCCCTCCGGAAGAGGAAGCTTACCGGAGGCTCTTGCAGACGCCCACTGCTGCGGACGACTGCCGCAAGCTCATTGCGGCGGGCACTCCTGCGGGACAAACCTACGGCTTGCTTGGTCTGAAACTTCTCAAGGACAAAACGTATGCGGCGGCAGCAGCAAGGTATCGCAACTCCCGGGTGGTAGTTGAGTTCCAGGAGGCCTGCGATATTCACAAGTGGCAAATGTTCTTTGTCGTCCAGCTCATTGACGAGGGGAAGATCATCAAAAACTACGCCAAATGGTTAAAGCAATGATGCACGGCCTTCAGGACGTCCTTGAATGAAAACGCGGGAAGAGTCACTTACCTGCAATCCATGAGCACGAGCACGCACAACCCGGCGGAGGCAGTTCGTCGCAGGCAGCGCCGCGCGTTCAAATCGCTCCTGTTCTCTATTCCGTGTGTGTTCATGGCCTGTTTTTTAGCTAGTCCCGTCAGCGACTATAGGGATGGCGGACCAATCTCCGTGATCGATTTGGTGGAGGAAATTAAACTTCAAGCACCCTTCTATTCCTTTCTCGCCCTCGCCGGTTTCTTCTTCGTGCGCGGCATCGTGATTCGATTCCGCCCGCTGCCTTCCACGAAAGCCCATGAATAATGCCGCAACATCCAGCCCCGCACTGCCGCTGGGAAATTTTGCCAGTCGGATAGCGGAAAATTAGACCACGCTGCCCTTATGCGAGATCCCGAATTTTACGAAGCTTCCTGCCGCGTTCTCTACGCCATTGGACTGGGCATCATCTTGAGCCTCTATGCGCTCAAGGCTGCTTTGTTTCGCCGCGAGAGTTCGCCGCGCCGCATGTTGGTTTGGTTTCTAGCTGCGGTGGCTCTCGCGGTGCCAATCACCTGGCTCATCTCGCCGGATTGGAACAACCGCGATGTTGCGCGCATTTCCAATTGGGTCGGCACGCCCATTATGGTGCTCACTGTCCCCTGTCTTTCATTCTTCTTCGACTACGCCAATGGCCGACGGAGCAAGGGACGATGGTATATCCGCATACCACTGGAGGTATTGGTAGGAGTGCCAGGCTGGGTATTCGGTTGGGCTCTTATAGAACTCTTCGTATTCGGCTGGATATATATTTGACCGTGTGACGTGACCAAGCTCTGCGACTCCGCCGTTCACAGAAAAGACTTTGCGCCACACGCGCGCCCCGGTGCGGGTTCAGGACATAGGTAACACAAGTGGTTCAGGACATGGGTAACACATTGGTCCCTGAAAAAGCTCCCGAAATGGGAGAAGGAAGGGATGCCGTGGAAAACCAAAAACCAAATGAACCAGAGAAGCGAATTTGTATTAAAAGC
>CANJNZ010000113.1 GCA_947476045.1 Chthoniobacteraceae bacterium
CACTCCGGCATCGAATGAGGGACACCCTGCAACGTTACTGGGAGGACGCCAAATCCGTCCTCCAACTCATCGGTCGCGACTGGCTGCTGGTTCAACTAAACGCTATGCGGAAAACTCGAATGTCTGTTTAATTTGAGCAGATGGTATAAATACCACTCGTGGCACCCGCTGTCCCACGACGCCGAGAAGTTGACCAGAAACCGCTGAATCAATCAAAGCAGCCCGCGAAAGACGCGAAACAGCGCTTCCCTATCGCGCACCAGTCACCCCTGCAGCCAAGCATCCCCTCTCTGTAGCCAGCCGTTTCCTCTCTGAGGCCAGCCGTTTCCTCTCTGTAGACAGCCGTTTTACTCATGTGGACTGGGAGGTCGTTCATGTGGACTGGGAGGTCGTTCATGTGGACTGGGAGGTCGTTCATGTGGACTGGGAGGTCGTTCATGTGGAGTGGGAGGTCGTTCATGTGGAGTGGGAGGTCGCTCATGTGGACTGGGAGGTCGCTCATGTGGACTGGGAGGTCGTTCATGTGGACTGGGAGGTCGCTCATGTGGAGCGGGAGGTCGCTCATGTGGACGGAGAGGTCGCTCATGTGGAGCGGGAGGTCGCTCATGTGGACGGAGAGGTCGGCAATGTGGCGCTGCAGCGCCGAATCCAGATTTACTTCGCGAGGAGGTCGAGGATGGCGCGCTTGTCGGCTTTGGCGGTGGTGATGTTACCGATTTGCTTGGAGGCGACATCGGGGTCTTTCAGGCCGTGGCCGGTCACTGTGCAGACGATGCGCGAACCTTCGGGGATGGCGGGGAGCGGGCAGGTGGCGCAGCGGTCTTTGCTACAGCATTTCATCAGGCCGGCGATGCTCGCGGCGCTGGCGGGCTCGACGAAGATTCCTTCGTTCGAGGCGAGCCATGCTTGCGCGGAGAGGATTTGTTCGTCGGTGACGATGTCCACCGCGCCTCCGCTGTCGCGCATGGCGGCGGTTGCTTTTTCCCAACTCGCGGGATTTCCGATGCGGATTGCGGTGGCGACTGTCTCGGGTTTTTCGACGATGCGGTTGTGGAAAATCGGCGCGGAGCCTGCGGCTTGATAGCCGATCATTTTCGGCAGACGCTTCGCGCGACCGATGGCGTGAAATTCGCGGTAGCCCATCCAATACGCGGAGATGTTGCCCGCATTTCCGACGGGCATGATGTGGACATCGGGCGCGTCGCCGAGGGTCTCGATGATTTCAAACGCGGCGGTTTTTTGTCCTTCGAGGCGGAAGGGATTGATCGAATTAACGATGGCGATTGGCTCCGTCTCGCCGATCTCGCGCACGAGCCGCAGTGCGTCGTCGAAGTTCCCTTCGATGGCGACGACTTTGCTGCCATACATGAAAGCCTGCGCCAGTTTGCCGAGCGCGATTTTCCCCGCAGGCAGCAGCACAATGCACGCGATGCCCGCACGCGCGGCGTATGCGGCGGCGGCGGCGCTGGTGTTGCCGGTGCTCGCGCAGATGACGGCCTTTGCGCCCTGCTCGCACGCTTTGCTGATGGCCATGGTCATGCCGCGATCCTTGAACGATCCCGTGGGATTCAGGCCTTCGTATTTTACGAAAACTTCGCAGCCGCGTCCGACGATGGCGCTGAGGCGCGGTGTATGGATGAGCGGTGTGCTGCCTTCGTTCAGCGAGATGACGGGTGTCTTTTCGCTCACAGGCAGGTGTGCGCGCCAGCGGGCGATAACTCCTCGGTCGTGCAACGTGGTAAGGCTCATGGTGCGAAAAAGGGGCGGACTATTCCGCAGACGCGGCGTCGGCGGCAAGCGGGATCATGAACTTCGTGGTGCGCGCTTGAAGTGAACTTCGTGAACGCGGCGTCCGTCGGCCTTGGTGATGGTGATCTCGAAGTCCTCGATACGCGCTTTTTCCCCGCCCTGCGGAAGATGGCCGATGAGCTGGGTGACGTAGCCGCCTACGGTGCTCACGTCGTCGCTTTCCAGATCGAGTCCGAGCATTTCGTTGAGTTCGTATAGGCCGAGCGAGCCGTCCACGTTGAATTCATCCTGCGTAACGCGACGCATCTCTGGCTTCTCCGCGTCGAACTCGTCCTGAATATCGCCGACAATTTCCTCGAGCACGTTGTCGAGCGTGACGATGCCCGCGGTGCCGCCGAACTCATCCACGACGAGCGCCAAGTGCGCGTGACGGCTGAGGAAAAAGCCGAGGAGTTTTTCCAGCGGCATCATCTCGGGGACGTTGTGCAACTCGCGTTTGATGTTCTCGAAATTCGCAGCGGGCTCGCGCATGAGCTTGAGCAGATCCTTGATGTGCACGAGGCCGATAGTGTCATCGAGATGCCCGCGGCAAAGCGGGAAGCGCGTATGGCGGCTCTCGGTCGCGTGCTTGAGGTTTTCCTCGAAGCTGTCCTCGGTGTTCAGAAATACGACTTCGCCGCGCGGCGTGGTGATGTCGCGCACCACGCGATCCTTGAGATCGAGTGCGTTGATGAGCAGTTCCTTACCAAGCGGCGAAACTTCATCCGCACGCGCGCTCTCGGCGAGGATCACGCGCAACTCTTCTTCACTGTGCGCGAGTTCTCCTTCACCCACGGGACTGATGCGGAACAGACGACGCAGGATCAGATTCGCCGAGACGTTGAGCAGCCAGATGAAGGGCTTAAAAACGGTCACGAAAAGCTGGAGCGGTCGGACGAGAAGGAGCGCCATCCGCAGCGGGTGACGGATACTGAGATACTTCGGCGCAAGCTCCCCGATGATGATGTGGATGAACGTGATGAAGGTAAGCCCAAGTCCCCAGCCAGCGCCTTTGATCAGAGCCCCGTTTTGCACGCCGAGCGCGACGAACAGCGGCTCCAGCAACCGTTCCATGTATGGCTCACCGATGGCGCCCAAGATGAGGCTGGTCACCGTGACGCCAAACTGCGTCGCGGAGAGATACGAGTCCATGTGCGCAAGGACATACTTCGCGATGTTAGCACTCTTGTTGCCCTCCTCGATGAGCGGGTCGAGCTGGCTGGTGCGCACTTTCACCAGTGCAAATTCGGCAGCGACAAAAAAGCCATTCAGCAGCACGAGAAAAAAGATGCCGACCAAATGCAGAACGATTGAGCCAAAGGCATCCCACTGCATTGCGATTGCATGGGTTTCTGCTAGAAACGGCATTATCATTAAAAAGCAACGAGTCGCAGACCCTTCGGCCTGCGACTCGGAAAAAGGTTCGGCGCGGGCCGGATTACCAGCTGGATTTGGTGACGCCCGGAATGAGGCCGTTGCTCGCCATCTCGCGGAATTGAATACGGGAGAGTTGGAAACGACCGATGTAGGAGCGCTTGCGGCCGGTTGCGTTGCAGCGACGGCTCAGGCGGACGGGGCACGCATTGCGCGGGAGCATGGAAAGGCCGATGTAATCGCCCTTCTTTTTCATTTCAGCGCGGATTGCAGCGTATTTCGCCACAGTTTTTCCTTTGCGTTTTTCGCGTTCGAGCCAGCAGGTTTTTGCCATAGATATTTCTAAAGTGAGGCGCGGAAAGTAGGGGGAGAACCAAAGAAGGCAAGCCAGATTTCAGCTATTTGTTCGTTGAAGATACCATTCGTAAAATTTGCGAACTTATTGTCCAGTGTGCCAACATGGCTGCTGCTGACTTCAGCGCCACCATCACCCACTAATTCAATATTTTCATGTCCTTCCGGGTTTTGATTTTTTTGCTGTCGCTGCTCCTTCCCTTTGTGGGGCGGGCGGGCGTGGTGATCAATGAAATCAATTACTATGGCGCGGATAACACGGTTAGCGACGGATTCATCGAACTCTACAACACGGGCGCATCCCCGGTGAGTCTGGCTGGCTGGCGGATTACAGGCGGGGTGGATTACACCTTTCCTGCAGGCACAAGTATCGCAGCCGGGGGTTATCTGCTGATTTCGCAATCACCGAGCACGATTCTCGCGAAGTTTTCCAAAACGGCTCTCGGGCCGTGGACGGGCACGTTGAAGCACGGTGGCGATCAGATCACGGTCAAGAATGCGACAGGGGGAATCGAGGACGAGGTGAATTTTGGCGCGGGTTTTCCGTGGCCCACTGCCGCGAATGGGACGGGTGCGTCCATGGAACTCATCAACCCTTCGCTGGACAATGATCTTGGTTCCGCGTGGCGCAGCTCTGTGTTGCCGGGTAATCCGACGCCGGGCGCTCAAAACTCCGTCTTCGCGACGAATGCCCCACCCGCTGTGAGGCAGGTTGACAATACTCCGGCCCAGCCAATGGCCAATGTTCCGGTGACTATCACGGCTAAAGTGACGGACCCGGACGGGGTCACATCCGTGACACTCGACTATCAGCTGAATGATCCCGGTGCCTACATTCGCAAGAGCGATGCAGCCTACACGACAGCATGGACAAGCATCGCGATGCACGACGATGGTTTGAACGGCGATCTCGTGGCGGGCGACTCGATCTTTTCCGTAGTGCTGCCAGCCAGTGTGCAAACGCACCGCCGGCTTGTGCGTTACCGGATCAATGTCGCTGATGCCGCCGGGAAGACTGCCCGCGTTCCTTACACCGACGACGAGCAGCCGAATTTTGCCTACTTCGTTTATAATGGTGCACCTGCGTGGACCGGTCGCAATCAGCCGCCGAACGGCACGCCGACAACATTTCCCGCGTCGCTCATGACGACACTGCCGACGTATCACCTCATCGCAAACGAAACCGATGTCACGAACAGCCAGTGGAACGGTGCATACGACACGGTGCGGATGTGGGGCACTCTCGTTTACGACGGGAAGGTCTATGACCACATCGCCTTTCATAACAAAGGCAGCGCATCAACTTACCAGTCTGGAAAAAACAAATGGCGTTTCCATTTTAACCGTGCGCGGGATTTCGAGGCGCGGGATTCGTGGGGGCGTAAATACGGACAAACGTGGAACTCTTTTACGATGCATGCCTGTGCGAGCCCGTGGAATCCTTGTTTCCGTGGATGGGCAGGTCTGGATGAGGTTGTTTCTGCGCGTATCTTTGCGCTTGCGGGCGTGCCTGCACCGACCATGCACCACCTGCATTTTCGTGTAATTGACAACTCGGCCGAAACGCCTGCGGATCAGTATGCCGGTGATTTATGGGGACTCTACATGGCAATCGAGGATCCCGACGGTGCGTTTCTGGATGAGCACGCTTTGCCGGACGGCAACGTGTATCACATCGAGGGAAACAACGGCGACAAAACGCATCAAGGAGCGACCCACCCAGCGAATACGAGCGACTGGGATTCATTCCGCAATCTCTCGCAGAGCACCACGGCGAACAACGCCACAAACGAAACGTGGTGGCGTGCGAATCTCGACGTGGATGCCTATTCGAGCTTTCACGCCGTGAATCGCATCACCGGCAATGTGGATTTGCGCGAAGGCTGGAACCATTACTTTTACCATCGCGGCACGGACAACCGCTGGCTCCCCATCCCGTGGGATATCGACATGATGTATTTTCCCGAGACGCACTGGAGCGGGACGATTGATCAAAAAAATGCGCTGCTCATGACGGGCATCAACATTGATTTCAAAAATCGCTGCCGGGAACTTCTGGATTTGATTTGCGCGGATGCCACCGCGACAGGCGGTCAGATCGGCCAACTCGTTGATGAATACAAACGCATCGTGCGCCCTGCCGGTCAGGCGGCCGGATGGGATTTGCTGGACCAATATATGTGGAACTACAACCCGCGCACGACCGGCGGGCACACCGGCGCTTTTTACCTCCCGAACCCGACGACCGATGGGAGAATCGGCGGGTCATGGACGCGAACATACAGCACCGCCGATTTCAGCGGCATCTGCGATTTTCTCGTCAACTACGTCACCGACACCGACCCGAACAGTTTCTCCGTGGGCGATGGTGACCAGCGCGGCTACGGCTACAATTATCTCGAACTCGAAGCTGCCGATTCTGCGATCCCCAACCGCCCGACGATTACCTTCAGCGGAACGGCGGGCTTCCCCGCAAACGACCTGCGCTTCACCACGAGCACCTTCAGCGATCCGCAAGGCAACGGCACTTTCGCCGCGATGCAGTGGCGCATTGGTGAAATCTCAGCTCCAGGAGTCGGTGCGTTCGTCGCTGGCGAACCGTGCAAATACGAAGCGACCGATGTTTTTCGCACTGCGGAAATCGCGACATTCGCAGCCGAATACCGCTTCCCCTTATCCACATGCGAAGCAGGCCACGCCTACCGTGTGCGCGTGAGGATGAAAGACAACACAGGGCGCTGGAGTCGTTGGAGCGAAGCGGTGCAATTCACCGCACAGCCAGCGAGCAGCCAGCAAGACCTCTCCAGACTCGTCGTGAGCGAAATCAACTACAACCCGCCGGACCTCGGCGCAGTCTCGGGCGATGAGTTTGAATTTCTCGAATTGAAAAATACAGGGCCTGGCACACTGGATCTCGGCGGGCTCAGTTTCACCGACGGCATCAGCTACACATTCCCGCTTAACACATCGCTCGCGCCCGGTGGCTTTTTTGTGCTCGCGCGAGACGTCACAGCGGGGCAGGCGAATTTTCACATACGCTATCCCGGCGTGACTGTAAGCGGCATCTACACCGGCAAACTCGACAACAACGGCGAGAAAATCACCCTCACTGCAATCTCGGGAGATAACATCTTCTCGTTCACGTATGACGACATTCCGCCGTGGCCAAGTTCGCCCGACGGGAATGGCAATACGTTGGTCCCGAAAGCCACCGCCTACAACTCCGACAGCGGCGTGAACTGGCGGGCCAGCGCCAACATTTTTGGCTCACCGGGTGCGGATGATCCGGCGGTGACTACGAGTGTGGTCATCAACGAAATCCTCACAAATTCTGCTACGCCGTATAAAGATACCATCGAACTTTTCAACCCCACCAACGCCAGTGTGAACGTTGGCTATTGGTGGCTCACCGATGATCCGAATGTTCCTAAAAAATATCGCATCCCCGCCACTACGAACATCCCGGCTGGCGGCTATGCGGTATTCAATGAAGACCAATTCAACGTCACCACTCCACTGCCGGGAAACATCAATTTCGCGCTCAATTCAGCCGGCGATGATGTGTATCTTTTCTCCGGCGATTCCGGTGGAAATCTCACGGGCTACAGCCACGGCTTCGCGTTCGCGGGCGCGGAGCAAAATGTTTCCTTCGGTCGCATCGTCACCAGTGCGGGCGACGAGTATTTTCCGCGCCAGATCAGCAATACCTTCGGCACCGTCAACAGCGGTCCGCTTGTGGGGCCGCTGGTGATCAACGAGATCATGTTTCACCCCTACACGGATTACGATGAGTTCGTGGAGATACGCAATATCAGCAACGCCGCCGTTCTGCTTTACGACCCGGCGAACCCCACCAACACATGGAAAGTCAGCGGCCTCGGCTA
>CANJNZ010000114.1 GCA_947476045.1 Chthoniobacteraceae bacterium
CTTGCGCCATCCATCCGGCTCCCTCGCATAGCGTTCATCAATTCGTGCAGCCGCATCCGGCCTGCCCAGTTTAAGTGTGTTTCCTCCCATCCCTCCCTTTTATCTCTTTTCCAATACTTTGTCAGCTTGTTTGTGGAATGTGGTATAACTTGATAACTCATCGGTGAATCGCAAATTAACCCATTGAGGAAGTAAGAGGAACAAGGGACGGATTCGCCTTACTTTTTAATGACGACCAGTTCGGAGGCGGCGTGGTTGTTTCTGCCGCCGCCGACGGTGCGGAAGCCGTAGATGAAGTAGCCGGTGGCGTTGCCGGGGATGGGGGCTTTGGAGACGAGTTCGCCTTTGTCCATGTTGCACTGGATGAATGCCCATTTGCGGTCTTTCCACAGTCCGCCGCCGGTGGTGACATAGACCCATGCTTCGGTGAATTCGCCGGTGTATTTGGCGCGGACGACGCTGCCGCCGGTGGCTGGCTCGGGGCGTTCGATTTTTGGCAGGGCGGGGCCGCCTTTTACGATGTTGTCGGCGAAGGTGTAGATTTCGGGGGCGTCTTCCCAGCCGTTGCCGTGGCCGTGGGCGAGGAAGGGGCGCAGGCAGAGGCTGCTGGGCCCGGCGGTGAGCTTTGAGGATCGGGAGAAGATGTCTATTTGGAAGACGGGGTCGGCGACGCCGGTGACCCAGAGGGTGGGCATTTTGGCGAAGGGGAGGTGGGCGGAAGGGTCCCACTTGGTGCGGTAGTCGGCGAACTGGGCGTCGGTCATGTTTTTGGGCGGGAACCATGTGCTGAGGCCGGGGTTGTCGCTTTCGTGGATGTAGCCGCAGCCATAGACGGGGATGACGAAGGCGAAGCGCGAATCTATCCCGGCGACGGCGCTGACGGTGGTGCCGCCCCACGAGATGCCGGTGAGGCCGATTTTCTTGGGGTTGATTTCGGGGAAGGAGCGGAGGAGGGAGTTGGCGCGGATGACGTCGGCGATGGCGTGGTAAAACCACTGCTCTTTGTCGGGCAGGGCGCGGTCGCCGAACCAGTCAATGCGCGAAGGGCCGGCGTTGGGGTGCGCGGCTCCGAGCGGTGTGTTTCCTTCCATGCCGTGGTCTTTTCCGCCGGGCAGATGCCCCTCCAAATCCATCGCGATGGCCGCGTAGCCGTGATTGTTCCAAGTCCGCACCCAGTTCGGATACGCCGTGCCGCCGCCGCCATGCGCGCAGACGACCGCTGGCCAGCCGCCCTCCGGTGGTTTGCCCTCCGGCGCTGCGTAGTAGGCGAAGACCCACGTCGGCTTTCCTTTGTAGTCCGCGCCCTCGTAGAAAAATGACTTCATGCCTTTCGCTGGGCGCTCGGTCGTCTCGTGAATCGCTGGCGTTTTTGAAAGCGCGAGTCCGTCCCAGACTACCACGCGCTGCGCGGGCTTGGCCTCCGGTGCCTGGGCAAAATTGGTTGCTGGAATGAGCGAGGCTGCGAGTGCGATGACGACGGGAAGTTTCATGGTGTGCGGATGCTGGCGATGCCCCGCGTCCCTTGCAAGCGGCGAGCGCACTTCCGCCCGCCTAGACCATAGGAGGCATTCTATGGGACCAATAGGCCTCATTCGCCCTACTGAAATACCGTCCGCCGAAATGGCAGGAGGGCACTTCTTGCTCGCCTTGCTGGGGGGCAGCGGCAACTTTCCGCCCATGCAAGCCATCCCGCAGGGAGTCACCGTCGTCGAACACCCGCTCGTGCGCGTGAAGTTGACGCGGTTGCGCGATGAGCGGACGGAGCCGGGGGAATTCCGCGCACTGCTGGCGGAACTGGCGTTGCTTTTGACGATGGAGGCGACGCGCGATTTTTCCACGCGCCCGTGCAAGGTGCGGACGCCGTTGGATGATTACGAAGGAGCGGCGCTGACGAGGCCGGTGGTGATTGTGCCGATTCTGCGCGCGGGGCTGGGGAGGTGGACGGGATGTTGCGGGTTCTTTCCGGCGCGAGCGTCGGGCACATCGGCATGAGGCGCGATGAAAAGACGCACCGGCCCACGTGCTACTATTTCAATATGCCGCCGCACTATGCGCAGGCGGACATCATCGTGGTGGACCCGATGCTGGCGACGGGGCACAGCGCGAGCGAGGCGATTGCAAAGCTGAAGGAGGGCGGGGCGAAGAGCATCCGGTTTCTATGCGTGGTGAGTTGCCCGGAGGGGTTGGCGCAAATCCACGGTGCGCACGCGGACGTTCCAGTTTTCACCGCAGCAGTGGATGAGCGGCTGAACGAGAAGGCCTACATCGTCCCCGGCCTCGGAGATGCGGGCGACCGCTGCTTTGGCACGGCGTAGATAAAGCGCGGCAAGCTCCCGCTATTTCCCCCTCGCCGCTGAATAATAGTCGCGCAGCCCGGCTACCACCGCATCCGCATACTCGCGGAAAATGGAGCGGCGCATCTTGCCCGCCACTTCGCGTTCGCCTTCGTAATCACCCGCCTGCACGCGTGCATAGACCTCCTTGTGGTTCATCCGATACGGCTCCAGAAAAATCACCGGGCACTCGTAGAGCCGGTTCGCGAGAAGATTGCGCGCCCACACTGCTTCGTTGGTGCCGACGCGCACGGCATTGCCTGTCGTGTAGGTGAAAGGCGGCAGGCCCGTCGCCTTCGCCAGTGCCTCGGCCATCGGCATGGCTGCGGCGAGTTCCTCCGCGTGGCTGCGGTTGAGAAGTTTGACGAGCATCTCGCAGCGCTGGTCATCGAAGCGCAGCTCGCCCGCACTGTAGCAGCCATGCACGAGCACATGCACATCGTTGCGCTCCGTGAAAACCGGCGCTGTGGGATCGCTCCAGTCGTCTGCGTTGAAATGGATGCACACCACAGCGTCGGGCTTGAATTTCTCATTCACACGCCGCGCCCGCTCTCGGATTTCTGCGACGCGGTAAAACAGCTTCTCCGCCTGCCATTGCACCGTTTGAGCCTTTTGCGGATCGCGAGGACCGTCGTAATTTTCCCGCACATCCGTCACTCCGAGGAGTTCCAGTTCTTTGCGAGCCTGCGGACGCAAACCATCCACTGTGAAAGGCGATGTCGGCGCAGATTTGCTGCGCACCATCGTCACTTCCGCGCCCAGTGCGCGCGCTTGCCCCGCCACGAGTTTGGCCACGAGCAACGTCATGTCGCCTTCCTGCACCGCCTTGTCGCCGGGACGTGCAAAAGACCGCTCCTCCATCAGGCCCCAAGCCCCGCCGATGTGCCCCGCATCGAGGGTCAGCTTTAAACCGGCGAGAGGCTTCTTCGTCTTCGACGCGCCGAGTTTCGCCGCCGGCCGCCAGTAGGTTTTTGCCCGCTTTGCACTCGCCGCATCTTTCGCAAAACGCAGCGACATCGTCTCCGCCGGGTTCAGCGTTTTGAAAATGACAGCCTCGTTTTCCTTTACCTCGATCACTCCCGCAGCCGCGCGGCCCGGTGCATAGACCGTGTCGAGCAGCCGCACAAATTCCTCCCGTGTCATCGTTTCTTGAAAAGCCTCCACGCGCCTCCAATCCGGCGTCGGCGCAAGCGGATCCAGTCGCTGGGCTTGCGCGACTTCGGTGGCAAAGAGGCAGACGAGGGAGATTAGAAAAGACAGGACGCGCATGGCAGGGGATACGTCACGCCGTCGGGCGAACTTTCGCAAGCTTTGGGTGGGCGCAGCAAATTTCTTCCCACGCACCGTCCTTTCCATATCCTTCCCCACTATGTTGAGACTTTTGTTCCTCGGCGACATCGTCGGCGAGCCGGGCCGGAAGGCCGTAATCGAAACGCTCCCGCGCTGGCGTGAGGAGCGCGAAATTGATTTCATCGTCGTGAATGGCGAGAACTCAGCGAACGGTCGTGGCATCACCCCGAAAATCTGCACCGACCTCCTGCGTGCCAAAGCCGCCGTCATCACCAGCGGCGATCACATTTGGGATCAAAAGGACATCATCCCGCATCTCGACATCGAGCCGCGCCTGCTGCGTCCTATCAATTACCCGCCCGGCACGCCGGGGCAGGGGAGCATCGTGCTCGATTCACCAAAGGGGAAAGTCGCTGTGATCAATGTTCAGGGCCGCACTTTCATGCAGCCGCCGCTCGAAAACCCCTTTCTCGTGATCGAGGCCGAGGTCGCACGCCTGCGCGAAATCACACCCGTCATTTTCGTGGATGTCCACGCCGAGACCACGAGTGAAAAAATCGCTATGGGCCGTTTTCTCGATGGTCGCGTGAGCGCCGTCGTCGGCACACACACGCACACGCAAACTGCCGATGAACAAATCTTCCCCGGCGGCACTGCGTTCCTTTGCGACGCCGGAATGTGCGGCCCATCCGAAAGCTGTCTCGGTCGCGCGGTTCAGCCCATCATCACACGCTTCCTCACTGGTCGCCCGATTCAATATCCCGTAGCCACCGGCCCCGTCCGCCTCTGCGGAGCGATGATCGAAATTGACGAACAGACCGGCAAGGCGATGCGCATTCAGCGTGTGTCCGAGATGTTTCAGTCTCAGGGCTGAAAATAGCGTCCGCTATTTCACGAACTCCAACTCCACTGGCTCGGGCAAAAATCCGAGTTCGTATCCGCGCGACAGAAACTCCCGGATCGCCCGTCGTCCGATGTCGCCGTAATCGAGCGTGCTTTCATTCACATACATCCCGATGAATTTGTCGGCCAGCGCGCTATCGAGTCCGCGCCCGAGCGGAAGCGCGTGCTCCACGCCAGCCGCGCGATGCTCCAGCCCGTAGCGGATGCTCTCGTAAAGCACCGCGTTGATCTCCGAGCGATCGGCGGGCGCGATGTCCTTGCGGATTACATTTCCGCCGAGCGGCAGCGGCAGGCCCGTCTCCGTTTTCCACCACGCGCCGAGGTCGAGCACGAGGTCAAAGCCGTCGCGCTCATACGTGAGCTGGCCTTCATGAATGATCAGTCCCACATCCGCATTTCCCTCGGAGATAAAATCAAATATTTTGTCGAAAGGCACTACCGTGTGCATTGGTTCGCCGAGGAAAAACAACTTCAGTGCGAGGAAGGCGCTCGTCATTTTCCCCGGCACCGCGATGCGCTGATGCTGCAACCAATCGCGGATTGCACCAAAGTCCGACAAATCCGGCAGCGCCCGTCCGCGTTTCACGATCAACATCGGTCCGTAGCCATCGCCCATGCTCGCGCCACACGGCAGCAGAGCGTATTTATCCATCACGCTCGCGTAGGCGTGAATGCTGATCGCCGAGATGTGCAGTTCCCCGCGAGTCGCGCGCTCATTCAGCGTCTGGATGTCCTGCAAGATGTGCTGAAACTGCCAGCGCCCCGTCGGGATTTTGTGCTCTGCGAGCGCGAAGAACATGAAGGCATCATCCGGGTCGGGCGAGTGGCCGAGTGTGAGTGTGGTGGTCATGAAAATGATTTACTAAAGTGAGCGCCCAGCAAGCGAGCCCAGCCAGACGCCGAGCAGGCAGAGGACGATGGAGAGCGCAATGTTTGTTAGGGCAAGAGTGGTGTCACCTTTTTGGAAAAGTTCGAGTGTTTGCAGGCTGAAAGATGAAAAGGTGGTGAAGCCGCCGAGCAGGCCGATCATCACGAAGTTCCGGGTGAAATCGCCTGCGCGCATCCCGGCGCAGACGCCGATGGCGAAAGAACCCGCGATGTTCACAAACAAAGTGCCCCAAAACGCAGCGCCCGCCTTGTCGCTGACAATACCGCCGAGCCAGAAACGCAGCACGCTGCCGAGCGCGCCGCCTAGTGCGACGTTGAGAAATGCGATGGCCTTCATCGTGTCCAAGAAGCGCGGATTCGCGCGGCGTGGCAAACTTTTCTGTTACGCGGCGAGAATTTCGGTGATGACCTCGTCGCTCGTCTTGCCCTCGGCCTCGCCCTCGAAATTGAGTATGATCCGGTGGCGCAGCGCGGCAGGCGCGGCCTTCGCGATGTCGGCTTTTGCGACGTGATAGCGACCGTCGAGCAACGCGAATATTTTTCCCGCGAGGATGAGCGCCTGCGCGCCTCGCGGGCTCGCACCGTAGCGCACAAATTTTTTCGCCAGACTGCCTTCGCGTGCCTCGGTAGGATGCGTGGCGAGCACGAGCCGCACAGCAAAATCCTGCACCTCGCGCACCAGCGGCACCTGACGCACGGCTTCGCGCATCGCGAGCACGTCGCTGGCGTTGCCGAGCACCTTGCTGATGTGCGGCGCGCTTGCGCTCGTTGTGCGATCGAGGATCGTGTGCAGTTCCTCCGCATCGGGGTAGCGCACTTTTAGTTTGAAAAGAAACCGATCGAGTTGCGCCTCCGGAAGCGGATATGTGCCTTCCATCTCCAGCGGATTTTGCGTGGCGAGCACGAGAAATGGCTGCGGCAGCGGATGCGTCACGCCGCCCACGGTCACGTGCTGTTCCTGCATCGCTTCGAGCAACGCGCTCTGTGTTTTCGGCGTCGCGCGGTTGATTTCGTCAGCGAGCAGCAGGTTTGAAAAAATCGGGCCCGGACGAAATTGAAATGCCTTTCGTCCCTGCTCGTCGCCGTGGATGATGTTCGTGCCCACGATGTCCGCCGGCATGAGGTCGGGCGTGAACTGAATGCGCGCAAATTGCAAATCCACCGCCTCGCCGAGCGTGCGCACGAGCATCGTTTTACCGAGGCCCGGCACACCTTCTAGCAGCACGTGACCGCCGGCAAAAAAAGCGGTGAGCACGCCTTCGATCACGTCGTCCTGCCCGACGATGAGCTTGCGCATTTCATCGGCGATGCGCGTGAAGGTGGAGCGGAAACGTTCGGCTTGTTGTGCTGCGTCAGTCATGGGTTTGTGGGCGTGGAAATGCGCGCGGGCAGGACTAGTCACGAGTCGCCCATCGCGCGAGTGCAAAGCTACTGCTTTGGCCGGATGGCCTCAAAATAGCGTTTGATGAGGAAGCGCGAGCCGAGCGGGATGTTTTCCTGCGTGACGGCGTCCTCTGCTGCGGAGGCGGCTGCGTTATAAAGTTCCTTGTAGCGCCGTGCGGCCTTTGCGTCGCCGCCCGTGGTCGGGATTAAAGCGGAGAGCGATTCGCCTTCCGCGAGTCTGCCGCTGAGTTGATCGCGCATATCGGGATCGTCGTTGGCGGCGTTCGCTTTTCCGAACGGCGTATCATACCACATTCCACAAACAAGCTGACAAAGTATTGGAAAAGAGATAAAAGGGAGGGATGGGAGGAAACACACTTAAACTGGGCAGGCCGGATGCGGCTGCACGAATTGATGAACGCTATGCGAGGGAGCCGGATGGATGGCGCAAGC
>CANJNZ010000115.1 GCA_947476045.1 Chthoniobacteraceae bacterium
CGCCAACGCCGACCGAGTTCCTCGACCTGCGCCGCCCAGACATCCACGACGCTGCGAATCTGCGGCGCGGTCATTTGCGCCAGCGTCAAGTCATGGCGCGGTGAAAAACAAATCACACGGCAGGTTCCTGCATGCGTCGAGGCTCGCAGTAACGGATTTTTGTCCAAACACTCTGCGGGCGTGTCGGGCATGAAAGCGGCGAAGTCGTTCGTGAAAACGTAGGTAGAATCATAGACCGGCGTGAGATCGCCATTGGCGCGAGTATTTTCGGGGCAAAGATAACACGCTGGGTCGTAGCCGGGCCGGTTAAGTTTCGCAGTAGTTTCCACCTTTCCCTGCCATGGACGCTTTGTGCGGTGCGGCGAAACAAACACCCACTCGCCAGTGAGTGCGTCGAAACGACGGTGAGGATGTTCGTCAAGAGATAGAGTCATGATGCCAGCTTCGTGACCTCCGCACCGACGACGGCCCGGCAAACGTGAGCGGCAGGAACGATGCCCGTCAGTGCTTGGTAAGCGCGCGTCACATTTGCGGTGAAAGCTATCGCCGTATCAGCCTTGACGAGCGCCACTGCGCAACCACCAAAGCCAGCACCCGTCATCCGTGCGCCGAGGCAGCCCGGCTCTTTGCGTGCGCATTCAACCATCACATCGAGTTCGCTGCACGAAACCTCGAAGTCGTGACGCAGGCTCTCGTGACTTTGATTCATCAGAACGCCAAGTGACACGAAATCCCCTTGTGTCATCGCGGCGAAGGCTTCCTCAGTGCGCGCATTCTCTGAAATGACATGGCGTGCGCGGCGGTAACTGAGTGCATCCATCGTAGCGCGATATTTCTCAAGGGTCACATCAGTCACATCGCGCAAATATTCCGCACCACACGCCTTGGCGGCGGCGGCGCATTGCGATCGGCGTTCGTTGTAAGCCGAGTCCACGAGTCCGCGTTTTTTTGCCGTATCGAGCACGACTATCTTCAGGCGCGCATCGAGCGGGGCGGGGCGCATTTCCAAGCTGCGGCAATCCATCAGCAGCGCGTGACCCGCGACACCGCACGCGCTGGCTAGCTGGTCCATGATTCCGCAATTCACACCCGCCCAGCGATTCTCCGCGCGCTGACAAACCCGCGCCATCATCACTGCGTCCCATGGCCATGCTATTTTACTTATTGCAGAAAATGCCCGCGCCACCGCCAGTTCGAACGCCGCTGACGATGACAGCCCCGCACCCATTGGCACATCGCTCGCCACCACGCCCTCCCATCCTCGCAAAGTAATACCAGTTTCCGCGAGTGCGCCTGCGACACCGTGCGCGTAGCTCAGCCAGCCTTCCACTTTCCCCGGTGCAAGCTCGCGCAATGAAAATGCCCCGCTCTCTCCGACATCCAAGGAATGTAAAACGACTTGTTCGTCCACCCTCCGTCTCAGCGCGATGGCCGTCCATCGGTCAATCGCCATCGGCAGCACAAAGCCGTCGTTGTAGTCCGTATGCTCGCCGATCAAATTCACCCGCCCCGGCGCAAATGCGACGTGAGTAGCTTCGGTGGCGAATTTCTCCCGGAATCCCGCCACAGCACGCACCGCCGGTGCCGGAAGATTTTCACGGCTTGAAATCGTCGTTTTTGAGTCAGTCGAAGACATTGGTTGAAGAGAGTGCGTCAACTTACTGTGCGATTGCGTAGGAGCAGCGGTCAATCTTTCCGCACAAGCGGATTCATTTCTTGTTCTCAGACAGAGTCCCGCTCACTCGCTTTAACGAATCCGCTGCGGCTATCTCGCGGCCATCAGCAAAGACGCGCAGTCCCTTTCCTTTCCCGTATTTCGCCCCGGTCTTGTCCCACAAAATCGTGAGCGTCTTTCCGTGATACAGGATGCGGTCGAGGCAGAAATAATCCCACGTTCCCTCCGGCAGCAGAGGGTTCACTTCTACTGTGTCATCTGCGCGCGGGCGCAATCCGACGAGCCCAGTGATCACGAGATCGCAATAGGTCGAATGATTGTAATCCTTGCCACGCTCGACGCCGCCTTTGCCCGCGTCCCACTTGCCGTTTTTCCACTTCATCAGCCGGGTGCGCGAGATCCAGTCGCCCGTATGGGGATTCAAATTTTCATCAATCCACGGAACCACCCGTCCGTCTGGCCGCGTGAGATGATGGCTGCGCGTGTAGGTTTTCAGCGACTGAAAATAGTCCGCTTTGCTGATGGAGTCCTGCTCGTAGTCATTGAGAACATTGGCCATCGCAGTGAGCGTCACCGCCGTCGCAAACGGCCAACTCGGTCCGTTCCACTGGCACTCATGTCCTTCGTAGGAAATGCGGAAGCCCGGATGCCGCTGTTCAGTCGTCGTCGGGCCGAACGGAGCCATGAAACCCTGCGGGTCGGTCAGTTGCTTCCACGCCACTTCGTAGCCCTTACCACGCTCAGGCAGATGAAAATACCAAGGCGTGAAGCCGTGCAGTTCGCGAACGTTCACGAAGGGTAAATCGCCATCCCCTTTCGGACGCGTCTTGAAAAATTTCGCCTCCGGGTCCCACAATTTCTCCTGCACAAGCTGACGCAGCCGCCCCGCCTTCCCTTCGTATTCCGTCGCGATTTCAGTCTTCCCCGCTAGCTTCGCGATTTTCACGAGCGCCTGCGCATCGCCAAACATATAGCTGTTGATCGTCGCGCGCTTCCCGCTCCCGCCGATGGAAACCTCCATCCCGTCGCGGTCATCAATCTGCCAGAAAAGGCCGTCACCCAGCAGGCTCGACTTTTCCCACGCCTGATAATTCTTCACCAAATCATCCAGCAGCCCTGTGACCTGCTCCGCATCGTGCCGCACGAGGAAATTCGCATACAGCGCATCGGCGGCCCAAAAGCTATACGAGCGCGGACTCGCCCCCTTGCGAAACCAAAACGGCGCGTAGTCGTTCAGGTATTTCGCATCGTGCAGCCAGCGCCCCTCGTAAAAGTGATGCGCCGCCGGGCAACTGATCGTGTTGTGCTTCCCCGCCCACGGGACGTTCGGCAGAAACTCCGTAATCACCCACCCGTCCGGCGTCTGTTTGACGTGCTTCCGGTAAGTCCACCATCGAAAATAATACGTCTGTTCGATGTCCGCATCCGGGCACTCGAAGAGTGGGATGTTGTCCTTGAGAAATTCCCACGCCTTTTCGTTGGGAAACGCTTCGCGATAAAGCTCCTCATCATCCTTGTTGAACTGCTCCACATAGTGCCGGAACGCATCGGCGCGCAGAGTGCCAGTCGCAGAATCCGCAGCCATGCACACCGTGGGCAGGAAAATAAAAATCACCAGCGCGGCAAAATGCACAGCGAGTCTGTTTCTCCATTCACGCAGGCACATCATTCGTTCTTTGGGAAATCGCATCATAATCAAGTGCATCCACCGAAACCCCGCCGCGCCAGTTTTCGCAATGCAGAAAACGGAAATTCGTAGAAATTTGTGGCTAACGATTCGCGCCTCACGCCATGGTATCCCGCATCCACGGTGCGCTGGACGCTCCACTCTTCATCTTCCAACTCATGAAACGCCTGCTGACCACTCTACTTCTCACGCTGACATCCATCGCCTTCGCCGAAGGTGAGCGCATCCCAAACAAACCCGCGCCACCGCTGAATCGCTTCGCGCCGGATACCGTGACGCCGCCGGTGACGACGCCGTTTCCCGGCGGAAAATTTACGCTGGGTGAAAATGAGACGGTGGTCTTTGTGGGCGGGACGAATTTTGTGCGCGAGGCGAAGTCGGGCGAGATGGAGGCGTTGCTGACGAAGGCGTTCGCTAAGCAGAAGCCGGTGTTCCGCTCGATGGCGGTGGATGCGGACACGGTTTATTTGCAGGAGCGCGAACTGAACTTCGGCACGTGGCGGCAGCAACTCGAAGCGGTCGGGGCGACGGTGGTGATCGCGCAATTCGGGCAGATGGAGGCGCTTGATGGCGTGGCGAAGCTGCCGGAGTTCGTGGCCGCGTATCACCGGCTACTCGACGAGTTTTCCGCACGCACCGTTCGCATCGTGCTGGTCTCGCCGATGCTGTTCGACAAGCCCCCGACACCGCAGATGCCGGATCTCACGAAGCGCAACGACGATGTGCGTGCCTACGCTGAAGCTGTGCGAGCGATTGCGAAACAGCGCGGCACCGTGTTTGTGGAGATGATTGACCAAGAGCAGCCGCAGGTATGGTTACCCGGAGCCTTTACCACTGACGGCATCCATCTGGCTGAGCCGGGGCAAGCGCACGTTGCGCGCATGATCGCGCGAGGCCTTCGCTACAACGATAAGTGGAGTGAAATGGAAAAGGCTCAACGCGTTGTTACTAATCTTCCACACGATCCCCCATCCGAACTGCACGCCGCCATCGTCGAAAAGAACCGTCTCTGGTCGCAATGCTGGCGGCCTTCCAACTGGAACTTCGCCTACGGTGACCGCACTTCGCAGCCGTTCGCCAGACCAGCAGACGGGCAGCCGGATTTGAAAGGCGCTTTTGCACAGCATCGCGCGCTGCTCGCGGAGGCGGATGCCCGCATCGCAGCAATCGCCAACGGCGAGAAAGTTCCGCCGCTTATGCGCGCGTATCTGAGCGGTTACGACCATGAAAAGGCGCTCACGCCGGAGGAGCAGCTCGCCACTTTCACCGTGGCCGATGGCTACGAAGTGACGCTCGTCGCTTCTGAAAAGGACGGCGTGGTAAAGCCGGTGCAGATTTCGTGGGACGAGCGCGGGCGGATGCTCGTGGCGTGTTCGCCGAGCTATCCGCATCTCGAAGTCGGCGCGCCGCCGCACGATTTTGTCCTCATGGCCGACATGAAAGACGGCAAGGTGAGCAAGGCGTGGCGTTACGCCGACGGGCTGACGATGGTGAACGGCATGGAGCCGGGCGACGGCGGCATCTTTGTCTGCGACTACGACGAGCTGCTCCATTTCCGCGACAACAACAACGACGGCAAAGCCGACCAGCGCCGCGTGGTGCTCTCCGGTTTCGGCATCGGCGACACGCATCAGCTCATCAACTCCATCAACCACGGCGACGACGGCTCGTTGTGGTTTGCGCAGGGGCTGCACGTCCTCTCGCACGTCGAGACGCCGTGGGGCATCGCTCGGCTGGATCAAGCGGCGATCTGGCGGCTGCGTCCGCGCACGCTGCGGCTGGAGGGATTTTTCAACCACGCACGAGCGGGAGCCAATTGCTGGGGCGTGGTCACGGATGATTGGGGAAACATTTTCCACAAAGCGGGCGACCGCCCCGCCGGCTACTACTCGCAGCCCGGCCTCGTGCGCGCGGCGACTGGTTTCACGCCCGACGACTACGACCGCGTGGCCGCGATCTTTAAGAGCGACGTGAAGACGGTCTCCATTGATCTGCTCGGCTCGAAGGCGCTGCCCGACGACGCGCAGGGCTGCGCCGTCATCGCCGGTTTCATGGCGAGCAAAGTGGAAATGCACCGCATCCTCGACGACGGCGCCGGCTTTCGCACCGAGCAAATGCCCACGCTGCTCCGCTCGTCGAACAACGCCTTCCGCCCCGTGGACGTGAGTCAGGGCCCCGACGGCGCGATCTACGTGGCCGATTTCTACAACCCCATCATCGGCCACTACCAGGCCAGCTACCGCGACCCGAAGCGCGACAAGACGCATGGCCGCATCTGGCGCATCAGCGCGAAAGGACGCCCTGCCATCCAGCAGCCCGACCTCGCCAAAATGGAAACGCCCGCGCTGCTCGAACAACTCGGCTCGCCCGAACGCTGGACGCGCTATCAAGCGCAGCGTGTTCTTTTTTGGAGGCCGACAGACGAGGTGGTGAAAGCGCTTGATGCTTGGGTGGAGAAGCTTCTTCGAGGGGAGACAAGCAACGACGCAAGCATAGATATCGATCCACTGCTCCGCCGCGCCCTCGGCATTTACGAAGCCCACGAAACAGTGCGGCTTGGACTGATCGAGCATCTGCTTCGCAGCAAGGATGCGCGTGTTCGCGCCTACGCCACTCGGATGACTGGTATGTGGTCGGAACGACTGATTCGTATCATAACAGGGGTCGTTAGTCGTAAGAAAAACATGGCGATCCCTATCCTCCTCAAGAGCGCCGTCGATCCCGACGCCCGCGTGCGGCTGGAAGCCGTCGTCGCATCCACCTACGTCGCTTTTCCCGACGCCGTCGAAATCCCCGGTCTCGCCTCCACGCAGCCGCGCGACAGATTCATTGATTACGCGCTCACGCAAAGCATCCGCGCCCTCAAACCACAGTGGCAGCCCGCGCTCGCCTCGCTCACCTTCGGCGGCAACACCGCCGCGCGCGACTTCGTCGTGAAAATCGGCGGCGCAGTCCCGCCGCCCGAGCACCCCGGCAAAGCCACCTACGATTCGCTCTGCCTGAACTGCCACCAATCCAACGCCAAGGGACTCGTCGGCATTTACCCGCCGCTCGCCGGCAGCGAATGGGTCAACGGCGACAAAGCCGCGCCCATCAAAATGCTCCTCCACGGCCTCTCCGGCCCCATCACCGTGAAAGGCGAACCCTTCGGCACCGGCAACCCCATCCCCATGCCTCCGAGCGGACTCGACGACCAGAAAATCGCCGACGTCCTCACCTACATCCGCGCCAACTTCGGCAACCAAGCCGACGCCGTCACCGCAGAAGAAGTCCGCACCCTCCGCGAAAAACACAAAGCCCGCACCACCCTCTGGACCGTCCCGGAACTCGCCCCGCCAAAATAGCTACGTCGCTGCGTGTGAATCTCGCCTCCCCGGGATCCAATTACGCGCGCACACCTACAGCCCGTGAATAAGCGGGCGAGGGTCGTCAAAAACACCTTCAGCCGATATTCGCGTGTCCCTGCGCACGTTGGCCGACTAAAAATAATCCAAATGTTTCCTTTACTGCCGCAGCGCGGAATTATTAGCCCAAGTTCCGCAGTTCGCAGTCCGCGGGAAAAAACTTTTCTCTGACGGGCTTCGTCCGTGCGTGGGCGGCGTCTCTGTTGGTCTGCGGGTTTGGGCGTTGTAGTGAAGAAGACCCCATTGCGGAACGCGGCGCGTTGGTGGGA
>CANJNZ010000116.1 GCA_947476045.1 Chthoniobacteraceae bacterium
CGCTGCACAGAACTTTGCAACTTCTGAGTGTCCATCCATTTGAGAAAATGCCTCTCCATGAACTACTTGCAAAACATGACTTCAACCCTTTGACACCGCAAGATTGCAACCAATTACTACTGTGGTAGTTACTGCCGGACACTCGTGATATGGCAGAATAAAACTGAAGTGGCTATTTCAGAAAAACACTCCCGCCCGCGAGCGGGGTGCCGTCGGGGTTGAGATACACGCCAAGCAATTAGGGACTAAGGACGGTCTTCAGAGTGCTTTTGCCCGAGCCATTAGGCCCCGCAAACATACGCAATCGCGGAGTCGCATCGCTCACCGAATAGGAATTTTTGTTCCCTCTTTAATTGGTGTCGGAGCTTCGATGTTTTTGCGTTTGAGCCGCGTGCCATCCGGGAAGACTTCGTAAATTACTCCGTTCTCGCTCAGAAGCACGCTTTGCCCCGATGCCAGCGTTTCCTTCCTTGCGGCGGAGAAAGTGACGCCCGACAACGAAGGAAACATGGTCTCAAGTTGCTGGATGATCTTCTCAGGCTCGCTCATGGACGTTTGAATTGGCTCGAAGATACGCAGGTGAAAGTCGAAGGCAATCTCATCCTCGCTTCGTTCAGAACCTATTTCAGAAAAACATTCCCGCACGCGAGCGGGGTGCCGTCGGGGCGGAGGCCGGGGGTGAGTTTTTCTGCGGGCACTTCGAGTGAACCTGCCGGGGCGTCATTGAGCGTGAGGGTGAGGGTGGTGCCGCGGCGTGTGGCGATGAGGTGGTTCCAGCCTTTGGTTTTTGCCGTGGGCATGGCGGGGAGGGGGATTTCTTTGTTGTCGGCTGCGCGGAGGACGAGCGGCGGGACGTTGGTGGCGGGCAGGGTGTCCCACGACCAGTCGAGGTGCAGCTCGAAATCCGCGAGTGCTTTCTCGCTCCAGAGCGGTGCGGCAGTGGCGGTGGCTTTGAGTTTCCAGTCGCCGTGTTTCCAGCCTTCGGCGGGGTGCCAACCGCGGAGTGTGCGTCCTTCGTAGAGGTTGTCATGGACGGGCGCGGATTGCTCAGGCGTGGCGCCGGTGGCGGGGAGTTCTTTGATGCGCAGGTTGCGCCAGTCCACGGGGCTGCCTTCGCTTTCGAGACCGAGGTATCCTTTGCGCCAGCCGCAATCGCTGCCGCCGCTGACTTCCTTGCCATTCACGGCGAGGCGGATGGTGCCGTCCTGACACGTGATGCGGTAGTGGTTCCATTCGGGCGAAGGTTTGCTGCGCTGCTCGGTGGGGAAACTGCGCATTCCCTTGCTCGGCGGGAAGGGTTTCATCGTGTCGCCGTGGATGGCGAAGACGTCGCCGTGCGTAGTATAGTCGGCGGTGTTGCCGTAGCCGTGGTCGAGGACTTGCACTTCGATGGAGCGGAGAAAAGGGACGCCGGGCGCAGCGAGCGGGCTGGCCCAGATGAATACGCCGGCGTTGCCAGCGGGTTTGAGATGCCGCCATTCGAGTTCGATGATGAAGTTCTCGTATTGGCGCGGTGTGCGCAGCGCGCCAGTGGGACGGCCATCGCAATGGATCATCCCATCCACGACGCTCCATGTGTCCGGCCCGCAGTTCACATTCACCCAGCCGTCGAGCGTCTTGCCATCGAAGAGCGGGACGAAGCCGTCGTCATCGGCGAGGAGGCAGAGTGGCAGCGCGAGGAAAAGGAGGGCGGCAAGTTTCATAGTGCGACGGGAACAGAAGTTTGGTGTCCCGCCAAGCATGACCTTTAGTTCGCGATCGCCCCCTCACTCAAGGCGCAGATTTCCGCTTCATCCGCTCATTTTTCAAAAGCGTCGCTTGCCAGTCTATGGAGCGTGCCTATTTTGCGCGTCATGCGTCTCCTTTTCGTCGCATTTTTTCTGGTCCTCGTGGCGATTGCGCGCGCTCAACTCGTGCGCGAGGCGAACACGACTTTGACGTTGCCGACGGAACTGCCGGCGGCCACGGGATACACGACACAGAATGCGCTGGGCGCGCTGACCTTCACCAGTCCCATCGATGTGGCTTCGCCGCCTGGAGTGACGAACCGGCTCTTCGTCCTAGAACGCGGGACGGGCATCCAGATCGTGAATCTGGATACGATGACAAAATCGCAGTTCATGCCGCTAGCCGCTTACACGAACAGCGAGTGCGGGCTGCTCTCCATGGCCTTTCATCCAAACTACAATCAGAATGGATATTTCTATGTCTTTTACAGCCTGCGGATCAGCAGTCTGACCTATCAGCGCGTGGCCCGTTTCACAGCTACGGGGACGGCGGGAAACTACAACGCGGCGACGACGGCGCTAGCATCCACCCAGGCGCCGCTGATCACACAGCGCGATCAACAGGACAATCACAATGGTGGCGACATGGCGTTTGGGCCGGACGGCTATCTCTATATCTCAACGGGCGACGAAGGTGCGCAGCGGGACGGCAGCAACAATGCACGGCGCATCGCCAAGGATTTTCTCGGCCACATCCTGAGGATTGACGTGGACTCAAAGCCCGGATCGCTCGCACCGAATCCGCATGACGAAAGCAGCACCGCGACGGTCGGCGACAGCGCCATCACCGCTGGCAGCTACCGCATCCCGCCGGACAATCCTTTTGTAGCGCTCGCGACCGGCAGCGGCAACGCGACGTATAACGGATATACTTTTCCGAAGACAGCGATCCGCACGGAGATATTTTCCAATGGCTATCGCAATCCGTGGCGGATGAGTTTTGATCCGCTGAGCGGGAGGTTGTTTGTCGCCGACGTGGGACAGGACAATTATGAGGAGGTGAACATCGTCAACAACGGCTTTCACGCTGGCTGGAGCTGGCGCGAGGGCAAGCATGCACACACGCCGGCGGTCGCTCCCACCACGCCACCGGCGGGCTGGACCTCGAATGATCCGATTTACGAATACGATCATTCCAACGACGGTGGTGGCAGTGGCAACGATGCGATCATTTACGGTTCCTCAATTACCGGCGGCGTGGTTTATCGCGGCGACAGGTTGCCCGAGTTGTTTGGGAAGTATCTATTTTGCGACTACAACACCGGCTTTATCGTCGCGCTCACGGAGCAGACCAATGGCACATGGACGGGTGTGCGCCTTGGCACGGACGCGAACATTTCCGGCTGGGGCTATGATCCGCGCAACGGCGATGCGCTGCTCTGCGATCTCACTGCGGACAGGTGAAGCGTCTCGCCCGCAGTGGCACCACCGGCACCGCGCCGCCCGCCACGCTTTCGGCGACTGGCGCATTCTCCAATCTCGCCACGCTCACTCCCAACGCGGGCCTCGTCGCTTATGCGCCGAACGTCAATTTTTGGAGCGACTACGCGATCAAGTCGCGTTGGTTTGCCATCAAGAATCTGACGGACACCGTTGGTTTCAGTGCCAACGGAAATTGGACGCTCCCGACCGGCATGGTGTGGGTGAAACATTTCGACATCGACACCACGCGAGGAAATCCGGCGACGCGACGCAAGCTCGAGACGCGTTTTTTGGTCAAGACGGCGACGGACGCCTATGGGCTGAGTTATAAATGGCGCGAGGATCAGACTGACGCAGATCTCGTGGCTGAGGACGGGCTGAGCGAACTCATCCCATCGAGCAGCCCGGTGCAGACGTGGCGCTACCCGAGCCGCACCGAGTGTCGCATCTGCCATACGACAGTCGGCGGCCATGCGCTGAGCTTCAATACGAGGCAGATGAATCGCACGCAGCTTTTCGGCGCGCAGACGCTGAACCAGCTCAGCGCGTTGAGCGGCGTCGGCTACTTTACCACACCCGTCATGGACGTGAATTCGCTGTCTGCTTACGCACCGGCGGACGACACGAACTCATCACTCGAATGGCGGGTGCGATCCTACCTCGCGGTCAATTGCGCCCAATGCCACCAGCCCGGCGGTGCCTCCATCGGCAACTGGGACGCCCGCGCCACCACGCCCACGGACAGCGCGAATCTAATCAACGGCCTGCTCGTGAATGACGGCGGCGACCCCAACAACCGCTGGTGCGTTGCGGGCGACTCCGGGCATTCGATGATCCTGCAGCGCCTCTCCGGCACTGGCGTCCAGCGCATGCCGCCTCTCGGCACCAACGAGCGCGACCTCGCGAACGAAACACTGCTCACCGACTGGATTAATTCTGCGCTGCCCTCGCGGAAAAATTTCACGCAATGGCAGATCACACACTTTGGCAGCACCAGCATCCCCGAAGCCCAGGCTGCCGCCAACCCGGATGGCGACGAGCAGCGCAACGACCTTGAATTTCTCCTCGACGAAAATCCGCTCGCCTTTGACCCATCCTATCTGCCGATCAGCAGCCCGGCGGGCGCGGCTTTCTCGCTGACTTTCAATCACCCTGCCAACCGCTCCGTCCTCATCGAGATAACCACCGACCTCCAGACATGGTCGCAATGGAACGTCCCCGGCAACACCCCGTATTTCCCCGCCACCACCCAGCCGCGCACGCTCACCGGCCCGCTCGCCACGCCGAACAGCTATTTCTTCCGAATGCGTCTCTCGACGCCATAGGTGAAAATTTTGCGTCAGGGTGTGCGTAGGATTTGCAGGCGCAGAAAACGCCGGACTGCTCCTGTGAGTGGTGTGTCGTCGCGATTGCTCGTGGGAGAGCCGACGGGGAGAGTGGTAGCGGTCCAAGGCCCGCCAAGATCGCCGCTGTTTTGCACAGTCTAGGAAAGATCCAACGCGGCGACTCTGCGGCGGAATGAGAGGGTGAGGTAATTTAGCTCCTAGATATTTACAGTGCCTCTCGTGGGACTGCCCGCAACATCGGGTGTGTAGGGAAGCAGACCGAGCCCAACTTCCTCAACAGTGAAAGTGAAACTCACATACACCGATGTAGCTTCTGTGGCACATATAAGAGGTTATTGGTTTTGAGGTCGATCTTTCGTAAATCGCATAAAGTTAACGTGCTGAAGGAACGGGGCCCTGCGGATGGTCTGAGTTTTGCTAGGTCAAGCCTGCGATGCGCACTTTTTTTAAACTCTTGTTCAAGCTGGCGATGTTCGCGGCGATCTTGATGCTGTCCGCAGGAGGACTGAGAAAAGGTGCTGGTCTTTTCAACGGGAGATCGGGGGGCGGGGAAAATCTGATCGCGGATGGCGGGCAGGTTACGAAGGAGGAATCCGACCTCACGGGAACAGTTTTTAAGAGTGCGTTGCGTCTCGTCTCAGGGCAGGCGAGCAAGACGGAACTGGCGTCTGAACTTAACGAGAAGCTCTACGGACAGCGCGGGGACCCAAGCGACATGGCGGAACTCGGCATTGATTTGGGGACTTCAAAGGAAGGCTCACCTGTTCCACCTAAAGGTGAAAATGTTGCGGGTTCGAAGCCGGCAGCAAAAACTGGCGACACGACCGAACTGAAGATTGTTGAAAATTCAGACGGTAAACCGGTGGAACAACCGGCGGCGGGAACGGCTACGGGGACGGCAGCGGCGCAGAAAGCCGCCAGTCCGACAACAAAAGGTGCGTCACCCGTCTCCAAGCTGCTCCAAGGGCCGGAACTGGTCACTGGCAAGAGCAAGGAGGCGCTTGGGGAAATCTGGCAGCGCATGAAGCAATATTCTGTTGAACTGGCCATGGTTCCGGTTGTTTTCATCGGAATGGTATGGTGGTCCCGGTCCAGGCGGCGGAAACGGGAGGCGGGGTTTGTGCCGGACTTCATGGCAACGCTGCCCGAGTCTGATTCCGAGACCTATTTTATGAAACACCGAATGGATTCGCTCTCGGATGAGGAGTTCGAACTGGTGGTGGCGATTATTTATCAGCGGCAAGGATACCGCATCTCGCTGCCCGCGGCGCTCGCCAGCGGCCGCTCCAGCCGTTTCAAGCTTGCCCGAAAGTCTGAGCGGCTTCTTGCGCAATGCCACAACTTCAAGAACTCCCACAGGGTGGAGGTTGAGTTGGTGCGCGAACTTCACGAAGCGATGGCCGATGCCAACGTGACGGGCGGTCTTTTTGTCGCTTCCTGCGGCTACACATGGGACGCCCGGCATTTTGCCAAGACCAGAAATATCAAGCTGATCAGCGCCAAAACGATGGACGCCCTGCTTACACAGGCACGCGCGACAAAGGACGAAGACCTGCTCGCAATTTCTCCTTGGATTTCGAAGTTCTTGACCAAGGTGGAAATGACCACGCCCCGCTGCCCGGAATGTGAGGCGGAGATGGACGAAATCAAGGAAGGCGATGGTTCCGTCTGGCTTTGCAATCAAAGACCTGAATGCGGCGGTCGGCGTGATGCGCGCAAATATCGGAAGGGGCTGCGAGTTGCTGCGCAAAATGACGAGAACAGCGCCGATAACGTGGTTGTTCATCAGCCGGCGAAAGAAGTCGTAGCGCCGGAGCAATCTGAGCCTATCCAGCAATCGCGCGGCAAGGAGTCGGCCCAGATGAAAGCGGTCCAACCGGGCGAGATAGCAGGCGTGGTCAGCACTCCTTCGGCTACGCGCGATCAGAGCCCCGTTTTACCAGCGACAACCCAGGAGGCGACACTGAAGCCTGCGCCAGTTTCCTCACAAAGAGGGGGCTGGGGGACAAGTGATGATGGGCCCAAGCCTGAGTCGATTGTTCGTAATTGGAAACGCTATAACCTGACTGAAATCTTGGAGAGCAAACCCGGGCAGGAGCCAGACCCTGTTAAAGGCGCGGCTGCAGCGAAGCGTGTGGGTGAGATAATCACCCCGCCGACTGCAAGCAATAACCAGGGGAATATGGAGCCGGTGCCGTCGAAGACCGTGACTATTCCTGTGGCAGGAGATCTCAAAGAAAAGAACGTGGACTTAGCCCAAGTTCCGCAGTTCGCAGTCCGCGGGAAAAAACTTTTCTCTGACGGGCTTCGTCCGTGCGTGGGCGGCGTCTCTGTTGGTCTGCGGGTTTGGGCGTTGTAGTGAAGAAGACCCCATTGCGGAACGCGGCGCGTTGGTGGGA
>CANJNZ010000117.1 GCA_947476045.1 Chthoniobacteraceae bacterium
CCTAGCCGCCCCCACAGTATCAGGGACCGCCCAAACCGTGCAAATGTAGTGCAGAAAAACCGAGCCCGCCGCCTCGGAACCCGCATGAATGCGAGATCAGCCTCCGCGAACTGCGGAACTTGGGCTAGGGCAAAGCTCTCCACTTCACCCTCTCTCTTCTCACAAAAAAGCAAACACCCGGCCTCCTTTCGGAAGACCGGGTGTTGTGAGTTCCGCGTTGGCGGAAAGTTTCAGACTAGCGGAATGGTGACCAGAAGTCAGCAGGAGCCACGTCGGACAGTGCCGTGAAAGTCGCGGCGTTGACTTTCGGCGCTGTATCCACCGAGGTGATGATGAACGCATTGTTCAGGATGTCAGTGGCGCCGCTGTTGTAGAGGCGCGTGCCAGCCTTGATATACTTCTGCACGTCGGCCCAGACGACGTTGCTGCCGCTAGCCCTGTTGGATTCGATGGCGTATTGGTCAATACCCGCATCAATTTGACGGAGATCCTCAAGGATCTGTGTGGCCTGTGAGCGTTTGCGGCTGCGCAGGAAGTTAGGAACGGCAATCGTGGCCAGCAATGCGATGATTGCGACAACGATCATGATTTCAACGAGGGTGAAGCCCCCGCGTTTGGTGTTTAGTTTCTGTAGCATGGTTTTATTTTCGGTTTGTTGTTTATGTTTGTCTCCGCGAGTAGTTCGTGGAGACGCAGCCGAATTAAGCAGCCTCGCTGCCAACTTGCACACCCATTTTAAAAAAAGCTTAACCAATGGCCGAAAAATCTACATCCATCCCTGACCTGCTCCGGCGTGTTCCGTTGGCGGTGTGGGTCTTTCTCGCCGCGTTCCTCTGTCAATTCGTGGTTCTGAACTTCATCGCCGACTCGCGGCACTTCCTGCCCGACGGCGACGATATGAAGTTTTACAACGATTGGGCGCTGAAACTCCGTGGCGAACTGCCGTGGCGGGCTGGCGAACCCAATGCGCCGGGGACTGCCTACTATGGCTTGCCGGGTTATGCCTACGCGCTGGCGGGGCTTTACTCGCTGAGCGGCGGATACGACCATTGGTATTCGCCGTATCTCGTCGGCCAGCTTCAAGCGGGTTTCCACTCCCTCACGGCGATGTTTCTTTTTCTGCTCGCACGGCGCATTTTCGGCGGAGCCGGTGCGGAGGAAAATAGACGCGGCATCATCGTGGGCGTGCTGGCAGCGGCGGCGTGGGCGGCTTTTACTCCTGCGCAGGTTTTCTCGGCTATCTTGATGCCGACCTCGTGGGTGGTGTGTGCGTTTTGGGGGTTAGTGTATTGGCTCGTGCGGACGCACGAAAGCGGACGTGTGTCGTGGTGGCGCCCCTGGCTCTTGATGGGACTCTTGATGGGATTCTTCGCGATGATCGTGGCGACAATACTCATGCTAACGCCACTCGTAATCGTAGCGATCGTGCTCACCGTGGGACGCGGACGTGCGCTGAAAGCGAGAGTGCTGCCGATGGCTGGAGCTGTGGCTGTGCTGGTCGGCGGACTCTATACGGGCTGCTCGCCGGCTTGGATTCACAATCATTTCGTCGCCAAGGATCCCGTGCTCCTCTCCGCACACGACGGCCTCAATTTCTACCTCGGCAACCACGCCACCGCCACCGGCTACACAAAAATTCCGACCGGTCTCCGTGCTTCGCAGGACGGATTACTTCGCGACTCTCTGAGCATTCCAGAAAAAGAAGCCGGTCATCCACTCAAGCGATCTGAGGTTTCCACCTACTGGAAAAAGAAAGGTCAGTCATACATCCGCGAAAACCCACTCGCATGGGTGAAATTGCTGGGCGTCAAGTTTGCGAACTTTTGGAACGCCTACCAATACGACGACCTCGCAATCCTGAAACTCCTCCGCGACGAAAATGCCGTCGCGCCCGGCCTGCGATTTGGATTCGCCGCCGCGCTCGCACTGCCCGCCCTGCTGCTTTGCGCATGGCGCTGGCCACGCAGCCGCTGGGTCATCGCGGCTTCGCTGCTGCACATGGTGGGACTGATGCCCGTATTCATCACCGAACGCTACCGCCTCGCAGCCGCGCCCGGTCTTTTGCTCATCGGCGTCGGCGGACTTTGGCTGCTGTGGGAAAGCATCGCAACTCGTGCGTGGCGCATCGTCGCTGTGTATCTCGTGATGCTCGCGGGCAGCGTGTGGTTCGTCACCAGACCGCAATTGGATGTCGGACTGTGGTCGCTCGATTTTTATAAAGCCGGACTCCGCGCCACCGACGGCGCACAAGCCGCCCGCTCCCTCGGCAAAGCCGCACTTGCCGATGCCTACCTCGCCAACGCCCATCGCAATCTCGAAACCGCCATCGCCTACGTCCCCGACAACGCTGAGATCGCATTTGCTCTCGGCAATGTCTGGCTCCTGCGCGGCGACCACGAGCGCGCCTCGCAATGCTACGCCCGCGCTCTCGACCTCAGTCGCTCGACAGGACACCTCCACGACGGCGCACTCAATAATCTCGGCATCATCGCCATTCAAAGAAAGCACTGGCCCGAAGCCGAGGGCTACTTCCTCGCATCTCTGCAAGTGGAACCCGACGATGCAAAAACCTGGTTCCTTCTAGCACAGGCGCGAAAAGAACTCGGCAACCTCGCAGGCTCACAGCAAGCCATCGCACGCGCATTGGAAATCAAACCCGGCAATCCTGATCTGGTCAGCTTTCAGCAGGCACTCAAGGAACCGCCCAGGCCGTAGCTACGCCACTGGTGCAGCGCTCAGATTAAAACCCGCCGACTTCGCATCCCGGTCAAACATCCGCACCGTATCGAGCGACAAATCATCAAGGTCGCGCCCGCACATCTCGATGGCCTTGCGCAAAATATCATGCGGCACCGTCACGATGTGACTACCCACCTGATCGGCTTGATAGATATTAAAAACTTCGCGCACGCTGGCCCAGAGCAATTCCGCGTGCGGCAGATGTCCCATCATCTTGCGCGCATTGCGCATGATGGGCATCGGGTCGCAGCCCGTATCCGAAATGCGTCCCGCAAAAACTGAAACCACCGCCGGCACATCACGCTCTAGTGCGGCGACAACCTCCCCGACCTGCTTCTCCGTGAGAATCGCCGTGACGTTCAATTTCACCCCATCACGCGCAAGATCGCCGATCAGTTTCACCGCCGATTCCCCGCGCGGATTCAGCACCGGGATTTTCACATACACATTGCTTCCCCAATCGCGGATACGCAGAGCCTGCCTGCGCATCTCGTCAAATTCATCAGCAAACACCTCGAACGACACCGGCTTCTCCGTCACTGTCAGCAGCAAATCTTTCGCAAAGCCCTCGTAGTCCGAGATGCCCGCTTTTTTCATCAGCGTTGGATTCGTCGTCAGACCCTTGATGAGCGGGTTGCGGTAAAGTTCCACCATTCCGGCTTTGTCTGCGCCGTCGGCGAAAATCTTGGTTTGGAGTTTGGTAAGGGCTGTCATGGCGGCAGCGTCTAAGCCGTATGCGTGCCAGTGTCACCCTCTCTCTGGAAATGCAGTGCTACGCCAGCACACCGCGCACGCATTCATGAACGAGCGCCCAGTCCACATTTTCTCGCGGGGCCCACGCACCAACATCCGTCGGCAGAACAAATAGATTTTTTCCGTCGCGGAATTTTTTGTCCATCTGCATCGCCCGCACGATGCGGTCGAAAAGACCCGGCTTGTCCGCATGGCACATTGGCAGACCGGCGCGCTCAAACAGCGTGAACAGGCGATGCTCAAAATCCACGCCGACCAAGCCGAGCTTCACCGCCATCCGTGTCGCCGCAACCATCCCAATGGAAATCGCCTCACCGTGCGTGAGCGAATAGTCCGCACTCAGTTCCAGCGCGTGCCCGATGGTGTGGCCGAAGTTCAGCACATTGCGGATGCCTAGTTTGTCATGCTCGTCCTGCTGCACCACGTTCGCCTTGAGTTGCACGCACTGCGCCACCACATCCGTGAGCACATCCGTATCGAGCGCGAGGAGCTTTTCCAAATCACCGCGCTCCAATTGCTCGAACAACGGCGCCGAGCACACCGCACCGTATTTGATAATTTCCGCTGTCCCGCTCCGCACTTCGCGCGGGCTTAAAGTGCGTAGCATATCGAGGTCGCACACCACCAGACGCGGCTGACTGAACGCCCCCATGATATTTTTCACCCCGCCGAAATTCACCGCCACTTTTCCGCCGACACTCGAATCCACCGCCGCCAGCAGTGAAGTCGGCAACTGCACAAACGGCACGCCACGGCGAAACACCGCCGCCGCAAATCCACCGAGGTCGCCCACCACGCCACCACCGAGCAACAGCACCAGCGGCACCGCATTCGCATCGGGAAACGCCGCGAGCATCGCAGCGCACGTCTTGGAAAACTCCTCCCAATTCTTCCCCTCCTCGCTCGCCGGAATGTCATGCCGCACAACGCTGCGGAAACCCGCCGCAGCCAGTTCCGCGCGCACCTTTTCGTAATAAAGACCGCCCACTTCCGCATTCGTAATCACAAACGTATCCGACTGCTTTAGCCCCTCAGCACGCAGGAGCGACCCCAGCCCGCCGAGCAGACCGGAGCCCACCAGCACGGAATAAGAACGCGAACCGAGTTCAACAGAAATGCGACGCATGAGCACACGATGCCCAAAAGACACCCCGCGACGGAAGCGCAAACAGACGCCAGCTACTTCGCCATCCGCAACATCACTTCATTGCGGCGGAACGGCCCAATCGTCCACGGTGGATCAAAATAGGCGAAAGTCGGCGTGCCTGTTTCCTTGAGTCCCTTGCTCTTCATCCACTCGCGCAATCGCTCCAGTGACGCCTTTTCGTTCTTTTCAGACTTTCTTCCTGCGTAGCGAAACACTGCGTATTTCGCCGCCGCGCGCTTCGTCACTTTCACCTCGTTCGCGGTGGCGGCAGGTGCTTTTGCTGCGACCGATTGCGGCAGCACAAAGCTCATCCCCGTTCCTTCTTTCTGCGAATCCATGAAAACGGGCGTCGTCATTTGGATTTTCTGTGAGTCCGCGTTTGCACCTTGGATGTAGCGAAAGAGCCGCATGAACGCGCCGTCCGCATCGCTCTTTTGGAACGTCGTGGCCACTGTGAGTTGTGGATAGTCGCGCACTTCGTAGTCGCCGTCTTTTTCCTGAACTGTGAACGGCGCGGTCTCGTAGGCAGCCCGCGATGTCGTTCGGAAAAATACGGTGAACACGGTGATGAGCAGGATAACAAACAGGAGCGTCTTCATATTTTTGCGGAGATTGCGTGCGTTAGAAAGTTGCACGGCGAGACACAAGCCGCATAGAAACCCCACCATGTCAAATCTCGTCGCCGACCTTTCCGCCTTGCTCGACCCCGCGCGCGTCCTCCATTCGCGCGAAGATCTCCTCGCTTACGGCTACGACGGCACCGCCGCCATGCACGGCACCGGAGCCGCCGTCGTTATGGCGCACACCACCGCCGAAGTCTCCGCCGTAATCAAATACGCCGCCGCCAATCGCATCCCCGTCGTCGGGCGCGGCAGCGGCACCGGCCTCAGCGGCGGCAGCCTCGCCATTCCCGGCTGCATCATTTTGTGCCTCGCACAAATGGACAAGGTCCTCGAACTCGACGAAAAAAACCTCACCGTCCTCGTCGAAGCCGGCACCATCACGCTCACCGTCTCCGAACTCGCCGACGCCAACGGCCTGCTCTACCCGCCCGACCCCGGCTCGATGAAAATTTCGACCATCGGCGGCAACGTCGCCGAAAACAGCGGCGGCCTGCGCGGCCTCAAATACGGCATCACACGCGACTACGTCATGGGCATGGAGGTCGTCCTCGCCGACGGCACCATCGTCTGGCTCGGCAACAAATGCGTGAAAGACGTCGCCGGCTACTCGATGAAAGACATCTTCATCGGCAGCGAAGGCACGCTCGGCATCATCACCAAAGTCCTCCTCAAACTCGTCCCCAAACCCGCCGCCAAAAAAACACTGCTCGCCAGCTTCGCCCGCATGGACGCCGCCGCCGAGACCGTCTCCGCCATCATCGCCGCCAAAATCATCCCATGCACCCTCGAATTCCTCGACCGCATCACCATCAAATGCGTCGAAGACTACACCCACATCGGCCTCCCGCTCGACGCCGAGGCCATCCTCCTCATGGAAGCCGACGGACACCCCGCCGCCGTCGAAGACCAAGCCCTGCAAATGGCCGACATCGCCAAGGCCTGCGGCGCCACCAACGTCCAGATCGCCCGCGACGCCGAGGAAAGCGTCCGCCTCGCCAGCGCCCGCCGCACCGCCTTCAGCGCCCTCGCCCGCGTCTCCCCCACCACCATCCTCGAAGACGCCACCGTTCCCCGCAGCGAGCTGGCGAAAATGATCCGCTTCGTCCAGGACGTCGGCGCACGCCACAACCTCCTCATCGGCACCTTCGGCCACATGGGCGACGGCAACCTCCACCCCACCTTCCTCACCGACGAAAAAAACGGAGCCGAAATGGTCCGCGTCGAACTCGCCATGCAGGAAATCTTCGACTACGCCGTCAGCCTCGGCGGCACCATCACCGGCGAACACGGCGTCGGCCTCGCCAAAAAACCCTTCCTGCGAAAAGCCATCGGCGAATCCAGCTTCGCCCTCATGAAGCAACTCAAGCGCGCCCTCGATCCCCACAACATCCTCAACCCCGGAAAAATCTTCGACCTGTAGGCGCTACCGTCATGTAACTAATACCACATTCCACAAACAAGCTGACAAAGTATTGGAAAAGAGATAAAAGGGAGGGATGGGAGGAAACACACTTAAACTGGGCAGGCCGGATGCGGCTGCACGAATTGATGAACGCTATGCGAGGGAGCCGGATGGATGGCGCA
>CANJNZ010000118.1 GCA_947476045.1 Chthoniobacteraceae bacterium
GGCAACTCGAAGAACAGATCGCGCAACTCAACCCCTTCGCACTCAAACGAAGCATCGAACGCAAACTGCGCAAAATCCTGCGAACCCGAGCGACTGCACCAGCCACCGCCGCCGGATGAGGCCCCCCCCGAAAAGCGCTCGCTGGCTGGTCCAGCCAGCGAAGTCTTCCACAGTGTCAGCAGTTATGAGGCAACGAAACATCAACTTTTTACCGCTCCGGTGTCATTTTGACTTGAGGCAACACGCGGAGAAGGAGCATCGGGCGGTGCTGGCCATCCGCGAGCGCGTGCAGGGCGGGGAACATCCCGATACCTTGTCGAGCCGGAACAATCTGGCCAAAGTGCTCGATGCCCAAGGCAAGCATAAGGAGGCGGAGAAGGAGCATCAGGTGGTGCTCGCCATCCGTGAGCGTGTGATGGGTGCGGAACATCCCGATACCTTGAAGAGCCGGAACAATCTGGCCGCCGTGCTGGCTGCCCAAGGCAAGTCTGGCGAGGCGGAGAAGGAGCATCGGGTGGTGCTCGCCATCCGCGAGCGAGTGCTGGGTGCGAAGCATCCCGATGTTTTTCGATCCTGCTTCAATCTGGCCCAGTGCCTTGCAGCGCAGAAGAAATTCCCGGAGGCGTTGGTCTTCATTCAACGGGCGGAAAGTGGCATGCGGAAGACTTTGGGGGCCGACCACTCGGATACAAAGGATGCCAAGAGAATCCACAAGCGGATCGAGGCGGAGATGAAGAGGGAGAAGTAAGTTGGTATCGGCTGCGCTTGCGGTTGGGTGAAAAGGGGGTAAGGGAGGGAGCGTGAGGCGGGTTTGTTGCTGCTGCCCCCACTTTTTCCTATGTGCAAAGATGCTGTTCTGATTTTTTTGCCGTGTTCGCCACGGCTGCGATGGCTTTTGCTGCGCGGAGGTTTGAGGGGTTTTCTTTTGGGCTTTTTGCAACGCGCCGCCGGCTGCGGTTGATTTTCCAAACGGGTGGCATGGGGCGGGTGGCGTTTGTTTTGTTGGTTCTCGGGGTGTTGTGGGCAGGTTCTGCGATTGGCTATACGCCTTTTTTGGGGGAGGAGGATTTGTCTTTGGTGGATGGCATCGGCGCGCTCCAGCCTGTCTTGTTTGCAGGGGGAGGTGAGGCGTTCTTTCCGCCGGTGCTGCCGTCTGTTCTGGCGCTTTCGCTGAAGCAGAATGTGGGCGGCATCACGGTTTCGCGCGGCATTGCTTTGCGTGGAGATAATGCGGCGGCGAGGGCGGTGCTTGCGATTCACCGCTTGGTGATGAAACGGGATACCACGGCGGGCAGTCCCAATGGGCTGAAGTTTTCGAATGCGGATTTGATGGATAGCGCGGGAAGGCCGGAGGTTTTGGAGCCGCTCGCCCTGAGTTTCCAGCAGGGTCCCGTCAGCACGGGGAATGAACGCTATTACAATGTGCCAAGCGGGGATGATTTTCACGCGGTGACGCCCGGTGCGGAAGTGCGCGACGTCGCGGGTGCTCTGGAGGCGGGGACTGTGCAAGGGGTGTTGCTCGATGGAGTGGCTGGCGGTGTGCGGAGCGGGATCGTGTCGGGGGTCGGGTGGAATATGACGACGACTGCCGCGCCGGGCGCAGGGAATTATCCGCGCGGCAACTTGTCCGGCAGCGGCGACGGGATTTTTTCCGGCAATGGCGGGCGTGTGAGAAATTCCGCGAGCATTTTGTCGAAAACGAAGCGTCATGTGAGCAGGAGCGTTGTCTCGGGGCCGGCACCTCAGAAGGTGATTCGCAGCGATGGCGGGAATTCTTTTGCGCTGATGACGCCGAACGCGACTGCGCTGCAGCAGGTTTCGCTGACGCCGAATGTCGGTGGCAATTTGAGCGGGGGGATTTTGACAACGGCGATGACGAGTCCGGTGCCAAGTGTGGCGGTGCAGAGTGCGGCTGCGCCTCTCGCCCCTGCGGCGTCGCCGGGGGATACGCGTTTTGCGGTGTTGGGGGATTACGGGAACGGGGTGGCGGAGGTGGCGGTGGCGAACCGGCTGAAAACGTTCGGCCCCGGGTTTATCATCAGCGTGGGTGACGAGATTTATACGACGACGAATGGCGGGACGACGGCGGAGTTCGATACTGCGGTGGGGAATGTGTATGGCTCGTTCATCAAAGGGACAGCAAGCCCGACGGTGCAGACGGCGGCGACGAATAATTTCTACCCAGTCATCGGGAATCACGACGTAATCGGCAGCAAGACCGCCGGGACGACGACGGCATACGAGAATTATTTCGACCTGACGCACGCGAGCGACCCGGCGATTTCTACGAGTTCGGGGAATGAGAGGTATTACGACGTGGTGCGGGGGAATCTGCACTTTTTCATGCTGAGCACGGACACGCGTGACATCATCAGCGGGCAGGCGGTGGGCTCGGCGCAGAGGACGTGGTTTGAGGGGCCAAGCGGGAATGCCGGAGTGCTCGCGGCGTCCTCCAGTATCTGGAATATTGTCGTTTCGCATCACCCGCCTTTCGCCAGCACGGACACTCCTGCCAGCGGGGATGGAAACAACACCTACTTGCAGTGGGGTTTTTCCTCCGGGGCAAACAAGGTGCCACTGATCTATAGCGGGCACACACACAACTACGACCGGATGACGTTCAACGGGCAGCAGTATGTGATTGATGGTGCCGGTGGAAGACCGTTGGACCCGTTTCTCGCCAGCCCGGGCCCTTTTATTGGACCCGCCCCGGCTTTAACGACGGCATTTCGCAGCGATACGAATAACGGCTTCAGCATCGTGGACAGCAATGCGACGTATTTGACTTCAAAACACTTTGAGCAGAACGGAAAGCTGATTGATAAGTTCACGTTGCTCGCGCCCGGTGCGCCTACGTTGCAGGCGGTGTCTTTTAAGCAGAACACAGGCGGCTATACGGGGGCGCACGACATTGAATTGCGCGAGGATGGGGTGGCGACCTCCGCGACGGCGACGACGGTGACGGTTTCCAACGACGATAACGTCAGTGCAGGGAATCAACGCACGCAGACGTTGCTGCGGTTCGACAATATTTTCGGTGCAGGTGTCTCGCAGGTGCCGCTCGGCGTGAAGATCACCTCCGCAGTGCTGAAGATGAACGTCACGGATGCGGGGTCCGGCTTTGAGATTCACCGGATGCTGTCGAGCTGGTCCGATACGTCGGCGACATGGTCCGGTTTCGTCGGCGGTGTGCAGACGGATGACGTCGAAGCGGTCTCGGCTTTCGATGAAACGGTGGGACTCGGAGACGCGAACGCCATTGCCACCACGAATGTGGGCGCGGGTGTGTTCACTCTCGACGTGAGCCAGACGGTGCAGTCTTGGGTGGACGGCGCGGCCAACAACGGCTGGCTCTTTACGAGTCTGACGGGCGGCGTGAACACCATCAGCTTTTCCTCGGTTGATGGAGCGTCGGCCCCGCAGCTCGACATTGAATTCATCACCGTCCCGGAACCGGCCACGCCGACCATGCTGGGTATCGCCGCCGCGGGATTGCTCCGCCGCCGTCGCCGCCACGTGGCTGCATAGGAAACGCACGGTGTCCGGCGTGTAATACGCGCCAGTTTTTTTGGCCGGATGAAGACTGGTCGCGCTTGCGGAGGGGGCGGATTGAGGGCAAAGGAATGGGCGGCTGCTTGGTTTGGTTATGCAGACGCTATTTTTTCCCATGAACAAAAATGCTGCGCTGATTTTTCTGGCTGTGTTTGCCACGGCTGCGACGGCTTTTGCTGCGGAGCGGTTTGAGGTGTTTCCGGCGGAGGTGAATTTGAAGTTTCTCCGCGACCGGCAGTCGCTGGTGTGCCGGTTCACTGAGGGCAATGGGGTGCATCGCAATGTGACGCGGGAGGCGATGTTCACTTTCGCGGATGGGAAGGTGGCGAAGGTGGTGGATGGGACGGTGTTGCCGCTGGGTGACGGGGCGACTTCGCTGAGGGTGGAGTTTGCGGGGCAGTCGGTGCAGGTGCCGGTGAAGGTGGAGGCAGCGGGGGAGGATATGCCGGTTTCTTTTCGCAATGATGTGATGCCGGTCTTCATGCGCAATGGGTGCAACAGCGGGGGATGTCATGGGTCTTCGCGAGGAAAGGACGGGTTCCGGCTTTCGCTGTTTGGCTACGATCCGGAGGGGGATTATTTCCGGCTGACGCGGGAAATGATCGGGCGTCGCATCAATCTCGCGCTGCCGGATTCCTCGATGGTGATTACGAAATGTGTGGGCGAGGCGCCACACACGGGGGGAAAGTTGTTCACGAAGGAGAGTGAGAGTGCGCGAAGCATTCTCCGCTGGCTGGAGGCGGGTGCGCCGAATGACAAGACGGATGTGGTGCAGCCGATCAGCGTGGAGATTTTGCCGAAGCAATTGCTACTGGAGGCGCCAGAGCAGAAATTCCGGCTGACTGTGCGTGCGCGGTATTCCGACGGGACGGATCGCGATGTGACTGCGATGTGTCTTTTTCTGAGCAGCAATGACGGCTCGGCGAAGATTGACAAGGAGGGGGAGATTACGACGGGGCAGCGGGGGGAGGCATTTGTGATGGCGCGCTATCACACTTACACGGTGGGCACGCAGGTGATTGTGGTGCCGAAGGGGCTGCAATACACGAGGCCGACGGTGGAGGAGTGGAATTATGTGGATGGTTTTGTGAATGCGAAGCTGGACAAGTTGCGGATGTTGCCGAGCGGGATTTGCGACGATGCGACTTTCCTGCGCCGCGTGTGCATAGACATCGCGGGCACGCTGCCGACGCCGGAGGAGGTGAAAATTTTCACGGCGAGCAAGGAGCCGGGGAGGCGCGCTGCGAAGATCGAGGAGCTGCTCCAGCGAAAGGAGTTCGTGGACATCTGGGCGCTGAAGTGGAGCGAGCTGCTGCAAGTGCGGACGGAGAATAACCAGCCGGGCGGCTACAAGTCGGTGCTCGGCTATTACAACTGGATCCGCGAGCGGCTGGAGAAAAATGTGCCCGTCAACGAAATCGCGCGCGAGTTGCTGGTGGCGGACGGGTCGAACTTCGAGAACCCGGCGGCAAATTACTACCAGCTCGAAACCGATCCGCTGAAACTCGCGCAGGACACGGCGCAGGCGTTCTTCGGCACGCGCATCCAGTGCGCGCAATGCCACAATCATCCGTTCGATCGGTGGACGATGGCGGACTATCGCGGGTTTGTGGCGTTCTTCACGCAGGTCGGGCGGAAGAATGGTGAGGACCCGAGGGAGAAGATCGTTTTCAACACCGGCAATGGCGACTCGAAGCATCCCGTGTCCGGCGCAGTCGTGCCCCCGAAATTCCTCGGCGAAGATGCGCCGGATACGAAGGGAAAGGACCGACGCCAGGTGCTCGCGGATTGGGTGGCTTCGCCGAAGAATCCGTTCTTTCCGCGACACATCGCGAATCTCGTCTGGGCGCAATACATGGGCAGGGGAATCGTCGAGCCGGTGGACGATGCGCGTCTTTCCAATCCGCCGAGCAACCCGGAGCTGATGGACTCGCTCGCGGCGAAGCTCGTCGAATACAACTACGACTTGCGACGTATCGTGCGCGATGTTTGCAACAGCGCGACCTACCAGCGCACCACGCGAGTGAACGAGTCGAACGAACTGGACGACCGTAATTTCGCCCACGCAACCATCCGGCGGATGCGCGCCGAAGTGATGCTCGACTGCATCACGCAGGCCACCGAAACGAAGGACAAGCATCGCGGCCTGCCGCTCGGCGCACGCGCGGTGGAAATTGCCGACGGGAAAACGTCGAACTACTTCCTGACGACGTTTGGTCGCGCCGACCGCGAGCAAATTTGCTCCCGCGAACAAGTCGGCCCCACGCTCAGCCAGGCGCTCCACCTTTTGAACGGCGACACCGTCGAAACGAAAATCAACGGCGGCGGCGTGGTGCAGCGGCTCGTGAAAGAGAACACGCCGCCCCGCGAAATCGCCACGGAGTTATACCTACGCTGTTTTGGCCGCCAGCCCACCGAATCCGAATTGAGCAGACTCGCGCAGCACTGGAGTTCCACCGCTGCGGATCAGCCCAAAGTTTTCACCGACATCTTCTGGGCGCTGCTCAACGCGAAGGAATTCATGTTCAACCATTGAGCGCCGGAGCACTGGGAGAGGCGTGTTGCTCAGTTCATCTTGGAAACAGTGGCGACATATAACCGCACATCGCGCTCTTGTGACGGAGTCAGTTTCGCTTTGGGCGACATTTCGTCGAGGATGCCTGGCCAGCGTGCGGCTGTGTAATCGCTAACCCAAGTTCCGCAGTTCGCGGAGGCTGATCTCGCATTCATGCGGGTTCCGAGGCGGCGGGCTCGGTTTTTCTGCACTACATTTGCACGGTTTGGGCGGTCCCTGATACTGTGGGGGCGGCTAGGATTCGGTTGCGCATGGGCA
>CANJNZ010000119.1 GCA_947476045.1 Chthoniobacteraceae bacterium
AGTCCATCGGGCGAAATGGCGACGGGCATCTGAGTTTCGACTTCACCAAGATTGCGCTCTTCCTTGACTACGATGCGCCCCGCCTCGGCGGTGTCGAATGCGACAGGCTTTTCATAACGCCATTTCGGCGGAGCAGGCGCAGTGAGTGCGAGCGACGTAACTGGTCGCTCTGCCTTCGGCTGCACCGGCTGAGGAGCGGCGACAACAACGGGCGCAGGCTTTGGTTTGAAAACCAATAGCAACGGCGAGAAGTAACCCGCGAGTGTGAGTAGCAGGGCGACGAGGAAAACCACGCTGCGTTCTTGCTGTAGCGGGACTTCTATTGATGCGGTTCCATCCGAAGTGGATGGATGCGTTTTCAGCATCCCTGCAAGCAGCGCCCCAGTGAGACCAAAGAAAAGCGAAGGTGGTAGCGCAAGAAGCGCGAGCACAATGACGCGTGACGCGGGCGATGACGGGAGAAGAAGTCTGAAAATTCCGAAGTTGGATTCGACACTCGCAGGGCAGCCAATTCCAAAAGAATGGAATGTGGAGGCAAGAACGGTGAACGCCCCGGCAACCAGTGAGGCAATAAAACCTGCCCGCGCCCCTACGCGAAGCGGCACACCGCCAATGTCGGGCACTTTGCTCTCGTCCGCAGTGAGACCGGCGATTGCACCTGCAAGCGCTGTCAGAATTACGATGGGCAGAACGAGTGCGGCAGGCCCGTTAGGAAACAGCCCCTCCATCGCACCAACGTATAGCGCGACGGGAAAGCACACGATACCGGCAACGATGCCGATAATCTCACCCTGTCGTCTCACGGCAACGGGCAGAGGTATGGAGAGAGGGTTCATAGCTGCGCTACTTTGAACGCACGTATTAGATCGGAATCCCGCGGGATTCGTCGAGCAAAATTCACCCATCGTAAAAATCACCAATTTCGAGGGTTTGATTCACTTGATATGTAGACCCGAGCAAGTGAGCGCCGCTCTCATTGAATACGCAAGACGTTCGTGTCGTCAGAGCCGGTGAGAACATGAATTTACCGGAGTGTTTTATGCAGCAGCGCGATGCATTTTTGCAGGAATTGCGATTGCGCAGCCTCTCAACACAAACGATTTTGACTTGGCTGCATGGATTGGATACATTTTTGGTGTGGCTCGCACAGTCGGGCCTGTCCGACATTCGCCGTGTCACCCGTGGTCAAATTCGCGATTATCAACATTGGCTTGGTTGCCAAGTTTATGCAGCTTCCACCGTTCATATTAAAATTTTCGCGTTGAGGCGGTTTTTGAAAATGCTCACGGAAGTTGGGATTCTGACAGAAAATCCGTCCGAAGTCCTGACACCTCCCAAACTCGGAATTCGTTTGCCACGGACTATATTCACACGGAAGCAGGCGCGGAGAATTCTTGCACTCCCATGTCTTCAAAAGAAGAAGGGATTGAGGGATAAAGCCATTCTCGAAATGTTCTACTCAACCGGAATGCGCTGCGCAGAGCTTGCGCAAGCTGCCATGGATGATGTGGACCTTGACCTAGGATTGGTTCGGGTTCGGTGCGCCAAGGGTGCAAGGGAGCGATTCGTGCCTGTTGGTGCCCGCGCTTGCGCTGCCCTGCGGCGGTATCTTTCAGAAGCGCGCAATTTTTGGTGTCAGAATGGCATGGGACGACAGGCGTTATGGCTCGGCGCGATTCGTCCTCACAGGCCCATTACCAAGCAAACCGTCGCTGTCATGGTGAAAGGTTACATCTGCTCAGCACGCATTGAGGTTGCGAGCCGCACTCATGTCTGGCGGCACACCTGTGCCACACATCTGGTCGCTGCCGGTGCAAGCATCGTTCACGTTCAAAGATTGCTAGGTCATCGGTCACTTGTGACCACCCAGCAATACACCCATGTTGCATCGGTAGAGCTAAAGGCAATGCACACTCAACATCATCCACGGGCAGTCGTTTCAAATACCGCCGCCAGCGCGGCAGGAATTACAGAACCCCGCTGAAGAGATGTCATCGAGAAACCAAGTTACGCCATCCATTGACCTGTTCGTCTGCCGCTATCATCAGCACTGGCGTGAACGCGGCTACTCGGCTTACGCATGGCCGGCACAGGAAAGCCACCTTCGACTATTTGCGGCGTTCTTACTTGGACAAAATATTACCGATGCGGCATCCGTAACCCATCTGACTCTCGCTGTATTTCGACGATGGCTTTTTGAAAATCCGTCCAAACGCGCCAGACCACGCGCAGCGACCACGATCAATCGGGTGCTCGGCACGGTTCGAGCACTTTTCAAATATCTTCGCAAGGAGGGACTCATACAGGACGACCCGGCTGACAGGATCGAATATATGCACGAACCAGATCGCCTGCCCCGTGAAATTCTCAGTCCTACTGAAGCAGCTTTGATCATTGAAACGCCTAACACACGCACATTGCTCGGCTATCGTGACAGGACGATTCTCGAAGTGCTATATGCCACGGGAGTGCGCAAACGCGAACTGCTCAATCTGAGGGTTTCGGACGTAAATATCGAAGACCAATTGCTTCGGATCAATGGGGGCAAGGGCGGAAGGGATCGTGTAGTGCCGCTGACGGGGATCGCTTGTTCGTATCTTCAGAACTACGTGAGTGAGATTCGCCTCAGACTTCTGCGTAGCAATCCACACACCGCGCTTTTTATCTCTTTGGAGGCATCTCCGCTGGGGCGAACGACGCTTGATGATCTGGTGGGCAAATATGCGCGACTTGCCGGTGTGGGCAAACGTGTTACGCCTCATGTTTGGCGGCATACCTGTGCCACTCATCTGGTTCGCAACCGCGCCAGCCTCCGCCATGTGCAGGAGATGCTGGGGCATCGCGCGTTGACAACCACGGAACGCTACCTGCACCTGACAATTACCGACCTGAAAGATGCGCATAGACGCTTCCATCCCAGAGAGCGCGGCAGCAAGCGGTAAAGCGGACAATACCACTTTCAGAGTTCTGCGACGAAAGTCTCGCCATATCGGCACATTCTAATCATCTTCGGTCTGTTGCACACTCTGCGTCTGCTGCTGATTCTGCTTTGCTGGCTGCCGTCCTTGCTGCCGCGTGCCGTCGCCACGGCTACTACACCGACCACTGCCGACTTTCCACGGCTGTTATCGTGTCTGGAAGATTCGCAGAGTAGGGTTTTGGTGCGCCAAAACCCGTGGTCGAAGTTCGACCCAGAGGGACTCAATGCTTTCACGGACTACATGTATGAAGTGGGGCAGGTCTTCGTGGGATACGGCGATGCAGCTGTTGATGTGGCCTCGGGCGCATACCATGTCGTTCGGCACCCAATTAACACCGTATGTGGGGTTGCTCACGTTGTAGCGCATCCTGTTCAGACGTGGGATGCCGCGACTACAGCAATCGGCGAGACATGGGAAAGCGGAAATCGGGGAAAAGGGCGTGTTGTTGGCAATATTATTGCCGCAGTTGCACCAACAGCGGTGGCAAAAGCAGGGACGGCTGCAGAGGTTGGCAATGCTGTTAGCAAAGCAGAGGAATTGGCATCCGCGAGCAGGATTGCTGAAGTGGCAAATATCGAAACCAAGGCGTCGGCAGCTAGCGAAGTGGCAACATCAGCGCGAAACATTGCTAAGACCGAACAAGCCGTAGGCGAGGCTAGCGAAGCATCTGCTGGCCGCACCGTGGGTGAACTTCGTGACGCTGGACTGAAAGACGCTCACCACACAATCCAAGATGCAGCAGTAAGAGACATTCCTGGTTACGACACAAATCTAGCCGCTGGTGAACAGTTGGCTGGACCATCAACGCGAGTTGGCTCCCCTCACTATAAGGCCACTCAAGTTCAACGCCAAGCAGGAGGTGGAACTTACGGGGCTGAACGTAGAATTGGATATAAGGCACTTCGAAAAGCGGGTCTCGATAAGTCAGCAGCACGATCGTCTGTCGAGCGTGCGGACAAATACTTCGAGAGTTTAGGAGTAACCAAAGAAACGCCAACTCGCATTCCGGGGAACCGCCAATGAAAACTGAGCTTCCACTCCTAGCAACGAATTTTCTTCGCGAACTCACATTATTGCTTGTCCACGGCCAATATGAAGAGCTTGAGCGCCGGTCGAAAGGCATTCGGATGACAGCCGATGATCTAAAAACTGTAGTCGAAAATTATGGGCGCCACTTGATTGCATTGCCCGAAGAGGCTTGGAAGCTCACTGATACTGTTGTCGTGAGTGATAGTGTGCCCGCGCGATTTTCGGTGCGTCAACCGCTTTGGACCGAAGAAGAAGGCCGTTCGGATTTAACTTTTGAAGTAACGCTGATTGAGTCATCGCCGAAGAACTTTGTAGTCGAGATCGACGACTTGCGCGTTCTCTAATAGAGGTAGCCATAGCGGGTGCGCGCAAGCTATTGGCTTCCTATATTGGTCCGCCATTTACCATCGACGAGAATAGCCGCACGTTTCATATCATAAAGATTATGAGCAGTATTTCCAAGCCAGCATGTTGGACACTGTGATAGCTTACACAAGCGGCGGCCAATAATCATTTTTAGAGTTTTGTAGGCTTGTTTCAGCCGATCAGGAGCTGGAACAAAACGGACATGTTTTTCATCCCACATTTGCGGTGGCTGAAACAGACTAGAGGGGGGTATCTTTCGCACCTCACTCTCAATTTTACCAACGGGCATTGTAAGCGATAAAGACGGCCCTCCACGGGTATCCTCGACCACAAATGTTCCTTCATAGGCACCTTTGTCGATTCGTTGAAGTGACAATGGAGAGGAAAATGTCCCAGTGATATAAACTCGCGGATTCAATTCAACAGCCTCAATGAGATCGGCTGTCAATAATTTATAAGTTATGGGGACACTGGTCGGAAAATTTAGATTCGGCGTCACCGAAAAACTTCCGTCATTGAGAATATCGTGGAGAATTTGTATGCGATCATCAGGCGCAACGTAAAATCGGAATTCTGCCATATGATTTCTATTTTGGGATTCCTTTGAAGGTGGATTTTAATCCCGCGTCGTCGTATTGTTGCTGTTTTGCTCTTTCGCGCGGAACCATTGTTCCATCCTTGTTCAGCCTAGGCACTTCTCCTACTTCCGCCACCTTGCCATCTTTTACCGCTGCTGCATCGGGGCGACGATCTAATCCCGTTTCCCCTTTTATGGATTGGTTTGAACGAACCTCGTATCCTTCGGAGGCGGGATACCTTTCACGGAAGTCTTTTTTCATCTTTTCCACGGCGGCCTGATGGTCTGCTTTGCCATTAGAACCATCAGGATTAGGCACCTTCTTTTGATTCTCTTCCAAAGTATTTTTCGCACTCGGCTCTGCACTGCCACCACCACCGGGCTCTCGAACCGGCTCCAAGTTCATCACGTTACGCAAAGAGTGCGCTCCGTGCATAGCCAAAGCCGTTCCTCCCACTGCGAGTGGCACGCTCACTGGTGACGCCACTCCCGCAGTTGTCAGCGTCGCCCCACTTCCTAATGCTGCCGCGCCTGTGCCTCCAATAGTCTCTACAACAGCTTGCGTGCCACCTATGGCCCGGCCAATTCGCTGGCCCCACGCTTCTGCGCGTCGTTGGGCGTAATAGTGCATCGGAACCTGTCCGGTTCCGACTACTTCCACGTAGCCAACAGTAGCTCCGCGGATTCCCGCTGCGCCCATATCAACAACTCGTGCTCCTTTGTTCCAAATCCAATCAAGGACAGTGCCGTTGCTTTCACCACAACCCCATAACCCCTCCGGATCAAAAGCCGACCACGGGTTTTGGCGCACCAAAACCCTGTCCAATGCGCTGAGTGCATTAGGCGTCCCGGAGCAAGAATCAAATTCTGCATGGATGCTGGCGAAGTCTGCCATGCCGAGCGGCGTGCTGCTGGCTTGGGCGCGCGGCAGCACGGCCATGAGCAGGCAGAACAGGATCAACAGCGGACGCAGAGCCTTCAAGAGGATCGAATATGAAGACTCGCCTTGGCAATGACGAGTCTTTCGTCACCATCCGCGCAATCCCGTGCTCGCATTTCTTCTCACAAGCTGATTGCCTCCACGGCGGATGATTGCGCCGAAGAAACCCTGCATTTTCCCCGTGAGCCTTGCGGCTGTGCGTTGGTTGCTGCTTTTTCTCGCAACGCTCTGGTGGCTGCCGCGTGCTGAGGCCACCAGCACCGC
>CANJNZ010000120.1 GCA_947476045.1 Chthoniobacteraceae bacterium
AAGAATGTAGCGGCCGGAGTTCATGGGCCGGCATCGTCCACGGAGCCACTCCGAAATTCAAATGCGTGACATCCATTTTCATGCGCAACTCACGCAAACTTCGCTGCTAACAAAACACCGACCGCGCATCAACCGGACACCCGTGAAAGTTACACAAAAATCGGTTAATTGCCGTGGGCGAGACAGGCGGCCATGAAGCCTTTGAAGAGCGGGTGTGGCGCGTTGGGCTTGCTTTGGAATTCGGGGTGATACTGGCAGGCGAGGAACCACGGGTGGTCGCGCAGTTCAATGAGTTCCACGAGTTTTCCATCGGGCGATGTGCCTGAGATGACGAAGCCCGCGCCCTCCATGCGCTCGCGGTATTCCTGATTGAATTCGTAGCGGTGGCGGTGGCGTTCGCGGATTTCCGTGCGGCCATAGGTCTTCGCCGCTTTCGTGCCTTCGCGGATGACGGTGGGCCATGTGCCGAGGCGCATCGTGGCACCTTTGCGGCTCACCTTTTTCTGCTCGGGCAGCAAATCAATCACGGGGTGTGGCGATTTCTGATCAAACTCGGTGCTGTTCGCGCCTTCGAGCTTCACGACGTTGCGGGCGAATTCAATCGTGGCGATTTGCATTCCGAGGCACAGGCCGAGGTAGGGCGTTTCACTTTCGCGGGCGAACTGCGCAGCGAGGATTTTGCCTTCGGTGCCTCGTTCGCCGAAGCCACCGGGCACGAGCACTCCGGCGACATCGTGCAGACGCTCGGGGAGATTTTCCTTGTCCAAAAACTCGGCGTCCACCTCGACGATGTCGGCTTTGCAATCGAGCGAGGCGGCGGCGTGATAGATGGATTCGTAGATGCTTTTGTAGGCGTCCTTGTGTTCGAGATATTTTCCGACGATGGCGATGCGCACGCGCTTTTTTGGATTCACCATGCGCTTCACGAAACGTTCCCAGTCACTCATGTCGGCGGGCGGCGTCTGGATGCCGAGCCGCTGGCAGACAACTTCGTCGAGCTTCTCTTTTTGCAGCAACAGCGGCGCGCGGTAGATCGTGTCGTCGATGTCTCGTCCTTCGATGACGGCATCGAGCGGGACGTTGCAGAAGACCGAGAGCTTGCGGCGCACATCCTCGTTGAGCGGGTGCTCGGTGCGGCAGAGGAGCACGTCGGGGTGAAGACCGATCTCGCGGAGCTTCGCGATGCTTTGCTGGGAAGGTTTCGTTTTCAGTTCACCTGCGGCCTTGATGAAAGGAACGAGCGTGACGTGCATGATGAGCACATTGTCGTCGCCGACTTCCTGGATGAACTGGCGGATCGCTTCGAGGAATGGCAGGCCCTCAATGTCGCCGACGGTGCCGCCGATTTCGGTGATGAGCACATCGCACGGCTGCTCTTTTCCGAGTTGGTAGATGCGGCGCTTGATTTCGTCGGTGACGTGCGGAATCACCTGCACGGTCTTGCCGAGATAATTTCCGGCGCGTTCGTTTTTGATCACCGACTCATACACCTGACCGCTCGATGAACTGTTCGATTTCGAGAGCAGACAGTTGGTGAAACGCTCGTAGTGGCCGAGGTCGAGATCGCACTCCGCGCCATCGTCGAGCACATACACTTCGCCATGCTCGAAGGGATTCATCGTGCCGGGATCCACGTTGAGATAAGGATCGAGTTTTTGCATCGTGACTTTGAGTCCGCGATGTTCGAGCAGCGTGCCGAGCGCAGCAGCAGCGAGCCCTTTGCCCAGGGAACTGACAACGCCGCCGGTAACGAAAATGTATTTCATGGTAGTAGGAAAATGGTGGTCTTACTTCTTCTTCAATAAAGCTTCCAGCAGCGGAGTCACGGCTGCGGCATCCGCTGGTGTGTCCACGCCCACGCTGACGTGTTTCACGGGAACGACGCGGATTTTCACGCCGTTTTCCAGCGCGCGGAGTTGTTCGAGTGATTCAGCCATTTCGAGCAGAGTCGGCTTCCACGCGACGAATTGAAACAAAAGTTTCAGCGTGTAGCCGTAAATGCCCTGATGACGCAGGAAACGCAGGCTGGGCGTTTCATTTCGCACGAAGGGAATCGGTGAGCGGGAGAAATAAAGTGCATCGCCCGCGCGATCCACGACGACCTTCACGGCGTTGGGATTTGTCACATCGTCGCCGGGCTCAAAGACGCTCGCTGAAGTAATCATGGCGATGTCGCGCGACGCAGCCATCGCTTTTGCGAGCTTCGTGATCGTGCCGGGGTCCACGAGCGGCTCGTCGCCCTGCACATTGATGGCGTGGGTGAAGCCTTTGAGTTTCTTCGCAACCTCAGCCACGCGATCGGTGCCGCTGCGGCATTTTTCTGAAGTGAGAGCGACCTCCGCGCCGAAGCCAAACGCAGCTTCCGCAATCCGCATATCCTCCGTGGCGATGATGACGCGCTCGACGCCTTTCGCCTTCGTGCAACGCTCCCACACATGCTGAATCATCGGCTTTCCAGCGAGGGGGAAGAGCGGCTTCCCGGGAAAGCGGGTTGAAGCAAAACGAGCAGGAATGACGACTGCGATCTTAGCTGGCACCCGAATCTCGTAAGATGAAGTCCACCGCGTCGGCAAGGTCTTTGGCAACAAAGTGTGCATTCTCCTGTGCCGACTCCGCGCCGATTCCCGTTAAAACCAGCACCGCCCGCGCTCCAGCCGCGCGTCCCGCGAGCAGATCACCTTCGCGGTCGCCAATCATCCACGACCGTGACAAATCCAGCCCGTGCTCCGCAGCCGCCTCGCGCAACATTCCCGCGCCCGGCTTCCGCCGTTCCGTCGCTGTCTCCGGATGCTCCGGGCAAAAATACGCCGCATCGAGCAGGCCCGGCTCCAGCAACTCCACAAGTCGCGCATGAACGCTCTCATATTGCTCCACCGTGAGATACCCGCGCCCGATCCCGCTCTGGTTCGTCACAATCACCAGCCGGAACCCCGCATCCTTCAACCGCCGCAGCGCCTCCGAAACTCCCGGATACAAACGCACATGAGCCGGATCGCCGATGTATCCCACATCCTCCATCAACGTCCCGTCGCGATCCAAAAATACGGCTGGCTGCTTCATCGGCGGAAAATTGCGCGGCGCACAGCATCGCGTCGAGCCGCTTTCACTTTCAACGCATCATCTGCCGCCCGCAGTCACCCATTTTTTACCAGTCAGCCAGCCGAGCACGAAGCCCTTGTCCTCGGTCAGGAAAGCCACCTGCCGATATTTGGAGTGCAGCAAATAGGCGGATTCTCCCGCCTTTTCCACCAATACATATTGCGCTGATTTTCCGTAGGCCGAATGGACGAACCAAAGCTCTGTCCCGTCATTCACGAGATAGCCTGTGTGAAAATCCAGACCCACCAGATAGACCCCGGGCTGATGCTTGCGACACGCACTCACGAACGCATCCAGCGGCTCCTCACTGCGACTACGGATGAACTCACGCGTCGTCATCGTCTTCGCGATGATTTCCGAGGCTTGCTGCCCAAGTCTGGATCGCTCGACATCGAAACCCGCGTCCCGCAGCAGCGTCGTGACAAAATATCCGCAGGCGATTTTTCCTTCGCGCGGCTTCTGCGTGATGCCATTGAAATCCCATCCCGTCCCCATCCATTGCGCGGCCAGCTCCACGAAGCTCCGGCAATAAAGCAGCCGTGCATCAGTAAGCAATTTCACGGACTCTCCCTGCCTGCGCAACCTTTCACCCGTCTCATCTCGGGCTGCCGCAATTTTCGCCACCAATGCAGGATAATCAACCGCAGTTGGTGCCGTCAGCGGCGGCGGTTCGAAAGCTCGCGCAACGGGTGCCGCCTCCTCACTAAAAACAGAGGAGACGCACAACAGAAATGTCAGCAGAATGAGGCGTTTCATAATATAGATACTTGGCGAGTGAAAATAGGACGGGGGCTTCCGGCCCACTTCGACTTGACTAAGAATACGGAGGAGAATGCGAAATCTTTCAGGGTTTTCAGCTTCTGCTTCATCAGCGGCAAATTGCGCGGCGCACGCCATCGCGTCGAGCCGCTTTCACTTTACACCGCGCCGCTATTCGCGATCCTCCGCGCCCATGTTTGACTGGCTATCTGATCCCAATGCGTGGGTGAGTCTCCTCACCCTGACCATCCTCGAAATCGTCCTCGGCGTGGACAACATCATCTTCATCTCCATCCTCGCCGGGAAACTCCCACAGGAGCAGCAGGGAAAGGCGCGCACCATCGGCCTCATGCTCGCGCTCGTCACTCGCATCCTCCTCCTGAGCCTCATCTTTCTTCTCACAAAACTGATCCACCCGTTGTTCTCGCTGCTCGGACACGGCTTTTCGGGTAAAGACCTCGTGATGCTGGCCGGCGGCTTTTTCCTGATCTGGAAAAGCATCAAGGAAATCCACCACGCACTCGAAGGCGCGGAGCACGAACAGAGCAGTAACGTAAAACCGAAGCTCGCGAACATCATCATCACCATCGTTTTTGTGGACATCCTTTTCTCGCTCGACTCGGTCATCACCGCAGTCGGCCTCGTCGGCGGAGCCACCCACAGCGAACCCGCCAACATCCTCGCCGCACGTCAGGCGCTCGACTCGCTCGTAGTCGCACTCGGCACCGTGCCACCAGCCGCAGCCGATGCTTTCGCGCAAGCGCAAGCTGCACTCGCCCCGGTCCAGTCCCAAGCACACGGCGGAGGAAATATGACCATCATGGTCCTCGCCATCGTTATCTCGATGATGCTCATGCTCGCCGCCGCGAAAGCCATCGGCGACTTCGTGAACCGACATCCCACGATCAAGATGCTCGCGCTCTCTTTCCTCATCCTCGTCGGCTTCGTGCTCATGGCCGACGGTCTCGGCCACGAAGTGCCCAAAGGCTACGTCTATGACGCCATGGCGTTCTCCTTCATCGTCGAGTCGCTCAACATCAACATGCGCCGCAAACGTCAGCCAAAGCCCGTCGAGCTTCGAACGGAGGTAGCCACGGGAAAATGGTAGGCCCGGCGCGCAAACGTGAAGCGGTCAGGCACGTTGAGGAAGTCCTCGAAGTGTCCGAGCGCCGGGCCTGCGGAGTGATCGTGCAGCCACGGGCGACCCAACGCTACCGAGGAAAACAGCGTGG
>CANJNZ010000121.1 GCA_947476045.1 Chthoniobacteraceae bacterium
ACTGCCTTGAAAACGGTCCCCAGCGCCACCGTGGAGCTGCCTGACTATACGAATCAATGGCAGGTGTTCGTAAACAAGGTCACCGATGAGCACATTCAGGATATTCACAATCGCACTGGGCTTTCGCTATCACTGTTGCGCATCGAACATGCTAAAGGTCGGCTCGGCATCGTTGATACCCCGCAGCAGGGACTTTCCTTGGCTTTCCCGGTTCATGACGCACGCGGAGTCGTCGTCGTCGGCTGCACCTACGCTGTAAATCAGGGGGAGTGGTGCAATTACCCTGCAGGCTCCGAAGCGGGAGTGCTCGCCGATGGGAATCCAAATGCGCCGAAGGCTATCGTTTTCGCGAATCCATTGGACCGCCTCAACATGATCAACGCGTTCGGCGAATCGAACTGGTTCAATGTCGCCGACAAGCTCTATATCACGATCGTTGCGTGCGGCGTTGAAGGCGCTGAAATGGTCGGCCACCATACGCGAAACTGCCAATCGGTTTACCTATGGGCTCCGACTGCAGCGGGAGACGAGTGGATCCACCAGATCGCTGTTCACGTGCCCGGTAATATTGACGTGCGTCGTGTTCAGATACCGCAAGGCTACGATGAGCTCTCGGATTGGTTCTACAAAGCGCGGCCGGACATCAAACAACTTCTGACGGCCCTCGACGAAGCGCCAGCCATTGACGGGACAGCCTTGGACATTCGGAAGACGGGCACCGAGCCACCCATTTCACTCATGGATATCGGGACTGGTCCAGCGGATCCCCAGAAGAACCTCCTAGGCAATCGCTTCCTCTGTAAAGGTGGCGCAATGTTATTCGTCGGCCCATCTGGGATTGGCAAGTCATCGGCCAGCGCGCAGCAGGATATTCTATGGGGGCTAGGACGTGAGGCATTCGGCATCAAGCCATCGCGTCCGCTCAAAATTCTCACCCTTCAAGCGGAGAATGACGATGAAGATCTTGCCGAGATGCGGGACGGCGTAATCAAAGGGTTGAAGTTAAGCCCCGATGACATCGCGAAGGTGCGTGAAAATGTATTCTACGATTCCATCGCGGATCGGACTGGGAATGAATTCATGGACTATCTCGATAACAAGCTAAAAACCAAACAATACGACCTAGTGCGGCTCGACCATCTTACGGCATACCTTGGTAGCGACGTAAGCAATCCGATGTTCACGATACCGTTTTTGCGCGAGCGATTGAATCCGCTTCTCAAGAAGTATGGAGTTGCGTGCATCATCAACCATCACACACCAAAAACCAATAACCGAGACACTTCCCAATGGAAAGGCACGGACTGGATGTATGCTGGTGCAGGCTCGGCCGACGTGACCAACTGGGCGCGCGCGATTCTTGTCATTGACTCGACCCATACTAGTCACGTGTTCAAATTCATCGCCGCCAAACGTGGCTCCAGAATTGGCTGGCTTGATAAGGATCACGTAGTCGAAACGACGCGATGCTTCTGCCACGCATCGGACGGGATTTACTGGCGTGAAGCTACGCCAGAAGATTTCGCGGCAGTCGAGGTGGCAGCAGAGGCTGTGAAGAATAAAAAAAAGAAGCCAAAAGAACCCGAGCATTTAATGGATTTGATTCCGTTAAATGGAACGATTCCAAAAAAGAAATTGTTGGCTGATGCGATGGCGAGGAATTTGGGGAGAGACTGGGCTGATGCGATGTTAGAGCAATTCATTGAAAACGGCGAACTTCATATCTGGAAAAATCCGCGGCGCGGAACCAACCCCGAGAAACTCATTTCCCGGCATCCTCAGCCTACCATGTGAGTGAGACTTGAGACTTTCCCGGGAGACTTTCCTAGGGTTGTCAGGAAAGTCTCCCAGAGACATGAGAGACAGACTTCCCCAGCCCTACTTAACGTAGGCTGGGGAAGTCTCTGTCTCGAGAGGGTGGTAAAATCAAAATAATGCGCGCCGTATGGCGATGGAAAAATGTGCGCGCCGCCGGCGTCAATAATCACACCCATTTGGAAAGGTGCATATCGTTCTTGGTGCGTTTCAAAACTACGGCGAAACAATAAAACCTCCGCCTTGCCGTTCGTGGAAAAAAACAAGTAACCTCCCACACATTGAGCGACGTCAGCAAATAGTATGAAATACCCCGAGCGACAGCGTTTTCAGCAAACGAACGACGTGTGTGAAAAACTAAAGGGTTATCGCGACATGGGTATGAAAAAACCGGCGCTCGCATTGTGCCGCGAATTGACCCGACAAAGAGTGATCACGCCGGAAGTGTTTCTCGAAATTGTAATCACGGTCGGGATGTTTGCGCAGTATCGGCGATGGCTGCCAATGCTGGAGGAGGCGGTCATGCGGCAGGCCAAGCGGCGTGTTTTAAAACTTTCACACATCCTCGGGCTCTACGCCGCCATGTATGACGACTACCCTCTTGCCGCGAAATTTTTCCGGAGTGGCCGCATTTCTCCTGAGTTCGCTTGGCACGCGATGAAGAGTTGGTTGGAAACCGGTGATACCACGCGGGCCAATCGCTATTACCATGAATGGGATAACTGTCTTTTTCAGAATGGAGGAGCATTCGATCCCGAAGCCAGCTACTATGGCGCGGCACTGGGCGAATACTGCATGGCGCACGCGGATTGGAAAAACGCGATCGATTACTTCGAGATTATCCATCCTGAACATCCGATGGCGGCAGGTGATTTCTATCTGAGGGCCTCGCTGTGCAATATTGCTCGCAGCTACATCGGCGTGTTGTGCGCCATCCGGAAAGTCGCGACAATGGTCGGTGATGAAATTGCGCAGCATGGAAACATGGATGCCGTAAAACGTGGTCACTTGCGGACTCTGGAACGCCACCGCCGCGCACTTGGTAAATTGATCCCACCGGAAATGCTGCCCACACTTGAAGCACAAGCAATCGAACGAGAAGAATGGGGACAAGAAGAATGAAACCATCCCTGCGCACACTTTTCAGCAGAAGCAGCTATCTCAGTCTGTTGTCTGACAACGACGATAACGACAAGAAGCCCGAAGATGCGGATTGTGAAGCGCCCACCGCAGATCCGTTGGAAAACACAGTGAAGGAAAAAAAACGCGAAGAGCGTGAACGCTTCGCAGTCGCGGCAATGGCGCTGTGTATCGAACGAGATCCTGATTTCAAAAGACGCTTCGCCCGTTGTATTTTGGGGAACGAAAAACTTGCTGATGATAAGAACTGGATCACTGAGGTCGAACCACACCAATGCGCAGATCTCGTGATCGAAGTCTGCGGGGAAATTCACATCGTCGAGTGCAAGACCGGCGCAGCCCTTCAAACGAAGCAAACACCGGGGCCAAATTTTTTCGATGATGGGAACTATGGCCAACTGATAGAACATCATTTCCGTGGTCGCAGCGTTCATTATCTCACGTTGGGCGCCGATCCTTGGCTGCCGGAAGACGCGCCTAAACACAAACGATGGCGCTATTCTCCGCCGAAAAGCTGGGGTGACTTACTCAACTCGGCTCCGACAAGCCCGTGGGAGATCGACTTCTTCGGGCTGCTGGAGAGCTTCAAGATCAGCGCAGCAAGAAAAATTATGAACAACAATATCGTCCAAGAACTCGACGCGCTGTCTTCCGGTGGTGATTTGCGACTCGCACTCGCCACCCTCCAACAAGCGGCTGCCAACGCGGAACTCCCCATCGAACAATTGGAATGGCAAGCTGAATGGGAGTCGTCTCCCGACACCTTTTGGATGGGGCTAAAGATATGCGGACTGTCTGATCGCAACACAGCCCACCAGCATCAGGCAAGGCGGAATCTCAAAGAACACGTCGGATCGCAGTCTGGAGCGGAAATCGGCTGGTTTGGATTTGCTCAAGATACACCGGATGGAGCGTTTGAACGTCATGTCTGGCTTTACTGCGGCAGCAATGAGGCGCGCAAAAATTGCCGCGCACTCATAAAGAATGCGAAAATCAGCGCCCTCTGCGAAATCCGCGATGTTCCAGGTCATGCGGGCTTTTCGCTCATGGTGCGTCGCATCGACCCTCCGCCTAAAAACGTGCTCGCAGACGCGATGTGGTTCGCTAAA
>CANJNZ010000122.1 GCA_947476045.1 Chthoniobacteraceae bacterium
AATCGCGCCTCCGAGTGGTGCAAGCCGCCGCAGGCCAACACCGACGCCACGGCCAAAAAGGTGCAGGTGCGTGAATCGGACTGGGTCTATGTGGTCGGCATTGGCGACACGTCCAGCTCGCGCTGGCCGGTGCTGGCGAATGCATTTGCCGATGGCACAGACAGCAATCCCACCTACGTGACGGACCCGGGTAAAAAAGGCGGCGTGTGGAAGGGCACCAAAGCGGTGGTCATCTATCATGGTGGCAACGGCGAGGTCGGCGCCACCAAGAAGGACGGCAATAACTACTTTGTGAAACGCACGGACCAGCCCACTAAAAACGCATTCGTCGTGGATGGCGACTGGCTGAGCGGCTCGGACATCAAGGTTCTTTTCCCGAAGCTGTAATCGCTTTTTCAACGATTTCAAAAGCGCCGGTGCTCGCAAGAGGCCGGCGCTTTTTTTGTAGATTTCCAATACCTACTCAGCCGTCTTCCGCGGCTTTACCTTTTTGCCGGGCTTAGAGTTGTTGACGACAGACGTCACTTTTCCATCACGCAGTTCGGTCACTAATAAAGAACCTTCCGCTATTCCTTGCGCCGAACGCAGCAACTTGCCCTCTGCATTCGTCGTCACGCTGTAGCCACGTTCCAGCGTGTTTTTTGGTGACAGCAGTCGAAGAACGTCTCTGGTCCGTGTCAGTCGTTCTCGTCGTGCTGCAATGTGCCGTGCGAAACGCTCGCTGATCTGCACGCCGAACGACGCAAGACGCTCGCGTAGAAGAGCGAGTCGTTGATCGGGGCGAAATTGGCGCAATGAAGCTGCAAGAGCGTCCGCGCGTTGTTTGAGCGCTGTGAGTTGCGCGAGAACCGCGCGTGCCAGCGCCTGCTCAGCGGAATCCACTCGCTGGATGGCCTGCTCGACGCGCTGGGCGGGTTCGCGGAACAGTGCGCTGCGTGCCAGCCCTGCGAGTTGTGTTTTCGCAGACTCCACTGCCGCGAGCACGTGCCGATGCAAAAAGGCTTCCTCCTGTCCGAGCATTCGCAGCAATTCCGCGGTGTCGGGCACTACGAGTTCCGCAGCGGCGCTGGGGGTGGGTGCGCGCAGGTCGGCTACGAAATCTGCGATGGTAAAATCAATTTCGTGTCCTACTGCTGACACTACCGGCAGGGCCGACGCTGCAATCGCACGTGCGAGTTGCTCGTCATTAAACTCCCACAAATCCTCGATGCTTCCGCCGCCGCGCGCGAGGACGATCAAATCCACCGACGCAATGCCGCGCACTGCGAGCGTATTTAGATCATCGAGTGCTGCTATAATCTCCGCTGCCGCTCCTTCGCCCTGCACGCGCGCGGGGCTTACGATCACGCGCAGCCACGGTGCGCGCCGTGCGAGCACATTGAGCATGTCGCGTAGCGCAGCGCCAGTGGGCGAAGTCACGATTCCCAGCGTGCGTGGAAAATTTGGAAGCGCACGCTTTCGCTCCTCGTCGAATAATCCCTCCGCAGCGAGCCGCCGCTTGAGCGTTTCAAATTTCGCCAGCAACGCACCCGCACCCGCCGCCTGCACGAGACTCACGACGAGCTGATATTGCCCGCGCGCTTCATAGACCGTCAGCCGCCCCTTCGCCTGCACGAGCATCCCGTCGGCGAGCTGCACGGCCTTGCGCCATGTGCCGCGCGCGAACTGCACGCACGAGAGCTGGCTGTCCGCGTCTTTCAACGTGAAATATTGATGCCCGCTCGCCTGCTGGCGGAAATTGCTCACCTCGCCCTCCACCCACACTTCTTCAAATGCCGCTTCGAGCACCCCACGCACGGCGCGGGTCACCTCGGCTACGGAAAAAATGCGTGGCTCCTTTTTTACAGGCGCTGCCTCCGGAGGCGGGGCAGACGCAGCCATTGCAAATAGATCATCGAATGAGTCAGGCACGTTGCAAGTTCGCAGGAAGAGGCGGGCTGGCACAAAACATTTTCTGGCTCATCTAATTTTTCAGGCTCCAACATCGTTGCCTTTCGCCTGGAGTAAACCAATATTCATCTCCTTCCGGCCCAACCACTATGCTCAAGCTCATCGCAGTCTTTTTCGCCTTTGCGTTCATCGCACCCTCCATGGAGGCGCAAAGTGTTTCCGTTTCCGAACTCATGGCCGCTGGTCAGGAGGTGCTTACTGATGGCGATGGCGATTTCCCCGATTGGATCGAACTGCACAATTCCGGAAGTGCCGCAGTCAATCTGACCGGCTGGCACCTCACGGATGATGATGCTCTTCCAAAAAAGTGGACTTTCCCTGCTGTGAATATCGCACCCGGTGGCTACCTCGTTGTTTTCGCCTCTGCGAAAAATCGGCGCGTCGCAGGTCAGGAGCTTCACACCAATTTCAGTCTCGCGGCGGACGGCGAATATCTTGCGCTCACGAGGCCGGACGGAACGCTCGTAAGCGCGCTTCCATTTCCCGCGCAGCATCCCGGGATTTCGTTTGGCGCGGGCGCACGCTACTTCACGACGCCGACGCCGAATGCTGCGAATTCCACCCCCTTCACAGAAGTCGCGAGCGCGCCGGTTTTCAGCAAACGCCACGGCTTTGTGAATGCGCCCTTCATGCTCACACTCACGAGCGCGACGCCGGTGACCGTCATCCGCTTTACGCTGGATGGCTCGGCTCCCACCGAGACGCATGGTGATGAATATGCTGCACCGATTTCCATTTCAAAAACGAGCGTCGTTCGTGCTGCTTCGTTTAAAGCAGGTGCGCTCGCTTCGGTAATCGTGACTCGCAGCTACGTTTTTCTCGCAGATGTGCAGCAGCAATCGCTCGATGGAAAAGCGCAGGATGGATGGCCTGCGTCATGGGGAAATCACATCGTGGACTACGGCATGGATACACGCATCGTGAACTCGCCGACCTACGGCCCGACTTTCCGCAGCGACTTAAAAAGCATTCCCACCATTTCGCTCGTGATGGATCTGCCGGATCTCTTCGATCCGGAACTGGGAATCTACGCAAATCCCTATCAGCGCGGCGACGATTGGGAGCGCCCGGTTTCCGTCGAATTGCTGGACCCGGATGGTCTCGATCAAGGTTTCCAAATCAACGCCGGTATTCGCATTCGCGGCGGCGCGAGTCGCAGTTCCGACAATCCCAAACACGCCTTTCACATCCTCGCGAGAGGCCGCTACGGCGCGGCGGAACTCGACTATCCGCTCTTCGGCCCCGAGGGTGCGGCGAGCACTGCGCGCTTCGATTTGCGCTGTGAGCAAATCGCATCATGGCACTACACGCACGATGCAAACACCGATTTTATTCGCGATGAATTTGCGCGTTCCAATCAGCTCGCGCTCGGTCAGCCCGGTGCGCGCGGCGATTTCTGTCATCTGTATATCAACGGCCAATACTGGGGGCTCTACAACACTCAGGAGCGTGTTCGCGCGAGCTTGGGTCAGCGGTATTTCGGTGGAAAGGAGAGCGACTACGATGTGGTTGGCCTCGAAAATACCAGCGGCACAGCGGTGAAGGACGGGACGTTTGATTCGTGGGTCCGTTTGCACAATGCCGCGAAGGCCGGTCTCACTACGAACGCTGCATATATGAAAGTGCAGGGACTCAATCCCGACGGCACTCGTAACCCGGCTTTCGAGCGTCTGCTCGATGTGGACAGCCTCATCGTTTACATGATCGCCGGCATTTATCAGGGCATCAACGATGCGCCTCCGTCCTACGGAACGCAGAACAATTGGTTCGCTTTCACGAGTGTCCGGCAGGCCACAGTAGTAATTGGTTGCAATCTTGCGGTGTCAAAGGGTTGAAGTCATGTTTTGCAAGTAGTTCATGGAGAGGCATTTTCTCAAATGGATGGACACTCAGAAGTTGCAAAGTTCTGTGCAGCGTGCCGGGCAGTGCAAGCTGCTTGT
>CANJNZ010000123.1 GCA_947476045.1 Chthoniobacteraceae bacterium
CGCCCGCACCAAATTCGGGAGCCACCCCCAGCTCCGAAAACACCCCCATTGACACACCAAAACCAACCATGAAACTGTAACCAAAGTCCACGGCAGGTGTTACCCATGTCCTGACCCATATGTGTTACCTATGTCCTGACCCACGCCTGCCGACTTTTCACCAGTCACCATTCACTAGTCACCAAATGCTCCCCGTTCTTTGCGTCTCCGCGTCTTTGCGCGAGGAAAACTGCGCGAAGTGCCGCTACGTGAGACACGCCATGCGGTCGCAGTTTTCGGCAAAGGGGCGCTGGGGTTTGAGATCCAGTTCTTCGAGTAATGCGAGGTCGCTGTCTTTTTCGGGGTTGGCGGCGGTGAGGAGTTTGTCGCCGTAGAAGATGCTGTTGGCGCCGGCGAAGAAGCAGAGGGCCTGGGCTTCGCGGGTGAGGCGGGTGCGACCGGCACTGAGGCGGACTTTTGCGCGCGGCAGCGCGATGCGTGTGGTGGCGATGAGGCGGACGAGTTGGAAGATGTCCACGGGCGCTTGTTCCTCGAGGGGGGTGCCGGGCATGGGCATGAGGCAGTTGATGGGCACGCTCTCGGGCGCGGGGCTGAAGTTGGTGAGGACTTCGAGCATTTTGAGGCGGTCGTCTTCGGTTTCGCCGAGGCCGATGATGCCGCCGCAGCAGACGCTCATGCCGGCGTCCTGGATGTGGCCGATGGTGTCGAGCCGATCTTGAAAGGTATGGGTGGTGACGATGTTGGGGTAATGTTCCGGCGACGTGTCGATGTTGTGGTTGTAGGCGGTGACGCCTGCGGCTTTGAGCTGGCGGGCTTCGCCTGCGCCGAGCTGGCCGAGGGTGACGCAGACTTCCATGCCGAGTTTGGAGACGCGGCGGATGCTTTCGAGGACGCTTTCAAAACGGGGATCGCCTTCGCGCACGCCTTTCCACGCAGCGCCCATGCAGAACCGGGTGGAGCCATTTTCTTTCGCACGAATGGCGACTTCTTCCACGGCGTCGGGCGTCATGAGCGTCTCGCGCTGGACGCCGGTGTTGTAGCGGGCCGATTGCGCGCAGTATCCGCAGTCTTCGGAGCAGCCGCCGGTTTTGATGGAAAGGAGGGTGCAAAGCTGGACTTCGTTCTCTTTCCAATGTGCCAAGTAGGCGGCGCGTGCGCGCGAGATGAGGTCGAAGAACGGTGTGGAGTAGATGGTTTGCAGCTCGTGGAGCGTCATGGCGTCGGAGTGGATGGTGTGTTTGGAAAATGTCGGGCGTCAGCGCGTCCAGCGGCCCATGGCGGTGGCGGGCACGGGGAGTTCTTCGGTGAGATACTGTGATTTTCCCACGAAGCCCCACATGGGAGCGCCGGTGGCGGAGCGCCATTTCTGGCTCATGCTCTCGCCGGTGTAGCAGCCCCAACTGCGGACGAGGGCGTCGCTGGTGAAGATGCCGCGGTTGATTTTTCCGAGTTCGCTTTCGTGGAGCCAGCATTTGCTGCCGCTGTCTATGACGTTGGAGTAGTCGAACATGAAGCAGGCTTTGTTGCTGTGGCCGAAATACTCGAAGTTGTTGATTTTTACGCGGTCGCGGGGCTGTCCGTAGTTGAGGTAGTTGACGAGCTGGCTGGCGCTGTCGAACCACATGAGCTTGATGTGAAAGGTGTCGCGCACGCTGGCGACAAGCGCGGTGTAGTCGCGGCTGTCCTGCCTCCCGCGTGTGACATACGAGGGGCGATAGACGAGCCACGTGATGGGCTGGTCGGGGCGCGCGGTTTTGATTTGCTCGATGCGGATGCGCGCGGCGCGGACAAAGTTGGCCCACCAGTTGTCGTGCGGCGAGGCTTTCCATTTCTCCCACACCCAAAGCGAGACACCGCCAGTGACGATGATGGTTTCGCCGGGCTGCGTGGGTTCTTTTGCGTCCTCCGCGTGCAGCGTGATGGCGGCGAAAACGATGACGAGTAGAATGCGAAGCGTGTTAAGCATGGCGGTGAGACAAGACGAATGACGACGGCGGGCGCGTTTGTCAGTTCCTTTTCGCGTTTTCGCGCACGCGATCTTTTGGGCGGGGGTTTAGACGCCGGGGCCGTCCGGCGGCATCCCGAGCTTGGCGCGGAGGCGGTTGATTTCCTCGCGCATGACGTCGCGCCGCGCTTGCAGGACGCTGACGTGCTGCTTGGCGCGCTCGAGGCCGGTCTTCATTGCGTCGATTTCACTCTTGAGCGTGTCGCGCTCGGCTTCGACGGTGCCAAGTTGATCAAAGCTCTGTTCGACCTGCGCCTGAAGTTCATTCACGCGGGAACGGTTCTGCTCTTTCTCGATGCGAACCTGCCGGAGTTGTTCCTGCGATGCGCCGAGTTCGGCGGCTGCTTTTGTGAGCTTGTCTGACAGTCGCCCGCGCTCCTCTTCGCTCAAGCGCGCTTTTTCCTGCGCCGTCTTGAGTTCCTGTATTGCAGCGTCGATGCGGCCCTGAGCCTCCTCGCTCACGCACTTTGCTTGCGCGAGTTGCTCCTTCACCGTTTGGAGTTCGCGTTCCTTTGCCGCGAAACTGGCCACAAGCGCTTCCCGCTGGCCGCGCAAGTCCACAAGGTCATCTTCGTGTTCGGCGACCTGCTTGCTCGCGGCTTCATGAGCCTTGGTGAGATCGGCTACTTCACGCTCGCGGGCGTGCAACTGGTCGAGCAAACCATCCACCCTTTGCTGTAGTTCGCGGGACTCTTCCTGAAACTCATCGGCGCTCGCTTTGCGACGTTCGTGCTCGGCGGAGGTTGCAGCCATTTCCTCGCGCAGGCGGGCAATCTCCGCTTTGGCAGCTTCGATGGTCTCGCCCATCTTTTCGAGAGACTTCTCGCGTTCGGAAACAAGGAGTGCTGACTGATCGCGCTCCTGACGCGCTGCCTCCACGGAACTGGTCAGTTCATTGATCTGCGCACGCAACTGCTGTGTCTCCGCGCGGGCGGCATCCAGTTCGACAGGCAGCGCCGCAAAGCCGCTCGCTTTTCCGAGAAGTTCGTCGCGCTCAGCCTGCACAGCCGCGAGTTGCTGCTTCCCCTCTTCCAAGTGTGCCTCCGCCTGCTTCAGGCGATTCTGGAGTGACGTTACTTCGCCGCGCAGCGCATCGGTATCGCGACGCGCCTCGGCGTTTTCCAAAACAAGCTTGCCGCGCTCGGTGGTAAGTCCCCCGAGTTGCTCGCGCAAATGCGCCATCGCCACGAGCTTTGTGGTAAGCTCATCGCGCTCGTGCTCGATTTTTAAGAGACTGGCTTTCAATTTCTCAACTTCCCCTTTCGTAAGGGCCTCCTGCGAAGTCCCGTTTTCACGAGTGCTCCGCAGCCCGTCGCGCTCAGTGGCAAGAGCGGCGAGGTCTTCGCGCAGCTTCCTCATTTCACCAGCAGCCTTCTCACTCGCACTGCGGAAAGTCTCACGCTCGGCGCGGGCATGCTCGGCCTCACCCCTGGCCGCCTCGGCCTGCTCGCGCAGCTTTAGAGATTCAGCGATGGCATTTTCGAGCTCCGTCTTTTGTTTTTCCAGTTCGGCAGAAAAATTATCCCCTCCCCCTGCGGGCAACGCGACCTTCTGGCGCACGGCAACCGTCACCGGGCTCTCACTTGTCGCGGGGACGATGAGTGTGCTGCGGCAGGAAGGGCAATCCACACGGACGCCAGCAGCAGAAGAATCCACCAGGATTTTCTGCTCACACTCCGGACAGCGAAATTTGATGTCTGACATCGGATTAGTTAAATGAAGACACGAGTGTCCGGCAGTAACTACCACAGTAGTAATTGGTTGCAATCTTGCGGTGTCAAAGGGTTGAAGTCATGTTTTGCAAGTAGTTCATGGAGAGGCATTTTCTCAAATGGATGGACACTCAGAAGTTGCAAAGTTCTGTGCAGCG